>NZ_JASHEB010000019.1:0-527 GCF_047463315.1 Streptococcus infantis | reverse complement strand
TACCGAGCTGCTCCATCCCGCGTTAATAATAAATAAAGGAGGATGTGGGATTCGAACCCACGCACGCTTTTACACGCCTGACGGTTTTCAAGACCGTTCCCTTCAGCCGGACTTGGGTAATCCTCCAACAAAATAGTCCGTACGGGATTCGAACCCGTGTTACCGCCGTGAAAAGGCGGTGTCTTAACCCCTTGACCAACGGACCATATTTATAAAAAATGGGCACGAGTGGACTCGAACCACCGACCTCACGCTTATCAGGCGTGCGCTCTAACCACCTGAGCTACGCGCCCAAGTAAAAAACTTGGTACTTGAACAAAGTTCAAAGCGGGTGACGAGAATCGAACTCGCGACAACAGCTTGGAAGGCTGTAGTTTTACCACTAAACTACACCCGCTTATATGGGAGTTAACGGGATCGAACCGCTGACCCTCTGCTTGTAAGGCAGATGCTCTCCCAGCTGAGCTAAACTCCCTCGAGCTAAGCGACTTCCATATCTCACAGGGGGCAACCCCCAACTACTTCCG
>NZ_JASHEB010000018.1:0-710 GCF_047463315.1 Streptococcus infantis | reverse complement strand
ACTTTCAATTGAACAGATTGAATACCGTAAGAGGCTTGCTTTTGGCTAATGGTTTCTAATTCTTCTTCTGAAATCGGATCTCCAACAACTGTCAAGACTAATTCATTGCTACTTGACTTGTAGACTTGATTAATGATCGTATGATTGGCGAACTCTTTGCCTACAAATTGTTTGATCCCTTCTTTTCTTGCTTGATCCATCGTCAGAGTGACTGCTGAATAGCTGGCTGGAAGAACCAATAATACAATCAAGGAGATCAACCCAATTCTCATTTTAATATTTAGCTCTTTAAATGAACTTAAGGGAGATTTTCTCATCAACATTCTTGTTCCAACAATGTTGATGAGCATGATAAAGACACAGTTGATCAAGAAAAGATAAAGAGCCCCAAATAAAAATCGTACATTCCCATTAGCTAAACCATATCCTGCAGTGCAGATAGGTGGCATCAGAGCTGTTGCGATGGCTACTCCTGGTACGATATTGTTTGCTTCTTTTTTCCTTGAACCAATGAAACCTGCTATCCCACCCGCAATAGCAATAAGAACATCCCAAATGGTTGGAGAGGTTCGTGCAATCAACTCGCTACTTGCATAAGATAAGGGAGAAATCCAGAAATACAGAGTCGAGACAAGCAAACTGACCAATACTTGAGTAAATAAAACCTCTAGAGATTGCTTGATTAAACGCGTATCAAAAATAGCTAAACC
>NZ_JASHEB010000017.1:0-711 GCF_047463315.1 Streptococcus infantis | reverse complement strand
AGTCTGGGCCGTGTCTCAGTCCCAGTGTGGCCGATCACCCTCTCAGGTCGGCTATGTATCGTTGCCTTGGTGAGCCGTTACCTCACCAACTAGCTAATACAACGCAGGTCCATCTGGTAGTGGTGCAGTTGCACCTTTTAAGCAGTCATCATGCGATATCTACTGTTATGCGGTATTAGCTATCGTTTCCAATAGTTATCCCCCGCTACCAGGCAGGTTACCTACGCGTTACTCACCCGTTCGCAACTCATCCAGAGAAGCAAGCTCCTCCTTCAGCGTTCTACTTGCATGTATTAGGCACGCCGCCAGCGTTCGTCCTGAGCCAGGATCAAACTCTCATTAAAAGTTTGAGTTCTCACTCATTTCTGTCACTGACAGATTTATTGTTTTTTTCATTGTTCAGTACTATAACCTTAAGTTATAGTGCCCTGCACATTGGTTCGTCTTGTTCAGTTTTCAAAGGTCTTTGTCACTCATTCTCTCAAGCGACAACTATATTAGTATATCACAGCATCTAATTGTTGTCAATAACTTTTTCAAATTTTTTTCAACTTCTACTGCAATACACCCATAGTCCGTACGGGATTCGAACCCGTGTTACCGCCGTGAAAAGGCGGTGTCTTAACCCCTTGACCAACGGACCGTGAGCTTGTCAACTCTTTCTATTATACCGACTTTTACAATCTTGTCAACTAGTTTGATTTGTTTTTT
>NZ_JASHEB010000015.1:0-1126 GCF_047463315.1 Streptococcus infantis | reverse complement strand
AGTCTCCAAATAGGACATTGCCTAGCTTTACAACGGATGCTGGAAGCTCTCCTGCCAATTCGAGAGCGAGTGGGAGGAGTTCGAAGCCTTTAGGGTGTTGTTTGATTTTGCAAAGGAACAAGACCCCGATGGTTTTCGTGAAAATCTAAGGGAAGTTGCCAAGGAGTTGGCAGAGGATTTCCCAGAAGAATATAAATACTTGGTCAAGAGAAATCCTTGGGCTGGTAGATATTTGAAATGGTTTAATGGTCATAGAGGGCGTCCAGAGGCTCTGACAGCCCACCAGAGGGATTTTATAGCGAGGAATGATAAAATGACAGGGAAAGCCTTGTATGAGCGTTTAAAGGCTGATATGGGCTATACAGGAGCATTGAAGACAGTTCAGAATGAGCTAAGCAAGATAAGAAAACTAAGCCAAGAGACGAAGCTATAGGGGTTCAAGAAAGGAGTTTGGTTTGGCAAGCGTTAAAACATCATAGGCAGAGTATCTGCTAGTCAAGAGTAGGAGCGGTAAAGCGGACTGGAGTGCGGAGCACGGAGGGAGCATTTAAGGAGCGACGGAACTTGACGAGTAGACTGCCTATGATATGCTTGTTAGCCAAAGCGAACCCCGAATATAGTCAGAGGAATTAAAAATAGCATTCGGAAGTCTAAATTCTTCTTTCGGAAAACTGAGTTATAGTATTCGGAAATCTAAATTTGTTTTCTCGGAAGTCTATTTTATTCTGGAGGACTGGAAAAAGCTTAGAGGAGTCTGGAACATAGTCATAGGAGACATATGTATAGGGATTTCGCTTAGTTTATAAGGGAATATGAGTTTTTGTAACGACTAATTTTTTCAGTGTTTATAGTCAGATGTTTCGGATAATAGTCGGAGGAAATAGGTGCTTAGGGTTTTTGCTTAGTTAGTAAGTAAAACCCTATTTTTTATAAGACTAATTTTTTGTGGTATTGGTGTGGTATTTGATGTGGTATTAAATGTGGTATTTGGGGATGTCTCTTATAAAAATATGAAGATGCCGAAGAATTTCAGGGTGTATTTCTAGATGGTCGCCGTGTCATTAATAGACGTGGGGGTTGGTGTGGGGGGGGGGTGGGGGGGGGGGTGGTGGGTGGCGTGGGTTGT
>NZ_JASHEB010000014.1:0-2500 GCF_047463315.1 Streptococcus infantis | reverse complement strand
TGGGAGAGCGCCTGCTTTGCACGCAGGAGGTCAGCGGTTCGATCCCGCTAGGCTCCATTGGTGAGAGATCACCAAGTAATGCACATTGAAAATTGAATATCTATATCAAATAGTAACAAGAAAATAAACCGAAAACGCTGTAGTATTAATAAGAGTTTATGACTGAAAGGTCAAAAAATAAGGTTAAGTTAATAAGGGCGCACGGTGGATGCCTTGGCACTAGGAGCCGAAGAAGGACGTGACAAACGACGATATGCCTTGGGTAGCTGTAAGTAAGCGATGATCCAGGGATTTCCGAATGGGGGAACCCAACAGGTACTACCTGTTACCCATATCTGTTAAGGATATGAGGAGGAAGACGCAGTGAACTGAAACATCTAAGTAGCTGCAGGAAGAGAAAGCAAAAGCGATTGCCTTAGTAGCGGCGAGCGAAACGGCAGGAGGGCAAACCGAAGAGTTTACTCTTCGGGGTTGTAGGACTGCAATGTGGACTCAAAGATTATAGAAGAATGGTTTGGGAAAATCAGCCAAAGAGAGTGAGAGCCTCGTATTTTAAATAGTCTTTGTACCTAGCAGTATCCTGAGTACGGCGGGACACGTGAAATCCCGTCGGAATCTGGGAGGACCATCTCTCAACCCTAAATACTCCCTAGTGACCGATAGTGAACCAGTACCGTGAGGGAAAGGTGAAAAGCACCCCGGGAGGGGAGTGAAATAGAACCTGAAACCGTGTGCCTACAACAAGTTCGAGCCCGTTAATGGGTGAGAGCGTGCCTTTTGTAGAATGAACCGGCGAGTTACGATATGATGCGAGGTTAAGTTGAAGAGACGGAGCCGTAGGGAAACCGAGTCTGAATAGGGCGCCTTAGTATTATGTCGTAGACCCGAAACCATGTGACCTACCCATGAGCAGGTTGAAGGTGCGGTAAGACGCACTGGAGGACCGAACCAGGGCACGTTGAAAAGTGCTTGGATGACTTGTGGGTAGCGGAGAAATTCCAAACGAACTTGGAGATAGCTGGTTCTCTCCGAAATAGCTTTAGGGCTAGCGTCGACATCAAGATTCTTGGAGGTAGAGCACTGTTTGGGTGAGGGGTCCATCCCGGATTACCAATCTCAGATAAACTCCGAATGCCAATGAATTATGGTCGGCAGTCAGACTGCGAGTGCTAAGATCCGTAGTCGAAAGGGAAACAGCCCAGACCACCAGCTAAGGTCCCAAAATAATTGTTAAGTGGAAAAGGATGTGGGGTTGCACAGACAACTAGGATGTTAGCTTAGAAGCAGCTATTCATTCAAAGAGTGCGTAATAGCTCACTAGTCGAGTGACCCTGCGCCGAAAATGTACCGGGGCTAAAACAATTTACCGAAGCTGTGGATACCTTTATAGGTATGGTAGGAGAGCGTTCTATGTGTGGCGAAGGTGTACCGTGAGGAGCGCTGGAACGCATAGAAGTGAGAATGCCGGTATGAGTAGCGAAAGACAGGTGAGAATCCTGTCCACCGTAAGACTAAGGTTTCCAGGGGAAGGCTCGTCCGCCCTGGGTTAGTCGGGACCTAAGGAGAGACCGAAAGGTGTATCCGATGGACAACAGGTTGATATTCCTGTACTAGAGTATGTAGTGATGGAGGGACGCAGTAGGCTAACTAAAGCAGACGATTGGAAGTGTCTGTCTAAGCAGTGAGGTGTGAATTGAGTTAAATGCTTAGTTCTATAACATTGAGCTGTGATGGGGAGCGAAGTTTAGTAGCGAAGTTAGTGACGTCACACTGCCAAGAAAAGCTTCTAGCGTTTAAACATACTCTACCCGTACCGCAAACCGACACAGGTAGTCGAGGCGAGTAGCCTCAGGTGAGCGAGAGAACTCTCGTTAAGGAACTCGGCAAAATGACCCCGTAACTTCGGGAGAAGGGGTGCTGACTTTAAGTCAGCCGCAGTGAATAGGCCCAAGCAACTGTTTATCAAAAACACAGCTCTCTGCTAAATCGTAAGATGATGTATAGGGGGTGACGCCTGCCCGGTGCTGGAAGGTTAAGAGGAGTGCTTAGCGCAAGCGAAGGTATGAATTGAAGCCCCAGTAAACGGCGGCCGTAACTATAACGGTCCTAAGGTAGCGAAATTCCTTGTCGGGTAAGTTCCGACCCGCACGAAAGGCGTAATGATTTGGGCACTGTCTCAACGAGAGACTCGGTGAAATTTTAGTACCTGTGAAGATGCAGGTTACCCGCGACAGGACGGAAAGACCCCATGGAGCTTTACTGCAGTTTGATATTGAGTGTCTGTACCACATGTACAGGATAGGTAGGAGTCTATGAGATCGGGACGCCAGTTTCGAAGGAGACGATGTTGGGATACTACCCTTGTGTTATGGCCACTCTAACCCGGATAGGTGATCCCTATCGGAGACAGTGTCTGACGGGCAGTTTGACTGGGGCGGTCGCCTCCTAAAAGGTAACGGAGGCGCCCAAAGGTTCCCTCAGAATGGTTGGAAATCATTCG
>NZ_JASHEB010000013.1:0-5515 GCF_047463315.1 Streptococcus infantis | reverse complement strand
TTCATCTTTTCCATCGATGAAGCGAACATCTGCGCCCATGCTGAAAAGCTGGAGTATTATTCCAAAAAGGACAGTTGTTTTTTTGCTTCCAGTTCGACCCCATACGGCTATATGGGCTCTTTCTGAAAGGTTAACCTCTAGCCCCTCTTGTAACTTGATGATATACTTTTCAGCCTTTATATCTTCGAGGGTCGCTGGTCGCCAAGTTTTATCTGTTGCTACGTCTTCGAGTACAAATTTATAAAACAGTCCGTCTGTTGTTATCATTGCAGACGTGACCGCATAGGCTCCCAGCTTTCCTCTAAAGCTGGAATTGATATCCTCTGCGAGTTTATCGACATCATACATACCAGCCAATTTCTCGACTTCTACGCTGATGTGTGACGGTCTGCTATCGCATACCGCCACGCTGGGAACTGAGATAAAGGGAGTATCTTGTAGCCGATTAACTGACATAGTCGCCAATAAGCTCTTAGTGACTGCCTTTTCTGCCTTTTTCTGCGTGATATATTTTCCGATTGTCTTCGCTTTGATCACTGACTTTGTCAGCGAATACGCTCGCCAAATCGTCAATATAGCGACCAGCGACCACAAAACAATTTGAACAAGTTTAATCGATACAACCAGCCCCAGCAACAAGGACAGAATGGCCAAAGCTAAAACCAAAGCCCACCACGTCCAAAATTGCGAATAGAAAGGCACTTTATAAACGTTTTGAGGGTTCTTTTTATACGTGGTAGCCATTATTTACCACCCCCTAAGAACTCGCTCAAATACTTGTTTATGGTCTCGTCTGATAAGGTCTGACTATTCACGTATAAACGATTTTGCTTCTTTGAAAAATCAGTAGATTTTTCAGCTTTTTGAAGCAAATCGTAAATATCAAAACCTCGCTCATTCCCTATGATTTCAAGCAGAGAAAGAGAGGGTAAGACTGCAACACGTAACCACTCCAGCAAATCGCCCAGCATGACATCACGTTCTGCAAGACTAAAGTCTATCGTCTCATCATACTCTAAAAACTTTTCCCACCACTTCGTTTTATACCAGCGATTTTTGTTCGTGTCCCCACGTTTCGGGGTCAAAATCTCAAGAAGATTACGAAGCGACGTTTTAAAAATCTTGTCGATTTTATCGCCTTGTAAAAACTCATCAATGATTTTCAAAGCGTATTTTTTAGAATAGCTGATTTCGTAACGTTGCCAAACTTCTTTCCCAGTCCTCGCCCAATGGTCTCGGACTTCGGTTGGAAATAGTTCGTTCTTACTCTCATATTGTGCCTTTTTGTCATAAAAACGGGCATACACATTCCCACGGCTCCCATTTTGCGACCGAGCGTTTCCGATGTAAATTGTCTGACCCAGCGATTTTCCGTTCTGGTCTGACGTCTTAACGATATTATAGGACTTACGAGATGAACGATAATACCCTTTATTGAGTTTTTTCTCAATATCGGAAAATCTTACTGTCTCATCATAATCATCAAGAGCCAAGTCAATCCGTGTGAAATTTACTCCACCGTACTCTTTTAATGTTCTAAAAATAGAAACCCAATCGGTATCCCATTTTTCAGCTAATTCAGTCGACCCCTGACCCGTGAAAACCACGGTCATTGTCCGACTAGAATTTTTGTGCCAAGGCTTCTCGGGGTCATTCCAAAAGACGTTTACATAATTTCGATAAGTTGCCCCCGAGTTGTAAAAAAATCGCCCTGGGATTTCATCAAATTCTGCTAAATCATAACCCAAAATTTTCAAAAGTTGAGGGTCTAACGTCTGCTCATCATCTTCAAATGATACCGAAAAAGCCAGCCAGTCTATTTTGTATTTCTGCATGTCTTTTCCTCACTATATACGTGTAGTTTTTTATAAGGTCTAAACCGTTGATATATAAGGGCTAACTAGCATTTTTGCTTGTACGTGTAGCCCCCATGATTATTGAGGGGGGCTACCTGCTGGAAACAAGTTCCAGCAGTACCCTCAATATCTTAGTTAGTAGTCAGCAATCTGACCTTTCTGCTCAATGAAAATCATATTTGCTGACTTGATATCATAGCCAAGACCAGCGACCTTGTAAGCCTGCAAAAGTTCAAATTGTCTATCTTCTGATAGAACAATTTTAACCATTTTACCAGTGCCAAACTCCACAAATGTATATGTGAGACCGTCAGACGTTTCAGAACGTTTATCTTTGCCGTTCTCATCTTTTACCTTATTTCCAAACTTATCCTTAAGTTTCGGAAAATGCGGTGTCGGATTAACTCCGACATTGACTACTACTACGTTGTTAAACAACGTAAGACTTGCGTTTGTTGTGTTGCTCTGACTTTGCAGAGCTTTCAATTTTTCGAGTTGTGACATATAAAAAATGTCCTTTCTAAAATGTTGTGTCGCTTACCACGACCTGCAAACACTTTAGAAAAGACACTCTACTTTTATTTAACCACCCTACTTGACCCACTAAGGCCTTTTTTGGTATAATGGTCTTGTTCGAAAAAAAGTGAGAGTCTTACTGAGTTGACTGCCAGGTCTAGGTAAGACTTTTTTGTTGTCTGTTAGTTGTTCGAAGACTAACAGACATTTTTATTTTACATCAATTTTTTTTAGATGTAAACCCTTAATTTTCCCTCTGGGCTTCTGCCCAGACCCGAGGAGCGTAGGACGCTCCACCCCACCTCTGGAAGAAATTGATTTTAGATTTTCTCCGTTCGGCTTGTTCAATCTAGCATACTGATAGCCTCGCGCAAGGTACGGCTTCGCCTTTTCTCCTTGACGCTTCCGCTTGGATCAGTATGCTTTTTAGATTGAGCCGACGGAAGAAAAATCTTAAAAATCTAGTTCCACAATGTAGTCATCTCCGATTTTATTAGTTGCTTCTACAACTAATACCTTACTTGCCAAATCTTCGATTGCTGGTAATTCATCAACAGTTGTCCCATTAACAAAAGCCAATAATTTTTTGACGTGTTCTTCATTGACTTCTGTACTAACTTTGCTATTTTGGACAATGCTTTTTACCATTTTTCCATCAGAAACATTTTCAACGATGACCGATAAGTAAGCTTCATCAGTCTTATTGTCTTTGACTGTTACAACATATTCGTTTCCGTTAAGCATAACATCTACTCCTTTCTAACTTGATACTCTAATTATACTACTTAATTTTTAAAAAGTCTATATATAAAGTGGAGCATCACGATATGCTTGAAAACCTTGGTATATATAGATTTCTTTATTTTTTTACATAAAATTAATAGACCAAACCTGCGTTTTATGGTATAATAAAGTGTGGCAAATGTGCGTTTTATTACAAAAAAGGAGGGTATTTGTTCACATATGGCTAGATACGGACAAGTGAAAAATGTAAAATGGTTTGCAACAACAATCGCAGGCGCTGAAGAACTAAGTAAAGACAAAGGTTTGACTATGTTTGATATGCGAGTGATGTTCTATCTGCTCACAAAAATTGATGCAGATAATAGAGCAATCGTTCCACTACAAGAAGAGATTGCTAAAGAACTTGGAATGTCAAAGAGAAAAGTAACAGAAGCAATTACTAAATTAAAAAATTGTGAACTCATAATAAAAACCAAAGAAGCAAAAACGTATTTTATAAATCCCGAATTTTTCTACGCCGGCGGAGAGTTTACTCTCACTGAAAAAATTGACGATTTTAAAAGAAAACTTCAGGAACAAGAAAATAAACAACTCGAACAACAAATAGAAGACGTGCCTTTTTAAGACACGTCTTCTATTTCCAAATTTGCCACCATCGTTTTGCTTTTTGCTCCAATAACAATTGATTATCTTTTTGAGTAGCTAAAATAATAGTATGTAGTTGCTCAATTTGTTTTTTATAATCTTCTATCTGTTCTTTTAAGTCAGAAATACGCTCATCTTTTTCTTGTATTATATTTGTATTATCTTTTTCATCTTCTGTATTATCAATAGAAAACAACAAATCGCGAGCATAAGAACTAATAGTCCGACCCGAAAGTTCAGCACGTTCTTTTATTTCAAGTTTTTCATCTACACTCATGCGAATATTCAAAACAGTCATTTTTTCATTCATAATACACCGCCTATTATTTTATAATACAATAATAACACAAAATAACAAAAAAATAGGAATAATTCCTATTTTCTATTATTACATCTTACTCTTTATCATGTCTATATCTGGATAAAATAAATTCACTCCTCTTTGCTTTAAAGCTAAACAATTATTTAATTTAGATGTTATTTCAGCCACTACCCCTGCATGAATAGATACTGGAATTCCTCCAACAGTATGTACATGGTCAACATATTTCTCTTTAATACAAAATGCATTTTGGATTAAAAATGCATGGTTTTTCCCTGCAAATTTCCCCAAAACAATTTTATCACATTTACCATACCTATTAACTTGACTTTGATAAATACGCTGATACTTATCATATTTAGATGAAATAGGAATCATCCAAAAAATGCTACTATCTGTTCTATCCTGAATAGCACAAAAATGAGGTCTGTACCCTCCATTTTCTTTATTAGACATCAATTTATCATCATTAACTAAATTAAAAAAATCATCCTTTAAATGATAACTTTGACCAGCAATTAATACCATATATAACTCCTAAAAAACCCGCCATAATTGGCGGGTATTATTTACAAACCGAATAATTTATATCCCACCCCATCGGCAAGTGGCATTATTTACGAACCGAATAATTTATATCCCACCCCATCGGCAAGTGGCATTATTTACTTTTCATCTTAATTATATTGTAAAACATAGTGTTATGTCAAGTGTTTTTTTTAAAAAAGCTTATAAAAATCCTAATTTATAAGCTTTTTTAAATGCTCCCAGCTCATTAAATCCATGACTGTATAAATCACAAACATAAAATTTCATTGGCTGGTTAGTCAGTCCGTCGCAAGTATAGAACCCTCTGAAATCTTCAATGTTTCCAGCCGTTGCAACTTCTCCGAATGCCATTCTTTGAATGTCAGAGTTTGCAGATCCAAGGAGAACCTTGGAAGCAAACTGCTGACGTATCTTTTGCGGTAGCGTATCAGTTGACGGGTCTTGCGTGCTAGCAATAACAGAGACACCCACCGAGCGCCCTCGTTGAATGATAGCCGTTAAGTCGGCCACAAACTTTTTAGACTGTTTAGAGTCCATAAGAGCCACGATAGAGCCGATTTCATCAGCAACTAGCACAACAGGTTGAAGCCCAACTTCTGAAGCTTTCAGACCTATTTTTTGACGTTTCTGCACCTCGTCAGCCATTATCTGCTGACGTTCTTTGATGATAGCTAGAATATCTTCTAGCTGCTCAAAAACTGGGTCAATATCCGATACAATTTTATCAGCTGGATAGAATCCTTTAAACGAACTAAATTCATCTTTTCCATCGATGAAGCGAACATCTGCGCCCATGCTGAAAAGCTGGAGTATTATTCCAAAAAGGACAGTTGTTTTTTTGCTTCCAGTTCGACCCCATACGGCTATATGGGCTCTTTCTGAA
>NZ_JASHEB010000012.1:0-9627 GCF_047463315.1 Streptococcus infantis | reverse complement strand
TATGTAGAAGTTGACGGCAGCGATCGTAAGGTTGTTAAGGTTGAACGTGAGGAAGCTCAAGACCGCATCGTCGAAGTTGGAACTAAGGAAGAAAGTCCATCAACTGATAGCACATTGAAGATCTTGAAAGATTCATCAACAAACTTGAAACTGATTGCTCGAGAAGGGGACCTCAATGGTGGTTCTGTTCTAGAGGTCGATAAGGTTGCTAACCAGGTCTTGGAAGGTCGCCGTTTCGATGCTTATCAAATTCAATTGAAGAATGAGAAAGGCGAACTTGTTCAATTGAAAGGTGCAGCCCTTGTTCAAGTTGCTGTGGCGTCTGATGTAGCCAATGTCTATGCTATGAATGCAAATCAAGAATTGCAGGAAGTGAAGTTTGAACAGAAGGGTTCAGCACTTGAATTTGTAGCTCCACACCTAGGTGTCTATGCGGTAGTCTACAAGGATGCAGCTCAACCAAGTGCACCAGCAAATGTAGAAACTCCTACTCCACAACCTATGGGAGAAGATAAGCCTTTAGCAGAGGCTAAGGGCACTGTAGCAGATTCTACAAGCAAACAGTTACCAGCAACAGGAGAAGAAGTAAGTTCAACTCTCTTGCCTGCCCTCACTCTTGTTTCAGGAATGATGCTATTCTTCTTCAAAAAAGATATGAAGGACTAGAATAGAGAACGTCAAAGGAAGTATCTTGAACCACTAAAAAAGGAGTCCCATTGTGGGCTCCTTTTTGTGGGGAAAAATATTTTAAACAGAAAACCCTGAATGGTTTCCAATTTCAGGGCTTTCTATTTCTTGTGTTTCTGCGATAACCATTTAATCGATTATTTTCCCAGTAGCTATTAAAGATTTTTTCTTTACTTTCGCGATCAATCTCTAGGAAATAAGCATAGAGTAAATCAATGATAATCAGCATTGGAAGCTGAGCAGAGATTCGTTGGATATATGAGGCTTGGTTTTGACTTGCGACTAATACTGTTTCTGTAAATGCTTGGGTATCCTTATTCGGTGCACTTGTAAATAGAACTGTCTTAGCTCCCATATCCTGGGCATCTAATAGGCTATCGATGATAGATGGTGTTGTTCCTGAGAGAGAAAAACCAAACACCAAACATTTTTCATCAATAATGCTAGTCGTCCAGGCAAAACCGTCTGGATCTGTTAAGGCTTCACAGACGACACCCAATCTCATAAAACGTAGCTTCATCTCACGTGCGACTAGACCAGAACTCCCAGTTCCGAAAAAATACACGCGTTCGGATTGGTCAATCATCTGAGCCACGCGTTCCAGTTGCTCATCGTCAATCAATCCTTGAGAAATTTCTCGCAGGTTTGCATAACTTCTAAGGACTCTCTGAGTCAAAGGATTCATATCCTGTTGAGGAGCAGAAAGAGTGTCTTTTTGTTGTTGGTATTTGAAGATGAACTCTCGATAGCCCTTAAAACCACATTTCTTGGCAAAACGAGTGAGCGCTGCCTGGGAAATATGAAGTTTTTGAGTAACTTGCTGAGAGGATAAGTCATCGTTTATGGTATCTGCCTGCAGAAAATAGCGAGCAATTTCTTGCTCTAAATCGGTCATTTCTTCAAAGTGAAGCTCAATGATTGTAGAAATATCTTGCTTATTCATGGGACTCCTTTGATAGCTATTTGCCAGAATTTATTTGATAAATCTAACAAATAAAATAGCGCTTACCTCCATTATATCATAGAAAATAATTTTTGGACCAAAAAGGGAAAGTCTTTTCTTTTTCCATAATTTTCTACCTAAATTATGGTACAATGAAGAGTGTGATTTTGATTAGAAATGAGATTGATGTGTATGAGAAAATTCAATAGCCACTCGATACCGATACGGCTTAATTTGTTATTTGCAATCGTCATTTTGCTTTTTTTAACAATTATTGGCCGTTTGCTTTATATGCAAGTTCTTCATAAGGATTTTTATGAAAATAAACTAGCTTCTGCTAGCCAAACTCGAGTAACCATGGGTTCCGCTCGTGGAGAAATTTATGATGCAACAGGAAAACCTTTAGTCCAAAACACCGTTAAACAAGTTGTTTCATTCACACGAAGTAACAAGATGACTGCGGCTGATTTGAAGGATATTTCTAAAAAATTGTTGACTTATGTCACAGTCACTTCTCCAGAGTTGACGGACCGACAAATGGCAGACTACTACTTGGCGGATGCCGAAGCTTATAAGAAAACAGTTGAAGCTCTTCCTAAGGATAAACGGTATGATTCTGATGGCAATCAACTTTCTGAATCTGAACTCTATAACAACGCTGCTGAGAGTATTACTTCCAGTCAATTAAACTACTCAGAGGATGAAAAGAAGGCAATCTATATCTTTAGTCAGCTCAATGCAGTAGAAAATTTTGCGACAGGAAATATTCAAACTGATCCTTTGAGCGATACACAGGTAGCTGTGATTGCTTCTGCATCTAAGGAATTGCCAGGTATTTCCATTTCTACTTCATGGGACCGAAAAGTCTTAGAAACTTCTCTTTCATCTATAGTTGGAAGTGTTTCGAGTGAAAAATCTGGTCTTCCAGCAGAAGAAGTGGACGCTTATTTGAAAAAAGGTTACTCACTCAATGACCGTGTTGGGACTTCCTATCTTGAAAAGCAATACGAAGAAGTCTTGCAAGGAAAACGTACTGTCAAGGAAATCCATTTGGACAAGCACGGAGACATGGAGAGTGTAGAAAATATCGAAGAAGGAAGCAAGGGTAAAAATATCAAATTAACCATTGATTTGGCCTTCCAAGATAGTGTAGACAGTCTCTTGAAGAGTTATTTCAACTCAGAACTTGCAAATGGTGGAGCCAGATATTCAGAAGGTGTTTATGCAGTAGCCCTCAATCCTAAGACAGGTGCTGTATTAGCCATGTCAGGAATGAAGCACAATGTTGAGACTGGAGAACTGACCACAGACTCACTCGGAACTGTCACTAATGTCTTTGTTCCAGGATCTGTCGTTAAGGCTGCAACCATTAGTTCAGGTTGGGAAAATGGGGTATTGTCAGGCAACCAAACCTTGACAGATCAACCAATCGTCTTCCAAGGTTCTGCGCCGATCAATTCCTGGTATACCCCTTATTATGGTTCTTTCCCGATTACAGCAGTTGAGGCCTTGGAGTATTCATCCAATACTTACATGGTCCAAACTGCTCTTGGAATCATGGGGCAAACTTATCAGCCAAATATGACAGTAGGAACCAACAATCTTGAATCTGCCATGGGAAAACTTCGTTCAACCTTTGGTGAATATGGTTTGGGCGTGTCTACAGGGATCGATTTACCGGATGAGTCAACAGGGTTTATCCCTAAAGACTATGATTTGGCCAACTATCTAAATAATGCTTTTGGGCAGTTCGATAACTACACACCAATGCAGTTAGCTCAGTATGTGGCGACTATTGCCAATAATGGTGTCCGCTTAGCTCCTCATATCGTGGAAGGAGTCTACGACAACAATGAACAAGGTGGTTTGGGAGAACTCATTAAGCAAACGGACAGCACAGAAATGAATAAGATTAATATTTCTGAGTCTGACATGTCTATTTTGCAACAAGGCTTTTACCAAGTATCACACGGAACAAGTGCTCTTACGACAGGTCGTGCCTTTTCAAATGGTGCAGCAGTCTCTATCAGTGGGAAAACTGGTACAGCCGAAAGTTACGTGAATGGTGGTCAGAAAGCCAACAACACTAATGCTGTGGCCTATGCTCCAAGTGATAATCCTCAGATTGCAGTTGCAGTTGTTTTCCCGCATAATACGAATCTAACTAATGGTGTCGGACCTTCGATTGCTCGCGACATTATCAATCTATACAACCAACACCATCCAATGAACTAGAAAGGAAGCCATGCTTTACCCAACACCTATAGCTAAGCTGATTGACAGTTATTCTAAACTTCCGGGTATCGGGATTAAGACAGCAACCCGACTGGCCTTTTATACTATTGGGATGTCGGATGATGACGTCAATGAATTTGCAAAAAATCTCCTTGCAGCAAAGCGAGAATTGACCTATTGCTCTATTTGTGGACGTTTGACAGATGAGGATCCTTGTTCTATCTGTACCGATCCTAGCCGTGATCAGTCTACGATTCTGGTCCTGGAGGATAGCCGAGATGTTGCTGCTATGGAAAATATTCAGGAATACCACGGACTTTACCATGTTTTACACGGTTTGATTTCCCCTATGAATGGGATTAGTCCCGATGATATCAACCTCAAAAGTCTCATGACTCGCCTCATGGATAGCGAAGTTTCAGAGGTTATCGTGGCCACCAATGCAACAGCAGATGGTGAGGCGACCTCCATGTATATTTCTCGACTTCTTAAACCTGCAGGGATTAAGGTCACTCGTCTAGCACGAGGTCTAGCAGTAGGAGCAGATATCGAATATGCAGACGAAGTAACCCTCCTAAGAGCTATTGAAAATCGTACAGAACTTTAGTCTGTAAGAATATAGAACAGGCAATTAGCTAACAGATAAGATTTCAAGAAATCAAGAGACTGGATTTATTTTTAATCCAGTCTCTTTTTTGTTGTTCAAGTTTAAAAAAATAGACAAATGTGATATACTAAAAAGCGAGTATTCTAGTAGAAATAGGACAATCATATGAAACAAACAATTATTCTATTATATGGTGGACGCAGTGCAGAACGTGAAGTGTCTGTATTGTCAGCTGAGAGTGTCATGCGTGCGGTTAACTATGACCGTTTTGAAGTCAAAACGGTCTTTATCAGCCAGTCAGGTGATTTCATCAAAACCCAAGAATTTACCCAAACTCCTGGACAAGATGAACGTCTCATGACCAATGCGACTATTGATTGGGACAAGAAAATTGCTCCAAGTACTATCTACGAAGAAGGCGCAGTTGTTTTTCCAGTTCTTCATGGACCTATGGGAGAAGACGGTTCAGTCCAAGGTTTCCTAGAAGTCTTGAAAATGCCTTATGTCGGTTGCAACATCTTGTCTTCAAGCCTTGCTATGGACAAAATCACGACTAAACGCGTCTTGGAATCTGCTGGCATTGCCCAAGTTCCTTACGTAGCCATTGTTGAAGGGGATGACTTAGCTTCTAAGATCGCAGAAGTCGAAGAAAAATTAACTTATCCAGTCTTTACCAAACCATCTAATATGGGTTCTAGTGTTGGTATTTCTAAGTCTGAAAATAAAGAGGAACTCCATCAAGCTCTCGAACTCGCCTTTAAATATGATAGCCGTGTCTTGGTAGAGCAAGGTGTCAATGCGCGTGAAATCGAAGTTGGACTTTTAGGAAACTATGATGTCAAGAGCACTCTACCTGGTGAAGTTGTCAAGGACGTAGCCTTCTATGACTACGAAGCAAAATACATTGATAACAAGATTACTATGGATATTCCAGCCAAGATCAGTGATAATGTAGTAGCAGTCATGCGTAGAAATGCAGAAGCTGCCTTCCGTGCTATTGGCGGGCTTGGTCTCTCACGTTGTGATTTCTTCTATACAGATAAGGGAGAAGTTTTCCTAAATGAGCTCAATACCATGCCAGGATTTACCCAGTGGTCTATGTATCCATTGCTCTGGGACAATATGGGGATTAGCTATCCAGAACTAATCGAGCGTTTGGTTGAGCTTGCTAAAGAAAGCTTTAACAAGCGTGAAGCGCACCTATTATAAAGATAGCTATAAGGGCGGGGCAAGACTCCCTGCCCCTTTTTAAAGGAGTAAACATGAAACTTACGATTCACGAAGTTGCGCGTGCCGTCGGTGCAAAAAATGATGTGACAAGCTATGCGGATAGCCCACTCGTCAAGGCTGAGTTTGATAGTCGCTTGATTGGATCTGGGGATTTATTTGTGCCACTAAAGGGGGCGCGTGATGGTCATGACTTTATCGAGACGGCTTTTGAAAATGGCGCAGCTTTAACCTTATCAGAGAAAGAAATAGCAGGCCATCCTTATATCTTGGTAGAAGATGTCCTAACTGCCTTTCAAGCACTTGCGGCCTATTACCTTCAAAAGACAGGAGTAGATGTCTTTGCTGTTACAGGTTCAAATGGGAAGACCACTACCAAGGATATGTTGGCCCATTTGCTTTCTACAAGCTACAAAACCTACAAAACGCAAGGGAACTATAATAACGAGATTGGCCTCCCTTATACGGCTCTTCATATGCCAGATGATACTGAAAAGTTGGTCTTGGAAATGGGACAGGATCACCTAGGAGATATCCACCTCTTGTCTGAATTAGCTCATCCAAAGACAGCTATTGTGACCTTGGTCGGAGAAGCTCATTTGGCCTTCTTTAAAGACCGTTCTGAAATTGCCAAAGGGAAATTGCAAATCGCTGATGGGATGGAAAAGGGTGCCTTGCTTTTAGCACCAGCTGATCCAATTGTTGAGGATTATCTACCTGCTGACCAAAAAGTGGTTCGTTTTGGCCCAGGTGCAGAACTCGAAATTACAGAATTGATTGAGCGTAAGGATAGCTTAACCTTCAAGGCTAATTTCTTGGAGCAAGCCCTTGATTTGCCAGTAACTGGTAAATACAATGCGACCAATGCCATGATTGCATCTTATGTAGCTCTTCAAGAAGGAGTGACTGAGGAGCAAATTGGTCAAGCCTTCCAAAATCTTGAATTGACCCGCAATCGTACCGAGTGGAAAAAAGCGGCCAACGGTGCGGATATCTTATCAGATGTCTATAATGCCAATCCAACGGCTATGAAGCTGATTTTAGAAACTTTCTCTACTATCCCAGCTAATGAAGGTGGGAAGAAAATAGCTGTCTTGGCTGATATGAAAGAGCTAGGGGATCAATCCGTTCAACTCCATAATCAAATGATTTTGAGCCTGTCACCTGATGTACTTGATACCGTTATTTTCTACGGTGAAGACATTGCGGAATTGGCCCAACTAGCCAGTCAAATGTTCCCCATCGGCCATGTTTACTACTTCAAGAAAACAGCTGAGGAAGACCAGTTTGAAGCCATGGTTAAGCAGGTCAAGGAAAGTCTTGGCGCACATGACCAGATTTTGCTTAAAGGTTCGAACTCTATGAATCTAGCCAAGCTAGTAGAAAGTTTAGAAAATGAGTGCAACTGATTTCGCCAAAGCTATTCAGAGAATGTTGGCCATTACTGATACTGGACTGACCTATACCAAGGATCCTTTTGACCGTGAACGTTATGAGGATTTACGGCAGATTTTATCAAGTGTCTTGCAGGATCAAACGGAGCTCGATCAAGAGGAATTGACTGCAATTTTAAAACCAACAGGTAGCTATGCAACTCCCTTGATGGATGTGCGTGCATGGATTGTTCAAAATCAGAAGATTTGCCTGGTTAGAGGACAAGGAGAGGATACTTGGGCATTACCTGGTGGCTTTGGCGAGGTAGGATATTCTCCCAAGGAAAATATCCGAAAAGAAGTTCAGGAAGAAACAGGATTTTCGGCAGAAGTAGGTTCTTTATTGGCGGTTTTTGATACCAACCGCTTTCAACTTCAGAACAAACAGTATGCCAAGTTCGTTTTTGACTGTCAGTTATTGGATGGACAATTTCAAGAAAATCAAGAAATTGCAGAACTTGAATTTTTTGATATCAAGAATCTCCCACCCCTATCTGAAAAACGAATAACCAAAGAACAAATGGAAATTCTATGGCAGGTCTATCAGGGTGAGCGGGAACAATATGTCGATTAGAAGCTTTGCTTTATATTAAGATCGACAGTTTCTTTTACACAAAATTATAAGAAATAAATGTAAGCTAGGCTCTATAGAGATGAGTAAGAGGCCTGCTTATATGAAAATGAGGAAAGTTACATGAATGTTTGGGATGCTTTATTTAGCACGCAGCCGACGGAGCCACCCCGATTTGATCTTCTTTGGTATGGAGGTCTATTTACTCTATTGGCATTGACTGTATTTCTTGCCTATCGCTATGGTGATAAAAAAGTTTGCCAACGATTTTTCCAGATTTTACAGGCTCTGCAGTTAATTCTGCTCTACGGTTGGTATTTGGTCAACCAGATGCCTCTAACAGAAAGTCTGCCCTTTTATCATTGCCGTTTAGCAATGTTTGTAGTGCTTTTGATTCCTGGTGTCTCTAGAGTCAAACAGTACTTTGCTGTGCTTGGGACCTTCGGGACTTTGGCGGCCTTTGTTTATCCAGTGCCAGATCCCTATCCCTTCCCCCACATCGCTATCCTGTCCTTTATTTTTGGACACCTAGCCCTCTTTGGAAATTCCTTGATTTATCTTTTGAAGGACTATGATGCTAGCTTATTGGACTTCAAACGAATCCTAATCATCACATCTTCGCTTAATGCGCTGATCTTTGTGGTTAATCTAATGACGGGTGGAGATTATGGCTTTTTGACAAAACCACCATTGGTTGGAGACCACGGTCCTTTGATCAATTATCTAGTCGTTACGCTATTCTTGACTTTCGCCATTTACATAGTCTCTAAAGCTTTTCAGACCATGCTTGAGGAGAAGGGGGAAAGAAGACTACGAATCTGGCAGAAATAAAAAAATATTTTCCCAACCGCTTGACTTTTATCTGAGAATTTTGATACAATAGTAGGCGGTATTGTTTACCCCATTTGTAAGGCCCCGGAACCTTTCAAATAACTTGCGGACCGGAACATCCGCCCTGTAAACAAAAACGACATTCATATAGGAGAAATCATGAACAAAACTACATTCATGGCTAAACCAGGCCAAGTAGAACGCAAATGGTACGTTGTTGACGCAACTGATGTACCTCTTGGACGCCTTTCAGCAGTTGTTGCTAGCGTACTTCGCGGAAAAAACAAACCAACATTCACACCACACACTGATACAGGTGACTTCGTAATCGTTATCAATGCTGAAAAAGTTAAATTGACTGGTAAAAAAGCAACTGATAAGATTTACTACACTCACTCAAACCACCCAGGTGGATTGAAATCAATCTCTGCTGGTGAACTTCGTTCTAAAAATGCAGTACGTTTGATCGAGAAATCAGTTAAAGGTATGCTTCCACACAATACTCTTGGCCGCGCTCAAGGTATGAAATTGAAAGTATTCGTTGGAGCTGAGCACACTCACGCTGCACAACAACCAGAAGTTCTTGATATTTCAGGACTTATCTAAGGAAAGGAACAATAAAGTATGTCACAAGCACAATATGCAGGTACTGGACGTCGTAAAAACGCTGTTGCACGCGTTCGCCTTGTTCCAGGAACTGGTAAAATCACTGTTAACAAAAAAGATGTTGAAGAGTACATCCCACACGCTGACCTTCGTCTTGTAATCAACCAACCATTCGCAGTTACTTCAACTGCAGGTTCATACGACGTTTTCGTTAACGTTGTAGGTGGTGGTTACGCTGGTCAAGCAGGAGCTATCCGTCACGGTATCGCTCGTGCCCTTCTTCAAGTAGACCCAGACTTCCGCGATTCATTGAAACGCGCAGGACTTCTTACACGTGACTCACGTAAAGTTGAGCGTAAGAAACCAGGCTTGAAAAAAGCTCGTAAAGCATCACAATTTAGTAAACGTTAAAACTTATTTAAACTTATTGAAAGCATTTCGTATCAAAAATACGGGATGCTTTTTCTGTTCACCCCAAATTTTTGTA
>NZ_JASHEB010000011.1:0-11273 GCF_047463315.1 Streptococcus infantis | reverse complement strand
CTTGATTAAACGCGTATCAAAAATAGCTAAACCGAATCCCAGTCCAACAATCGGTGTCATGAGAGGTGAAATCAACATGGCTCCTATAATGACAGCTGTTGAATTCATATTTAGTCCGATAGAGGCAATAAAAATTGCACACATCAAAATCGCTGTATCTCTCAATCGAACATGAAGGTCATCGTATAATTTCTCACGGTATTCCCGTGTTGAATAATTGGCAGTCATTTGTCCTCTCCTCTTTCCTTATTTAAATTGGTATAATAATTAAAAATAACAGCTGATAAACAGCCAAAAAATATGAGCCCATAAATCGTCAAGAAGACACTGGTAATCCTTCCAATCAAGGTCACAGCTAGGAGATCCCCGTAGCCGACAGTCGTCGAAGTCACAAAAGCATACCAAAGACCGTCTCCGTAATTTGTGATAGCAGGTTCAACTAGGAAAAGCACGCCTCCTGACCCAAAAACAAAGGTCACAAAACTCAGAGCAAACCGAGTAAAACCCGTAACCTGCATAATATGCCATAACATTTTTAAACGTTTCATTTGTTCTCCTTATTCATACTAGCTCCTGACCGAGCCGTTTTTTCCAATAATCAAAGTGAAGATAGGACATGATCTCCATCAGAGAAAGATAGACAAACTGATAGATCTGATTTAAGCTGATTATCAACTGATATTGTTTGAAAAATGACTGGAAGAAAGACCAGATATGACTGTCTTGAATCAGTCCCTTCTTAACATCAGACAGGATATTAGCTAAAGCTCCCAAGGACTGAAACGGTAAATCCTTGACATTTATATAGATCCGGTCCACCACATCATTCAGACTGGTATCTTGGATGGCATGAAATTCTCCAAAGAGAACTCCTGCCGCTCCAAGAGTAGAAACAAATTCCACCAAATAATTTCTGAGGAAATTTTCTCAACCTTTTCCCATAATGTGTTTAGTGCCATCCATAACGATCCCAACCAGAAAAAGGAAAGAAAACAAGCAAAGAAATTTTGCCGTAAATCCCAAAAAGCTTCAAGACTTGGTGTTGTTGGTTTTTCTAACTCTAAAACCAAGATGGTCATAATAATTGCTAGAACAGCATCTGTCAATACAATTAATCTGTCTTTCTTCATCGGATTGCATCCCTTTTCTTTTTTGTAACATTCTATCTTATCGCATAATATTGGATATTCTTTCATAATCCGACTACAAACAAAAATAAACCAAAAAGTATGTCCCTATTATACTATATTTAACTCTAGAAGTATTCATCCATCTAATTAATAAATATATCATATTTCACAATAAGTGAATACTATCAAAGATTCATCCCCTTTCACTTCATCATGTAGTGTTGCTTAGATTTATCAAAAACAACCAAATTTGTATTAATTTCAAGTATCACCTAGTTACAAAAATTTGGGGTGAACAGAAAAAGCATCCCGTATTTTTGATACGAAATGCTTTCAATAAGTTTAAATAAGTTTTAACGTTTACTAAATTGTGATGCTTTACGAGCTTTTTTCAAGCCTGGTTTGGAAAGTATGGATTTCAGTTGGACTAAAAACAGCGTAATATAACGGCTTTTCAGAACTATATCTACTAATTAATTTCATAAAATATGAATCATTATTTTTTAAATAGGGGAATAGTTTAGGTCTGTAAGAATTAACTTATACACTTACAAGGTTTATTCTGATCGACTTTATAACTGTCTACGAAAAAAAGACAGAAATGAGAGATTGAGTGTGGGGAAAAAACTATTAGGTGTAGTTTCAATACTTCTACTAATGCTTTTGCTTATATTTAATGCAAGTAAATAGTCAATTCGTCCGAGCATTTCCTTCTCCATCTCCGTAGCAGAAAGTTGAGTTTATTTAACAAACTGATAAAATAATAGAGAAACTAGTTATTTCGAGGCCAAATCATGAACCTATCAAACGTATTTCAAAAATTATCCCCAAATACTCCCATCTTACAAGCTACCTTTGGTCTGGAGCGCGAATCTCTACGAATCAATACTGAAGGCCGTGTCGCTCAAACGCCACACCCTGAAAAATTGGGTTCTCGCAGTTTCCATCCCTATATCCAGACAGATTATAGCGAACCTCAACTAGAGCTCATTACACCGGTAGCACAGTCGACCACGGAAGCTCGTCGCTTCCTCGGGGCCATCACCGATGTGGCTATTCGCTCAATGGATAAGTCAGAATATCTTTGGCCTTTATCCATGCCACCTGTGATTGTAGAAGAAGAGATTCAGATTGCCCAGTTGGAAAGTGACTACGAGTATCAATACCGAGTTGGTTTGGCAGAACGCTACGGCAAATTGCTCCAGTCCATATCTGGAATTCACTATAATTTTGAACTCGGCAAAGATCTGACCCAGCAGCTCTTTGAAGTCAGTGACTATGACGATTTACTGACCTTCAAGAATGCCCTCTATCTCAAGTTAGCTCAGAACTTCTTGTGTTATCGCTGGCTCTTGACCTACCTTTACGGAGCAAGCCCGCTAGCAGAAAAAGGGTTTTTGACAGATGAAATTGGTTGCGTGCGGTCGATTCGTAACTCCAACTACGGCTATGTCAATGCCCCCGATGTTCACATTTCCTTCTCTTCACTGGAGCAATACGTGACCGACATCGAAAACGCTGTTGGATCTGGGCAACTGTCCGCCGAAAAAGAATTTTACTCTGCCATCCGTTTACGCGGTGCTAAGACTAGCCGGGACTTTTTGACTAAGGGCATCTCCTATCTAGAGTTCCGCAACTTTGACCTCAACCCCTTTGAGCCACTGGCAATCAGCCAAGAAACACTAGACACCACCCACCTCTTTGCACTCGCACTCTTGTGGCTAGACGACATGGAGCAAGTCGACGAAGAATTGGCAGTAGCTGCTACTCTCAACAACCAAATCGCTCTCAGCCATCCCCACACACCACTTCCTAAAGAGGCTGACCCTAAACCTATCGTGACAGCCATGAAGGACATCGTCGCTCACTTTGGACTGGATGACTATTATAGCCAGCTTATCACTAAGGTGGAGGCCTCTCTTCTTGATCCACGTTTGACCCTTTCTGGAAAAATAGCAGAGCAGGTTGAAGAAGGGTCCCTTGAAAAATTTGGCCAACAACAAGGACAAGCCTTTCATGACTATGCTTGGACAGCACCTTATGCCCTCAAAGGCTATGAAAACATGGAACTCTCCACCCAAATGATTCTCTTTGACGCCATTCAGCTGGGCTTGAACGTAGAAATTTTAGATGAGGAAGACCAATTTCTCAAACTCTGGCATGGTGACCATGTGGAGTACATTAAAAATGGCAACATGACATCCAAAGATAACTACGTAATTCCACTGGCCATGGCTAATAAGGTTGTGACCAAAAAGATTTTGGACAAGGCTGGTTTTCCAGTACCTGCGGGAGCAGAATTTGCTAACAAGGACGATGCCTTGCGGTACTACGGACAAATAGCCAACTCTGCTATTGTTGTCAAACCCAAATCCACCAACTTCGGTCTGGGCATTTCCATCTTCCAAGAGCCAACAAGCCTTTCTGGCTATGAAAAAGCCCTAGACATCGCCTTTTCGGAAGATAGCCATGTGCTAGTCGAGGAGTTTGTGGCAGGGACCGAGTACCGTTTCTTTATCTTGGATGGAAAATGCGAGGCTGTCCTGCTCCGCGTCGCGGCCAATGTCGTAGGCGACGGAAGCTCAAGCATCCGAGAATTAGTCGAAAAGAAAAACCAAGACCCTCTGCGTGGTCGCGACCATCGCTCACCTCTTGAAATCATCAATCTGGGTGATATTGAATTACTCATGTTGGAACAGCAGGGTTACACACCTGATACAGTCTTGCCTAAAGGTAGCCAAACCTTTCTGCGTGGTAATTCTAATATCTCAACTGGAGGCGACTCCATTGACATGACTGACCAGATGGGCGAGAGTTACAAACAACTAGCTGCCGATATGGCGACTGCTATGGGGGCTTGGGCCTGTGGAGTCGATTTGATTATCCCAGACTACACCAAGCCTGCTAGTAAGGAGCTACCAAATTGCACCTGTATCGAACTCAACTTCAATCCTGCCATGTACCTGCACGCCTATACTTACGTAGGGCCAGGACAACGTATCACACCGAAAATTTTACGGAAGTTGTTTGGAGAGATATGAGAATAAGATCAGAGATTTTCTGAGCTTACTTTTTTATATTTGATAAATGGTAAAATATAGTGCAACAAAAAACTCATAGAGCCCAATCTCGTGTAAACTGTAAGTAACCACACTAAACAGAACACGGGAGAAATCTATAAGCTACCATCATATTACCATAATTGAGCGAATTAAGATAGAGACTTACCTAGAATTAGGTCTCAAACCCTGCCAAATAGCTAGAAAATTAGGCGTTCACAAATCAACCTTCTCAAGAGAATTAAGTGTGGTAATGACACTTACTCTGCACAAGCAGCACAAACACACAATGAACAATTGGCGAAGCAGAAGGGAAGAAAATCGAGTTAGACTCCTGTGAATTGAAGTAGGAAATTAAAGAGCGATTACAATCTTCATGGTCTCCAGAACAAATTTGTAGTCGTTATCAACTTGAAAATAGGTCCATGGTGTCCTTCAAAATCCAATTTGTAAAATTAAGCTAGAAAAAAGCATCTCGTATTTTTGATACGAAATGCTTTTAATAAATGTAAATAAGTTTTAACGTTTACTAAATTGTGACGCTTTACGGGCCTTTTTCAAGCCTAGTTTGGAAAGTATAGATTTCAGTTGGATTAAAAACAGCGAAATATCAAGGATTTTAAGAACAATATCTACTTTTTAATTTCATAAAATCTGAATCAATATTTTTAAAATAGGGGTATAGTTTAGGTCTCTAAGCATTAAAATAATACACCTAACTTTGGTCACCGTTTTTTAGTTATTCACTCTTTTTTCGGATAGTGTTTTTAAAGTTATGATGTAAAATGCCGCAATTAAAACACTATACATCATAATCGGAGGATAGAGAATTAGGGATAGAATCAATCCCACTCCTTTAATTATTAGGTCAGGTATCAATAACTTCCTATATTGTGCGGTAGCTTCAAGTAATTCTTTCCGATCTATATTAGGTTTATCAATTACTTTATGTAAAAACCAGTTTGCTACCGTTGAAACAATAACGATTAGTCCATAAAAGAGCTGTGCCGTATGATTCATGAAATGACTACTAACTATTCCAGTAGCATAGGGCATAAATGAAACAAAAAATAAAAGATACAAATTCTTTCAAATTCCTCCCTTTTCAACTTGGCTAACTTGACCTGCATTACCTAGGTCGCTTTGCTTTAAATTATACTTTTTTCTTAAACATTTGCTACGAGCAGGTCTTTCTTGTGAGTAATTTTCATCAAAAAATTTCATAGATAAGTCCTATATATAATCATGGTAAAGTAGTAAAAATAGTTGTTATCCTAGTTGATTAAAAAAATCTCTGATTTCCTCATCTTTTATAAAATAATATATAATTTTCCCCTCTCTTCTAGTATCCAAGATGTTTTGATTGGCTAGTTTACGAAGATGGTGAGAGGCAGATGCCATACTGAGATTTAGTAAACAGGCTATATCACAGACACAGAGTTCTTCAACAGCAAGGAGATAAAAGATGATATTTATCTGTTTACTATCGGTAAACTTTGATAAAATGCGAAGTGATTTTTGGACTTTTTCCTTTTCAAGGTAGTTCGTTGCGGTTGTAACATTTTGTTGATTTATAACATTCACTTGGCAGATACTATCTTTTTTCATAATATTTTCTCCTAGCTTAACAAAGTCCATAGTATGTCAAAAACGTTGTTTTCAATCAGGATATATATCCCCAGTCCTAAATAAACACTGGCAATAAACCATCTGCTATATTTTTCCAAAGTTTCTCCAACAGAAGGGACTTGTGCCAATTTTTGGGCAGAAAAAACCAAGAGATAAATCATGACTAGAAAGGTAAGTAAAGCCACTATCAAATTCGCTAAATTTAAGGTAATAAAATATGGGACAAAAACACCAATATTGTCAGCACCACAACTTGCAAAAGTAATCATAGCAACTAGAAAAATCAGGTTTTTATTATCTTTGCGCAAACCATCTTTTGCAATAGCTTCTCCATCAGAATCTCCTAAAAGCAAAACTTTGAGGCCTAGGAAAATTGGAATCAAACCGAGCAAACCTAAAATCTCTTTACTAGGAATATAATTTAAGACAAATGCAAAAAGCAAACTTAGCAATATTAGACTAACAGAGCCTAGAAATTGTCCTAAATAGATGTTAATGATGTCCTTTCTGCTTTTTCTTTTGGCAAAAAATAACATTAGGATAATAAGTAAGTCTACGGCTGTCCCAGAATACAGGATTATTGAAGTAACAATATTTTGAATCATAAAACACCTCATTCAAATATATTTTTGAATGTATTCTAACATTAACCTTTGTAGATGTCAACTTAAAATCCACCAATTAATAATTGCATGTCAATATTTGTATTGTGAAACTAGTTTCAGAAATATATAGTCTTAAAGTATGTCCACTGCCAATGGTTTTTTCAATATTTAAAAGGAGAGAACCAATTTGGTTCTCTCCAGGGTATAATTTTCCACCAACCCACTACAGTTGACAAAGAGCCGTTATTCTCAAATGAGACAACTCCTTTTAGTTTTTATAACCTCAGCTTCTCGGTCTCTTACCTACTTTTAATAGAAAGACTACGAAGGACGATTCTTAAAGTAGTCAGATTGTGCAATATCGAAAGATTAGATGGGCTTAACCAATTTAACAACCCAAATCCAATTAAACTTCCATTTATTACAACTGTTTCTTGAATATTTCTTTGAATTAATTTCTGCAACGATTCAGATAAAGAATTCAATTCCTCGAAGAAATCTAAACGATTATCTAATAATAAAATATCACTCATCTGCTTAGAAATATCAGCACTTTCATTCATCACAACCCCAATATCTGCAAGCGTCAAGGCAGCAGAGTCGTTTAACCCGTCTCCAACCATCAAAATAGTTCGGCCAGCTTTCTGTAATTCCTGAACCAACTGAAACTTACCATCTGGTTTTAAATCAGTATAAACGTTGTCAAATGGCAGATCTTTAACCAACTCTTCTGTTCTAGCCAACGTATCACCAGTTGCCAGAATCAGTTTTTTCCCTTGGCGCTTTAGCTTTTTCAATGCAACTTTCGCCTCGCTTCTCAAGGGAGTGTGGATACAAAACATCCCAATTAATTCTTTCTTATAAGCCAAAAACAATAAATTGTAATGAGTCTTATATTGCTCAATCAAGGCCAGCTGCTCAGAACTAATTCTTACCTGTTCGTCTTGCATTAGTACATAATTTCCAATGACAACCGATTGACCATCAATTTGCGATTTAATCCCTTTGCTTGCAACATACTGAAGCTTGCCATGCATTTCTTCGTGTTCAATGCCTTCAATTTCAGCTTGTTTAACAATTGCATTGGCAATAGGATGATAGATATGTTCCTCCAAACATGCACTTATTCTTAAAATATCTTTCTCAGTATAATCTCCGAAAGGAAGAACCTTTTCAACCAAAGGATAACTCGTCGTGATGGTACCCGTTTTATCAAACAAGAAAGTATCCACTTCCAGATATTTTTCTAATACATCACCATCTTTAATAACCATTTCTCGATTTAGACCTTCCTTTATGGCCGTAAGGTAGGCTACAGGTGTGGATATTTTTAGAGCACATGAAAAATCCACCAATAAAAAGGAAATGGCTTTTGAAAACGAACCTGTTAACAGATAAGTCAAACCAGCACCTAAGAAGTTATATTTTACAACCTTGTCTGCCATCCTAATAAAATGACGTTGTTTTGTCTTCTTACTCTCTTCAGATTTTTTCATCAGATTGATGAGTTGCAAAATACGACTGTTTATCTGATTATCAGTCACACGAATTCTTAACTCTCCTGTTTCCAAAACAGTATTCGCACATACAGAATCTCCCTCTTTCTTTTCAACAGGGAAGCTCTCTCCAGTCAAGGAACTCTCATTGACCATGCCTAATCCTGAAACCACTTGGCCGTCAAACAAGATTTCATTACCTTGGGAGACAACTAATACATCACCTACTTGAACATCAGAACTCTTGATGCTGATGACCATGTCTCCCCGCACTAAGAAAACATCACTTTCTTTAGCAAGAAGGCTTTGTTCCAAATCTGTTGCTGTTTTTTTTAAAGACCACTGATCCAGATGATTACCCAAATCAAGCATAAACATGATGTTGCTAGCTGTCTTGGATTGGTTCATAAACAAGGACAACAAAATGGCCGAACAGTCCAAGACCTCCATGGTTAGTTCCTTGCGCGCTAAAGTTTGATAGGCTTCTTTGACATAACCCAAAGCCTGATAACAAGTCCAAATATAACGAATAGGGTAGGGTACAAAACTTCGAAACAGCAAACGCTTAATCGCTGCACCCGATACAATTGAATAAGCACTCTCTTCTCTACGAATGGGAAGAGTCATCAAGTCCGAAACTTTCCCCTTGTCAATTTTTTTTAAAAAGGCCTCTGCATTTTCTAATACAGAGAAGCCTTCTTTCATACGTAGAGTAAAGTGCTGCTGATCCATATAAAACTGAATAGAGTCGATCCCTTTTTCATCTTTAGCCAAGGAACGAAGATAATCTTGAATATCCAAGGTCAGTGAAAACGAGGACGATAATCGGATATGTTGATATCCTCTGTGTAGCACTTTAAAAGACATATTATTCACCTGTCAGGCTATCTAATTGTTCTTCTTTCTTTTCCTGTTCGTATAAATATTTAGCGTCTTGTAAAACATCATCACCGTGTTGTTTTACAACAGAAACAGATGCATCCAGTCCATCTTTCAATTTGTAAGCTTTAGCCAAGGCCTTAGAATAGCCTTTCTTAGCTTCTTTACTTGCTAAGACTTTCAAGCCAAGCGTCCCAAATGCTACCCCTCCTAAGAAGAGAGATGATTTTTTCGCAACTTTTGCGACGTTTAATACTTCTTTTAACATGTTTATTTCCTCCTTGTAACTATTGTAGCGAAAAATGACAGCAAAAGCAATTGCTGATATCTGATATATAGATAAAATTCTCTATACTGATATTTAATTATATTATGATGAAAACAATATACTTTATTTTTTGATACTGTCAATAATTATGTGTAAACACTTAAGTAGAGTTACGGAGTGTTAATTAAATAAGCTTTCAAGTGTATCAGAACATTGACCAAACCCTTTATGGATTCGTTGACTTTGCTTGAAATTATAATCTTCAAACAACGTAACTAAGTAACGTTCCAGAGCCTCCTCATTAGGAAAAAGAACCTTCTTTTTCGTTTGATGTTTGATTTCTTTGTTAAGAGACTCAATGAGGTTTGTCGAATACATGCTGTGCCAAATCTGGTAGGGAAACTGATAAAAAGTTAAAAGATTATCCGTCTTCTCCAGACTTTCCATGACTTTCCTATACTTTGGTTTCCATTCGGCGAGAAAGTCCTCTAAAGCTTGTCCTGCCATTTCTAAATTTTCAGCACGATAAATCATTATAAATTGCCCCAGAATAACCGCTCTATCTGCTCGTTTCACTTTACTAGCTAGATTTCGACTAATATGAATTAAGCAACATTGTTGTTTAGCTAATGGGTGAGCCTGACTGATAATCTGCTCAAGCCCCTTAAAGCCATCTGTAACTACAAGAGAAATCTGTTGGATTCCTTGGTTTTGAAGCTTGTCTAACAGGGTGGACCAAGAAGCATTGTTTTCTTGAGGCAACTGTGCATAGCATATCTCTATGCGACTAAAGTCGCTAGAGCTATCCTAATTGCGCACCGCCAGTTCTCATAGAAAAAAACACCTTGCAAGATGCAAAGTGTTTTCGTTTGTATTCTGCTGTCCAGTGACGAATTAACGTTTACTAAATTGTGATGCTTTACGGGCCTTTTTCAAGCCTGGTTTGGAAAGTATGAATTTCAGTTGGACTAAAAACAGCGTAATATCAAGACTTTTCTCCGCTTTTATAAAAGCGTTTTTCCAATCAAATTCAACTAATTTTATCTAAATGGTGTGGATTTTACCCCCAAAATTACAGAGAATGGAGCTGATAAACACTAAACGTTCACACCATTAGTTAAATGATTTTTTTCATCATTTTTCTTAGATGATAGAACTTCTAATTTATTTCTTATTCAAGCAAAAACAACCTGCTATAAGTAAGAAAGAGGAAGATACAAGAAAAACACGGCGTAAAAACCGATTCAGTTCATTGTCCTCAATCCTTGTCTGCTTCATTTTCTTTTACGAGATCGTTTTGTGAATCTTTTTCAGAGAGTTTTTGATCAATATACTTGTCAATGTTTTCATAAAATTCCTTGGTCGCTTCACTATCTAATGTTGGCGAGTTCTGAACTTGATTCACTTTCAATTGAACAGATTGAATACCGTAAGAGGCTTGTTTTTGGTGGAGTGTTTCTAATTCTTCTTCTGAAATCGGATCTCCAACAACCGTCAAGACCAATTCATTGTTACTTGACTTGTAGACTTGATTAATAACCGTATAATTGGCGAACTCTTTTCCTACAAACTGTTTGATCCCTTCTTTGCGCGCTTGTTCTATTGTCAGAGTAACTGCCGAATAGCTAGCTGGAAGAATCAACAATACAATCAAAGAAATCAAGCCAATTCTCATTTTAATGCTCAGCTCTTTAAATGAAGTTAAAGGAGATTTTCTCATCAAAATTCTTGTTCCAACAATGTTGGCTAGCATGATAAAGACACAGTTGATCAAGAAAAGATAGAGAGCCCCCAATAAAAATCGTACATTCCCATTAGCTAAACCATAGCCAGCAGTACAGATAGGCGGCATCAAAGCTGTAGCAATGGCTACTCCTGGCACGATATTGTTTGCTTCTTTTTTCCTTGAACCGATCACACCAGCAATCCCACCAGCAATAGCAATGAGGACATCCCAAATGGTTGGAGAGGTTCGTGCAATCAACTCGCTACTTGCATAAGACAAGGGAGAAATCCAGAAATACAGAGTCGAGACAAGCAAACTGACCAACACTTGAGTCAATAAAACCTCTAGAGATTACTTGATTAAACGCGTATCAAAAATAGCTAAACCGAATCCCAGTCCAACAATCGGTGTCATGAGAGGTGAAATCAACATGGCTCCTATAATGACAGCTGTTGAATTCATATTTAGTCCGATAGAGGCA
>NZ_JASHEB010000010.1:0-16665 GCF_047463315.1 Streptococcus infantis | reverse complement strand
TACTTGCATGTATTAGGCACGCCGCCAGCGTTCGTCCTGAGCCAGGATCAAACTCTCATTAAAAGTTTGAGTTCTCACTCATTTCTGTCACTGACAGATTTATTGTTTTTTTCATTGTTCAGTACTACAACTTAATGTTGTAGTGCCCTGCACATTGGTTCGTCTTGTTCAGTTTTCAAAGGTCTTTGTCTCTCGTTCTCTCAAGCGACAACTATATTAGTATATCACAGTCAATTTTCTCTGTCAACAGGTTTTTTTAACTTTTTTTATATCCTGTTCCCATCAACCGCAATACACCCATAGTCCGTACGGGATTCGAACCCGTGTTACCGCCGTGAAAAGGCGGTGTCTTAACCCCTTGACCAACGGACCCTGAGCTTGTCAACTCTTTCTATTATACCTACTTTTTGACGCTTGTCAACTGCTTTGAATTATTTTTTATAAAAAATTTTTTCTATTTTTTTCTTTTATATTAATTACTGTTAAAACAACTTACTTTTTATATAAGAAAAAAACACTATATACTTTTTATTGCGAAATAGGAAAAATCATGATCAAAGTATAAAACAAAAAGCCCACTGTTGTAGGCTTTCTGTATCATATATCTTAAAATTAAAGCATTTTGTTGTAGAATTCAACGATAAGTGCTTCGTTGATTTCTGGGTTGATTTCATCGCGTTCTGGCAAACGAGTCAATGAACCTTCCAATTTTTCAGCATCGAATGATACGAATGCTGGACGTCCAAGAGTAGCTTCAACTGCTTCAAGGATAGCTGGAACTTTCAATGATTTTTCACGAACTGAGATTACTTGACCTGGAGTCACGCGGTATGATGGGATATCAACGCGTTTTCCGTCAACAAGGATGTGACCGTGGTTTACGAATTGACGAGCTTGACGACGAGTAGTTGCAAGGCCAAGACGGTAAACTACGTTATCCAAACGACGTTCCAAAAGAAGCATGAAGTTGAAACCAAGGATTCCGCCTTTGATTTTTGTAGCTTGTACGAACAAGTTACGGAATTGTTTTTCACCTACTCCGTAAGTGAAACGAAGTTTTTGTTTTTCAGCCAATTGCAAACCGTATTCTGACAATTTAGAACGGTTGTTTGGTCCGTGTTGTCCTGGTACGTAGTTACGACGTGCCAATTCTTTACCTGTACCTGTAAGTGAAAGGCCAAGGCGACGAGCTTGTTTCCAAGATGGTCCTGTATAACGTGACATATGTATGTCCTCCTAATATAAATATAATTTCGGCGGAAATAGTCACTTAGAAAGCCCTGATTCGTGCAGATGCCCTTCGCCTAAACAGCCAAGGTTACTTGTTATAAGACACCTGTTGACGAGCTTCATGCTTTCCTGCTGCTATTTCACACAAAGGCTATTGTACCATGAAATACTACATTTGTAAAGAGAATTTTTTTAGTTTTATTTCAAATCAAGATGAAATGTAAACGTACTTCCTAAGCCATACTGGCTTTCTGCTGTTATTTCACCACCTAGTTGATGAGCTAGTTCTCGCGCAATCGCAAGTCCTAATCCATGACCACCTGTTTTCATATTACGCGACGTTTCTACACGATAAAGTCGGTTAAAAATTTTTTCCAAATCTTCAGGAAGAATACCTTGACCCTCGTCTTTCACACTGATTATCAGTTCTTCTTCTGTTAACTGAGCAAGAACTTCAATCCTAGTTCCAGGTTCTGAATATTTAAATGCATTGTTTAACAAATTGACTAGAATACGAGAGAGTTTGTCATAATAGCTCTTGACTTTCGCAGACTCAGGCTTTACTTGAATGTAGACATCTCGCTCCTCTTGTTCAATCTGAAGTTGAAATTCACTCATCGACTCAATCAACAACTGATCTAAAAACACATCTTCGACTTCTTCGTCAGCTATATCTTGGGGCTGAGCGTTCAGAGTCAAAACATCCAACTCCTCGACTAGCTTGTTTAAACGCTCGGTTTGGCGACCAATCGTGGTTAAGTAATGGAGTCGTTCCTCTTCCTTGATTACTCCATCCAAAATTCCTTCCACAGTAACCTGAATGGAGGTAATGGGAGTTTTAATATCGTGAGAGAGCTGAGCAATCATCATTCTTTTTTCTTGCTCACTCTCATCAAGTGATTGAAAGGTATCTTGTAAATTGCGGGACATGTCATTAAAAGCCTGGCCCAACTCTTGAAATTCTATCGGCCCTTTGGTTTCAATTTCTGTGCTGAAATCTTTGCCAGCTATATTCTGAGCTTGTTTTTTCAAATGTTTCAGAGAAGAAAAAACAGGTGACAAAAGAAAGATGCTCACTGCAGCGCCAATGAAACTTGCAATCAAGGTCATTCCAACCAGAAAGTAAACTTCACTTTTCTCAATCAACATTCGTTGGATTGCCCAGAAAACGACCAAAATCGTTAGTAGAGTCGAAACTAGATACCCCACTAAAATATAGCTTTTTAATTTCATTTTTTACCTCTCGGTCTTTCCATCTTATAGCCCAATCCCCAAACCGTTTTGATAGCAGGAGTGTTTAAATTCGTGAACTTACTCAATTCTTGTCTCAAAGCATGGATATGAACATTGAGTGTATTAGTATCATCCACATAATCCTCTTGCCATACCTTCTCGTAAAGTTCAGTTTTTGAAAAGACTCTCTCAGGATTGCTGGCTAATATCCATAGAAGTTCAAAAGATTTCACTGTCAATTCCAAAGGCTGTTCCCCAATGCGAACTTCATGAGTCCCATGGTTGATCACTAAGTCACCAAACTCAATCTGCTCGGTCTCTCCGCCACGACTAAGACGGCGCAAGATATTATTCACTCTCAAAACCAATTCCCGTGGGCTAAACGGTTTAGCTATAAAATCATCTGCTCCCAAACTTAATCCATAAATCTTATCCTGTTCGCTTGTCTTAGCAGTTGTAAAGAGAAAGGGTTGATCAGGAGCAATATACTGAACTTCACTGATGAAATCATAACCGTCCATATTAGGCATCATGATATCTGTGATAATGAGGTCGATAGATTTTTTTCTAAAAAGTTCTAATCCTTCCTTACCATCATGGGCAACTAAAACATCATAACCCGCCTGTAAAAGATAGCGATTTTGAATATCTAGAATATCTATCTCATCATCAACCAACAAAATTGTCTTTTTCATCTGACACTCCTTTGACAAAAACAGTGTTATACTTGCTTTAGTATAACACTATTTTCCGTAATGTTTAAATGATTTGAACCTTAATCTTCTCTTTTGGTTTTCCAACCCAAAAATCCAACAAGACCTGCCAAGACTAGGCCAAGGGCTCCAAGTCCAGCTGTAGTCGTTTGAGCTTCACCAGTATTTGGTAGCATCGGTTGCCCATCATTTTTCCTAGTTTCAGCCATGGAATCACCCATTCTCATCTCTGAAGCTTGGGCTTCCTTCGTCATATCCTTCATTTTGTTCATTGAATCTGACGTAGAAGAAGGCATTGCCATCTGATCTTCTTGAGGAGTTTTGAACATCATTTCTGAACCATGAAGTCGAATCGTTACTTGACGAGTAGCAACCAGATTGCTTAAATCAGGTTTGCCATCTTTAGAGCCATAGACTTTAATAGTAGCTAGATATGTATAGGTTCCGTTAGCTCGAAGTTGCTCAAGTAAGGCCTGACCATCTTTACCAACCGTATTACCATTCAAATCTACTTCGTAGAAATATTGGCCTTTAGCCAAGCCTTCAAGTGCCAATAAAGCAGGATTTTTATCCATTCCGTTGTCTGACCATGGGGCCTTGTCTGAAGCTTTCAAGATAAGGCGAGTCAACATTCCATCACCACCAAAAGCTTCATATGGGATGACTTGGTTTACGCCGGCCAAGAATGGTCCAGGAACATTAGCCTTGTCAAGGTAGCTAGCCGGAACATCAATCATGTCTTTGACATTGTTAACAACAGACTCTTTAACCTGAGTTGGTGTGGTTGAAGCGTTCAAATTAACAGTCAAATCTTTAGTCGCTACTAGGTTAGTCAAATCGGCCTTGCCATCTTTCACACCGTACACTTTAATAGTAGCTTTATAACTTTGCGTTCCATTTTGTTTTAAAAGGTCAAGAAGCTCTTTATCTGATTTACCTTGAGTACCTGCCAAATCTACTTCATAGAAGTAGAGGTCTTTGCCCAATTTCTCTACTGGTGGAAGGGCAGGATTTTTAGCCGAACCGTTGTCTGACCATGGGGCCTTATCGGATGCTTTCAAGATAAGGCGAGTCAACATCCCATCACCAGCAAAGAACTCATATGGAATGACTTGATTGACGCCGGCTGTAAATGGTCCTGGGAAATTGGCTTTGTCAAGGTAGCTAGCTGGGACATCTACTGTGTCTTTGGTGTTATCAGCCACACCCTTTTTCACTTCAGCTGGAGTGGTCAAGCCATTCAAATTAACACCCAAATCCTTAGTTGCCACAAGATTTGTTAAGTCAGCTTTGCCGTCTTTCGCACCGTACACTTTAATAGTAGCTTTATAACTTTGCGTTCCATTTTGTTTCAAGAGGTCAAGTAGCTCTTTGTCAGATTTACCTTGAGTACCTGCCAAGTCTACTTCATAGAAGTAAAGACCTTTGCTCAATTTCTCTACCGGTGGGAGAGCAGGATTTTTAGCCGTTCCATTATCTGACCATGGAGCCTTATCAGAGGATTTCAAGATAAGGCGAGTCAACATACCGTCACCAGCGAAGAATTCGTATGGAATGACTTGGTTGACACCAGCTGTAAATGGACCTGGGAAATTAGCTCTATCCAAGTAAGAAGCTGGGACTTCTACTGTGTCTTTGGTGTTGTCGGCCACACCTTTTTGCACTTCAGCTGGAGTGGTTAAGCCGTTCAAGTTGACATCCAAATTCTTAGTCGCTACGAGGTTGCTCAAATCTGCCTTGCCATCTTTCGCACCATACACTTTAATAGTAGCTTTATAGCTTTGAGTGCCGTTTTGTTTTAACAAGTCAAGAAGCTCTTTATCTGATTTACCTTGAGTGCCGGCCAAATCCACTTCATAGAAGTAAAGGCCTTTGCCCAATTTTTCTACTGGTGGGAGGGCCGGATTTTTGGCTGAGCCGTTGTCTGACCATGGGGCCTTGTCAGAAGCTTTCAAGATAAGACGAGTCAACATACCGTCACCAGCGAAGAATTCATATGGGATAACTTGGTTAACACCGGCTGTGAATGGGCCTGGGAAGTTCGCTTTATCCAAGTAAGTTGCTGGGACGTCTACTGTATCTTTAGTATTGTCTGCCACACCTTTTTGAACTTCAGCTGGAGTAGTTGCTGGTTGAGCTTCACTGGCTTCGCGGTCTTGTCCAGAAACTGTAGACGTAGGACCTTCCACAGGTTTAACTGCATCTTCTGTTTTTTTCTTAGAGTCGGGTTGTGCTTGCACTTCTTCTTTTGGTGCTACTACTGGCTCTTTAGCAGTTTCGTCCGCTTTTTCTGAAGAGCTTGTGGTGTCCACACTTGCTTGAGGTGTTGGAATAGACTGTTCCGAAGGAAGAGCTACATCGACTGCTTTTTTGAGAACCTCTGCTGGTAAGTCGCCCTTTTCACTCACCGAGGCGTCGTTTGGCACGACTTGAGCAGGAGTCGGATTGACGACATCAGCACGTGCAGAACTTGGTTGACCGACTAGGACAAAGAAGCCACTAGCCACAACAACTGAAGCAACACCAACACTGAGGCGGCGAATAGACCAACGAGTATATCTCTGATTTGGATTGAATTTCATAGGATTCTCCTTAGAGTTTTCTTTTTTTGATGACTCTAGTATAATCTCCTAAAATTAAAAAGGATTAAGAAAAAGTTAAAATTTTTCTTAAATCCTTCTTATAAAATACTTATATTGACTCAATAGTCACTAGAAAAAAGAATGGTCATTTCTCTTTTAATCATTGAGGTGTGCTAGATTATCCAAATATTGGTTATTGATTACTGCCATCATATAGCCATCAGCTTTCAATTGATCATCTGGACCAAACTGAACATCTAGAGGAGCATTTTCATAGTCACGAAAACCAAGAATATTGAGATTGTATTGTCCTCGAAGATCAAGTTCACTTAGACTCTTACCTGCCCACGACTGTGGAATTTTCATCTCGACTATCGAGACATTTTTATCCAACTGAAAAACATCAACGCTGTTATTAAATAAAATAGTCTGCGCCAACGAACGACCCATCTCATATTCTGGTGAAATGACTGAATCCGCGCCAATTTTTTCAAGGACTTTTTTTGCTGTATGGCTTTTAACCTTAGCAATAACAGTTGGTACTCCTAGACTCTTGCAATGCATGACTGCAAGCACACTAGATTCTAAATTTTCCCCAGTTGCCACCACAACTGTATCGCAGGTATCAATTCCTGCTGAGAGCAAGAGCTCTTCATCGGTAATATCTCCAACCACTCCACGTACCAAGACTGGTTCGAACTGATTGATTCGCTCCTCATGGTCGTCAATGGCGATAATATTTATATCATGCTGAGCGAGAGCGGTAAGTACACTACTCCCAAAAATACCTAAACCTAAAATTCCAATTGTCCGATCTGACATAGTTTATCCTTTCTTATCCTATGGTAATATCTGCTTTCATATAGTGGATCATATCTTTCTTATCTGGTTGATACTCAGCCAAACTAACTAATAGCGTCAGTGGTCCAATTCGACCTATAAACATCAATAGCATGACAATGCTAAGAGCTAATCTGCCTAACTCTGGTGTCAAATTTGCCGTCACTCCGACCGTAGCAAGGGCAGAAATTGTTTCAAACATGATGTAGATAAAGCGCGGATTTCCTTCTGCGGTTACCCCTAACAGGATCAAGCCCAGCAAGAAAGTTAGCAAGAAGATAATAAAGACACTGAATGATTTTTGGACTGTCCGAGGTAAAATTGTTCTCCGAGCTACATTGGCATGGGGTAATCCTAAAAGTTCACTGCGTGCAAAGACCAATAATACAAAGAAGGTTGTGATTTTAAGCCCGCCGGCTGTTCCACCAGGCGCCCCACCGAGAAACATTTGTAAGATATAAATCAGCAAAGTAACAGGCCGAGCCTGGGTGTAATCAATAGAAGCAAAACCTGCCGTTCTCATGCTAACTGTTTGGAAAAAACTGACTAGCAATTTATCAGGGATGCTGAGATTGCCAATCGTTCCCGGATTGTTCCACTCTATCAAAAGGGTTGAAACTGTTCCAGTAAATAAAATTCCAGCTGTCAAGAAGAGAACCAACTTGGTATGGAAGCGAAGCCGACGTTTTTTCTTGCTCAACTGCGTGGCCAGGTCAAACCAAACCATAAACCCTAGACCACCTGTGATGATCAAAGCAGCAAGCACTAGATTAATCAAAGGATCAGTTTGAAAAGCTACTAAACTTGTACTTCCAAAATTATCAAAACCAGCATTACAGAAAGCTGAAATAGCTACGAAAATAGAGGTGAAAATTCCTCGGCCCCAACCAAATTCCGGAACAAAACGAAAACTTAACAGGAAGGCTCCGAGTCCTTCAACGATAAAAGTCGTCAAGAAAATCGAACGTATGAAAACCATTAAAGACTGAGTTTCTCCATAACTAAAGCTCTCCAGAATTGTTTCACGGCTACGAAGACTGAGCTTTTGCTTACTTTGAATATAAAAGACCCCTATAAAGGTCATGAGACCCAAACCACCAATCTGGATCAAAAACATACAGATTAACTGACCCCAGATGTTATATGTAGTGGCTACTGGTTGAGTAAAGAGTCCTGTCACACAGACCATGGATACTGCTGTAAAGAGATGGTCGAAATAGGTCGCTTGGGAGCTTGTTGCTTGCACAAATGGCAGACTCAAAAGGAGAGAGCCTGCGAAAATAACCAAAGCAAAACTTAAAAAAATTCGACGAGCAGGTGATAAACGCCCCAAGGTCGTGTTTATTTTTTCCAAAAATGATTTGAATAACATAGCTACATTGTACCATAAAATAGTTAAAGCAGTCACATATGACTAACGATTTCAAGACAGAGTTCTAAGGCCTTGTCAAAAGCTTCTGAACCCCAATCGCGGCTATCATAATTTTCTAAATCCGCTAGAGAGTCGGCTGTAAATAAAAGTTGACCCCAAACTACTCCTCGAAGCTGGGCAACTGCTGCAAGAGCTGCACACTCCATCTCCACAACTGCACAGCCTTCTTCCTTACGATAGGCAACCTTTTCAGCTGTCTCTCGGTAAAAACCATCTGTCGACCAAGTCATAACCTCCTCGTAAGGAATTCCTAGTTGTTCCAAGACTTGCTCGATAGCAGAAATCGCTTCTACATGTACATCCATATAACGAGAAGGTGGCGCATAATGGTAACTAGTTCCTTCATCACGCAGAGCACGGACTGGAACTAGGAAGGCATTTTCTTCTATATTCACTAACACGCCACAAGTACCGGTGGAAATGATTTTCTCCACACCGTAGCCAATCAACCAATCCATAAACTGGGCCGCAGGGGCAGAACCTACGGGAGCCTGAGCCAGACATACTTCCTCACCCTTGTAACTCATGACATAAACAGGATAGGTTTTAGTGGCAGAAACGAACTCACCAACACAGTCCGCCCCTACTTCCTGAGCATAACGGTCAATCTCTTCTTCCAAAAATGCATAGATGCACTTCTTTGGCAACTGTAAATCTAATCCTTCGTGATTTGGCATGATGACTGCCTGAGGATTATCGTCAAACTCTAAAATAGGAATAGCATGTTTTTGAATCATAGAATACCTCCTCTAAATTTTTACTATTATAACAAAAGCCAAACGAAAGTCAAGACGGGAGGCTAAGTCAAATCAGAAAAACCTACCTTAAGTAGTAAACAACCATTAAATGCTTTTTCCTCTACTAACAAAATTGCTAAAACTTAGGAATTAGTTTATAATAGGTTGAATTTAAAAAAGGAGAAATCTTATGAAATTCTATTCATATGACTATGTTCTCAGTCAGATTAGTCAACAGAATTGGACCATGATTATTGTGTCGACATTCTTAGTGATTGTGACTGGATTCTTTGCATTTAAGGCTTTCAAAGATAAAAGAGGGAGTAAGTTCCGTGAATTATCGCTCATTTCTATTTTGACCTTAATTGCTTTTGTATTGATTAGCATTACGAATTTTCAAAACAGCCAATCCAATGATAATCAATTTCGTAGTTCCTTGCACTTCATCGAAATTGTATCAAAAGAGTTAGGTGTTGATAAGAAAAATGTTTATGTCAACACATCAGCAGTGACTGATGGGGCGATTATTAAAGTAGGTGACAATTTTTATCGTGCCATTAGTGGGACTGACCAAGATAGCTATTTATTAGAAAAGATGGAACTCTATAAATCAGATGTGGAACTCGTGGAGGTTGAAAAATGATAAGCTTTTTTGCTACAATTGCAATTAAATTAGCCTTGGGGCTACTTTCTCTTGTTTTTGTTATTAACGTAACAGGTAAAGGAAATTTAGCACCAAGTTCTGCAGTAGATCAAATCCAGAACTTTGTTCTCGGGGGTATTATCGGTGGGGTTATCTACAATAGTTCTATCACCATCATCCAATACATTGTTATCCTCATCATCTGGACTATTCTCATCTTGCTCCTTAAATGGCTGAATACCAATGTTTCTCTGATTAAACATCTGATTGACGGAAAACCTACTATTATCATAAAAAATGGTCAGTTAGACCCTGAAGCCTGTCGATCAAAAGGTCTTGCAGCTGCAGATGTAGCTCTTAAATTGCGCGCCCAAGGAATCTTCCAACTAAAAGACGTCAAGAGAGCTGTGATTGAGCAAAACGGACAGCTAATTGTTGTAAGAATGGGTGACGAAAATCCTAAGTACCCAGTCATTACAGATGGTGTTGTCCAAGTTGAAATCCTAGAAACCATTGGAAAAACTGAGGAATGGCTAACAGAAAAATTAAAAGAAGAAGGTTTCGAAGACGTTTCTAATATCTTTATCGCTGAGTATGATAAAGGCCAATTGAACATTGTAACCTATTAAAAAATAAACTGATACTTTTCGTATCAGTTTTTTGCTTTTTCACAACAAAGGGTATATACTTAAGTTATTATCTGATTTGTTTTAGATAATACAATAAAATATCGGAGGTAACCCCCATGTCAATCGAAGAAAAATTCAACCAAGCTAAAGGTTCTGTTAAAGAAGGTTTTGGTAAACTTACTGGCGATACAAAAACTCAAGCGGAAGGAGCTGCTGAAAAAGTAGCTTCAAAAGCTAAAGAAGTTGCTGAAGATGCAAAAGAAGCTGTCGAAGGTGCAGTATCTGGCGTAAAAAACATCTTTAAAAAAGACGGAGAATAATTCTTTCTCGTCCTAATATCCTAAAAACTCCTATTCCAAGCTTGTAATAATGCTAGGGATAAGAGTTTTTTCTTGCACTCATATTAGTTATCTCAAATATAAAAAGCATCTCTTCGTGAGATGCTTTGACATAAAATTGACAATTTCAATGAAGAAAGCTATCCAAATGAACTTCAAGGCTCATAAAAAAAACTTTCATCCTAGAAGTTTATCAAATCAGAAATCTCAGCTTCCATACATTTAAGAAATCGTTGTACCGCTGGAGAGGTCGGTTTCTGTTTTGGCAAAGCAAGGCCAAGCGAAACAAAACGTGGTGGGGTTAAAGGTAGCTGTACTACATCTCCTTTCCAATCTTGTGCAATCATAGCTTGATTAAAACTTACTCCCAAACCCGCTTTTACTAACTGATAGGTAGTAAAGCCATCTTTTGTTGTAAATCGTGTTTTTAATTTTAAACCTTCTTGCTTAATTAGTCTGTCTTGGTCTGTGTCTTGACCAGGTAAGGTGTGGATAAATTCTTCTGTTTCCAGATCTTTTATCCTGTAAGTCTCTTGTTTGGCTTTTGGATGATCCTTTGGCAACCAAGCCACCAAGGGGTCTCGATACAATTCTTTCCAGCTGTACTCTCCACTATCTTGAGGCTCTGCACACAGACAAATATCGACAGATTTTTCGGCCAACCACTTAGCTATTTCCTTATTCCCACCCTCCAACAATTTAATCTGGATATGGGGATAGCTTTCTGAAAAAACTTTTAAAAGATGAGGCATCCACATAGAGGATACACTAAAGTAGCAAGCAATCGTGATGGAACCGCGAACGACTCCTTTGATATCATCACTCATCTCTTGCGCAACCTGACTTGATTCAACAATTTCCCTGAAATAAGGTAACATCAATTTCCCATTTTCCGTCAAGTGAACTCCTTTTTTACTGCGGATAAACAAAGAAAATTCTAGTTCCTCTTCCAAACTGGAAATCATTCTCGTAATCCCTGACTGGGTATAGTTGAGTTGTTCTGCTGCAGCCGAAAAAGAGCCGGTCTCACTAGCAACTAAAACAGCTTGGCATTTACTAGCATCCATAATCTACTCCTCTCTATCTATTCCATTATATCATAGTTAAGATGAGTTTTTGCCGTTTGTGTTATATCAAAAAATGTTTTAAACTAATAGCATCAACAAAGAAAGAGAAGTAACCAAATGAAAACACAACTGAATTTCGCCAACGACTATTTACAAGGAGCACATCCTAATATTCTCAAACGGATGATGGAAACCAACCAAATAGAAATGACAGGTTACGGGACAGACCCGATTACCAAGAGTGCTGTTGAACGGATTCGAGAGGCATGCGCTTGTCCCCAAGCAGAAGTTCGCTTTCTCATGGGCGGGACTCCGACCAATCAAATCATAATCGATAGCCTCCTTCAATCTTATCAAGGGGTGATCGCAGCAAAAACTGGGCATGTCAGTGTGCACGAGGCTGGGGCTATCGAGTTTGGTGGCCACAAGGTTCTAGAACTCGATACAGCAGACGGAAAATTGACCGCCCAACAAATTAAAGTAACCATTGAAGATTACTGGGCAGATGGCAATCATGAACACATGGTTATGCCAGGGATGGTTTATATCTCACAACCAACGGAACTAGGAACACTCTACAGCAAGGCAGAAATTGAGGCTATCTCTCAAGTCTGCAAAGAGCACGAGGTCAAACTCTTTGTCGATGGAGCCCGTCTAGCCTATGCACTGGCTTGTCCTGAAAATGATGTGACTCTAGCTGACCTCGCGCTCCTCTGTGATGCTTTTTACATTGGAGGCACTAAGTGCGGAGCCATGTTTGGAGAAGCGGTGGTTATTCCCAATCCTCGTCTTCTTCCTCATATGACCACCATCATCAAGCAACACGGTGCACTCTTGGCCAAAGGCAGACTGTTAGGCATCCAATTTGACGAATTATTCAAGAATAATTTGTATCATACTATCGGACAAGATGCGATTACTTATGGCAATCAGATTCGTCAAGCTTGTGAAAAAGCAGAACTCCCTCTCTATTTTGAAAATCCAACTAATCAAATCTTTTGCTTGGTAACCAAAGAGCAAATGGAAAAACTCTCTAAAAATGTGATTTTCTCCTTCTGGGAAAAGTATAATGACGAACTAACCGTTACTCGTTTTGCGACCTCCTGGTCTACTCGAAAGGAAGATGTAGAGGCATTGTGCCAGGTGATTGAAGAATTATAAAAAACGGCATCACTGCCGTTTTTTTGATCTATAAGACCTGCTCTCGGTACTCTGAAATAGTCTGTCCCGTCCATTTTTTGAAAGCTCGTGAGAAGGAAGAGATTTCTGAATAGCCTAACAAATAGGCTACATCATCTGTTGTCATGTAATGACAATTTACGTCACAATGAAATTGATTGGTCTACTCCCCTTCTTTCCATCATATACTGTCATTTTTCTGATATAATAAGGTGTTCAACCATCTTAGAAAGGATGACCCATGACAAATCTAATGAAACACAAACGGGTAGAGTATAGTGAACTCTTTTATGATCTGGTCTTTGTTTACGCCATTTCTAAAACGACTGCCCTCATCCATCATCTTCACCACGGAGTCTTATCATTGGACGCCATCTTTGGTTTCCTGATGACGCTTCTGGTTCTAGTCAATTCTTGGATGATTCAGACCGTCTATACCAACCGCTATGGAAAGAATTCCCTTTTTAATATGACTGTCATGTTCATCAATATGGCCATGCTCCTCTTGATATCAAACATGATTACCAATGACTGGCAGAGCTACTTTCATACCTTCTGCTGGACAGTGGGAACCCTGACCCTAACCCTATTTTTCCAATACCTAGTAGAGTATTTCCGAAAATCTACCACGCCAGCCAACCGAAAAAGTATCAAGGGTTTTCTTTGGATGACAGGGCTCAGAACCTTAGCCGTCTATATAGCAGCCCTTCTTCCGATAGATTTTGGTATCTATGTCTATATGTTAGGGATTCTCTTGACCTTTATCATGCCCATCCTATTGACCCGAAAAGTTTCCCATTTTCAAATTAATCTTCCCCACCTGATTGAACGTATCTCGCTACTGGTCATTATTACCTTTGGGGAGATGATTATGGGCCTAGCAGATTTCTTTACAGTTGAAAATTTCTCCATCCACTCTATCCTTTACTTTATCATCATGGTCAACCTCTTTATGAATTACTTCGGCCAATTTGACCATGCCATTGATGAAGAAGGAAAGAATAAGGGTATCTTTCTGATATACAGCCACTATCCGATTTTTATTGGCTTGATTATGGTGACTGTTTCTATGAGTTTCTTGGTAAACCCTGAAGCCCATCACCTCTTTGCGACTGGCTTCTTCTATACGGGTATCGGCCTCTTTCAAGCTGCCATCCTTGCAAATGGCTATTTTAACAAGAGTTACCTCAAGTATGACAAGCTCTATTATGGCTTGCAAACCGCATTCTTCCTTATCGGACTGGCTCTCTCCCTTCTTTTCTCAGCCTATCCATCAGTTGTTATCACCATTGCAACCTTGATGACCTTGGCAATGGAAGTTCATTTTACGCATTTTTATATGACCCGAACTAAGAAATACGGAACTCCGAATTGGGATTTGTACTAGAAAATCCTTCCTACATAAAAATCTCCCTTCTCTTTCGAGAAAGGAGATTTTTATTTTATTAACGTCCATCAGGAGCGGGACCTCCAGGGCCACCATTTCCTTGAGGACCACCACCAGGTGCTCCTCCGCCACCAGGCATAGAATTGACGATTTCAGTTTGTTTTTCGCCATTGAAGTAGATATCTCCGCCTGTATAGCTAGCTGTTCCGTCAAAATCAAAACCAGTTTGACCAGTCATCTTAATAGTTCCACCCGTAACAGTGATATTCCCATTTGAGTCAATCGGATCAGTATCTCCTTGACCAACTTCAACGGTCAAGTTCCCACCATTCATAGTGAAGAAGATTTCGCTTTGTTGGGCGTTTTTGTTAGCTGCATTAACACCATCATCTGTCGCATATATAGTAATGTCTCCACCGTTAATAGTGATAGACTTACCTTCAAGCCCTTCTGTAGAATTTTTAACAGTATAGGTACCGCTATCGATAACCAAATCACCTGATGCATGGATACCATCATCACCAGCAGTAACAGTGATAGTATTATCAGAGAGATACATGGTTCCAACAGATGTATCGTCATCATTGTCTACCTTGACCCCGTCCTCCTTGGCATCGATTGTCATGGTTGTGCCAGTAATGTTGAGTTCATCATTAACATTAAAGGCATCTCCAACTGCTGTGATGTTGTAGGTTCCACCTGTGATGTGAAGTGTATCGTTAGCCTTGATAGCATTGTTTTTCTTGCCATCTACATTGAGAGTTCCTTTACCGTTGATGGTTAAGTCCACTTTAGAGAAGAGTGCTGCATCCGCCTTTTCATCACTATTCGTTGCTGAATCTGACAGGCTATTGGTTGTACCATCTGCTAGAGTTAAGTAAACATGACCGGCTGATGTGGCAGAAATAGCTGCATTGGTATTGGTCATTGTTACACCATTTAGAACGATGTGTACGTCATCTGAACTTCCAGCTTCAATCTTGATTTGAACACCATCAGATTTTCCAGAAATCACATAGGTACCTGACTTAGAGATGGTGACGGTAGAATCTGATATGGCAACTCCGTCACCAGATATCGTCGCTGTTGATCCTGACAGAATTACAGTTGCTGCCGTCTTTTCATCGTAAGAAGTATCATAGTCTTTATCCGTAAAATAGCTAGTTTTCTTAGCGTTTGTAGTTGATGTGGTGTTTGTTGCGGTATTGCTAGCTGTTGTATTTGAAGTTGACTGGGTACAAGCTGTCACCAGTGCTAGAGTTGCTATACTCGTTAATAAGAATGTCCATTTTTTTGCTTTCATACTCATTTCCTCGTCTTTCAGTTACATGATCCTAGTCTACGGGAGTTTCCTAAAAGAAGCCTGAATTTTTTCTGAAAGTTTTCTTAACCCCATCCGAACTTCATTAATAATCATTATTTATGGTACAAAAAAGAACAGCATTTCGCTGTTCTTTTAATTTTCTTTGACTGGAATTTCTTTGATAACTCGTGCCGGATTACCTACCAGAACTACATTGTCACCAAAAGATTTAGTAATGACAGCTCCTGCTCCTGCAACAACGTTATCACCTAGTGTAACGCCTGGAAGGACAATCACGCCACCTCCTGCCCAAAAGTTTTTACCAATCGTGATTGGTTTTCCAAATTCTAAACCCGAATTTCGTTCGTCGGGATCCAGGGGATGAAGAGGTGTTAAAAACTGGCAGTTAGGACCAATCATAGCATTGTCACCAATGGTAATTGGACAAACATCCAACATGGTTAGATTCCAATTGGAATAAAAATTTTCTCCCAAATGAATATTGACACCATAATCCACCACCAAACGAGTATTGACATAGAGATTTTCACCAGTAGAACCAAACCATCCTTTGATGATTTCCATACCTTTTACTGGATCGACTTCTGCATTAAAAGAAGCTTGCTTTTGTCGTGCTGTTTGTGCTAGAGCACGAAGTTCTGGATCGAACGGGTGATAAGGTTCTCCCGCAATCATTTTTTGGTATTCACTTTTCATTTCTTGATGTCCTTGCTTCTTTTAGATGATTGTAGCATAGTTCGATTCTTAATACAAGCAATCAAAAAAACTAGTGCATCATTTGATACACTAGTTTTTAATTAGAAAGTTGACTTTTCCACTACTTTACAGAATTAATTAGTCTTCTTTCTTTTTACGAGCGATAAGTCCAAATCCACTCAAGACACCTACTAAACCAAGGGCAGCAAGGCTAGCATTATCCTTAGTACCTGTGTTTGGCAATTGAGGAGTATTTTCCTTAGCTGGAGCTGGTTTAACTGGAGCTTCTGGTTTTTCTGGAGTTACAACTTTCTTGTAGATGTGTTGGATGTTTCCATTTGCATCTACAACAGTCTCCACAAACTCATAACCTGGAATTTCTTTCTTAGGTTGTTCTCCATCCTCAGTTGGATATCCTGGAATTGGGTTTCCATTTTCGTCAACGTGAGTTGTTGTGATCTTTTCGTAGACATGTACTGTATCACCGTTTGGCAACTTCTTAGTTTCAACGAAGCGGTATCCTGGAATGTCTTTCTTAGGATTTTCGCCGTCTTCTGTTGGATATCCTGGAATTTCATTTCCGTCTTTATCCTTGTGACTAGTCTTCACTTTTTCGTAGACATGTTCTGTGTCGC
>NZ_JASHEB010000009.1:0-50426 GCF_047463315.1 Streptococcus infantis | reverse complement strand
ATCAACCGCAATACACCCATAGTCCGTACGGGATTCGAACCCGTGTTACCGCCGTGAAAAGGCGGTGTCTTAACCCCTTGACCAACGGACCCTGAGCTTGTCAACTCTTTCTATTATACCTACTTTTAGAATCTTGTCAACTAGTTTTTTAAAATTAGTTGACAGGATTCTAGATTCACAAGTTAATCGGTAACTGATATTACAATTCAGCGATTTGATTCAAGTTTACTTCTGCTACTGTATCATTACCAAACATTGAAATAATCATTTTCACTTTGTTATTATCAATTTCAGTAATTTTTCCTGTGTAATCAGTAAAGGCACCATCAATGATTCGAACTGTTTGACCAACTTCAACATTGATATCGAATTCTTGAACCGTTTGTCCCATTGAGACCAAGATATCTCTGATTTCTTGTTCCAAAAGTGGAGTTGGTTTAGATCTGTTCCCGTGTGAGCCGACAAATCCTGTAACGTTTGGTGTATTACGAACTACAAACCAAGCTTCATCAGTCATAACCATTTCCACAAGGACATATCCTGGGAAGCGATTTTCTTCAACTTCTTTTTTCTTCCCATTTTTCTCAACTTGCACAGTTTGAGTTGGAATTTCCACACGTAGGATATTATCCAACATATTGTATGTTTGTGCACGTTGCAAGAGATTTTCTTTTACTTTATTTTCATAACCAGAATATGTTTGTAGGACAAACCATCCTTTATCAAAACTATCCATCTTTTTTCCTTTCTTAATGGTAAACTTCTTTCAGCCTATTTATACTATCTTAAAAAATGTTAATGAATCGAATCAATCCGCTAACGATTAACTGGTCAAAAATATAAATGATAACCACAAAGAAAGCAGTGTATTCCATGATAGATTTAAAATCTACCCAACTTTGTTTTCGAGTTGGCCAAGTTGTATCTTTAAGAAGTGTAAAGATATCCTTAATAAAACCCATTCTTATCTCCTATCTCGTTTCTCGATGTGTTGTGTATTTACCACAATGTTTACAAAATTTATTTACTTCTAAGCGAGTCGGTTTTGGATTCCCACTAATTTTAATTGAGTAGTTTCTTGAACCACAAACCGCACAGGCTAAACTTGCTTTTTTAAGTGCCATAGCGCCTCCATCCTATCTATTATAACAAGAATCCTTGTCTTTGACAAGTTAAATTGCACTCTGCATTTCCCTATTTTTAAAATAAAAAAGCCTAGGAATAATCCTAGACTCTATTTTACATTATTTTCCAAGGTAGTATTCTTTAACTACGTTCAATTTTTCGTCAAATTCGAATACCAATGGTGGGAAGTTAGGGATTTCCACATCCATGATTTCGTCGTCTGACAATTGTTTGATGTGTTTTACAAGAGCGCGGATTGAGTTACCGTGTGCACCTACGAATACGTTTTTACCATCTTTAAGTGCTGGAGCGATTTTGTCTTCCCAGAATGGAAGAGCGCGTTCCAAAGTCACTTTCAAGTTTTCAGCATCTGGAATTACTGAGTCATCAAGTGAAGCGTAACGACGGTCAGTATGAGCTGAGTACTCATCATCACGAGGCATTGCTGGAGGCAATACATCGTATGAACGACGCCAGATGTGAACTTGCTCATCACCAAATTGTTCAGCAGCTTCAGCTTTGTTTTTACCAGTCAAACCACCGTAGTGACGTTCGTTCAAGCGCCATGATTTTTCAACTGGAACCCAAAGTTGGTCAGATGCTTCAAGTGCAAGGTTAGTTGTTTTGATAGCACGTTTCAATACTGAAGTGTAAGCTTGGTCAAATTCAATACCAGCTTCTTTGATCAATTTACCAGCATCGATAGCTTGTTGAGTACCTTTTTCAGAAAGATCTACGTCAGCCCATCCTGTGAAAAGGTTAGCTTTGTTCCATTCAGACTCACCGTGGCGAGCAAAAACCAATTTTACCATTAGTTGGATTCTCCTTTTATTTTTCGAGGTCGCCCTCGTTTATCTATTCTATTTTACACAATTTTTCACAAAAATGCTAGTTAAAATCAACGAAAAAGAGAAGAGCTCTTGAACTCTTCCCTAAAAATAATTTATTCTTCAATTCTAAATTGTTTCAAGCTTGCTAGGTACAAAGCTCCACCAATGACAAGGACGATTCCACCAATCCACCCAAGGAAAGGAATCAAGGCAACTACAGATCCAACGATAAATAGAATCGATGGTGCTAGTGAAATACGATTGTCATCCTTATAGTAGACAAGTGAGAGGATTCCAAGAATGAGGGTTGCAATTTTCACTAAAGAGAAAACAATGAAAATAATGCCCAAAATAAGCCCTGCAGCATCTTCGTCTTCAGAAATAGCTGCAAGAAATACCATAAAAATTGGTAAGAAAGCTAAAATTGCCCCTGCAATAATACCAATAAAGCCATCTACTTGTGCTAGTGTTTTTGTCTTCATAAATATCTCCTTTTATTTTAATAAGGTATATTATACCATATTTTTAATAAAGTTTTTATTTTTAAAAAAAATACAGGAATTTTTCCTGTATTTTTGTTGGATTATTTAGCTTCAAATCCTTCTGCCACTGCGTCCGCAAAGTTTTCTTCAACGATGTTTGCACAGTGATCACAGACGGTCGCATTATAGCTACGTTCTGCTGTACTTGGGTCGATACGACGGCAACGGTCACAAACTTCACCAGCTGCACGGTCAACTGTGAAGGCCACATCTTCAAAGGCCACTGCACCTTCTGGAGCTGGTCCTTCTGCGATGGTTAATTCAGAGACAATCAAGAGTTGTGCTACATTGCTATCAACAGCTCCAAGAAGAGTTTTCACCACTTCATTTGGATAAACAGTCAAGTGAGCTTCCAGAGATTTACCGATGACTTTTTCGTTACGCGCTTCTTCCAAAGCTTTTTGAGCTTGGCCACGGAAGTCCATGAAGGCTGACCAGGTATCCAAGATTTCCTCTTGATTAGCAAATGTTTGAGCTTCTGGTAATTCTGACAATTGAACAAATTCTTCCGCTTCAAACTCGAGGTAAGACCAGATTTCTTCCGCAGTGTGAGGAAGGATTGGTGTTAAGAGTTTGGTAATTTTTACAAGGATGTCATAGAAGACAGTTTGCATTTGACGGCGTTCAAGTGACTTAGCTCCTTCAATGTAAACAACATCTTTGGCAAAGTCAAGGTAGAAGGCAGATAGATCAACGTTGATAAAGTTCACCAATGCCTTGTAGATTGTCAAGAATTCGAAGTTTGCATAAGCATCACGAATGGTCTTGACAAGTTGGTTAAAGCGAATGGTCATGTACTTATCAACAGAACGAAGTTCTTCATAAGCGACAGCATCCTCAGCTGGATTAAAGTCAGATGTGTTAGCAATCAAGAAACGAAGAGTGTTACGGATCTTACGGTAAGTTTCAGAAACTTGGCTCAAGATATCCATAGAGATACGCACATCGTTGCTTGAGTCAACACTGGTTACCCAGAGACGCAAGATTTCAGCACCAAATTGTTTTTCAACATCGCTTGGAGCAATGGTATTTCCAAGTGATTTAGACATCTTTTCACCTTTACCATCAAGGGCAAAACCTTGAGACAAGATTTGTTTGTATGGTGCGACACCATGGTTGGCAACAGATGTGATAAGAGATGAGTTGAACCAACCACGGTATTGGTCTGAACCTTCAAGATAAAGATCTGCTGGATATTTGAGTTCTGGACGGTTAACCACGACACCATTCCATGATGAACCTGAGTCGAACCATACATCCATGATGTCTGTTTCTTTCTTGAATTCACCATTTGGTGAACCAGGATGGGTAAATCCTTCAGGCAAGAGGTCTTTAGCGTCACGTTCCCACCAGATGATTGAACCATGCTCTTCAAAGAGTTGAGCTACATGCTCGATGGTTTCAGCTGTCATGATTGGTGTTCCGTCTTCTGCATAGAAGATTGGAAGAGGAACACCCCAAGCACGTTGGCGAGAGATAACCCAGTCACCACGGTCACGAATCATATTGTAAAGACGGACTTTACCCCACTCTGAGTGGAACTTCACTTTTTCAATTTCGTCCAAGATTTCTTGGCGGAATTTAGATACAGAAGCAAACCATTGAGGTACTGCACGCCAGATAATTGGTTTTTTCGTACGCCAGTCAAATGGGTAGGAGTGAGAGATTTCTTCTTGAGCAAGAAGAAGATTTCCAAGTTTTTCAATAACTGTTGGCACAACCTTGTCATAAAATTGACCTTCAAACTCAGCGCCAGCATTAGCCATCATGATACCGCGTTCGTTGACAGTTACAGCAACTTCAAGACCATTGGCAACACCGACATTGTAGTCGTCCTCACCAAAACCAGGGGCTGTATGGACGATACCTGTACCAGAATCAGTTGTAACGTGATCACCAAGGATAACGAGTTCATCTACTGCTGTATCCCATGGGTGTTCTGTCACGATGTGGTTTAATTCTGAACCACGGTAAGTTGCCAAGACTTGAACATCCGCCCAACCGAATTTCTCAGACAAGCTATTCAATAATTCTGAAGCAACTACAAATTTACGAGTTTCGCCAGCTGGTTGCACCAAGACGTAATCAATATCCGCACCAACAGTCAAACCACGAGAAGCTGTGATGGTAAATGGAGTTGTTGTCCAAACAACAATGTAAGTATCTGTATCAAGGACACCTTTGCCATCTTTAACCTTATTAGCATAGTAAAGAGAAGTTGAAACTAAGTCATGGTATTCAATTTCCGCTTCAGCAAGAGCTGACTCAGATGACCATGACCAGTAAACTGGCTTAGCTCCACGGTAGATGTAGCCCTTGTTAGCCATTTCACCGAAGACGCGGATTTGCGCTGCTTCATAGTCAGGCGTCAAAGTTACATATGGATTTTCCCAGTCACCAGAAACACCTAAACGTTTGAAGTCTTCGCGTTGTTTATCTACTTGAGAAAGAGCGTATTCACGGCAAAGTTTCAAGTACTCAACCAAGTCCATTTCTTTGCGTTTAACACCTTGTTTAGCCAAGACTTGCTCGATTGGCAGACCGTGTGTATCCCAACCTGGGATATATGGTGCGTAAAATCCTGACATAGACTTAGAACGAACAATGATATCTTTCGAAATCTTGTTCATGGCATGTCCAACGTGAATATTCCCGTTAGCGTATGGAGGGCCATCATGAAGCGTGAAATGTGGTTTTCCTTCATTTAACTCTTGACGACGTTGATAAAGTTTTGCTTCTTCCCACTCTTTTTGCCAAACTGGCTCTTTAGTTGGAAGTCCGGCACGCATTGGAAATTCAGTTTTTCCTAGATTTAAAGTTTCTTTGAGTTTCATTGTATCTCCTTTATATAGACAAATTAAAAACCACGATTCGCAAAAAGGACGAAAATCGTGGTACCACCTTTATTCGGAAAAAGACTCAGTCCTTTTCCCTCTTTTCCCGTAACGTGGGCAACGTCAAATCTTACTCATTTCAGACTTGATACTAAGAGAGGATAAATTTACCAACAGGGATTGTAGGACTTTCACCATCTCCTACTCGCTAGAAATGTGATTGATAAATTCTTGTTCTCTAATGAGATTCTTATAAAATTAGAACTGACTCTTGTTTAGTGTTAGGATCGTCTTGAGGTCCTTCCTCATGCGATGGTTCAACAAGAGTTTCAGCAACTGGCTGAACTTCAACTTCAGTTTCAGTTGACTCTTCAGCAGTTTGTTGCGCTTCCAACAATTCCTTGTTAGCTGCTTCAATACGTGCTTGAAGTTCTGCAACTTCTTCTGGAGAGAATTGACGAGTCATGTCAATTGGCTCTTCTTCATGGTATGACGATACATCTTCACCTAGAACCTCTTGGACAACTTCCTTGAAAGCTTCGTCACTCGTTTGAAGATAAGTTGCAGTCGGACGCAAAATTTCTTCCCAATCTGATGAATCAACAATAGCCAACTGACTTTCGATTGTTGATTTCAAACGTTGGTGGAAGACGCGACTCTTGTTCTTCAACTCTTCAGTTTCCACAGCAACTTTTTTAGCATTATCTGTAGCTTGTCGCAAAATTTCATTGGCTTTATACTTAGCTTCATCAAGTAAACGTTGAGCATCTTGCTCAGCCTGCTTAATGATGTTATTAGAACGGTCATTCGCAGCTTGTTTTACACGTTCAGCTGTGTCTTGGGCAATCAAAACTGACTGACTCAACGAATCTTTGATTTCGTCAAAATAAGATAGACGCTCTTCTAAATTTTTGATATGTTGATCTTTTTCATGATTACTACGAACTAAATCTTCATAGTCACGAACAACAATATCTAAAAATTCATCAACTTCTTCACGGTTAAAACCTCTAAACTGAACACCAAAGGTTTTATCCTTAATTTCTAACGATGTAATTGGCATATTTTTCCTCACTTATTTAATAAAAAATAGAATCATTATTAATTGCTTCTGATACTTTCTCTTGATCGTTTGTTACCGTTCTCTTAGGAATATCATTCGTATAATAGGAAAGACGTTCTTCTAGTCTTTTAATATAGCGTTCTGTCTCATCCTTGTAACGGACCAACTCCTCGTAGTCAATATAAATCTTATCTAAAAATTCGTCAACTTCTTCCTTATCGTAGCCTCGGAATTTTGTTGAAAAAACTTTATCAACAATATCTTGTGGTGTAATTGACACATTTTTCTCACTTGCTTAATAGTAGCTGGACTGTTAATTTTTTCTTATCCTTTTTGGTTTGACCGTTTTCTTTAAGTAAGATAATTCGACCAAAGCGTCTGACGCTGATTAAATCACCAATTTTTACCGGATAGTCCGATTTTTCAACTATATGATAGTTGACTTGAACCAACTTTTTTTCAACCAGGGCCGAAGTTTGGGAACGAGATAATTTCAATATGCTAGATAAGAAGGTATCCAGACGAAGACTTGAAACCAAGACTTCTTTTTCTTGATAGTCATCTTTGGATTCTATCATATCTGAAAAAGGACGTTCTACTAAACTTACAGGCAACTTGGAAATCTTTTGAATTCCATCTTGGAAAAGAGTGGTAAATCTTCGATCGACAATAATTTGGGCTTTATCTTCTGTCACCAGAATGTCTCCGAATAACTTACGGTCAATACCTAGTCGATTGAGAACTGTACCCAATATCTTTGAATGGGTCAGTTGCTGAAACTTGCTGGGATACACAATCTCAAGCAAGGTCATTTCAAAATCTTCCAAACTTGGCATGAAGTAATCGGGCGCTAAAATAACCCTAGCGTATTCCGAAGAGATATAACTCGTACTAGAGAAGACTTTTATCCCTCTATTATTTCCCAAAGTTTCCAAGATAAATACTTGGTGAGGATTTATAAAAGGAGATAAAATCGGTGCATAGTGCTCCTCGACTTGACTCAACCATTCCAAGCCCTTATCGATGAATGGAATATCCTCCGTTGCGAAATGTTGGTAAAGTTCCTTGCTCATAATACGACCAGCAAATTGATGAGATAGCGGCTAATCATGCGTAAGAGAATTAGGGCAATCCAAACAGAGAAATCCAAACCTGCGATTTGAAGAGGTAGACGTTTTAGAGGCTCAAGAATTGGTTTACACAAAGTCTCTAAAAATTTCCCCAACTGTGTGTTATAGGCATTTGGAAACCATGATAATAGAGCAAAAGCTACAAGTATCAGTGAATAGATATCTGTAGCATTTTGGATAAAACGAATTATTAGAAACATTAACGTACTCTATTTCTCTTCATGTCAAAGTCGTATTCTTCGCTTTGAGCTTCTTCAGGTAAACGAATATCTTCAATGTTTACCACAACACCAACAGGTGTCAAAAGATACATTGTGTTCGCTACTTTTCTTAACTCACCAGCAAGGACATGACGTGCTCCATCCAAGTAATCCAAACAACGACGAGCTTGAACTTCTGTCATATATTGGAAGTCAATCAAGATACTTTCATTCCCAGCCAACAAATCAACAATATCTGTTGCATCTTCATAACGGCGTGGGTAACGAACATCGATGGTTACTTTTTCAGTAGAGTGATGGCTTTCAATTGCTAGTTGTTGCTGACGGGCATGAAGTTTTGTAATATTTTTCTCTTTTGCTTCGACTGAAGAAGAATCTTGAGCAGCAGCTTGCTGTGGCAATTCTCTTTTTTGAGGAACCGAAGCTAGTGAACGTTCAGGTTGTGCAGCTACAACTTCTGAAGCAACTTCATCTCCATCTTCTGTAAAGTAATCTATAAATTTATCAAATTTATCTTTTAATGACATGATTATTTCCTATTTAAAAAATGCTGTACCAATTCGAACAAAAGTTGAGCCACACTGAATCGCTTCTTTATAGTCACGGCTCATTCCCATACTTAGTTCTGTCATTGGCATATTGGGGAGTTGTTGTTCACGAATATATTGTTGCAACTCTTGCGTTTCTTTAAAGATTTTTTGCAACTCTTCTGTTTTAGCTTCAAAGGGAGCCATGGTCATGAGACCAACATACTCGATTTGATCCAAGCTAGACAAGTCTGGCAAGACTGTCAATAGTTCTTCTTTTGAAAAACCATGCTTGCTTCCCTCTCCAGAAATATTGACCTGCAAAAAACATTTAACTGTTCGATCGGCTCGTTTTTGAATCTCTTGAGCTAATTTCAAAGAATCTAAAGCGTGAAAATAATCAACAAAAGGAATAATATCCTTGACTTTTCTTCTTTGTAAGCTACCAATCAAGTGCCAAGTAACATCTTTATCACTTAAAGCATGATACTTTTCAAGAAATTTGTCGACACGGTTTTCACCGATGTGTTTGACTCCTTGGTCAATCAAATTTGCTGCAGTTGCAATATCAACATATTTTGTCACGGCAATTACAGAAACCGAACCGTCTTCACGGCCGGTTTCTTGAATTGCTTTTGTAACCTGTTGAAATACCTGATTTGTGTTTTCTTTTAAATCCATCTCTATTAACGATTTTTAAAGAATGGTGGTGTTTCCAACTCATCTTCGTCAGAAGATGGTGCTTCGAAACGCTCAACTGGAGATACGACTGATTCACCTTGACGAACAATTGAATCACGTCTCAAGTCCCAGTCACCAAAAGCTGATGCCTTAGGCGCTTCAGTGTGACGTTGTGAAGGAGTTGGAAGTTCAGCTGTTTCTGCCAAATCAAAATGACGGTCATAAGTGCGTGTATGTCCAGATTTTACTGGTTCACGGAATGACGCTTGTCTTGGTTGTGGCGCTACAACTTTTTCGACTGCATCTTGACGAACTCCAGTAGCAACAACAGTTACACGGATTTCATCTTTCATTGATTCATCAATAGAAGTACCGAGCCAAATATTTACGCCATGTCCAGCAGCTTGATTGACGATTTCAGAAGCTTCTTCTGCTTCAATCAAAGTCATATCCAAACCACCAGTTACGTTAACGATAACATCTTCTGCTCCATCGATAGTTGTTTCAAGAAGTGGTGAGTAGATAGCTTTACGAGCTGCTTCGATAACACGTTCTTCTCCGCTACCGATACCGATACCCATAAGGGCATTTCCTTTGTTTGCCATTACTGTCTTCACGTCTGCGAAGTCCAAGTTGATCAAACCAGGATTTGTAATCAAATCTGTAATCCCTTGAACACCTTGACGAAGAACGTTATCTGCTTCAGACAAAGCTTCAAGAAGTGGAGTTTTCTTGTCAACAATTTCTAATAAGTTGTTGTTTGAGATAATCAAGAGAGTATCAACATGTTCACGAAGTTCGTTGATTCCTTCGATTGCGAATTGACCACGTTTGCTTCCTTCGAAACCGAATGGACGTGTCACAACAGCAACAGTCAAGGCACCTAAACCTTTAGCGATACGAGCGATAACTGGTGCAGCACCTGTACCAGAACCACCACCCATACCAGCAGTGATGAAGACCATATCTGCACCACTGATAGCTTCAGTTAGAACTTCTTCGCTTTCTTCAGCAGCCTTACGACCAACTTCAGGCTGTCCTCCAGCACCAAGTCCACGAGTTAATTTTGGACCAAGTTGGATAACTGTTTCAGCTTTTGTACTGCTCAAGGCTTGTACATCTGTGTTGGCTGCGATGAACTCAACACCTGAAACGCCTTCGTCAACCATGCGGTTAATGGCGTTTCCACCGCCACCACCGACACCAATTACTTTAATTACTGCACCTTGTGCTGCTGCTGTATCAAATGAAAATGTCATATTTTATTCCTCTATCCTATTCATCAAACATGCTTCCAATTAAGCTACGGAATCGCTCAGTAAATTTTGGTTTCTCTTCTGATTGATTTGGAGTTGTTGAGTCAGCAGCATAAGTTGGTTCTGCTGATTCAGTTGAAGTTGTACCAAACACTGAACGTTGAGAAGCTGCAGGTTTTTCCTGACTTGAAGTTCTGAAGTCAATTGGTTGTTGACGCAAAACTTGATCTCCTCTGATAGCTCTTTGAGCCAAAACATTAATTTCTGTAAGGCTTCCAGCAAATTCAGACAAACTAATCACATGAGCAAATGCAGGATTGCGGATACCCACTTGGTTTGGAACGTAAAGTTTTACACGAACCCCAAGTACTTCTTGGGCAAGCTCAACGATACCCGGCAGAATAGCGTTTCCACCAATCAGAGCAATACCCCCAGGCAAATCCAACAAATGTCTTCTTTCCAAATCTTGTTTGATTTGTTCAAAGATGTGTTTCAATCTAGCTGAAATAATTTGAGCCAAGTATTCTTCTGTAACTTCAACAGGTTCTACTTCACCGATAACTTCAACTTGGAAAGTTTCTTTGCTTGCAAGTTGCGGATAAGCTTCACCGTAGTTCAGTTTCAAACCTTCTGCGATCTTCTTAGAAGTTTTAAGAACTTTTGAAATGTCTTTAGTGACGTAATCGCCACCTTCTTGGTAAACATTTGTGTATTGAAGCTCTTGATTACGGATAGTAGCAACGCTTGTTTGACCACCACCCATATCGATAACAGTCGCTCCAAACTCACGTTCTCCTTCGTTAAGAACAGAGTTTACAATTGCAAGCGGTGAAATAATCACGTTATCGACTTGAACTCCAACACGTTCTACAGTTTTACGAAGGTTGTGAAGAATGGTTCTTGGGCCTGTATAGAGAAGCCCACGCATTTCTAAACGAACGCCCATCATACCACGAGGGTCACGAATACCTTGGAAACCGTCTACTACAAATTCTTCTGGCACAAAAGTGATTACTTCACGATCAGGCGTCATGCTCTTTGTCAAAGCTGATTTGACAACATTTTCAACGTCTTGATCTGTAATTTCTTTTGTATCTGATGTTACAGGAATCATTCCTTGAGTTGGTTCCACTTGCAACAAGTTTGCTGGAAGTCCAACATTTACAGATTTGATTGAAATCCCTGCTTTTTCTTCTGCTTGAGAAATAGCAGATTTGATAGCCGTCGCTGCGGCCTCGATGTCAACGATAATTCCATCCTTAACACCTTTACTTTTGGCGTTGCTAACACCGATTACATTTACTTCACCGTCTACAAGCTCAGCAACTAATACTTTAATTGAGCTTGTTCCAATATCTAAGCCTGTAAAGAAACCATTTCTAGTCATTACATTGCGTCCTCTCTATCTTCCAAGTTTCACACTTTGATTTTTTAACAGCTACAAGAAGGCATAGCTATTCACAGAATATTATATCACAAAAATCAGATTCGTGCCTAATTTTTTGTGACTTTATCAAAGGTTTTTCATTAAATTTATTTTAATATTCCATTACAAGTGATTGTTTTTATCTTTTTCTCTGAAAAAGAGTGAAAGACAACCAGAAAAGCTGAAAGACAGATGTGAAAGTTCCTGTTTTTTCCAAAATTTGTTTATTTAATTACATTTATTTTCATTTTTGTTTTCATGACAAGGGTAATACCAACTTTCACTAAACAATCTTGGCTTATTAAAGGTGTCTCATTTTTCTTAAAGAAAAAAAGAAGCTAGAAACTAGCTTCTTATTTTACTTCTTGTTTATAAAATTCTTTCAAAGCATCCTGCCAAGTTGGGATGACAAATCCAGTTGCTTTAGCTTTGGCTAGGCTCATCGTTGAGTTTAGTGGACGTTTAGCTTTGGCAGGGAATTGACTTGAATCTACTGGTTCAACTTCGACATTTGTATCTTTCAAAATTTCAACTGCAAAGTCATACCACGTTGTATCTTCTTTTGCATCATTCGATAAATGATAATAACCAAATTCCTTGCGATTATCAGCTAAATATGTCATAAATTCAGCCAATGTACGTGTCCAGGTTGGACGACCATGTTGATCATTAACAACCGTCAAAGTCTGGTGAGTTTTAGCTAGATTTTGCATCGTGAAAACAAAGTTTTTGCCATAGTTTCCAAATACCCAGGCAGTACGGATAATATAGAAATTTGAAACATGCTTTTCTACCAACTCCTCTCCCATTCGCTTAGTACGACCATATTCAGTTTGAGGATCTGGTTGATCATCAACTTCCCACTCTTGTCCGACTGGTTTCTTGCCGTCAAACACATAATCGGTAGAGATGTAGACTAAAGTTGCACCATGCTTTTCAGCCGCTTTTGCGACATTTTCTGTCCCTATAACATTGATGGCAAAGTCCAATTCTTTTCCTTCATCCTCTGCTGCATCAACTGCAGTGTAGGCCGCACAGTGATATACCAAGCTTGGCTTTACTTGTTCAAAAACTTTCTCAACCTTCTCTGCATTGGTGATGTCCATTTCAGCCACATCAACCGCGACATACTCTTCATTACGCTCATCCAATAAATGACGAAGTTCAGTTCCTAATTGGCCATTTGCCCCTGTTATTAAAATCATTTTTCTTCCTTTCAACTGATTCACAATTTTTCGGTATAGCAATAGAGGTTGGGACAAATGATCCCTACCTCACTTTTTATTAGCAATCAAACTTTGACGCGGTAGCTGATTGAACTTTTTGTTCATCTTTTAGACTCCAAAAACTCCTAATCATCTTCGCGGGGCTGGGACTACGAAATCGAGACTTTATCTATCGATTTCTGTCCCACCGCCTTTTATTTTTCAAGAACCTCTTGTGTTTTAGCGTAGTTGGCTTCAACAGCTTCTTTTTCTCCTTGCCACCATTCTTGGTTATCTCTGTACCATTGAATGGTTTCTTTGAGACCTTGTTCGAAATTTGTGAATTCTGGTTTCCAACCCAACTCATCACGGAGCTTGCTTGCGTCAATCGCATAACGAAGATCATGTCCCGCACGGTCAGTCACATGATCATAGGCATCCGCAGGTTGTCCCATTTCCTTAAGGATTAGTTCCAAAACTTCCTTGTTGTTTTTCTCGCCATCAGCCCCAATCAAGTAGGTTTCACCAATTTGACCTTTTGTCAAGATTGTCCAAACACCTGAAGAATGGTCATTGGTATGAATCCAGTCACGAACGTTCTTACCTTCACCATACAGTTTGGGCTTAATTCCACTTAGGATATTGGTAATCTGACGTGGGATGAATTTTTCGATGTGTTGATAAGGACCGTAGTTATTTGAACAGTTAGAAATCGTTGCCTTAACACCAAACGATCGTACCCAAGCTTTCACAATCAAGTCTGAGGCTGCTTTAGTTGATGAATATGGAGAGCTCGGATTGTACTTGGTTTCAGCAGTAAATTTCTCACCTGGACCTTCACCATGGCCTGGCAAATCTTCGCGTAGGGGGAGATCCCCATAAACTTCATCTGTCGATACATGGTGGAAGCGGATATCATACTTGCGAGCCGCCTCTAATAGAGTATAGGTTCCGATGAAGTTAGTATGGATAAATGGAGATGGATCATTGAGTGAATTATCATTGTGGCTTTCTGCTGCATAGTGAACAATCGCATCTGCTTGAGCTGCTAACTTGTCTACCAACTCAGCATTAGCAATGTCACCAACAACCAACTTAACACGATCACCTAAAATTTCCTCAATATTCGCGCGGTTGCCAGCATAAGTCAATTTGTCCAATACTGTCACGTGAACATCTGGAAAGTACTTGTAAATATAGTGGACAAAGTTAGAACCGATAAAACCAGCTCCACCTGTCACGATAATTTTTTTGTATTCAGTCATATTCTTTCCTTTTTACAAATCTTCTTCTTTCAAAGGTTTTACATCCTTAAGTAACGGATGATTTTTATCTGCTTCTGAAACCTCTGCTTCTGCAAGATTTTCCCATTCAATGCCAAGGCTTGGATCAGCGTAGTTTACAAAAGCGTACTTGGGTTTGAGTTCTATAGCCCAATAGTCATTAACCAGATAACTATAAGAAACTGTATCTGATAAGACCTGGAATCCATTGGCCACACCTCGAGGGACAAAAATTCCCTTGCTTGCATCAATAACTGTCTGATAAGTATTACCAAAGGTTTCTCCCTCACGTAGATCAACCCAAGAACCCAGAACTTTACCACCATCTGCTACAGAGATGTACTTATCCCAAGGCTCTGCGTGGAGGCCACGGAGGACATGCTTTCGTGAGAAAGATACATTGTTTTGCAATTTTCCTTCTGCAAAGAATGACTCTGGAAATCCAAGTGGAATCATTTTTTCCTTCTGGAAATTTTCTTTAAACCAGCCACGATTATCTCCATGAACTGGGATATCAAACTCCAACATACCTGGAATTGCATCAACCTTACGTGCCGCAAGAGTCTTACCGAAAAAATTATCTGTCATCTATGCTTCTCCAATCAAACGGAGCAGATACTGCCCGTATTCATTTTTCTTAAGCGGTTGGGCTAACTTCAACACATCTTCGCGACTGATATAGCCCATGCGGTAAGCAATTTCTTCCAAATTTGCGACCTGGACATTTTGCATCCGTTGTACTGTCTCAATATACTGTGAAGCCTCAAGTAAACTTTCATGAGTTCCAGTATCCAACCAAGCAAATCCACGTCCCATAACCTCAACGGATAAATCTCCACGATTTAGATAAGCTTTGTTAACATCTGTAATTTCCAATTCACCACGAGGGCTTGGTTTAATATTTTTAGCAATTTCTACTACATCATTATCGTAAAAATAAAGGCCTGTAACTGCATAATTTGAACGAGGATATTCTGGCTTTTCTTCGATAGAAATAGCATTCATATCCTTGTCAAACTCAACAACACCAAAACGTTCAGGATCTTTCACATGGTAGCCAAACACAGTTGCCCCTGACTCCTTGCTTGCTGCCTTTTGTAGCATCTTAGAAAGGCCAGGACCGTGATAAATATTGTCACCTAAAATTAGAGCAACGCTATCATCGCCAATAAACTCTTCACCAATGATAAATGCTTGCGCTAAACCATCTGGACTTGGTTGCTCTGCGTAAGATAGTTTAATCCCAAATTCAGAGCCATCTTGAAGAAGCTCTCTGAAGCGAGGTAAATCTTGTGGAGTAGAAATAATTAAAATATCCTTTATTCCAGCTAACATCAGTGTTGAAAGCGGGTAGTAAATCATTGGTTTATCATAAACCGGCATCAGTTGTTTTGATGCAACGCGAGTAAGGGGATATAAACGTGTTCCCGAGCCACCTGCTAAAATAATACCTTTCATTATAGGGTACCTTTCTCTTTTATCCTTTTCACTTTTATATTGTTAGCTTAAAAATGAATCTAACGAGCCTTTTGTTTCCTTATTTTTATACAGTACAGTATGATACTATTAATAAAATGATAACTCTGATGTTTTTATCAAAAAAACTCTATTCTTTTAAAATATAAAATACGAAAACCGACTGCTACTCTTACAACACTCTACAAATAATAGTTACAAATCAGTTTTATAAAGTCATTTTAATTTCATTAAAGCAGCTTTAAGATAAGCCCCTTCTCGAAGAGCAACTCCAACGCGTCTAGCATTATCTAAAAGTTCATTATAATCTTGTAGCGTCAACTCGTCTAATACCTTTTGAAGGTCGTGTAGAGAATCAACTACTATACCACACTGTTTATCCAACACAAAATGAGCAAGGGCGGATTCTTTCCAAACCACGAGAGGAAAGCCCGATGCCAAATAAAGAGAGGCTTTGTGGGAGTTGTTAAAACGTAGGTAATTTCCGTAAGTGCCCTGACATGTTTCCGAACTATCCCCATCCCACACTAAGCCAAAACTACCTTCCAGGGCTGCTGGTAGATCATCAGGCATAAAGGCACCAAAGTAAGTGATGTTATTCAAAGCACGGCTTTCATCATACCCAACCCCATAGAGATTATAGGCAGGACTCTCTGGCAAACTATACAGATAGCCTGATTTTGTTGGGTTTAAATTCCCAGCAACGATGATTGCTTGTTCTTTTTGAGGAAGAGACTTTTCTTGAAAATTTGGAATCAAATAATCAAAAATCTCTAAACTAACCATTTTATCTGCTGGAAATCCTTGATTAGCTAAAACGCTCTTCATGATGTCATTATGAACAATAATCCCATCTACAGACATCAAGGCTTTCTTCTCTTGGAAATAGTTTCTCAATTTATGTCTCAATTTCACTTCAGAGCCTGCTGCATGGCGCAGGGTTTCAATGTCATGAATCAGGAGATAGAATTTGACTCCTCTTTTTTGTGCTTGCTTGATGAGCTGTGATATGAAAAATGTATGATGGATAATTGGAAACTGAATGACCAACTCATCTCCTGAACCTAGCTGATCAAACACAGATTTAGTTGCACTATATTTGTGTTTTTGGGCCTTAAAGAAATTCATCTGATACCAGTTGTCAACCTTGATTTCTAATCCCTTATACCTTTCTGAAATCAGAATGGCTTCCACATCATTTCGCGCCTTATTTCCTGCATTCTTTTCGTGTGCATTATGCAGGAATGAATCTTTCAGATAATATTTCACCTTTTCTCCCCTTTAGCAGTTATATCCTTAGATACTTCCCAATTCTTCTTCTACAACTTCCAAAGCACGTTCTATAACCACGTGCATGTCGTAGTATTTATAGTCAGCTAGGCGCCCACAGAAGATAACCTTGTCATTTTGGGCTGCTTCTTCTTGATACTTGGCAAACATGGCGTTGTTCTTTTCATCGTTGATTGGGTAATATGGTTCGTCTCCACGTTTCCAATCAGCTGGGTATTCACGAGTGATAACTGTCTTTGGTTGGGTACCATACTCGAAGTGCTTGTGTTCGATGATACGAGTGTAAGGAATCTCACGTTCTGTGTAATTAACCACGGCATTCCCTTGATAGTTTTCTTCATCCAAAACTTCATGTTCAAAACGAAGACTGCGATACTCCAACTCCCCATGCTTGTAGTCAAAGTACTGGTCAATCATCCCTGTAAAGACAACTTTATCAGCTGAAGCTTCAAGCTTTTCACGATTGGCAAAGAAATCTACGCCAAGCTCTACTTCCACATCACCAAGCATATTTTCAATGATAACGTTGTAACCACCAATCGGAATCCCTTGATAACGGTCGTTAAAGTAGTTATTATCAAAGGTCAAACGAACTGGAAGACGTTTGATGATAAATGGTGGAAGGTCTGTTGCAGAGCGTCCCCATTGTTTTTCGGTATAGCCCTTAATCAACTTTTCATAGATATCCGGACCGATCAACTTGATGGCTTGTTCTTCCAAGTTTTTAGGTTCAACATCCTTCATATCTGCTGTTTGCTCGGCAATCTTGTCTTTGACTTCTTGCGGTGTCTTGGTTCCCCACATAGCGTAGAATGTATTCATATTAAAGGGAAGATTGTAGAGACTGCCCTTGTAGTTAGCCACCGGTGAGTTGATATAGTTATTGAATTCAGCGAACTGGTTGACATAGTCCCAAACTTTTTTGTTTGACGTATGGAAAATGTGGGCACCGTACTTGTGAACGTTGATGCCTTCAATATTTTCACAGTAGATATTTCCACCGATGTGATCACGCTTGTCAATCACTTTTACTTTTTTACCGCGTTTCGTTGCTTCGTGTGCGAAGATTGCCCCAGACAAGCCTGCACCAACGATCAGATAATCGTACATTATAAACTCCTTTTTATAATTTAACTATTCGATTGATATAAGGGATTTTCATTAATATCATACTTATTAGAAAACTAATCACTAATGTGAAAACAGGGAAAAACAAGTGTGCACCTTCTATGTTAAACCCTATCAACTTTTGCCATATTTGCATAACATAGGTATGTATAATAAATACCCCCATCGTTTGGACTGATAACAAGTAGATCATTCTATGTTTAGAAGCATCAATGGTTAGTGTCAATAAGGTAAGAAATAGTCCTAAACTAATTACTTTTACCAAAAGATTGTCATAAAAATATTCAGCAAAAAGATTATGATAAGTAGTTTTTGCCATGAAAAATAATATTATCGGTGAAATCAATAACAAAAGTATGCTAACTATTTTCATCCATCCCTTAAAGATTGATTTTAAATTATCTATATTGAATTGTGCTACAAAACCACCTAAAATGTAGTAAAAGAACCAAGTCCATAATCTAAACGTCTGTATAACATAAATTTGCACTGGCATTTGAAGCAAAAAATTTATCAATTCAAAAATCAAACCAATAATTGTTAATACAGATAGAAAGTATAAATAACTTCTTTTTGAATGTAAATACTTCTTCAATATTGGCAAGCATAAATAAATAAGTATTAGTGAGCCAAAAAACCAAAATTGGAAGAAATAACCCTTTTGTATCAAAGAAGCCAAAATTTTTTTAATTGGATTAATTGTGAAGTCTCTTTTAAGAAACCAAATGATAACGGTCCATGAAGACACTGTTATTAGAACCCATTTTATTTTATGTAGTATATAGGGATATGTTATCTTGCTCTTACCCAATAATAAATAACCATTTACCATAAAAAACAAGGGAATTGAATAAGTACCTAGATAATATAAATAAGATGAGTAATTCCATCGCCCTGTTTCCTTAAACCCTGGCATCGTAGTATGAAGCAAAACAACTCCTATACAAGCAATTACTTTTATCAAGTCTAAGTTTATATTCCGTGTTTTCTTCAATTCTAATTTTTTCCTATTATTTGTTTTAATTCTTTAACATCTACCACTTTCAAAACTAGAATAGCAAGAAGGTAAATGAGGCCACCAAGCACTGCATACACAAGAACATTTAAAGTAGGTGGAAAATGCAAGAATGGTTTTGCACTTAGCAACAAGCCATACATCATAGCAGATGCGCATACAATTTTTGCCATAGACTCAAGAATCGGTACTTCTTTGAGGTAAGGAAGGCTGAAGTACAATTGAATGAACCATACCAAAGCCTCTGTTAAAACTGATACAATCGAGGCCCCAACAAAGCCAAATGGAGGAATTAACAAGAGATTAAGTCCAACACTGACAACAGCCGGAATAGTCGTAGAGAGCATAAACTCACGATGTTTATTGTGTGGAATCAAAATCTGGATTCCCATAATATTTGTCCAACCAATAAAGAACATCCTAAAGACCATGATGGCAATGGCAATATTAGCTGTTTGGAAGTCCTTTCCTAGGAAAAAACTAACAAAGTCTTTATTGACAACCAAGAGACCAGCAATCATTGGAAAAATAACAAGGTTATAAACCAAGAAAGACATTTCATGTAATTTGTTAACTGCTTTTTGATTTCCAGATGAAAGAAGATTAGAAACTCGTGGAAGCATGACACTTCCCAGTGAAGTTACTAAAGTCAACAAAATATTTATCAGCTTAAGAGCTTGATCGTAAATTCCTACATCCTTAGTAGAAGACAAGGCTCCTAGCATAGTACGATCTAGCGTGATATAAAGTGAAATTGCTATTTGAGGTAAAAACAAGAGGACTACCGGTTTGATATGTTGCTTGGCATAGACCAAATCCAGATGAGGTTTTCGAATGTGTTCACGAGCAGGAAGCCACATACTCAGTTGACCTAATAAATCATAGACAACTATAAGAGTTATATACAAATATAAATCAGATGGTTTCTTTACAAAAAGAAAGATTGAAACAACCCCTAGAAGTTTGACCATGGTGTTTCGAGCGGTAATCTTTTTGAAGTCTTCAAGTCCTTGAAAGAGCCAAGAAATATCTAAACCACGAGATAACAAACTAAATCCTAAAATATAAGCAATTGGATTGTTCATGTCAGGAACCAAGAGGCATAATATGATATAGAGACTAATTGCTAAGCAAGTAGCCATTAGCTGCAAACTATAGATCCCCCAGAAAGTCTTTTCGACTTCCTTACGATGGCTAGAAATTTCCTTGGTCCCATAATTCGCTACTCCTAGTGTCGCTAAGAGAATAAAGTAGGTGACAATGGAATTAAAGTATCCATACGTCCCTAAATCATCCGAAGAAAAGACCCGTGTTACATAGGGAGTCGTAATAATCGGAAGTATAATTACCAACAATTGATAAGAAAGATTGTAGGCGTAGTTTTTAAGCACTTTCATAAATATAGAAAATTTTGCCTTCCTGTTAAATTATCGTTTAATCTTCTTTATTCAATTTCATTATCTGAATTCATGATAAACAAACGACTGATAAATAAGATCAATGGAGAATATCGAAGAACTAACATTTGAGGGTCAAACATGCCATGGATAATCATGACTCCTAAACAGGCAAGTACGATATCTTTTCGAATGGTTATGAAATATTTCATAACTTTAGTAAGAGTCAACAACATGAAGGCACTGACGATTAAGCCATCAATAACCAACAACTGCACAAACGAGCTATCTATGAAATTATAATTACTAGTAAAATTCCCGAAAATGTCTAAGAGTGTAAATTTAATATGTTGTCCTAACCAAGATACTCCAAAATTGCGGAAGCCCTCTACACTTAACCGTAGCCGATTATGTGTAAATCGATCTACAAAATGGAATAAATTCCCAGATGAATAAAAACAGAAATATAAGGTAATGATTAAAGCCAAAATAAAACCATATTTTGCGATTGTTTTCATCCAGGAGTGTTCAATAATAAAGTCTTTTTTTATGATTTTCAGACTAAATAACGCATATGTAAGTATTAAAATACTTAAATAAAATGGACTGGTTGTCGAAGTTTGTTGGTATATATAAATCGTAGCCGACAGTAAGACCAGTAATTCCATGTAAGAAATTTTTTTCCCTCGAAACATTAGATAACTACACAATGCAAAAAATAATCTTTGTGAAGCAAACGAAACATAGTTAAACCCTAGACTAAAACGATATCCGCTATCTGCACGCATGATCATATTCGAAATCACGCCCTTGTTGCTAGCATAAATCGTCAAAACAAGGACTAGAAATGTGGCAAAAGAGAAAGTTCCTAATAACTTTCTGAAATCTATATCTCTAGCAGAAAAAACAAGTAAAAGAACATTTAAATCAAGTAACCCCTCTCGATTTTTTGCAACTATAAACATAGAAATAATGAACAATACTGCTATTAACAGTTGTTCCCAATGAAATCTAAAGTGATACAAGCTTCTTGGAAGATTCACCAACTCTTTTATAAAAATCATAGCAATTGTGAAATAGAGGACGATTTTATACAATGATAAAAAGCCCTCCAATCTAATAAAATAAGTAGTTGTGACTAATGACGTGACAACAACCCATATAAATAAGGTGATTAAATAAATTTTTTCTGATATAGTACGATTGTTCATCACAATAGTCATCCAACCCTTTCAATCATTTAATTAAAAATATTTAAAACTTTACAACTCTCTATTATCAAATATCAAAGAATTGAACTTACCCATTTGATTAAAATCTGTATTTTTTTAGAAAAATCACCGTACAATACATTCTATAATTAAGTAAGAATCTAACGAAAAGATTGATAAAAGGAGTATTTTTTGTCAAAATAACCATCTCTTTGTTTACACACAATTCTTCAAAATATTGCCGTTTCAGAAGAAGAGATGTTTTTTGAGCTGAAATATTTTGAATATTACTCATTAGAATACGAGATTTATTTGATCAACAAATTGTTCATCATAAATGCCCCATATTGACATCAGCTGGTCAACTTTCTCTAATTTTTCCAGTTGATATTTCATTCGATTAGGATTGTACTCTCCCATAGCAGAAGAACCCCTGCCCGAAGTATAGACATATTAACAAGTTTGTGAGAATACGATTTTATTGAGACATTCGAATACAGTTCGATTGAAACGAACATCTTCTCCCAATTCATAGATTTCAAAAACAATTTGATGTGTTTACGATAATAAATTCCTGTTGCTTCTATGATGGAGCCAGCATTTAAACGGGCATCACAAAAATAGATAACAAATCCTGCCAAGGCCAATCCTGATAAAGTTCTTAGAAAGATAAACTTGTTTCTATAAAGATAGGAAATAACCATATAGAGATAAAAACAATGAGAGGCAAAGTCAGTTAGGTAGATAAATCCAAAAGAGTTTTGGACAACGGTACCCGCAACTCGAGATTGAACAAACTGCAAGTTTGGAATGACTCCCATCATCGAAAGTAGGATAATCAAAACAACAAAGAACAAGCTGATCCCTACATAAAGTTATAGAATACTCTCTAACTCCACTCATTAGATAATGATAATCAGAAGAAGGTACATTAAGGCATTTAGATTCCCCGTATTGTAGTATATCATACAGCCTGCTATAAGTATAAGCGGTGCAAACAAGAGAAACGTAAAAGAATATTGCTTAATAGAAAGAAAACGCAACCCTAACAAGACCGCTCCGAAAAATGGAACGTTATAGGGGATATGAGGTAAGATAGGCACTAACATTGAAGTCTGTATCATATCAATCGATATCACCAATGTTGAACCACTGCCAATAACAGTTTATCGCGTTCTATCTTTAACATTTTCTTTTTCATTTTCTAATCTCTAACCTCTTTTATTTCATTGAGGCTTTTTTAATTTCTTAAAACGATAATAAAGACCGGGAGTCAATGATAACATCACATAAATCGCCTTATTTTTCAAGTTAATCCGCTTATTTTTCAGTACTCTTCCTAGATAAGGTCGAATCTTGCTTTGGATACGAAGGATTTCCTCTTTGGATGAATCTGAGATTAAGATGAAAATGTGGAGACTACCGATGAACAAACGGGCGATGACAGCATCGTCAAGTTCTGTATTGGCAGAATAGTCCTTCTGGACAACTTCTTCCAAATGATCCATAGAATCATAAAAATCATAGTGTTTACTATTGAAGTTTGATAAGGTAATACTGTTTGGTCTACGAAAATAATGATAGATCCCTAAATCAATCACACAAACTGATTCCACTTCTTTCAAGTAGTCACTGATAACATATAAATCTTCATAGATTTTCCCTTTTGGATAGGGATGTTTTTCTACGATATCTCTTGGGAAGAGTTTAGCCCAGGCAGAGACCGTAGCAATTGTACCATAGAGCATCTCTACCAAAGTTTCTTCAGAAGAAAGAAGGGTAGCTTTCGCTAGCATTTCTTCATTTATTTGGTAGTTTTGATAAGAATCATGATCGTAGGTATCCTTACCTTTGCCTGCGACAATCCGAGCACCTGTCCGTTCTTGGAGTTCCGTCAAAAGCTCAAGGGCGCAAGGTTCAAAATAATCATCTGGATCTAGGAAAACAATCCAGTCCCCTTTAGCTTTAGTCACACCATAGTTTCTAGCATCAGACAGACCACCATTTACTTTATGATAGGCCGATACCCAATCATACTCACTTGCATATTGATCGCATAGTTGCCCGGAATCATCCGTGGAACCATCATTAACTAAGATAACTTCAAAATCTTTATAGGTTTGATTGACCAGACTTTCCATAGCATAGCGAAGATAGTCCGCCACATTATAAATAGGTACAATTACCGAAATCATATTTTCTTTTCTTTCTCTTGCTCAGTTAGATATTTAAAGCTCAAATGAACTTTTTTCTGGGAAAAGTTGATCCATGGCTTTTATAAAGTCCACCATTACTTTCTCTTCGTCTTGAACATTGAAACCATCATTGATACACATAATTTTGTATTTTCCAGAATGTAACAGTTTCCAAAAATCAGAATCTGCATGATCTAGAGAAAACAAGCCACCCAATTTAGGATTAGCGACTTCATATTTCCCACTGGCAATCTGCCAGTATTTAAAAAGCCAAACATTGGTATCAGCTGGATTTCTAAAGCGACTAGCAGATGTTTTTTCCAAGATAGCAGTTTCTTTCTCCCATACCAATTCCATAGTTGACTTTAAGAGGGGATGAGCCAAATGATTTTCCCAAAAACCGCAAATAAATTTACTATTTCTATAGAGCAAAGTCTTGAGAATATTTTTCCAACCTTGCTTGAAAGATAAAAATTTGCCATTTTTAAGAATCTCGTCCCGACTAAAATAACTGGTTACAATTTCCATATCGTTCACTTGGAAATGCCCTGTTCCATAACGTTCTGGGACAATAGGCGATAAAGCTGTATTATACTTTGGCAGACCTTCTTCCGAGAAGAAATCCGTTGGTTCAACCGGAGCTGTAAGATAGACATCATCATTAAAAAATACAAAGTGTTCAGAGAGCCCAGGAATACGATGGATATTACTCTCGATAGGATTCGCTGAAAAGACAGGCAGGTAGTCCTTACGAATGATATCTGAATGATCCACTAAAACCAATTTTTCGCTTGCAATATTTAACCAAGACGGTTTTTGTTGGTCAGTAACGAGGTAGACCTTATTGACCCAAGGAGTAAATTTTTCCACCCCTCTAAACCAATACTTGAAAGTTCCCCAATCACGGTAGGCTTTCACCGAGTTCATGCTTTTTTTAGACGTATCCACAGACTTAGAGTATTCAGCCTTCTTAGCCTGCCAAATAGGATCTCCACCGTCTACCCAAATAACAACAAAATCTATTTTATTCATAATCTTAATTTCTATATTTTATACAAATCTGAGAAATTCTTAATATAACTCTCCAACGAAAATAACTCTTTTTGGCGTTTAACAGAGGCCTTACCAAATTGCTCTCTCTTCTCAGTGTTATCAGCTAATTCTTGGATGGTCTTAGACAATTCTGCAGGCTGATTTGGTGTGGCGAGAAGGCCGTTTTCGCCCTCCTTGACCATCTCACAGACACCACCATGACGGTAGCCGGCTACAGGTTTGCCACAAGCCATGGCTTCTAGGACAACTGTTGGCAGTGGATCTGGATTTGTACTTGGCAAGACAAAGATATCAAACATATTATAGAGCTCTGTTGTCTTGCTATAATAGTCAATTCGCTTGATTTGGCTAGCTGCTGGTGAGTCTGAAATAGCTTTTTCCAACTCATCCACGCGCCACTCTTCCCCATCAAATGCACTACCTGCTAAAAAGGCTACTGCTTTTGAATTGACCTGTAAGATTGGCGTCACAGCTTCTAGGAAGTCGCCTTGCCCTTTCCAAGCATTCACTCGACCAACCATACCGATAACCAAGGCATTCTGTGCGATCCCAAATTGGTCACGGACAGAGCTAGCATCGATTTCATGATAGACGGCATTGTCGACCCCATTATAGATAACTTGAACTTGGTCATTTTTGACAAAACGAGACTGCTTGATATGATTGGCAACAGCTTGAGACACCGTCACAATCTTGTCTGCATATCGTCCCATAAGCATATTGATAAAGTCAGAAATAGCTTTGGGTTTGACGATAATCTCATGAACATGCCAAATCAAAGGTAGCTTGAGCTTGCGTTTCAAATAGATGCCCTCCAAAACAGCCGCTGTATTATTGTGAACCATATCAATACTGTGTTCTTGAGCGTAGAGGGCGATTTGCTTAGCATAGAAATTATAAGAGCGAATATAGTCAACAATGCCTTTGGGATTAAAATACTTCCTTCGTAAAATTGGATAATCCAGCACGCTGACCTGAGCTCCAACTTGACGCAAAGCCTCGACTAAAACACCATCATTTGGCAGGATGACGTGAGCTTCAAAAGCATCTTTATCCAATCCTTTAATGAGCTCCAACAAAACCTTGTCAGCACCATACATTTCTGCACCAGCATGGAGATATAATATTTTCTGCATTTCTAACCTTTAAATACTTTCTCGTAGTCTGTGACAATCTTTTCCCAAGTAAAGGCTTCCGCAATCCGTTGACTTGATTTTTGATTGAGGTCTTCGATTACTTGATCGTCCAATTGTTCAGCCTGATCAATGACATGGACCAATTGATCTTTCTTCCAATAAAGTGCTCCATCTTCACCGACTTCACGGTTAAAGCCAACATCTAACAAGAGGTTGAGCTTAGTAGACTCAAGAGCCTCAAGTAAAGAAGGATTGGTCCCACCAACCTCATGACCATGGAAGTAAGCAAAGGCATTCTCACGGATATATTTAAGCAATTCTTGATCATAAACAGTCCCTACAAACTTTACACGAGGGTCTTGATCAAATCCTGTATCCGAGCGTAACTGTTCATAAAACTTGTTTTGTTCTACATTGGTAATAAGAACAAAATCTTTTTTAGAACTCGATTGCATAAATCCACGAATCATGGCCTCATAGTTATTTTCTGGTACAAAACGACCCACGACAAGATAGTAGTTGCCTTCTAAGACTTGTTTATCAGCGAACCAAGTCCGTACTTTCTCATCATCTTTACTCAAGACGGACTTACTTGTATCTGTCCCATAGGCTATATAGGTAGTGCGAGGCTGATACTTAGCATAATCTTTTTGAATATAGGCTTCGATATTCTTGCTATCACAAATCAAAAGATCAGCATGTTTGACCATGAGTTGCTCAGAGAACTTCCAATACTTGCGGACTGGAAGACTCCACTTCGCACGCAACCACTCATGTCCATCTGGATTGACCATAAGGGTTCCACCGATAGCTTCTATCTTCTTTTTAATTCCTGAAATAAAGGGACCTATACGGCAAGCTAGAATGTAAAAAATTGGAGCCTCATCCTTATTAAACTTGGCTAATTCGATAGCCTTATTGACTGCAGCAATATCATAGGCGATTGCCCGAGCAGGTCCAATATTCGGAACATCAATATTGTAACATTTTGCTCCATTATGCTCGAAATTGTCTGCTGAAATACCAGATTTAGCTGAATTTTCACGCATACAAGCTACATAATACTGAATATCTTTGTCTTGTTGAAACTCTGTCAGTTTCTCAACAAAGGTTTCAAATCCCCCATACTTTGCAGGGATTCCTTTTGACCCTACGATATAGACACTTTTTTTCATGCTACTCCTAATTTATAGAAAGACAGGCTATATTAACAAAATCACTTTGCTCCATCTCTCATCACAACTACTTTTATTGTTTTTAATAAAATTTCAAAATCTTTCCAAATTGTCCAATCATCGATATAGGCCACATCTAGTTTGACAACATCATCAAAATTGGTAATTCCACTACGACCACTAATTTGCCACAAGCCAGTAATTCCTGGTTTGAAACTCAAACGACGTTTTTGTTCAGGTGTATACTTTTCATACTCATCCACTGTTGGAGGACGAGTTCCTACTAAGCTCATATCGCCAATCAACACATTCCAAAACTGGGGCAATTCATCCAAACTTGTCTTTCGAATAAAGTGTCCAATTTTTGTAACGCGAGGGTCATTGTCCATCTTAAACATCCCACCCTGCATAGTATTTTGGTCCATCAATTGCTGCTTGATTTCTTCTGCATCTACCCTCATGGAACGGAATTTATAAAATGTGAAATAGCGACCATTTTTACCAACTCGGGTTTGAGAGAAGATTGCTGGTCCACCATCTTTTCGAATCATTGGCACAAGGACTATACTTACAAGACCAAATATAATTAGTCCTACAATAGCACCAAGAATATCAATGATTCTCTTAGCAATGATATGACTAGGTTTATATAAATTTGTAGAGAAAGTTACTACATTCAAACCAGCCATCTCATGAATTTGTTTGTTTCGGCCTAAATTTTTATCAAAAGCATTTAGATTAACTGTAACATCAATCCCCATTGTTTCAAATTGAGAAATGATACTACCAATATCGTAATCCTCACTAGGTAGATTTACAAACACTTCATCTACTACCTCATGGGTTGCATAATTAATGAGATATTCTCGAGGAATAACCGTTACTCTATCATGTTTAAATTCTGGTTTATCTAGTACACTTACAGCGACAAGTTTCCCAAAGACATCATTTGCATTCAATAAGCGATCTATCACCTTCTCAATTCGAGACGTCGCAGTAATCAAAATGATTTTACGGCTCCCCTTTAAATTATGATTAAAATGGACCCAATATTTTTTGATAACAAAACTCAGGACATAATTAAACACTCCATACAAGGAAAGGAAGTAAACCATACCACGCCTTGAAATAACAAATTGGTCTTTCAGGAAAAAACTAGAAAAGCTAATTAACAATGCAAAAAAGATAATGTATTTTACTATCTCTATCAATTCAACGGATTGACTGCGTTTGAAAAAATCTTTTCCGTAGCCACTGATATAGAATGCTGCAAAATGAAGAAAATACAGAACAAAAACCGTTTTTGCAACAATTTCTGTTTCAGATACAGAGATTAGTATATAAGCCAATATACTGACCAGTATACTCTGCAAAAACGCTAGAGTTACGTTGTAGAAACCCCTTCCTTCCATTTTTTACTCCCTTTTTTTCCTACTTATTTCTTCCCGTATGAACCGTAGTTCCCGTATGAACCATATGAACCATATTTTTCAAGTTGAATATTAAATTTATTCAGAATAACTCCTAAGAATGGTGTTCCTGTTTGCTCTAGCTGATCTTTGGCTTTCTGAACTTCCCTACGTTTTGTTGCTGAAGCTTCAGTCACCAAGATAGAGGCGTCGCATTTTTGTACGATAATAGCCGCATCAATAACAACTCCGATAGGAGCAGTATCCACAATGATATAGTCAAAGTATTTGCGCAAGGTCTCAATCATTGCTTCAAATTTTTCACTTTGAAGAAGGGCAGTTGGATTTGGCGAAACAGCACCAGATTGAATGACAAACAAGTTTTCCACATTTGTTTCGCACAAACCGTGCGACAAATCTTTGGTCCCTGACAAGTAGTCTGTTAAACCTGTAATCTTTTCTCGAGACTTGAAGACACCTGACATAACTGAATTACGAATATCGGCATCGATAAGGAGCGTCTTATAACCTGCACGCGCAAAAGCCCAGGCAATATTGGTTGAAGTGGTAGACTTCCCTTCTCCAGGTCGAACCGAAGAAAGTGCAATCACTTTGAGACCATCCCCACTCAACTGGATATTGGTACGTAAAGCGTTATAATACTCTTCAGCTTTTTTTACAGAGTTTAATCGTTGTTGTGATAATTCTAACTTTGCCATATTTCCCTCTTTACTTTAATTTCTCAAGGTTTGGAATAACACCTAAAAGTGAGATGTGCATAACTTCTTCGATATCTTCTGGACGTTTCACTCGATCATCCAATAATTCGACTAAAAGCACGATAACTATAACAATTCCTACACCTGCTATAGTCGCCATCATTGTATTTCGACGAATATTTGGTGAAGATGGAGATGTTGCAGGTCTTGCTTCCTCAAGTGTCGTTACATCTGACACTCGCGTTACTGAAATAATCTTCTGAGCCGCTACTTCTCGTAGAGCGTTGGCAATACGACTTGCTTCTTCAGGCTTGCCATCTCGAACTGAAATAGATACGATACGAGTATCTGCAGGAACTGTTACTGAAACTTTTTTCCCAAGAGTTTTTGCATCAATGGTTAAACTTTGATCAGCTACTACTTTTTCAAGTACATCCTGAGAGAGGATGATTTCACGGTAGTCTTTTACCAGGTAAGCACCTGCCTGCAAATCTTGGTTAGTCAATCCCGGCTTATCTGCCTGGTTACGATTGACGACATAGATGCGGGTAGTACTGGTATACTGAGGCTTGATCACAAATGAACTATAAGCAAACGCTGTTATACCTGCTAATAGTGCAACTAACACGATGACAAATTTTCGTTTCCAAAGCACTTTTACTAATTGCAGTACATCAATTTCAATTTTATCTTGTTCTTTCATCATTTCTCCTAAATTAGTTGGTCGTTTATAATGTTTGATGGGTTTGTTTCAAAAAGCTCACGAGCTTTTCCTGCTCCGTATTTTTTAGCAATAAGCTCATAAGCTTCTTTCATATAAGGCGGACGATTATCCAGATTATGCATATCGCTAGCCACTACATGAACTAAGTCCTTGTCCAAGAAATACCTAGCACGTTTTTTCATAAACTTATAGGTATCTCCAAAAAGGCGAGGTTTTAAAACACTCGAACTATTAATCTGCATATAGCAACCCATATTGATGAGTTCCCTTACCTTTTTTTCATCATTTTCTAAAGCGTGATAACGCTCAATATGAGCAACCACAGGCGTAATCCCTAACATGAGAACTTTTGTCAAGGCGCTATGAATATCTCTATAGGGAGTATTCATACTAAATTCAATCAAGGCAAAGCGTGTGTCATTAAGCCTTGGAATTAAATCTTTTTCTAACTTTTCCAAAGCATCACTAGAAAAATAAATCTCAGCTCCGTACACGATATTCAAATCCGGTGCAATTTCTTGAGCCAACTGTTTGACTTCGCTAAAATTAGCTGCAATTTTATCTTCTGGTGTTTCAAACATCCCTTTTCGACGATGAGAGGTCGAAACAATGGTTCGAACACCTTGTGCATAGGCTTCCTCAAGAAGAGCCTTGCTATCAGCTCGATTTTTAGGCCCATCGTCAACATCGAAAACAATATGCGAATGAATGTCAATCATCTTATTTTCCTTCCATGGTATCTTTAATGGCCGCCTTAACAGTCTCCAAGCTCGTTGGATCAATTTCTAACATGTAAAGATTGCTATCTGGCATGGCGTAAGACGGAAGACCCATACGTCCAGTCCCTTTCAAATCTTGATTGGTAACGGTATATTTCCCACCGCTTGCCAACTGAGTATTTACAAGACTAACCATTGTTTCTGGTGGCATATTGGTCTGAATCGAATCCTGCAAACTTTGAATAATACTATCATAGTTTTTCAGTGATTCTGCCGAGGTTAATTTCTGGATAATCGCCGCAATGACTTTTTGTTGGTTGCGGCCACGATCACCGTCACCATTAGCAAGCGAATAGCGTTCACGAACAAATCCCAAAGCTTGCTCAGAATCTAAATGAACATTTCCAACTGGAAAATGGTATTGTCCATGACGCGATGTGAATTCTTGGTCGTTATAAACATCAACACCGCCGAGAAGATCAATCAACTTCAAGAAAGAGGTGAAATTGAGACGAGCATAGTAGTTCAGGTCGATACCATAAAGATTTTCTAAGGTATGGATAGAAGCATCTACACCATAGATACCCGCATGCGTCAACTTATCGTTTTGGTTATTCCCGCCATCTGCGATAGGGACGTAGGCATCTCGAGGAGTTGTCGTCAAAAGAATCTTCTTGGTATCCTGATTAACTGTCATGATGATATTGACATCTGAGCGTGAAACAGAACTGATAGGACCATAGGTATCAATCCCGCTGACATAAACATTGAAGGAATTTCCTGTAGCAGCCTTAGGCGCTTCCACTTTCTTTGTCAAATCCTTAGTATAGATTTTCTTAATCTTTTTAGCATGGTCAGGATATTCCTGTTCAATTAGATTTTCAAAAACGCCATTCAAGACAATCGCTTTGGTTTCTCCATTTATCAAACTCTTATAGGATGCCAGGTAAGAAGAAGCTTCCTCAACTGTCAATTCTTTACTTTGAGTTGCTTTAATATCATCTATCAATTTTTGAATATTCTCACCATCTGTTCCTGTTGGAGCAGTTACACTGGATAATTGAGAAACATTATTGATTTCACTGTCAGCTAGTACCGCCACACTCATAGAGTAGCTTGAATAATTTGACGTTGCATTGAATTGATTGGCGAGTCCTACAAATCGATTTACAGCTACCAAAGCTACAGAGCTGAATAAGACAGAGAGCAATAGCACTATCAAAGTGAATATCTTGGCTTTGCGCTTAACTATCAACAACAGGGATAATAAAGCTACGAGCACTAAGACTACTGCCAAGATAACATTAAAATAACTGACCGCTAAAATCTGATATCTAAAAATCAAAAACAATAAAAAAGAAGCTAGAACAGCATAGATTAACAACAAACCTACATTTAAACTATGCTGAAACTTACTAGATTTACCTTTTTTAATGCGTCTACTTTTCATGGAACACCTCTTCAAAACATTTTAATTTAATTATATCATAAAGTACCTCTAAAGACTATCTACATTAGTCAAGGAAACGTTTTATTTTGAAAATGTATTTAGTTAGTGTATATTTATTAGCATTTTTACTACATTTTATGTTTTTAAAAAACAACTAAAATAAAAATAGAGCTCTTAAAAAGCTCTATTTTTAATTATTTAACGTGACTTTCGAATTCTTTTTGACTCTTTTCGACTGAGTTTTTACGTTCTTGTTCCCATTTGGCTTTAGCTTCGTCAAATTGAACAGTTGTTACGACTTCTGTTTGCAATCTCATGTACTTGTAGTTACTTCCAGTACCTTTGATTCCGACAAGTGAGTAAGCTCGTGTAAATGGCGTCACACGTGTCACTGAAGCTCCACCACCGTTTGAATTTACAGGGAGCAATAGCGAACTATCAACCAGCCAAGCTTGTGCATCTGCATAATTTTCATAACGTTTGGATACGTCTGTATTTTCTGCATCTGCCGCTTTCAATTTTTGAGTATATTGGTCCAATCCGATACTTGTAATCTTATCAGTATCCTTACTTGGATCAAGTCCTAAAATCTTGAGATAGAATCCATCCTCAGCGTTGAAAGGATTGAGATAAGTCGATGGATCTTGATAGTCTGCAGACCAACCATCCAAGTTCAAGTCATAGTCATGATCAGCTGTAGTTGGCGCTTGGAATGTCGCATTAGCATAGTCTTCTGTTGAAATTTGAACGACATCAATCACTACATTTTCTGTCCCAAGAGTTGATTCGACAGATTGTTTAAGCGAATGAATCTTTGGAAGCAAGGTTTTATTAACTTGGTCTACAGGCAAGTCCAAATGAATCGGGAAGGTTACACCTTGTGCTTCTAGTTCTTTTTTAGCCTCTGCAAACTGAGCTTGTGCTTTTTCTTTATTGAAGTAGCCGTCCTGGGCGTCTTCAAGATTCATATTTGTCCACTGCGTACCGTAGTTTACCAACTTAGATGAAACTGTCTCACCAAAAGTCTTGTCACCTATTTGCACGAAAGTTGGTGGCACAAGTGTGTTACGAAGAGTGTTTTTAGCTGCTTCTTCTCCATTAGACTGAGCCGAATAGGCTGTACGGTCAATGGCAAAGTTGATTGCTTGACGGAAGTTTTTATTTAAAATTGCAGCCTGGGTAGCTTGTTTTTGCTCATCGCTAGTCTTAGCTGTATGATTGTAAGCTTGACGATTAACGTTAAAATTATAGTACCAAGAAGTCGCATCCTGCAAGCTATAGACGATATTGTCCTTGTATTTTTCCTTTGTCTTAGCAAAGTTTGAACTATTTGGGTAGACACCAGCAGACGAGTAGGCTCCGCTTTCGAAATTACGGATTGTCATGTCTTGGTCAGAACCATCAACATAAGCTAGTTTTACCTTTTCAATCGTCACTTTTTCTTGGTCGTAGTAATGAGGGTTCTTCATATACTCAAGTGATGATTTTGATGTAAATTCTTTTAACAAATAAGGACCACTGTAGAGAATGCTATCTGGTTTTAATTCTCCAAATTCTTTGCCTTTAGAAGCCAAGAACTCTTCATTGACAGGGAACAAGATACTATTGGTAGTTTTAGAGTTCCAGAATGGTTCTGGTCGTGTCAAGGTATATTGGACAGTATGGTCATCTAAGGCTTTAACACCAACATTTGAAAAGTCGGTATTTGCGCCTGTGACATAATCATCCAAGCCCTTGATTGAGTTTTGAATCAAATCGAGCGCTTGACTCTTGTTGTCCGCTGCGTATTTGATACCTGTGACGAAATCTTGTGCTTTAATCGGGGCATACTCTTCCCCATCAGCAGTGAACCATTTAGCATCCTGACGAAGTTTGTAGGTATAAGTCAAACCATCCTTTGAAACACTCCAATCTTCTGCAAGAGCAGGAATAAGATTTCCATAATTGTCATTTTCAAGCAAACCATCCACCAAGTTGGTTACAACAGCAGTATTATCTCCAGAGTAGTCCAACAGGTAGTTAAAGGTTGTTGGGTCAGCACCAAATGTTGACGAGTAGGTTTTAGCATCTGTCGCTGTTTTACCACATGCCGTCAATAAGACCGCTGCGGCAAGCGTCAACCCCGCTCCAATCAGTCGTTTTTTGAGTTTCATGATTCATTTTCTCCTTATATGTTAGGTTTTATAACATATGACTATATTATCAAATTTTGACCTAAAAGTAAAGTTATATCCTTATTTGTCCGTTTCTCAACGAAAGGAGAAATGAAAGAAATCCCGCTAAAAAACAGGATTTCTTTATTCATTACAAAAGACTATTTAACGTGATTTGCTAGTTCTTTTTGGTATTTAGCATTTGTTTCAAGTTTCTCTTTTTGCCATTTCTTAAGAGCTTCTTCGTATTCTTTAGTGGTTACAATATCATTTTGCAACTCTAAACCTTTAAATACAAACGGATCTCCCTTGATACCAACTTGAGAGTAGGCTTTCGAAAATGGTACTGTACGACTAACTGTAGGAGAACCTCCTGAAGACGCTACAGGGATGAGAAGTGAACTATCAGATACCCACGCCTGTGCTTTAGCATATTTTTCATAGCGTTTGTTAAGGTCACTTGTTTCTGATGCTGCATCATCCAAGAGTTTCTTGTACTCATCAAGACCAACTTGAGCCATGACTTCTGGATCTTTACCTTTTGTTATACCCAAGTGTTTAAGGGCAGAACCCTTCTTAGCATCCAGGATATTGAGATAGGTAGCTGGATCTTGATAGTCTGGTCCCCAACCAGTTCCATTCAAGTCATAGTCTTTCTGAGAAGGAACCTTGGCTTGAGAAGTAATACTCATTTTCTCATTATCTGTCATTTGAAGGACATCGATGACAACATTTTCAGTTCCAAGCGCTGCTTCGACAGATTGTTTGAGGGAATTGGTTTGTTGAACAGCAATGACATCTGTCTGTTCAACTGGAATATCCAAATGGATTGGGAATGTTACGCCTTTTGCTTGCAATTCTGTTTTTGCTTTTTCGAAGGCAGCTTTTGCTTTTGTCGGATTGTAAAGGGTATCTTTACCATCAGTCAAAGCTACATCTTTCCATTGGTCTCCGTATGTTACCAATTGTTCTTGCGCCAATTCACCGAAGGTCTTTTCACCGACCTGTACATAGTCATAAGGTACAAGACTGGTACGGATAATCTTGTCCGCTCCTTCTTCACCATTCATTTGAGCAGAGTAAGAATGACGGTCAAGAGCAAAGTTGATTGCCTGGCGGAAGTTTTTATTGAGAAGTGCTTCTTTTGTAGAAGTCTTTTGCGCTTCATCTGTCTTAGCTGTTTTATTGTAAGACTGGCGATTTACGTTGAAAGTAAAGTAATAGCTAGTTGCTTCTTGCGGGCTATAGACAATCTTATCCCCGTATTCTTGCTTAGTTGAGTCAAAGTTTGAACTTGTTGGGAAGAGACGAGCTGTTGTATAGGCTCCTGATGAGAAACTACGAATCAATGATTCTTGGTCAGATCCATCGTAGAAAGTCAGTTTGACGTGGTCAATCTTAACATTGTCTTTATCCCAATAATTAGGGTTCTTTTCGTACTCGATCACTGATTTTGAAGTGAAGTTCTTCAAAATATATGGTCCATTATAGAGAATACCTGAAGGTGTTGCTGCACCATAATCTTTACCTTGAGAATTTAGGAATTCTTCATTAACTGGGAGCATAGTCGCTGTTGTTACCTTAGAATTCCAGAAGCTTTCTGGCTGGTTTAAGGTGTATTGAACAGTGTAGTCGTCAATTGCTTTAACTCCAACTGTTGAGAAGTCATTGCTTTCACCACTAACGTATTCTGCCAAACCTTTGATAGAATCTTGGATAAGAGTTAGACCATCTGACTTACCATCAGCAGCATGCTTCAAACCAGTCACAAAGTCTTGAGCCTTGACCTCAGCGTACTCTTCCCCTTCAGAAGTATACCATTTGACACCTTTACGTAGCTTGTAAGTGTAGGTCAAACCGTCTTGTGAAACCGACCAGTCTTCAGCAAGAGATGGAATCAAGTTTCCGTATTTGTCATTTTCCAAGAGTCCGTCGACCAAGTTAGCGATGACGTCTGATGTTGAACTTTTACTAGTAATGCTATAGTCCAATGTTGTCGGATCGATGGCATATACGTATGAAAATGTTGTTGGAGCGTCTGCTTTTTTCTCAGTCTTGCCACAAGCTACCAAAAGAAGAGCTGCACTCATCGTTATCCCTGCTACTGCGAGCAACTTTTTCGATTTCATCGGTATTCTCCTTTAAAATACTATTTTTCACCATTATACCCTATTTTTTTATAAAAGCAAGGGTTTTCATGCAATTTTTTAGAAAATTCAAACTAATATTTTTTAAAGAAATTTCTACACTTATTTTAGAAAAAACTCAAGCATCTTAGATACTTGAGTTTTTTTAGGTCTAATAAGCTAATTCGACACAGAAAGCATCCCATGGAGCCAAGAGTTGTTTCTCTAAAGCATCTTCTACTGAGGTATTTTCAATCAAGATAGACTTAACTGGCTCTTCTACTGTAAACTCTTGCTGCTGATTGGACAAATTAGCCACCACAAGGAAACGACGATCTCCATCTTTACGGGTATAAGCAAAAACTTTTTCAGCCGTTTCTAGCAGTTCAAAGTCAGCACGAATCAACCAGCTATTTTCCTTACGAATGTTTACCAATTTTTGATAGGTATAGAAGATAGAATCCGGATTTGCTAAAGCTTCTTTTACATTTATCTTCGCATAGTTTGGATTGACTGATAGCCAAGGTTTTGCACTTGAAAAACCAGCATAATCTGTAGCATCCCACTGCATTGGCGTACGAGCATTGTCACGTCCAATCACACGAATGCTGTCCATGATTTCTTCAATCGGAACGCCTTTTTCAAGAGCCTCACGCGCATAGTTGAGGGATTCAATATCCTCTACTTGATCCAAGCTTTCAAACGGGAAATTGGTCATCCCGATTTCTTCCCCTTGGTAGATATAAGGCGTCCCTCTCATGAGATGAAGCAAGATGGCATACGCTTTGGCAGATTTTTCACGGTAGTCTTGGTCATTTCCCCAGATAGAGACAATACGAGGGAGGTCATGATTGTTCCAGAAAAGTGAATTCCAGCCATCTTCAACTCCGAGTTCTGTTTGCCATTTATTAAAAATAGTCTTCAACTTAGAGACATCCAGATCTTTTTGGTAGTGCCACTTAGGTTGTCCTTCCTGATACTGAAGACAGATATGTTCAAACTGGAAGACCATAGACAACTCTTGACCTTCTGGATTCGAATATTTCTTGGCCTCTTCTGGATTTGCCCCCCAAGTCTCCCCTACTGTCAAAAGGTCTTTGTCGCCAAAAGTTGCCTGATTCATTTCCTTGAGATAGGGATGAAGCATGGGACCATTGTTGACAATCTTCTGATCAGGAATCTTCCCAATCATGTCAATGACATCCATACGGAATCCGCCAATTCCTTTATCAATCCAGAAATTCATCATCTCATAGATTTTTTGGCGGAGCTCTTCATTTTCCCAATTGAGGTCTGGTTGTTTCTTACTGAAAAAGTGTAGATAGTATTGACCAGATTTTTCATCATATTCCCAAGCAGAACCACTAAAAGTAGAGGTTAAATCATTGGGTTTATCTCGCCAAATATAGTAGTCACGTTTGGGACTTTGAGGATTTTCACGCGCTTCAATAAACCAAGCATGCTCGTCTGAGGTATGATTGACAACCAAGTCCATGATGATTCGAATATCTCGTTTTTTGGCTTCAGCAATCAGCTGGTCCATGTCTTCCATGGTTCCAAAGATAGCAGCGATGTCTTGGTAATTGGCAATGTCATAACCATTATCATCCATTGGACTGTCATAAACTGGTGAAAGCCAGATTGCTGTGATTCCTAGCTTAGCTAGATAGTCAAGCTTACTAGTAATTCCAGGTAAATCACCAATCCCATCTCCATTACTATCCTTGAAACTTTTTGGATAAACTTGATAAACAACAGCATTATGCCACCATTTTTCTTGCATCTTTTCACCTCTTTTAAATTAACTTTACTCCATCATAGACTTTTTTCATCATTTGTGCAAGCGTTTGCTTTATCTTTTTTCTTACTTTTATTACTCTGTAGTTTCTTATCTTCTATTTTTTTTATATAATAGAAAACAGAGGTAAAAAAATGAAAAAACAAGCTTTTAGTTCTGAAAAATATCTAAACTTACAACGCGACCATATTTTGGAGCGTATTAACCAGTTTGACGGCAAGCTATACTTGGAGTTTGGAGGCAAGATGTTGGAGGACTTCCACGCTGCCCGTGTCCTTCCTGGCTATGAGCCGGATAACAAAATCAAGCTCTTACAAGAGTTGAAAGAACAAGTTGAGGTTGTTATCGCCATTAACGCTAGCAATATCGAGCACTCAAAGGCTCGTGGTGATTTGGGTATTTCGTACGACCAAGAAGTGCTTCGTTTGATTGATAAATTCAACGAGCTAGGTATCTTTGTAGGTTCAGTTGTTATTACTCAATATGCTGGCCAACCTGCAGCAGATGCTTTCCGCAATCAATTAGCTAAAAACGGTATCGACTCTTATCTTCACTACCCAATCAAAGGGTATCCGACAGATATGGATCACATCATCTCTCCAGAAGGTATGGGGAAAAACGACTATATCAAAACTAGCCGCAATTTGATTGTCGTTACAGCTCCTGGACCTGGGTCAGGTAAGTTGGCAACTTGTATGTCTAACATGTACCACGACCAACTAAATGGCATTAAGTCTGGCTACGCTAAGTTTGAAACCTTCCCAGTTTGGAACCTTCCTCTCCATCATCCAGTCAATTTAGCCTATGAAGCTGCTACGGCAGACCTTGACGATGTCAATATGATTGACCCATTCCATCTCCAAACTTACGGAGAAACAACAGTCAATTACAACCGTGATATTGAAATTTTCCCTGTTCTTAAGCGTATGCTCGAACGTATCTTGGGTGAGTCTCCTTATGCATCTCCAACTGACATGGGTGTAAATATGGTTGGTTTTGCAATCACTGATAACGATGCTGCAATTGAAGCATCAAAACAAGAGATTATCCGTCGCTACTATCAAACAGTTCTCGACTTTAAAGCCGAAAAAGTTGCTGAGTCTGCTGTCAAGAAAATCGAACTTCTCATGAATGATCTCGGCATCACACCAGCTGACCGTAAGGTAGCTGTTGCTGCTCGACAAAAAGCTGAAGAAACAGATGGACCCGCTCTAGCACTTGAGTTACCTTCTGGTGAAATTGTCACTGGTAAGAACTCGGAACTCTTTGGTCCAACAGCTGCTGCTGTGATCAATGCAATCAAAAAGTCAGCTAACATCGATGCCGAAACAAAATTAATTGAACCAGAAGTGGTGAAACCAATCCAAGGTTTGAAAATTAATCACTTAGGTAGTCGCAATCCACGTCTTCATTCTAATGAGATTCTCATCGCTCTTGCAATTACAGCTATGCAGAATCCTGATGCAGACCGTGCTATGAAAGAACTCGGAAATCTCAAAGGTAGCGAAGCTCATTCTACGATCATCTTAACGGACGAAGATAAGAATGTTCTCCGTAAATTGGGAATTAACGTAACCTTTGATCCCTACTACCAATACGACCGTTTATATCGTAAGTAGATTGAAAACTAGTAAGAACTTCTTATCAAGTATCACCCCTCTTCGATAGATTTCGAATCTCTCTTAAGGGGTGACTTTATTTTATGATTCTGACGATTTCCGACTATCTTCTTTTCTAATTATTCTAACATTACTTCGGGAGTTTATTAAAAATGAGAGAATTACTCAGTCAAAAAGAGCAAAGGCAATTAAAGATTTTAGAATATTTGTTTGAAAATCCTGACTGGATTTACCTAGATGATTTATCTAAAACCATTGGACACAATGCTCGCATCATTAAAAGTGATATCAAAGAATTACGTGAAATCTTTCCTGATTTTGATATTCGACACTCAACTGCGGGGATAATGATGGTGAATACGAAAAATAATGGCATTGAGCGAATTTACCAATATTTTTTACAGACGTCTGAATATTTTCAAATTTTAAAAGCATTTTTCCTTTTGGACAGCCCCTTTACCTATGAGCATCTTGCTGAATCTTTGGATATTTCCCTTCCTTCCTTGCGAAAGAAAATTGCGGATATCAATAAGACACTTGATGGAACTTACCGCTTTAAGCTCAAGGTAACCCCAATATCTATCATTGGAGATGAAAAAGATATTCGATTTTTCTTCTCCCAATTTTTCCACGAAGCTTATAATTTTCTGGACTGGCCCTTTGAGGAGGTTAAGGAAGGAAATATAAATAATTTTGTCTCTTTCTTCATTAATTTGGCGAAATTCCCTGCAAAATATCAAAATCTTTACCAAATCAGAACACAGGCTACAGTCGATTTGCACCGAATGAAGAGAGGATATTTCGTTCAGTTATCAGAACAAAACATTTCCTGGTTAAATCCTATTTTCGACCAACTACCCGATTTTCAGCATCAGTTACAAGAATTGGCCCAAGGACTTAACATTGATATCAATCCGGAAAATCTCTATCAAATTTTCAGTCCATTTGCTGAACCTAGTCTCTTCTTCACAGTCGAAGACTTTCTAGCTGCTCGTCAATCTGACGAAAAAGTTAATTTGTCCTATCATGCTGCACGAGACATTCTGGACAACTTAACTCGAAGATTTAGTGTTCAATTTTCAAATACGGATACTTTGATTTGGAACTTGCACAATACTGCCTTACTCGAGCGAAGAGAAATCAACTCCGAATCGATCATTTCACAAAATAAAGACTATACACTTGGAAAGATTAAAAAATTCTTCCCTAATTTTTATGAAGCAACCGTCTTTGAAATGATGCGCTATAAGAACATTATGGGACAAAAGGAGAAGATACCTGCTCTTTCTCACCTGATCTACACCCTGTTTACTCACGCAGAGGGACTTACAGATCAATTATTTGAACATAAAAAGAAAGTCAAAGTCTTAGTTCTGAGTGAGTATGACTTTGCTCATCCAGAATTCTTGATATCTCTCTACGAATTCCATACTTCAAATAACATCCAGTATGAAACTTGGGACAAAGAAACTCTAAATATCGAAGAAATTAGGCAAAGTGACTATGACGCTATTGTCACTAATTTTGATATCAAAGGCCTCGAAGATATGCTCGTCATCAATATCAGTCGACTATCTATCCTGCAAGTTGTCAACGAACTCAATAAGATTTCCATGCAAGATTTATAATAAAAAAAGTCTAGTTAAACTAGACTTTTTTGTTATTCTACCGTTACAGACTTAGCAAGGTTACGTGGTTTGTCCACATCGAGTCCACGGTGTAGGGTTGCAAAGTAAGCGACTAGTTGCGTTGGTACGACCATTGAGATTGGTGAGAGGTAAGGGTGTACGGTCGTAAGAACGATATCGTCTGTATCTTTGGCAACATTTTCTTCTGCGATGGTGAGGACCTTAGCACCACGCGCTGCCACTTCTTGGATATTTCCACGAGTGTGGTTAGCAAGGACTGGGTCTGACAAGAGGGCCAAAACAGGTGTCCCATCTTCAATCAAGGCAATGGTTCCATGCTTGAGCTCCCCAGCCGCAAAACCTTCACATTGGATGTAAGAAATCTCTTTGAGCTTGAGACTGGCTTCCATGGATACATAATAATCTTGACCACGTCCGATGTAAAAGGCATTGCGTGTTGTTTCAAGAAGGTCACGAACCTTAGCATCAATCAATTCTTTCTCTGAAAGAGTTGATTCGATAGACTGGGCTACGATAGACAACTCGTGAACCAAGTCAAAGGCTTGAGCTTTTTCGTTTCCATTTGCTTCACCAACCGCTTTTGCAAGGAAGGCAAGGGCTGCGATTTGGGCAGTATAAGCCTTAGTTGATGCTACGGCAATTTCAGGACCTGCGTGAAGAAGCATGGTATGGTTAGCTTCACGTGACAGCGTTGATCCTGGCACGTTTGTCACTGTCAAGCTTGGAATTCCCATTTCATTGGCCTTAACCAAAACTTGACGGCTATCAGCTGTTTCACCAGATTGACTGATAAAGATGAAGAGTGGTTTCTTGCTGAGAAGTGGCATACCATATCCCCACTCAGAGGAGATGCCAAGTTCAACTGGTGTATCTGTCAATTCTTCCAGCATTTTCTTAGAAGCAAATCCTGCATGGTAAGAAGTTCCAGCTGCAAGAATGTAGATGCGGTCCGCGTCTTGAACAGCCTTTATAATAGCTGGATCTACGACAACTTGACCAGCCTCATCTGTGTAGGCTTGGATGAGCTTACGCATAACTGTTGGTTGCTCATCGATTTCCTTGAGCATGTAGTAAGGATAAGTCCCCTTACCGATATCAGATAAGTCAAGCTCAGCTGTATAGCTAGCACGCTCACGGCTATTCCCATCATAATCTTGAACTTCGACACTATCAGCTTTCACAATTACTAATTCTTGGTCATGGATTTCCATGTATTGGTTAGTTTCACGAATCATGGCCATGGCGTCTGAGCAGACCATGTTGTAGCCTTCTCCAAGACCAATCAAGAGAGGTGATTTATTCTTGGCCACATAGATGACATCTGGATTTTCAGAGTCGATCAAGGCAAAGGCATATGAACCACGGATGATGTGAAGAGCTTTTTTGAAAGCTTCAAGTACTGACAAGCCGTCTTCTTCCGCAAATTTTCCAATCAAGTGAACGGCGATTTCTGTATCTGTTTGTCCCTTGAAGTGGTGACCCGCAAGGTATTCTTCCTTGATTTCAAGGTAGTTTTCAATCACCCCGTTGTGCACCAAGACAAAACGTCCTGTCTCAGAGCGGTGCGGGTGAGCATTGTCCTCTGTTGGCTTCCCGTGAGTGGCCCAACGAGTATGTCCGATACCAGTTGTCCCCTCAACGCCTGCTGTCTTGGCAGACAATTCTGCAATACGACCAACAGCCTTGACCAGATGGCTCTCAGCACCACCTAGAACAAAAATTCCAGCCGAATCATAACCACGGTATTCGAGTTTTTCAAGTCCTTGAATCAAAATATCAGTTGCATTTGAGTTTCCAACAACACCAACAATTCCACACATAGTATATACGACACAGACAAGCTGTGCTTTCTCCTTAAAATTGGTATAGTCTAATTCTCGCTTTAAAGAATCAGCAAAAACAGTATATAATTGTTTCTTTTACTTGTCAAGAATAAAAATTGGTATAGTTCAATTACTTTTAAACCGCAAACAAAAAACCATTCAAGAAATAGCTCTTGAATGGCTTAGAAATATAGCTGATCAACTTATGTCTATACCCTATCGAACACCAGACATCACAGTTTATCTGTTCTCACCCCTCGCAGCCTATTATTTATTAGATTGGAAGGGATAAGTACTTTCAAAAGTTTCCACTATCTCTACTAAACGATCATCCAAATAGGTCATAGCTTGATCTCTGATTGGATTAGGAATTCCATAATAGGCCTCTGCAAGACCTCCACAGATAGCAGCGATCGTATCACTATCTCCTCCGATGGAAATAGCATTTCTGATAGCATCTTCAAAATCTTGTGACTCAAAAAAGGCTTGGAAGGCCTGAGGAACTGAACCCTGACAAGTCACATCAAAGCTATAGTCCTCACGAATTTGGTCCAGGGTAAAGTCCATCGGATAGTAGTTTTTATCGATGTAGTCTCTGATTTCAAGGCGGCTAGAACCAGTTCTAGCCAAGAAGATTGCTACTGCAACTGCTTCTGCACCTTTTAGTCCCTCAGGATGATCATGGCTCACTTCTGTCACTGCTCGGGACAAAGCCTTTGCCTGCTCTATGCTGTCTGCTGCAAAACCGACAGCGCTAATTCTCATAGCAGAACCATTCCCATAACTACCATAGGGTTGAGGATCATCTGAAAAAATCCAGTAGAAAAAATGACCGCCATAGCCACAATCTGGATATTGTCTCCCTATCTCTTGCATGTACTTGACAGCATTTTGTGAGAGTTGATTCCAGTCTTCCCTACTAGCCAATAAGGCTTTAGCAATCGCCAATGTCATGATACTATCGTCGGTCGGGCAAGAATCCTGAGTAAACAAATCAAACTCTTTGCTTTTATGATTATCCGCCTCAAATCGGGAACCAATAATATCTCCAATAACTGCTCCTAGCATAAGCTACCTCCTAGAAGTTTTTCTCCTGTTCACAGGTAATACTTCATGAATTTTCTTCATTATACCATGTTTACTATTGTTTCGGTATTTCCTATGCAATCTACAGGCAGTTTTGTTTCAGCCCAAGATAAGCATAGGTTCGAGTACGTGGACAATCTTTTTCCATCCTCACCCTAAAATAAAACCGATGTTCCCTACCGTCCTTGGCGTTTTCCTTGTTTAAGACAAAGTAGTCCTTTTGGTTAATAGCCATGGTTCGTAGTATATCATCAATCAAGAAAGTCAGAGGCACATTCATGGCAGAGAATTTTTGAAAATCTTCCTCAAAACGAATGTAGTCATCTGAGAAATAGTCCATCTGCAATTTATTTTCATAAAGCTCTTTTCTAGTCATCAACTTCCTCCTGACACAGTTGAATTTCTAGGATGTCATCAACCCTTAGCAGTCTATAGCCATCATCCGTTCTAATAGAGACTCCTTCAGGAGATAATTCTCTTACTTCACCGAATATCCTGCTTTTGCCTTCTTTCTCTCTAAATATGAAAGAGCCTTTTAGTCGATTTATATAGAGTTGAGAGAGCAAGAGCAACTTCTCAACAGGAGTCAAATCTGTCGAGAAATCGACACGATTTTTTTCTTCACTGAGCGAGCTCGTATGCTCTGATAAAAAGAAGCCCATCCACTTCTGCATCCCTGGATCCTGATAGTCCCTTGCGGATTGGAAGGGTAAATAAGAACGATCAATCATTTGAGTCCATCTAATCCTCCAGCAGAATGTCCTCCGATGAGCTTACTTCTGGCAATACTTCTCGACGCATCCTCTAAGGCAGTCGCCTTCAAAAGGGAAGTAAAGCCGAATTGTTTTCGAATGGAATCAATGGCTGTCTGGAGCCTTTCTTCTTTTTCTACTTTATCAACATCATCAAAAAGGGAAATCAACGCAAAGGATTCATCCACAAATCCTGAATAACTAACGGCAACACTTCTGACGGCTCCAGAAGTGTATTTGCTATGGAATAATTTCAGTACATGACTGACTAAAAGACTGGTGCTGTTGGTCGGTTCAACCTTCATCTGGGTATGGATGGAACGTTTTTGTTCCTGCTTAGAAAAACCAAGATGGATAGATACCACCGTCGTCTTCTTTCTAGCCCTTCGAAGCCTGATAGCCACCTGTTCAGCCATCTCTCGAAGGATAATTTCAATATCTCGCCGTTTGACATAGTCTCTCGGTAAAATTTGCGAATTGCCCAAACCATGAGATTTAGCTTTATAAGGCTTATGAACATTACTCTCGTCAATCCCATTGGCATGAAACCATAGGCGCAGTCCAGCTTGGCCAAGTTCTTTCTTCAGAAAATCCGGATTGCTATTGGCTAATTCTTTAATCGAATAAATCTCTAAGGCATTCAAGCGCTTCTCCATCCGATGTCCAATCCCCCAAAAGTCGGTCATCTTTGGAATGGACCAGACCTTATCTTCCACATCTTGATAGGACCAGTTGGCCCTCATAGTCGGTGTGTGCTTGGCTTCATTATCCAAGGCCAACTTAGCAAGCAGAGGATTGGCATTCGACATGCCGACTGTCGAGTAAATCCCGGTCTGCCGCCAGATATCCCTCTGGATACGAGCCGAAAGCATATCCAGCTTATCTTTACGAGAAATCTGCTGGTCTGGAACAAAATAATTAAGTGAACTAGTCAAATCGATAAAACCTTCATCAATAGAGTAGGGATAAATATCATCTGGACTGCCATAATTCTGGAAAATGCGCTGAATTTCCATATTGACCGCGATATACTTATCCATCCGAGGAGGAACAATGACGGTCACCCGAGCCCAGTCTTCGATGAATTTCACATAGTCTTGGTCTGTCCGTAAGCCTTGTTTCTTGGCATTGTAGTAGGAAAATTTGCGCGTCTGGATATCAAAGGGAAGGTCATAAGCACGGCCTACATTCGCTTTCCCAAAGACCTTTTTAAACAAAGGAGAGGCGGCTAGAATAAGCCCAACAGAATTATCCGCTCGACTCATGACACAAAGGGAGGTTTTAAGGGGATGGAGTCCTCTTTCCACACACTCAACACTGGCATAAAAGGACTTCATATCAACAAAGGCAATATCACTTTTGGGCTCTCTGGAATAATCAAAGTAGCCCATAGGCTATCCCTCCATCGGTACAAAATTACCTACGATAATTCCCACAATCCGCGGATCTTCTTCGTAAGAAATGTGAATATCCTTGTATTTAGGATTGATAGAGACCAGACGCAGACCATCTTCTTCACGGTAGACCCGTTTGATATAGGTCTGGTTATTGCAAACCACTGCATAGACAGCTCCGTCATAATCAAATCCTGTCTCTCGAATCAGAGCCACGGAACCATTTTGATATTTAGGTTCCATAGAATCCCCAGACACCCATGAAGCAAAATCGTGAGCCAATTCTTCATTGAAGTAAACCGTATCAAAGTTTCGATCATCATAAACCGAAGCTCCGATACCAGCCGACATGCGTTCATAGACGTGATACTCGTAGAGTTTTTCTGAAATAGCAGTCACCTTCTTGGCTTGTTCTTCTTGAGCCAAATTACGGGCATAGACTACCACCTTTTCTTTCCCTTGGTTCGAGAGGCTATTATAGAGACGGACAATTTCGATTTGGGTGAAATAGCCTTTTGGTACTTTTAAAAGATCTTCTAGTTGAGCAACCTTCTCTTTAGAAGGCTCCTTGACTCCACGTTCCCAAGCTGAATAAGCCTGAAAACTAATGCCAAGCTGCTCTGCAATTTCTTTCTGTGTTAGCTTTAACTCTTTTCTCCGAGCTTTGAGTTTTTCTGGTTGGTACATGTTTTACCTCCTAGCGTGATGTTTTCATCGTAGGTTGACTTTGTTTTCAAAATTCAACCATTTTGGTTTAGTTTTATTATATAAAAAAAGTAGACGAATGTCTACTAGAAATGTTGAGGTTTGGCAAACGGCTGGTAATGATGATGCTATAGATTCCTTATCTCAAATACTGCCGTATTAATCCACTCGTTATTCATTTGAAAGTCATTTTCTATGATTTTACTAAAGGTAAAACCATTTTTTAAAAGCACTCTCTGAGAAGCCAGATTGTACGTTGCCGTCCCCGCAATAATCTTATGTAAACCATAAGTAGTAAAGGCCTTTTCTAAAACGAGTTTAACCGCTTCGCTGGCATATCCTAAATTAGTAACATTTTCTCCAATCCTATATCCAAGTTCTGCTGTTTTTCTATCCTTCCCTAAAACACTTAAATTGATTCTTCCAACCATAACACCTTGTGTATCTCTAATAAGATGCATGTAGACATCATGATTCTCTTGTTCCCTTAACAATTCCCTTGTAATTTCTTTAAAACTTTCTGAATCAAAATAGTGAGCTGGTCTAGGAGGTAAACTTCGCTCAAAATACTCTCTATTTTCTTTTTCAAAAGAATAAACATCTATGCTATTTTCTTCAGACATCAACTCTAAACTTATCATTGTAAACCACCTCCTACCATTCTATAAATTCAAATGTAGTCATGTTCACACAAAGTGATATTTACAGAATTTACAGAGCTATCTTAATTTATTCATATCGCATCTACATTATAACACAACATACTATGAAGAAAAATAATATCCATCAAGGTCCTCATAAATTCCAACATCTTGCTAAACAAGCTGGAAACACCTATGGAAGCTATTTTTAAACCCTACTTGCTTCATCTTCATAAAATGATAATGACTTACAAATAAAGAAGAAAACCATCTCATCAATTCTGAGATGGTTGATTATTTAGTCTACTTTATAAAAAACTTGTTCTGAGCTAGTTGGAGCAGCTTGACCAGCAGTAAGCCTGTTTTTACTTAAGTCAGAATCTAACCCATCTATAATAAGTCCAGCAGGGTAAACACTCATTCCATACCCTGTAAAACCAGATCTAACACTGAATTCAATAGTTCCATGGCTACCCATGCTCACTTTCTCAATGTTCCCACTGTTTACTAGTCCATTTTTATCGAATGTAAACTCTTGTCCAAGCCCATTTCTCCATGTCCCAACTAGAGTAGAGAAATCTCCATTTAGAATGGCTTGCTCATCTATTTTTTGTGATTCAGCATTCGTTTTCTCTTCTTGTGTCGAAGGTCTTTCCTCCTCTGTGGTAGTAGTAATACTATCTTGGGAAGTCGTTGAACTAGTACTTGGTGAACTAGTCGTTGTCGTACTAGTAGTAGAACGCTGTTCCGTTGTAGGAGTAGTCACTACTTCTGCATCTTGCTTCTTATGATTAAAAAGGAAGAAGAGAGAACTTATCAGCACTATAGGGATTAAGGAACATAACAAAATCAAAAGCCAATTTATGCCTTTTCCTATTTTCATTCATAACTCCTTTAAATTATTCTTACTTAATTATATCATACTACACTCATACAAGGAACAAAATATTGGATTTAAATATATTGTTTGGGTGAATTTTGTATTTTTAAAACAAAAAGACATCCAAGAGAAAATTCTTGAATGTCTGTAAATGTTGATAGTATCGTATTGATTAACGTTTTGAGGCAACTGACTTTGTCATGTTGCACCAATTTAGTAAGAAAGTACAAAAAAGAACACCTCGAAAGGTGCTCTTTGTAAGTATAGTAATTCTCTCGAATTAACGTTTACTAAATTGTGATGCTTTACGAGCTTTCTTAAGGTCTATTGAATATATATTATTTTTATGCTAATAAAACAAGAAACTTACTCATACCTAAAACTGTTTTCACCCAAATTAACCTTAAAATATTTGAACCTCTTGTCTGAATCTGGAATCGAGAATTCAAAGCTTTGTTTAGTTCCATTTTCCCATAAATATCTTGTTTCAAACTTAAAACCAGAATAAATTTTATCATTTTCATCATAAAAAGAAATATTTATATCAATGTAATTGATGCGATGACCTGTAGTATTTTCAAAATTCCCCACGTATCGTTTCTCTTTTTCTGATCCATCTTCAACCTCTTCAACTACAAAGTTTTTTGCATCAAACGTATCTACTAATATTCCGTAAACTCTATTAAATTCTTTAACAGCTTCACCGGACCTCAATATATTATTTAAACTATTTTTATCTTGAACAGGGATTTCACTTATTGAATTAATATCTAAAAGTAATTCATAACGTTTATATTGGAGTTTGTTCCACTCGTTTCTAAAGATTCTATCCAAGTATTTTCGATTTATTGCCGTTTCCTTTTCATTCTTAAGGACATCAATATAGGTGTCAGCTAGTTTCTTTAACTCAGGATTTTCGAACTCTCGATTTTTATATTTCTTAAGTTCATTTAGTTCATAATCCACACAGATTCTATAGTTTTTTAGTGATTCTTTATCATACTCCCTTTTGGCAACAAACTCCCAACGTTTATCTAACCCTTTTGCTAACGAAGTTAGAAATTCATTATCATAGGTATTATTGTTGTTTTTACTTGCATTAAATATAAGCAAAAGCATTAGTAGAAGTATTGAAACTACACCTATTAGTTTTTTTCCCACAATCAATCTCTCATTTCTATCTTTTTTTCTATTATAACACTCCTTTGATTACTGTCAAACTAATAGAAGTTTTTACTAGATATTGTAATACGGTCCCTTTTTTATATCAAATAAATTTCATTTATTTGATATAAGTTATCGATAAAAAATAACTCAAGAAAAATTTTGTGATAAGTCTTACTTTTCAACAAAAAAGACATCCAAGAGTAAATTCTTGAATGTCTGTAAACGTTGATATAATCGTATTGATTAACGTTTTGAGAATTGTGATGCTTTACGAGCTTTCTTAAGACCTGGTTTGGAAAGTATGAATTTCAGTTGGACTAAAAACAGCGTAATATCAAGACTTTTCTCCGCTTTTATAAAAGCGTTTTTCCAATCAAATTCAACTAATTTTATCTAAATGGTGTGGATTTTAC
>NZ_JASHEB010000008.1:0-50877 GCF_047463315.1 Streptococcus infantis | reverse complement strand
CTTCTGTTGGATATCCTGGAATTTCATTTCCGTCTTTATCCTTGTGACTAGTCTTCACTTTTTCGTAGACATGTTCTGTGTCGCCGTTTGGAAGTTTCTTAGTCTCTACGAAGCGGTATCCTGGAATGTCTTTCTTAGGATTTTCGCCGTCTTCTGTTGGATATCCTGGAATTTCATTTCCGTCTTTATCCTTGTGACTAGTCTTCACTTTTTCGTAGACATGTTCTGTGTCGCCGTTTGGAAGTTTCTTAGTCTCTACGAAGCGGTATCCTGGAATATCTTTCTTAGGATTTTCACCATCTTCTGTTGGATATCCTGGAATTGCTTTACCTTCTTTATCTACAAACGTAGTAACTGGTGTTACTGTTGGTGTGTATGTTGCAGAAGCTTTTGTTCCGTTCATATCTTCACGAACAACTGTTACAGATGGAGCTGTTCCTGTAAATTCAGGTTCTGGTTTGAAGGTTACTGTTCCGTCTGGTGCTACTGTGTAAGTACCAACACCTGGAATTGTCTTAGTTGTTGAACCATCGTCAAATGTAGCTGGAACATCATCGTTCATTGGAACACGTCTATCGCCTTCCTTGAATGTTGGTTTACCAGACTGTTCTTTACCTTTTGGTCCAATAGTTGTAGCTGGTTCTGCTGTTGGTGTTACTGGTGTAACAGTTGGTGTGTACTTAGCTGTTACTGGTGTACCGTTCTTATCTACACGTTTCACAGTCACGCCTGTTCCTGTTCCTGTGAATGATTTTTCTGGTACGAATGTTACAGTTCCATCTGGCGCTACTGTGTATGTTCCTTCACCTGGAATTACCTTAGTTGTTGAACCATCTTCGAATGTTGCTGGAACATCGTCATTCATTGGTACACTTGGATCACCTTCTGTAAAGGTTGGTTTTCCTGTTTGTGTCTTACCTTGGATATCTGTTGAAGTTGCTGGTTCTGCTGTTGGAACTACTGGAGTAATCTTAGGTGTGTATGTTGTTTCTACGGCAGTACCGTTAGCATCTTTAGCTTGAACCTTAACTGGAACAACATCACCTGAGTATGACTTGTCAGTTGGTGTGAATGTTACAACACCTGTTGCTTTATCAACTGTGAAAGTACCGATTTCTTTACCTTCTGGTGATTTAGCAACTACTGATGTAGCTGGTTGACCATTTTCGTCAAGAAGAGTAATCGTATCCTTGTCGATTGGTGCAACTGGGTCACCTTCTGTGAATGTAACAGTACCAGTTTGAACCACGCCTTGAGGTGCTACTGATTCAGCTGGAGTAGCTGTTGGTGTTACTGGTGTTACTGTTGGTGTGTACTTAGCTGTTACTGGTGTACCGTTCTTATCTACACGTTTAACAGTTACGCCTGTTCCTGTTCCTGTGAATGATTTTTCTGGTACGAATGTAACTGTTCCGTCTGGTGCTACTGTGTATGTTCCTTCACCTGGGATAGTCTTAGTTGTTGAACCATCTTCGAAGGTTGCAGGTGTATCATCATCCATTGGCACGTCTGAGTTACCTGGTGTGAATGTTGGTTTACCTGATTGTGTTTGACCTTGTTTATCAGTTGAAGTAGCATCTTCAGCTGTTGGTGTTACCGGAGTTACTGTTGGTGTGTACTTAGCTGTTACCGGTGTACCATTCTTATCTACACGTTTAACAGTTACGCCTGTTCCTGTTCCTGTGAATGATTTTTCTGGTACGAATGTAACTGTTCCGTCTGGTGCTACTGTGTATGTTCCTTCACCTGGGATAGTCTTAGTTGTTGAACCATCTTCAAATGTTGCTGGAACATCGTCATTCATTGGTACACTTGGATCACCTTCTGTAAAGGTTGGTTTTCCTGTTTGTGTCTTACCTTGGATATCTGTTGAAGTTGCTGGTTCTGCTGTTGGAACTACTGGAGTAATCTTAGGTGTGTATGTTGTTTCTACGGCAGTACCGTTAGCGTCTTTAGCTTGAACCTTAACTGGAACAACATCACCTGAGTATGACTTGTCAGTTGGTGTGAATGTTACAACACCTGTTGCTTTATCAACTGTGAAAGTACCGATTTCTTTACCTTCTGGTGATTTAGCAACTACTGATGTAGCTGGTTGACCATTTTCGTCAAGAAGAGTAATCGTATCCTTGTCGATTGGTGCAACTGGGTCACCTTCTGTGAATGTAACAGTACCAGTTTGAACCACACCTTGAGGTGCTACTGATTCAGCTGGAGTAGCTGTTGGTGTTACTGGTGTTACTGTTGGTGTGTACTTAGCTGTTACTGGTGTACCGTTCTTATCTACACGTTTAACAGTTACGCCTGTTCCTGTTCCTGTGAATGATTTTTCTGGTACGAATGTAACTGTTCCGTCTGGTGCTACTGTGTATGTTCCTTCACCTGGGATAGTCTTAGTTGTTGAACCATCTTCGAAGGTTGCAGGTGTATCATCATCCATTGGCACGTCTGAGTTACCTGGTGTGAATGTTGGTTTACCTGATTGTGTTTGACCTTGTTTATCAGTTGAAGTAGCATCTTCAGCTGTTGGTGTTACCGGAGTTACTGTTGGTGTGTACTTAGCTGTTACCGGTGTACCATTCTTATCTACACGTTTAACAGTCACGCCTGTTCCTGTTCCTGTGAATGATTTTTCTGGTACAAATGTAACTGTTCCGTCTGGTGCTACTGTGTATGTTCCTTCACCTGGGATAGTCTTAGTTGTTGAACCATCTTCAAATGTTGCTGGAACATCGTCATCCATTGGTACACTTGGATCACCTTCTGTAAACTTAGGCTTACCTGTTTGTGTCTTACCTTGGATATCTGTTGTTTCTGCTGGTGTTGCAGTTGGTTTAACAGGAGTTACTGTTGGGGTGTATGTTGCAGAGGCTTTTGTTCCGTTCTTATCTTCGCGGACAACTGTTACAGCAGGAGCCTTACCAACGAATGATTTTTCTGGAACAAATGTTACTGTTCCATCTGGTGCTACTGTGTATGTACCAACACCTTCTACTGTCTTAGTTGTTGTTCCATCGTCAAATGTTGCTGGAACAGCTTCGTTGATTGGAACAGTTTTTTCTACTCCATCAACAGTCACAGTTCCACCCTTGAATTCAGGTTTACCTGTTTGTGTGGCACCTTGGATGTCTTTTGTTTCAGCTGGTGTTGCTGTTGGTGTTACTGGAACAATCTCAGGAGTGTAAGTTGTATCAACTTTGATTCCGTTTGAGCTTTCAGCTTGAACCTTAACAGGTGTTACTTTACCAGTGTAAGACTTATCAGTTGGTGTGAATGTTACAGTACCAGTTGCTGGGTCGATCGTGAATGTACCGATTGGTGTTGTTCCATCTTCAGCATAAGCTGTTGTAGTTGTAACTTCATTACCATCTTTATCCAAAAGTGTATAGCTGTTATCTTTAATAGTGATTTCTTTGTCTTCACCGTTAACAGAAACAGTTGTACCTGCAAATGTTGGTGTTCCTGTTTGTGTCGCACCTTGGATATCCTTAGATGTAGCTGGTTTCGCTGTTGGAGCAGCTGATTTCACAGTTGGTGTGTAGCTTGCTTCAGCAGTGATTGTTGAAGTTTCACCTTTAGCGTTTGTAATAGTTGCAGTTGCTTGAACCTTAACACCTCTAGCTGTTCCGACAAAGTCTGGTTCTGGAGTGAACGTTACTGCTCCTGTAGTAGGATCGATAGTGTATGTTCCTTCTCTTGGAACAGTCACAGTTGTTTCATCAGTAGGTTGACCTGTTGCTGGATCTACCAATTTCTTGCTTGTGATTGTTGCAGTTTTGTCGTTGCTCAACTCAAATGTAGGAGTTTGAGTTTGTGGAACGTTTTGGATATCCTCAGAAACCTTATCTGTTGGAGTGATTGTAATTGGAGTTACTGTTGGTGTGTACTTAGCTGTAGCAGTCTTGAGGTATTCATCACGAACAGTACCATCTTTATCTCTTCCGACAGGTGCAGTCAATGACACAGTAACACCTTTTGCAGTACCAGTAAATCCTGGTTCTGGAACAAAGGTAACTTCTCCTGTAGCATCATTGATTGAGTATGTTCCTTCTCCCGCTACTGTTACAGAAGTTGCGTTGGTGACTTGTCCAGTTGCTGGGTCCACTAATTTAGCAGGATACTCCAAGCTTGGAGTGACAGCAATCTTTTCACCATTAGCATTTGTAAGAGTTGTGTTAAAAGTTGGTGTACCTGTTTGAGTTGCTCCTTGGACATCAGTTGAAGTCTTATCAACACCTTCAATTTCACTTGGAGTTACTGTTGGGATGTAAAGACCATCCATTGTTTTTAATACTGTATCAACGTTGGCTTCCTTATCTGGGAATTTAGTTGACCAACCAGTATCGTAGCCATTACTATCTGTACGACGGATTGAAATTCCATCAGCTGTTCCAAGGAAGTGATCTTCTGGGATGAATTCCACATCTACGTCTTTACCATTTGCGGTAATCTTATATTTACCTTGACCTGGTACGACATAGTAGCCTTCAGCATCCAAAGTAGCCTTGTTCCCATTTGCATCGACAATGTATGGTGCTACTGTTTCATCAATTTTTGCTGATTCAGTTAAGCTATAGCCTTGCAAACCTCGAGCAGTAAAGGCTACAGTTGCTGTTTGTTTAGCACCTTGAGGACCACTTGTTTCTTTGAATTCCCCTTTTGGTGGGTGAGTGATTTGAGTCTTAAAGTCCTCAACTTCCCCTGAAAAGGCCATACCAGTTGGGCTTTCGATTTCTTTAGCATTCTTAGCGATACGGATCCGAACACCCAATTCATTGACACTAGGATCGATATAGGTTTTACTCTTGGTGAATCTTAGGGTAACGGCTCCATCCTTAGTAATGGTTGCTAAATCAGAGCGTTCGTCTTCATCAAAGGTACCGTTTTGGTTAAAGTCAACCCAACCATAAATATTGGCTTGAGGCGCCCCGTCTGTATGAGCTTCAACAGTAATCGTATAATTCCCTGGTTTTGTACGATCCATCTTGATCAACTCATTGGTTTTTCCTTTGAGGTCATTCGGAAGCAATTGGTCGATGCCTTCATCAGCTGTCGTCGCTTTATCATCACCGGTCCAATCAAGAGCATTATTTTCATCCATATCAGGACTCAAGTGACCAAGATAAGGTTGGTTCACTTTCTTACCAGTAATTCCATCTACAGTTGCAATTGAATGAACTGCCTTGCCGTATGATTCAGGAGCATCTCCTTCATCAAGTGGGAAGAAACCAAGCATGGCTGATTGTTTACCTGAAGATGCAATATACAAGCCAACTTCGGACGCTCCACGTGTCATAACAAGGGGAACAGCAGCAATACTTGAAATATTTGGTCCAAAGACCCCAGTTCCGAGACCTGCAGTTGTTAAATCAGCACTTCCAAAGTACTTCCAAGCAACCGCTTTTTTATCTGGCCCCACTTGATCTGAGCGTTGAAGTAGGTCAAGGTTCGTCCTATAGTAATTCATGCCATCTATTTTAGTGGCAGGGTTTGGACCAAATAAATTGTCTGTATCTTGTGGAATATAAGTTTTAGTAGATTTATTTCCATTTTTATACCACTCACCAATGTGTTGCCAACCTGAACCGTTTGTGGTGAATAGTACCATTTCACCAGGGTTAGCGGACTCACCATCCGCCATGACAATGGCAGGTTTGACCACTTTTCCACGGAAGGTCGCAGAAACTTCAAACTGAACACCGATATTCCCACCTTCAAGTTCTGAACTGATAGTAGTTTTCTTAGTTGTACCAGTGTCAATACCTTCTTTTTTTATTTCAGTCCAACGGTTTTGAGCTTCGGCAATAACTTTAGCTTCTTCACCAGCAGTAAAAGCTTCTCTCGTAGCAGGTGTATTAGTCGCTTTCCCATAACCATTTCTTGCATTTGGATCATAGGTCGCTTTTTCAGCAGCCGTCGCTCCTCGGTCTTCTAAACGCTTTTTGTAGATTTCAGTTGCTTGGAAGGGTTTCAAAGATTTTACTTTGATGGTAACCACATAACCCGGCATAATTTCCTTAGTATAGGTAGCCCCAACTTGGAGAGCAAGGTCACCTTTTGATGTTGTTGTAGTTCCTGTCCAGTTGGCTACATCTCCAAAGTCCAACCAAGAGATTTGGCTGGCTATGTCTTTAGCATTGATATTTGTTGTAAAGCCAGGCTTTTCAACTTTCGGAGTTGAAGTTGCATCTTCAACGTCTGCACCAATTCCAGTAGCTGTTGCAGTATCTGCACGGAAGGCAGTATTCTTGTCAATCTCTTTACCATTACGAGGGTCGTTTTTCCCTGTATTTGCGATTGCGTTAGTACCTTCAGCTGGCTTTGTGTTTTCTGCAGGTTTTCCAGTTGTTGCTTCTGTCTTATCAGCAGTTGCTACTTTTTCTTCGGCTACAACTTTTTCTTTGTTTTTAAGTTTAGCATTGACAGTTGTTACAAGTGATTGATAAGCTGCATCCAACTCAGCTTGACTTGTAGCAGAAGTAAGTGCATTTTTAGCGTTCGCAAGACTAGCTTTAAGAACCTCTACACTCTCGTCTGTCTTGTTACTGTATTTACCATTTGCCACGTTTGCTTCAATTTCAGCAACGTAAGTTGCCAATTTGTCCCTATTAAGCTCAGGTTTTACTTCAGTAGAAACTGCAGGCGCTGCTTCTGCTTGATACGTTACTTCTTTAGCAGGTGCTGCTTCTGCTGCTTCTGTAGTTACAGGAGCCTCTGTTTTGTCTGCTTCTGTTGTAGTTGCAACTCCATCAACTTGTTTTTCTTGTGTTACTTCATCAGCTCCAACACCTGTAGCCGTTCCGAGCATCACTAACGTTCCGAGTAAGACCGAGCAAACTCCTACATGAAGCTTACGGATCGAGAATCGACTAATTCGGTCGTTAAACAGATCATTTTTCATGATTTACCTCCAATACCCTTTAGGGAGTGTATATATTGTTATATTTTATGCATTGTTTTTCAAAACCTCTAAACATGCAACGTCTTATTTTAGCACTATTGTACTTAAAAACCAAGCATTATGCTCATCATTTCGAGACATAAAATTAGGTTAACTTAATTTCAATTTATTGCCATTTTTCAGAAAATTTGCATATAATTTTCAGGGCCTAAACATGCCAAAAGAGGGGAAAGCCCCTCTTTTAACTAAATAAGACTATTCACTTGTTTCCACAGTCTCTACTTGGACATCCACTTGCTCTTCCTCTTGTGAATCTGCAAGGAGGGATTCTTCGTTGACTGCTTGTGGTTCAAGGTTACGGTAACGTGCCATACCTGTACCAGCTGGGATAATCTTACCGATGATAACATTTTCCTTGAGACCAAGGAGATGGTCTTTCTTACCACGGATAGCTGCGTCTGTAAGGACACGAGTTGTTTCCTGGAAGGAAGCAGCTGACAAGAAACTATTTGTTTCAAGTGAGGCTTTGGTAATTCCCATAAGGACTGGGCGACCAGTTGCTGGAACACCACCTGCGATAAGAACATCTTTGTTGGCATCTGTAAAGTCGTTGATATCCATGAGAGTACCCATGAGAAGGTCTGTATCCCCTGGATCCATGACACGAACTTTGCGGATCATTTGACGAACCATTACCTCGATGTGTTTGTCACCGATTTCTACCCCTTGGCTACGGTATACTTTTTGTACTTCACCGAGGAGGTAAGTTTCAACTGACAAGACATCACGTACAGCAAGGAGACGTTTTGGTTGGATAGAACCTTCTGTCAATGCTGCACCACGAGAGATTTGATCTCCAACTTGGACACGCATACGTGCTGTGAATGGTACCACGTATTCGCCTTCGCCAGTTTCACCTTTAACGAAGACTTTCTTAGTACGAGTTGAAGCATCTTCTTCGATTGCTGTAACTTCCCCTTTGACTTCTGTGATGACCGCTTCACCTTTAGGATTGCGGGCTTCAAAGATTTCTTGGACACGAGGAAGACCCTGAGTGATATCGGTATTTGAGGCAACCCCACCCGTGTGGAAGGTACGCATTGTAAGCTGTGTACCAGGTTCCCCGATAGATTGGGCAGCGATTGTACCAACTGCTTCACCGACTTCAACCGCATCACCAGTCGCCAAGTTGATACCGTAACAGTGACGGCAGACACCATGACGAGTGTTACATGTAAATACTGAGCGGATGGTTACTTCTTCAACACCGGCATTAACGATTTCACGCGCCTTGTCTTCTGTGATCAATTCATTTGGACCAATGATAACTGCACCAGTTTCTGGGTGTTTAACAGTTTTCTTAGTGTAACGACCATTGAGACGTTCTTCAAGAGACTCAATCATCTCTTTACCTTCAGTAATAGAACGGATTAAGAGACCACGGTCAGTTCCACAGTCATCCTCACGAATGATAACGTCTTGGGCAACGTCAACCAAACGACGAGTCAAGTAACCTGAGTCGGCTGTCTTAAGGGCCGTATCAGTCATACCTTTACGGGCACCGTGAGTTGAGAAGAACATCTCAAGTACTGACAAACCTTCGCGGAAGTTTGAAAGGATTGGCAATTCCATGATACGTCCGTTCGGAGCAGCCATCAGACCACGCATACCGGCAAGCTGTGAGAAGTTTGAGATGTTACCACGGGCTCCAGAGTCCATCATCATAACGATTGGGTTCTTAGGATCTTGGTTGGCAACCAAACGTTTCTCGAGTTTTTCACGGGCAGCACGCCATTCAGCTGTAACAGCATTGTAGCGTTCGTCATCTGTGATCATACCACGACGGAATTGTTTTGTGATTTGTTCTACACGTTTGTGTGATTCTTCGATGATTTCAGCCTTGTCTTCAACGACTGGAATATCAGCAATACCCACTGTCAAACCTGCAAGAGTTGAATGGTGGTAGCCAAGGTTCTTCATACGGTCAAGTAGGGCAGATGTTTCTGTCGTACGGAAACGTTTGAAGATTTCAGCGATGATATTTCCAAGGTTTTTCTTCTTGAATGGCGGGTTGAGTTCAAGTCCTTCAATAGCTTCCTTGATATTTCCACCTAATGGCAAGAAGTACTTAGCCGGAACACCTTCTGTCAAGTTAGCGTTTGTTGGCTCTTGCAAGTAAGGTAGTCCTTCTGGCATGATATCGTTGAAGAGGATTTTACCAACAGTTGTAAGCAAGATTTTGTGTTTTTGCTCTTCTGTCCATGGTTTGTTAAGGCTATCTGTTGCGATACCAACACGTGAGTGGAGGTGAACATAACCATTGCGGTAAGCCATGACAGCTTCGTCACGATCCTTGAAGACCATACCTTCGCCTTCACGACCAGCTTCTTCCATAGTCAAGTAGTAGTTACCCAAAACCATGTCCTGAGATGGAGTAACAACTGGTTTACCATCTTTAGGGTTCAAGATATGCTCAGCAGCAAGCATCAAGATACGAGCTTCTGCTTGGGCTTCTTCTGAAAGTGGTACGTGGATGGCCATTTGGTCACCGTCAAAGTCGGCATTGTAGGCTTCACAGACAAGCGGGTGCAAGCGAAGGGCTTTACCGTCAATCAAGACAGGTTCAAAGGCTTGGATACCCAAACGGTGAAGGGTAGGTGCGCGGTTCAAAAGTACTGGGTGTTCTTTGATAACTTCTTCGAGGATATCCCAGATACGTTCATCTCCACGCTCTACCAAGCGTTTAGCCGCTTTAACGTTTTGAACGATATCGCGCGCAACGATTTCACGCATAACGAATGGTTTAAAGAGCTCGATTGCCATTTCACGTGGCACACCACATTGGTACATCTTAAGAGTTGGACCAACGGCAATAACGGAACGTCCTGAGAAGTCAACACGTTTACCGAGCAAGTTTTGACGGAAGCGTCCTTGTTTCCCTTTGAGCATGTGGCTCAATGATTTAAGTGGACGGCTACCTGGACCTGTGATCGGACGACCACGACGACCATTGTCAATCAAAGCGTCAACCGCTTCTTGAAGCATACGCTTCTCATTTTGAACGATGATACCTGGTGCGTTCAACTCAAGCAAACGAGCCAAACGATTGTTACGGTTGATAACACGACGGTAAAGGTCGTTCAAGTCAGATGAGGCAAAACGGCCACCATCCAACTGCAACATTGGACGAAGGTCTGGTGGAATAACTGGAAGGATGTTAAGAACCATCCATTCAGGCTTGTTTCCAGACTTGTGGAAAGCATCCAAAACATCTAAACGACGGATAGCTTTCACACGTTTTTGTCCAGTAGCTGTTTTCAACTCTTCTTTGAGTTCAGCAATTTCTTTTTCAAGATCTACTTGTTTCAAGAGGTCTTGGATAGCTTCGGCACCCATTTTGGCAACGAATGAACCATGACCAAACTCACGCAAGCGTTCACGGTATTCACGCTCTGTCATGATAGATTTGTGCTCAAGTGGTGTATCTTTTGGATCAATCACCACGTAAGCAGCAAAGTAGATAACTTCCTCGAGGGCACGAGGACTCATGTCAAGGGTCAAGCCCATACGGCTTGGAATCCCCTTGAAATACCAGATATGAGATACAGGAGCTTTTAACTCGATGTGTCCCATACGTTCACGACGAACTTTTGTACGCGTTACTTCAACACCACAACGGTCACAAACAATCCCTCTGTAACGAATGCGTTTGTATTTACCACAAGCACATTCCCAGTCTTTTGTAGGACCAAAGATCACTTCGTCAAAGAGTCCTTCACGTTCTGGTTTCAACGTACGGTAATTGATTGTTTCAGGTTTTTTGACTTCTCCATAAGACCATGAACGGACTTTACTTGGAGAAGCTAGTGTGATTTGCATACTTTTAAAACGATTTACATCAACCACTATTTCTTCCCTTTCTATTATAAGTGAACTGCTTATTCTTGTTCAGCAGCTTCTTCTGTTGTTTCCGCTTTTGCATTTTCTTCTGCTTCAAAGGCTGCTTTAGCCTCTTGAGCTGCTCTTTCGCGGGCTTTTTCAAGGTCATCTACGTGGATGACATCTTCGTCCATTCCTTCATCAAGGTCACGAAGTTCCACTTCTTGATCATCTTCGTCAAGGACACGCATGTCAAGACCAAGAGATTGCAATTCTTTTACAAGAACTCGGAATGATTCTGGAACACCTGGTTTTGGAATTGGTTTTCCTTTTGTAATAGCTTCATAAGCTTTCAAACGTCCGTTGATATCGTCAGACTTGTAAGTCAAGATTTCTTGAAGGACATTTGATGCACCATAGGCTTCAAGCGCCCAAACCTCCATCTCACCGAAACGTTGTCCACCAAACTGAGCTTTACCTCCGAGTGGTTGTTGTGTAACGGTTGAGTATGGTCCGACTGAACGAGCATGCAATTTATCATCAACCATGTGGTGGAGTTTGATCATGTACATGACCCCAACTGACACACGGTTATCAAATGGTTCACCAGTACGTCCATCGTATAGGATCGTCTTAGCATCGCTGTCCATACCTGCTTCTTTGACAGTGTCCCAAAGATCTTCAGAACTTGCTCCGTCAAAGACTGGTGTTGCGATGTGAATGCCAAGAGTACGAGCCGCCATACCAAGGTGAAGTTCCATAACCTGACCGATATTCATACGTGATGGCACCCCAAGTGGGTTCAACATGATATCGACTGGAGTTCCATCCGGAAGGTAAGGCATGTCTTCTACAGGAACGATACGAGAGACAACCCCTTTGTTTCCGTGACGTCCGGCCATCTTATCTCCGACCTTAATCTTACGTTTTTGTGCGATGTATACGCGAACCAGCATGTTGACACCAGATTGCAATTCATCACCGTTTGCACGTGTAAAGATTTTAACATCACGAACGACACCATCGGCACCGTGTGGTACACGAAGGGAAGTGTCACGAACTTCACGAGATTTGTCACCGAAGATAGCGTGCAAGAGACGCTCTTCAGCAGAAAGATCTTTTTCACCCTTAGGTGTTACTTTACCTACAAGAATATCCCCTTCTTTAACCTCAGCACCGATACGGATGATACCCATTTCGTCGAGATCTTTAAGGGCATCTTCACCAACGTTTGGAATTTCACGAGTGATTTCTTCAGGCCCAAGCTTTGTATCGCGAGTTTCTGATTCGTATTCTTCAAGGTGAACAGATGTGTAAACATCGTCTTTCACCAAGCGTTCGCTCATGATAACGGCATCCTCGAAGTTGTAACCTTCCCATGTCATGTAGGCAACGATTGGGTTTTGTCCAAGCGCCATTTCACCTTTCTCCATAGAAGGTCCATCAGCGATAAAGTCACCTTTTTCGATAACATCGCCAACTCGAACAAGGGTACGTTGGTTATAAGCAGTACCTGAGTTTGAACGACGGAATTTTTGGATGTGGTAAACATCAAGGGAACCATCTTCACGGCGAACTTCTACTTTGTCCGCATCCGCATAGGTAACCTTACCACCATGTTGTGCAATAACTGCCGCTCCTGAGTCATGGGCTGCTTGGTATTCCATACCAGTACCAACGAAAGGCGCTTTAGGATCGATCAACGGAACAGCCTGACGTTGCATGTTGGCTCCCATGAGGGCACGGTTGGAGTCATCGTTTTCCAAGAAAGGAATACATGCTGTCGCAACGGCAACTACCTGCTTAGGAGAAACGTCCATGTAATCTACACTAGACGCTGGATACTCTTGGTTAACCCCTTGGTGACGTCCCATGACAACTTTTTCAGCAAAAGTTCCATCTGCGTTCAATTTAGAGTTAGCCTGAGCTACTGTGTATTCATCTTCTTCATCGGCAGTCAACCAAACAATTTCGTTGGTAACTTTACCAGTTGCACGGTCAACCTTACGGTATGGTGTTTGAATGAAACCATACTTGTTGAGGTGCCCGTAAGAAGACAAGTTGTTGATCAAACCGATGTTTGGTCCTTCAGGTGTTTCGATTGGACACATACGACCATAGTGAGTGTAGTGCACGTCACGCACTTCATATCCAGCGCGGTCACGTGTCAAACCACCAGGTCCTAAGGCAGACAAACGACGTTTGTGAGATAACTCAGAAAGTGGGTTGTGTTGGTCCATGAACTGTGACAATTGTGAAGAACCAAAGAATTCTTTGATCGCCGCAGTCACTGGACGGATGTTAATGATTTGTTGAGGTGTCAATACTTCGTTATCTTGAACAGACATACGTTCACGAACATTACGTTCCATACGTGAAAGTCCAAGGCGTACTTGGTTGGCAAGCAATTCACCAACAGCACGAATACGACGGTTTCCGAGGTGGTCGATATCATCGATACGACCGATGCCTTCAGCCAAGTTTAGGAAGTAGCTCATTTCAGCAAGGATATCTGCCGGAGTGATAGTGCGAACTTTATCATCTGGATTTGCATTTCCGATGATTGTTACAACACGGTCTGGATCAGTTGGTGCCACAACCTTGAATTTTTGAAGAACAACTGGTTCTGTCAAAACAGCTGAGTCATTTGGAGTGTAGACAATCTTATTCAAATCGCCATCCAAGTGACTTTCGATGCTTTCGATGACATCGCGAGTCATAACAGTACCTTTTTCAACCAAGATTTCACCAGTTTCAGGGTCCACCAATGGTTCAGCAATTGTTTGGTTGAGCAAACGAGTTTTAATATTTAATTTCTTGTTAATCTTGTAGCGTCCAACAGCTGCCAAGTCATAACGACGTGGGTCGAAGAAACGAGCCACAAGCAAGGTACGTGAACTCTCAGCAGTTTTTGGTTCACCTGGACGAAGACGCTCATAAATTTCTTTCAAAGCTTCGTCTGTACGAGAGTCCATTGGGTTTTTATGGATATCTTTTTCAACAGTGTTGCGAACCAACTCGCTGTCACCAAAGATATCAAAGATTTCGTCATCGCCTGAGAAACCAAGTGCACGAACCAAAGTCGTAAATGGAATTTTACGTGTACGGTCGATACGAGTATAGGCGATGTCTTTTGAGTCACTTTCCAGTTCCAACCAAGCTCCACGGTTAGGGATAACAGTTGAACCGTAGCCCACTTTACCGTTTTTGTCTACTTTATCATTAAAGTAAACACCTGGAGAGCGCACCAACTGTGATACGATAATACGTTCACCACCATTGATGATGAAAGTACCCATCTCAGTCATGATTGGGAAATCACCAAAGAAGACTTCTTGAGTTTTGATTTCGCCAGTTTCCTTGTTAATCAAGCGGAAAGTTACAAAGATTGGTGCTGAATAACTTGCATCATGGATGCGAGCTTCTTCAAGCGTATATTTAGGTTCTTTGATTTCGTAGCCAACAAATTCCAACTCCATTGTTTCTGTGAAGTTTGAAATTGGCAATACATCTTCAAACACTTCCTTCAGACCATGGTCTAGGAAATCTTTAAATGAATCAGTTTGAATTTCAATCAAATTTGGTAAGTCAAGAACTTCTTTGATTCTTGAAAAACTACGACGGGTACGATGTTTCCCGTATTGAACGTCATGTCCTGCCAAGATGATTCTCCTTTGTAAATAAAGTTCCAAGCTTAGTCGTCTAAGCTAATAATTATCGTTTAATGGTTCTAAAACCCCTATCAACTTATCCCCCTTGACTAATTTTTCAGAATCTTTAAATCTCTGTTACAGATGCAAAAAATACCGAAAAAAAGCACAAAAAGAGCAGTTAAATCTGACTTTTTTCAGGAGATTTAACTGCTGTGAGCCTTGTCCGGACAATATTTCAGACAAAACCTACGACAAATGATTACTCATATTATACCCGATTTTCTCTAATTTTTCAAGTCCTTTGAAGGATTTTTCTTGCTTTAGTATAGTTGTAGCTTGTTTTCAGAAAAGGTAATTTTCTAGACAAGTAGTTGTTGAATAAATAAGACAGGTTCTATTCATTAACCTATCAACCAACTCTTTAGTTTGTAAGTTGGCATCTTGTATACTGAAAAAGAAACAATACTAATCAATTCAACTTACTTGACAAAAGCGTTGCTTAGTGGTTTAATATACCCCATAAGGGTATATCGGAGGTGCCTATGTTTCATTTATTTACAAAAATTGATAGTATTTCTACCAGCGAATTGGAAGCTAAACTCAAGGAACCAATTCAGCTACTGGATGTGCGGACGCCTACGGAATTCCGTAGAGGCCATATCAAAAACGCCAAGAATGTTCCTCTAACCGAAATCGGAGCTTACACACCTGCGACAAATGAAACACTTTATGTCATTTGCCATTCCGGTGTTCGAAGCAAGATGGCTGCAAAAAAGCTAAAGAAAAAAGGCTATGATGTTATCAACGTCCGAGGTGGTATGAGCGCTTGGACAGGCAAGATCATATAGAACAAGAGGGAGAAAATTAATGAAAATTATCATTATTGGAGGAGTTGCAGGCGGTATGTCTGCAGCAACCCGTCTCAGACGTCTCTTAGAAGACGCTGAAATCACTATTTTTGAGAAAGGTCCCTTTGTTTCCTTTGCAAACTGCGGACTTCCTTACTATGTTTCAGGCGAAATTGCAAACCGTGATAGTTTATTAGTCCAAACCCCTGAAAGTCTCAAGTCACGCTTTAATCTGGATGTACGTCCTTTCCATGAGGTCATCAGCATTTCGCCAGCAGAGCATACTGTGACTGTCCGCAATGATGGACAAGAATTCACAGAAGGCTACGATAAGTTGATCCTCTCTCCTGGAGCTAAACCATTTGTTCCTGCCATTGAAGGCTTGGCAGAAGCTAAGAACGCCTACACGCTGCGCAATATTCCCGATCTCGATGAAATTATGGCAACCTTGGACAATCAACCAAAAGAAGCTGTCGTTATCGGTGCAGGCTTTATCGGGCTTGAAATGGCTGAAAACCTGACAAAACATGGATTGCAGGTTACTATCGTGGAGAAAGCACCTCATGTCTTGCCACCATTAGATCAAGAAATGGCAGCCTTTGTCCAAACAGAATTGGTTAAAAACGGCGTTCGCGTTATCACTTCTCAGTCTGCGACTCAATTTGAAGACCAAGGAAAAATCATCGTTCTCGAAAACGGTCAAAAAATCACTTCTGACCTTACCATCCTTTCTGTCGGTGTTGAACCTGAAAATAGTCTGGCTAAAGCTGCGGGGATTGAACTGGGACTTCGTGGCGGGATCCTGGTCGATGAACATTACGAAACCAGTCAAAAAGATATTTTTGCAGTTGGGGATGCCATCGTCGTCAAGCAAGAGATTACGGGCCAAGACGCTCTCATCTCACTCGCTTCTCCTGCCAATCGGCAAGGACGCCAAGTGGCGGACGTCATCGCAGGACTTGGTCGTACAAACAAAGGCAGTATCGGCACTGCGATCGTTCGTGCCTTTAATATGACTGCTGCTTCGACTGGTCTCAGCGAGCGTATCCTTACCATGAATCAACTTCCTTACAAGTCACTTCATGTCAGCGGTAAAGACCACGCTGGTTATTATCCTGGCGCTACTGATATGACCTTGAAGCTCCTCTTTGACCCAAACACTGGAAAAATCTATGGTGCCCAAGGAGTTGGGAAGAAAGGTGTTGACAAACGAATCGATATCCTAGCAACTGCTATCAAGGGAAATCTCACCGTCTTTGACTTACCAGAGTTAGAGTTTACCTATGCGCCACCATTTGGTTCTGCCAAGGATCCCGTCAATATGCTGGGTTACGCAGCCTTGAACCTTATCGAAGGTCTCAGCGACAACGTTCAATGGTACCAGATCGAAGACGAACTGGCTAAGGGAAAGAAATTCCTTGATGTACGGACAAGTGGCGAATTCCAAAGCGGTCGACTTAAGGTTGACACCATCCACATCCCCCTAAACGAACTACGGGAACGCTTGGATGAACTAGACAAGAACCAAGCCTACATCGTTAGCTGCCACAGTGGTTTACGCAGCTATATCGCAGAGCGTATCCTCAAGCAAGCAGGATTTACCGTCCAAAACCTTGACGGCGCTTATTCACTATACAAAATGGCTAACCCAGAAGGAGTAGAATATGCTAACTAATATCAGCATGGCTGACTTTTATGAAAAATATCAACATGAACATCTAGATCTTATCGATGTCCGTGAAGTACATGAATTCCAAGCAGGACATGCACAGGGTGCAACCAATATTCCTTTAAGCACTTTGGAGCAAGGCTACAAAGAACTCAAATCTGATCAAGAATACTATATCATCTGCCAAGGTGGTGGGCGTTCCGCGACTGCCTGTCAATTTCTCAGCGCCCAAGGGCTCAACGTCACAAATGTAGAAGGTGGCATGAACCACTGGCCAGGTGATATTTAATAAATAAAATTCAAAAAGAGCAATTGGTCTAATTTCAAGAAAACCAACTGCTCTTTTAATCTTTTGTTCACTATTTAAGAGAAACGTATGTTTTTTATTACTTGCGTTTAATCAAGTATTTAACCGCCTTTTCCAATCTTTCCTTCTGTGCTTGAGGATCCTCTAAAGGGTCGTTAATACAAGATGTTAAATTCTCCGTTATCATCAGTTCAATAATACGATCAACACTGGATCGCACTGCTGTTAATTGAGTAATGATATCGACACAATCACGCTCTTCCTCCATCATCTTTTGAATACCTCGCAATTGACCCTCTGAGCGTTTGAGGCGTGTAATGTATTTTGAATTTGTCATGTCTTTATCCTTAAACGATTTTTCTACATTATATCTCTAATACAGACCTTTGTCAAAAGGAGCACTTATCTTAAAGGTAAAGACTTCTAGTTCCCCACTCTAACTCGCGTAACGATACCGTCCTTGTCAGTCATGCTTAATTCTGAGGATAAAAACCACTGAGTTACCGCTTCGCTACTTTTAGATTGAGCAAATACTTTTAATAATTCCTCTTTGTTCTCAATTTCAGCCACATAGTAGGCTAGGGCTTTAGAGGATTTTTTCTTGCTTTAGTATAGTTGTGGCTTGTTTTCAGAAAAGGTGGTTTGCATAATTTCATCTTTTCTTTACTTTTTATTTCAAAAATGCTAACTGATAATACGATGAGTAATTCTTCAAAAAATGTAAGAGATATTTTTTAAAGGCAACTCAAAACTATATAATAATCAGTCACAAGCTAAAGAAATTACTTTTTTATGATAGAATACTAGCTGGAGGACTTTATGAAATGAAACGAATTCTAACAAACTTGATAGAGCAACGAATGTATTACTTATCTTGTTTACTCGGAGCCTATCTTCTGATGATTTTGATCGAATTGTTAACTTCAACACCACACGATGTATTTCTCGCCTTAGCTCCAGTGTCAGCTTTAATAATAGGGAATTTTTTTATAGTTTGGTCCGCTTTGATTCTTTTTGCTAAAAAAATTCCTGCATTAAGTATTTCCAAAATCAATACTTTATTATTAAATATTGTATTATTTATTGCTATCTATAAGAGCATATCCTTTTTCTTATCCCTAGGTTTGCTATTGCTGACGTTAGTACTATATATTGGCAGTTTTCTCAGAAAAGAAAAATTTTCATTTCTGTACCTACTAGTTATTTTATTTACAACACCTCGTCTATTGACATTGCTTAATTCAAACTTCCAAGATGCCGCCCTTGAGTTTCATACTTTCAATCTAGCAGACACTCGATTTAACATTATTATTTGGGCAGTCATCTTTGCTAGTTTGCTTTCGGGAACCATCCTTCTTTTTATCCATAACTCTCCTATTAAGCAATATTTAGAACGCTACAGAAAATTACTAACCTATGTTATATTTTCACTAGCCACTCTCTATGTAGTCTATCTATCAGTCGTTTTTGTTTATAAAGTGAAAACCTTTGATGGTTCTACCTTTGATATTGGTCTATTCTCACAGATGTTTCATCGCATGAGCACCGACTTGAGCGCTATCACAACACTCGAGCGCGATCGAGTATTATCTCACTTTGCAGTGCATATATCACCTATTTTCTATCTAATGTTACCTTTTTATAAATTTTTCCCTCATGTTGAAACATTAGAAGTACTACAAATTTGGGTTGTATTCTCTGCAGTTATTCCTTTAAGATTACTCCTATCAAAATTGAATTTATCGAAATTGGCAAACATTTTGACAGTTCTTTGGTTTGTGCTTTTACCTGTATTAACTACTGCAGGAGGTTATCACCTACACGAAAATTGTTTCTTAGTTCCTTTGATTTTTTGGGTGTTCTATTTTATAGTGAATGAGAAGAAGTGGGGTATCCTAGTATCGACTATTTTACTACTACTTGTGAAAGAAGATGCTTTTATCTATGTTATTAGCATTGGTATGTATTTCTTATCACAAAAACGTTTCAATCTGACGGGCAAAACCAAACAATGGCTGATCCTAACTGAATTTCTTCTGCCACTTCTATACTTCACTCTAGCATTGTTAATCCTGAGCACATTCGGAGAAGGCGGAATGGTCTCACGATTCGATGCATTCTTACTAAAAGATGAAAATGGTATTTTAGCCGTATTTAAAAATTTAGTTCTTCACCCAAGTTTCGCCATCAGCCATTTATTCATGGCTAAAAAACTAGGTTATTTATTCCTGATGTTAGCTCCTATGTGTTTCCTACCACTATTGCAACGCAACTGGTCAACTTATTTTTTGGCTCTACCTTTAGTAGTTATTAATTTATTGCCGGATTGGCCTTATCAATACGACATCGGTTTTCAATATAGTTATGGTAGTGGAGCCTTACTCTTCATAATGGCCTTGCTAGCTTTAGAAAATTTAAAATTGCATAAATACATTAACGAAAAAATGGTGATTTCATTTATTTTTGTTGGCATGATTTTTTCTGGTACTATTCTTCATCGCCTTACTCAAAGTTGGTCTTTCAACATTGGCTATTATCAACAAAATAAAGAGAAATTTGAAGCAATCAAATATGGCCTAGAAATTCTACCAGAAGATGCCTCAATCGTTGCAGAAGGAGGCTATACACCTGCACTTAGAAAACATCGGGCCCTATACGATATTTTCTACCACAACCAACGAAAAGCTGACCCATCAATTGATTATGTCGTAATTCCACGTGAACAAAAAGGGAAGAACGATGTCTATGATCCTTTAATTACTAGTTATGAAACACTAGGATATAAAGAAAGCAAGTACGCAACAAAAGAACTTTTCATTCTCGAAAAACCTGAATAAAAAAGAGAGCAGTTCAAACTACTTCTAAAGTAGACTGAACCGCTCTTTTCTAATTTCCCACTCTAACTCGCGTCACGATACCATCTTTATCAATCATGCTGAACTCTGAAGAGGAAATCCACTGAGTTATCGCCTTGCCAGTTTGAGATTGAGCAAATACTTTTAATAATTCCTCTTTGTTCTCAACTTCAACGACATAGTAGGCTAGGCCTGCCAGTCCTTGCTCACGAGGAGCTAAGTTTTTACCTCCCCATTCATTAACTGCTAGATGATGATGGTAATCTCCCGATGCAATCCAACTGGCGTGTGGAATCGTAAATTTATCCTCAAGAACTAGAGAACCTTGGTAAAAGGCAGACGCTTCTCGACTGTTTTTAACGGATAGATGAACATGTCCCATTCTAGTACCACTTGCAATCACAAATGGATCTAGTTCTTGTCCCAGTTCATAGATATCTTGGGCAGACAGTTCTTCTGTCACACCAATAATACGGCCATCCTCACGAATATCCCAGACTGTCACAGGTTTATCTCTGTAGAGTTCAATCCCGTTGCCCTCTAAGTCTTCCAAATAGATAGCCTCACTATAACCATGGTCCGCTCCACCCACTAGCGGTATCTTTAAATCGAGCAAGTGTTTAAAAACGTTGGCCAAATCTTCTCGAGTCGGTAAAAGCAAAGCCATATGGTAAAGACCGTAGCTCTGCTTAGGATTGCCTGTATTTTCTGTTTGGATAAGCTTCACCAGCGGTTTTCCTCCGGCACCTAGAAGAATTTCTTTTTCCGATTGATTCAATATCTCCAAACCAAGTAATTGATGATAAAATGCAGTTTGACTAGCCAAATCTCTAACATTTAAAGCCACCTCTGCCAAATGAATGCGACTATTATATTCGTAAACCATAGAAAAGCTCCTTTGTTGTAACTTTTATTATTACAGCTATTATACTCTCTTCTCAACCAATGTCAATCCAGATGCTTAGATATGATAAATGAAAGAACAATCCTCCCCATGTAGGAAGGATTGTTTCGCTTTAATGAGCCAACATTTCTTGGGCGATTTCTTGACCAGATAAATTCTCTGGATAGTAGGTTGGCCAGTTGTCCATCTCTTCAAAGAGGGATTCCTGGCTAGTACCTCCAAAGAAGATATGGAAATGCTCTGCCTTGACTGGGGCGATATTGTGGTCGCTAAACTGAACATACTTAAATTGTCCAGCATCCGCATCTGTCGCTTCAAAGAGGAAGCGTACTCCACGATTGCCTTTCTTATAAGTCAAGATTTTCTTGCTGACATACTTGTAGGTATATTTCTTACTTTGGTCACCTTGGATGAATTCCATAGTGTTATCCTTGATATTAATCTTAGATACATCCGTTTGATAGCCTTTTTGATAGTAGGCCTTATACTCATCCTTGGTCATCTTACCAGTCAACTTAGACTTGTAGTCAAAGACTTGGTCTAGAGTACCATTTTCAAGAAAAGGATAAACAGACTGCCAGTTGCCAGCATAGTCACTCAAGGTACGATCTTTGACATCGGAATCCTCAAAGTAACCATTTTGAACGGTTTTAGTTTCCTCTACTTTTTCTGGTTCAATTTCTGCCCCTGCCTGGTCAGTTGTTTGCTTGAGGGCTTTTAGATTTTTCTCCATGACAAAGATATAGTTCTCACCGGCCTTCATGTCCTCTTCAGTCAAGCTTTCCAGAGGATTCAGAACGTCTAACTTAACTCCTGTTTCTTTTGAAAGAGTATTAGCTAGAGCTTGTGAGGCATTTTCTTCAAAGTAGATATAAGAAATCTTGTTTTTCTTGATATATTCGGTCAATTCTGCCAAGCGGCTTGCTGAAGGCTCCGCATCTGGCGAAAGCCCAGAGATAGAGACTTGAGTGAGTCCGTAGTCTAATGCAAGATAACGAAAGGCTGCGTGCTGAGTTACAAAACTCTTTTGTTTTGCACTAGAAAGTCCTTCAGTATAAGCCTTGTCCAAAGCTTGTAGTTTTTCGATATAGGCTGCTGCATTTTGCTCAAAAGTCGCCTTCTTATCTGGATAGTCAGCTGAAAGACTATCACGGATGTGCTCTACAAGTTTGATTGCACGCGCAAGAGACAACCATACATGAGGGTCATACTCGTGATGATGACCCTCTTCGCCGTGGTCATGGTCTTCCTCTTCTTCACTACCTGGAAGAAGCAACATATCTCCAGTAGCCTTGATTGTTTTTACTTTTTTGGCATCTAGTGAATCTAAAAGCTTGGGAACCCATGTTTCCATGTTCTCATTTTCATAAACAAAGGCATCAGCGTCTTGAATTTTAGCAACTGCCTTAGGCGATGGTTCATAATCATGTGGTTCTGTCCCAGCTCCAATCAAGAGCTCGACATTGGCTGTATCTCCTGCTACTTGCTTGGTAAATTCGTAGACAGGGTAGAAAGTTGTGACAATATTTAATTTCCCGTCTGCCTGTTTTTGATTGGAACAGGCTACCAAGAAAACTGTCACAATACTTGCCAAAAGTAGGCCTAGTTTTTTCATGTATTTCTCCTATTTGATAAAACGTTTGAGTAAGCTGACTAACAAAAAGACAACTACAAAGATAAGGGTAATACTTGCACTCGGTGGTGTCTCTGCATAATAGGATATATAAAGCCCTGCTACCATACCTAGAAAACCAATAACGCTGGCAAGAATCATCACCGAACTAAAGTTCTTCCCTAGACGTAAAGCGATACTAGCTGGCAAGACCATGATAGTTGATACCAAAAGTGCTCCTGCGGCTGGAATCATGAGTGCAATGGACACACCCGTTACCATGTTAAAGAGAATGGACATAGTACGCACTGGAAGGCCATCTACAAAAGCTGTATCCTCGTCAAAAGTTAAGATGTACATGGGTCTCAAAAAGAGGAAGGTCAGAATTAAAACAACTGCTGCAATGACAAAGAGTCCAATTACCTGTTCTTGACTGATGGTCACAATAGAACCAAACAGGTATTGATCCAAACTCATCGAGCTAGAGCTCTTACCCTTACTCATAACAATGAGTGAAACCGCAAGACCTGTTGACATGAGGATGGCTGTTCCAATCTCCATAAAGCTCTTGTAAATCGTGCGGAGATACTCAAGAAAGACCGCCGCAATCAAGACAATAGCAATGGTCGAGATGGTCGGAGAAATCCCTAAAACCAAACCAAAGGCCACACCTGATAGCGATACGTGACTCAGTGTATCACTCATGAGACTTTGGCGGCGCAAGATGAGGAAGGTCCCAAGCACTGGTGAAAAGAGGCTCATAGCGATAACAGCCAAAAAGGCCCGCTGCATAAAATCATAAGACAATAGATTAAACATGCTCCACCTCCTGGTCACTTTCATGGACATTGAAGCAACGCCATGGCGAATCTTGGTCACGAACAAGGTGGATATTGCGATCTGCGTAATCCTTGACTTCTTCAGGATCGTGAGTAATCATCAAAACAGCCTTACCATGATGGTGGGCACTATGATGCATGAGCTCATAAAATTCATTCTTGGTACCTGCATCCATCCCTGTTGTCGGCTCATCCAAGATAAAGATATCTGGATCTGAAGCAAACATACGTGCAATAACCGCTCTTTGCTTTTGCCCACCAGAGAGAGAGCCAATCCGTTTATCCCGATGTTCCCACATGCCAACAGAGTTTAAACTCGCCTTAATATGTTCCTCATCATGGGCATTCAGACGACGGAACCAACCTTTTCTTGGATAGCGACCTGATTTGACAAATTCATAAACAGTACTTGGAAAACCTGCATTAAAACTGGCGATCTGCTGGGGAAGATAGGCAATTCTTAATTTTTTCCCATGAATATTTGTCTTTGAGATGGTTACTTTGCCAAATCTCGGCTGCAAAATACCCAGACTAGCCTTGATAAGAGTCGTCTTGGCAGCTCCATTTTCCCCAGTAAGGGTGACAAATTCCCCACTATCAACACTGTAATTGATATGCTCAAGCACAGGTTCCTTGTCATAATAGAAGGACAAATCCTCTACTGTGATGTATCTCATTACTTGATTTCTCCTACTAAAGCAGTTAAAAACCGCTGGATAATTTTTTGTTCGTTTGGCGTAAACTGAGTGGCAACCTGCTCATAAGTCGAGAGGGTATGTTCATGATGATGGTGGTGTTCCTCAGCAATAGGTCGAGCCAAGTCTGTCAATTGATAGAAGACAACGCGAGCATCCTTAGGATCCTTAGATGTCTCCAACATCCCCTCCTTAATCAGGGATTTGATAGCCTTGGTAACGGCAGCTTGACTAACATTGAGACGACGCGCCAACTCAGAGTTGGTGAGCGACTCCTCTGATAAAAGCATGAGAATATGCTCCTGGGTATTGGTCAAGGCTACATCACTGGTACAATGACCAATGAGAATTTCATGCTGATTTTCCGCCTTGAGAATAATCTCATTTAAAAATTGATCGATATCTTTTGCCAACTGTCTCATGATTTGCTCCTTTCTCAGAACAGAATTTCTATAAATACAAGGTTCTCACACCATTCCTTTACTAGTTAAGTATATCACATCCAAGCAAGGAGTCAAGAAAAAAGATGAAAACAATTTATTATATTTTCATTTTCTCGATACTTTTTTCTTACTATTACTCGATTACTATACTAGACTAGCTATCAACAAAAAACTCAGCGATTACAAAGAGCCCAAACCAAGGTTCAGGCTCTGTTGCTATTTATTGAAAATCTTTGATATTACCATCGTAATCCGCCCAATCCTGACTGAAGAATCGATCATTCATTTGGTAATTAGGAGCTGTTGTTGGATTACTCAAAAAAGGATTTACAACCTTGTCAAACGCCAACCAGCCTAACCAACCGATATGAATCGTATCCTTGACAAAGTAGGGATCTCCTCCGTTTTTTGAAAAGTCAGCGATATTGGTGAAACCTTGACTCTCCAATTGGTATCGAATTTTTTCGACAGAGTGTTGATACATTTCTTCACTCAAGCCTGTATAATCCATCCATTTTTTATTGACAGGTTGAAACACGAAGAGAACATTGACCTTAGACTTGGCAAATTGATCGAGTACTAACTGCAAATCATTATACTCCCTTGACTGGAGAAAGTTGTAATTTTTTTGATACCCTTCCCACTTTTTTAAATCTTTCTTTAGTTGAGTATTGTAGAAGTGATTCTCCATTCCCAAATCATTATTGGTCGTATTTGCTTCTGCGTCCTTACGTGCAATATTTTCCAATTCTTCATACGAAAATTGATCCGGGAGGCTGTTCAAATATTTTTCAATATGATCTTTATACTTTAATTGGCCTCGGATGGAGAATTGACCAAAAAGGGCCGCTTGTCTTTCATTGAATTCTGCAGAAGCTGTAATTATTAAATGATCAAAGTCTGACAACTGTTCATTCTTAGCCAGTTTTTCAACAATCCCCTTCATCGGTACGCTGGGATTCTGCTTCAAGAGTCTATTAGCCGCATACTGAGTAGCTACATCCCCAGATTGATTTTCCAAGAAGGCAGTCAACTGGTCGTTGTTAAAATAGGTTTGAAAAGTAACTGGATCTTGATCTTCCTTTGTAAACCACTGTGGAGAGATTACAAATACCGCTTGTTTGTTTTCAAGCTCAGATGTGATTTGTTGCATCCCAAAATACTGACTAAGAGAAGCGGCTCCTGCCTGCCCCATAAAATACGGACGGTAGGAGCGACTATACTTTTCAGCTAACACTCCTGGATGCATGCTGTCAAAACGAATCCATTCACTTGATCCAAAGAAAGGGACAAAACGCATATCAGGGTCTGTAAGAGCTCTTACTTTTTGACTTCTTTCCTTAAAGCTTTCTGCACTTATCGAAGCCGCAGAGTATTTCTCCTCCATTAGATTATGACTCTTACTACTAGGATAGAAAAAAATGAGTAGAAGAACCAATAAACCTGCAATAAGAATCGGCCCGAAGATTAACCACAGGCGTTTAAGCATTCTTTAACTCCGTAATCCCTGCCACGATTTTATTGGCTGTATTCCAATCATCACGGCCAAATTCTGTAACCGGGACACGTATGTCAAAGCGGTTTTCGATTTCCACAATCAATTCAACCGTTCCCATACTGTCCAAGACACCTGCATCGAAAAGATCTTCATCCATCATGTCAGAAACATCTTCCATAAATAATTCATCGATAATTTCAATAACTTCTGATTTGATATCCATTTTTAAATTTCCTTCTATTTTTTAATTCCATTTATTTTTTAAACCATAAATCATTCAAAAATCCAGAAAAGATTAAGAATGAAATCATTACGACATGGAAGGTTATCACCATGCCAAGCAACTGAGCCCAACGATTTTCAAGCAAGGGAGATCGTCCTGCTTTCTTACGTTCTTTATTGAGCGTTTTTTTCTTTCTGACCCAGGCATCATTCATCACTAAGCCTATCCCATGAAAGAGTCCGTAAGCGATATAAAACCATGTTATCCCATGCCAGAAGCCCATAAGGAGCATGTTTAGGATATAGGCAATACTTGAAGTCACATTTCGATTCTTAAAAAGCTTCTTTCTCGTCATCAACATAACCATGCGCATAAAGATAAAGTCACGGAACCAGAAAGATAAACTCATGTGCCAACGATTCCAAAATTCCTTCAAATCTCTCGATAAAAAAGGTTTGTTGAAGTTAATCGGACTACGAATTCCCATCAGATTTGAAATAGCTATAGCAAACATAGAGTAACCTGCAAAGTCAAAGAAGAGCTCCAAACCAAATGTGTACATGATGGCCACTACATAATAGTTAAAGAAACCACCTGTTTGTAAAGCTAAATTCTTTAGCGGTGGTAATAAAATCTCGCCTAAAATATGAGCTAGGATAAATTTATACAGAAATCCCCACATGATATACCGAACGGACTCAGCTAGCATATCCATCAATTCATCGCGTTCTGGAATCGTCTTATAATTTTCATTAAAACGTTTGAAACGATCAATGGGACCACTTGAGAAAGTCGGCATAAAGAGAAGAAAACGCAAATATTCCCACATTTTCAAATCCTTTATGACTCCATCTCTAAGTTCGATGATGATTCCTACCGAACGAAAGGTTAAATAGGAGATTCCTACAAATCCTAGTAGAGACTGTGTGCCATTAATAGCTGGTTGCACCTTGACAAAGATGATGGGAAGCAATGATAATAGACTTACTAGGTAGAAAGTCCATTTACCGTCTCGACCTTTTCGATACTGCTTGTAAAAAAGAACCAGTACAATTTGCCAAATCAGATAAAGCCCTAAGGCGGCTAATTGATTGGTCTTTCCACCCGTCAACATAGTGACGATAAAGAAGAGACTAACCAATATTTCATACCAGGCAAAACGTTTTTTGAAAAAAAGACCGATAAAGATTGGTAAAATTGCAGCGATCACATACAAAAAGTACTGCGGATTCCCATACGGCTCAATATGAGGTAGCTGTTTCAGGAAATCCATCATCTATTATTCACCTCATTAATCAATCCTTTAATGTCAATCTTCCCATTTGGAGTTAGTGGTAAATCCTCTCTATAAAGGAACTTAGATGGCATCATATAAGACATCATAATATCTTCCAAGTCTCCCTTGATAGCTTTCGTGATATCAATTTCTCGCTCAAATTGTTCTTTTATGCCATCTTTTAAGATGACATAGGCCAAGAGATTTTGGACCTTGTGATCCTTGTTGTAACGTGGAACTGCAACAGCAGATTCAACGTACTTGGATTTGTTCAAGTTTTGAGAGACATCCTCTAGTTCAATACGATAGCCATTAAACTTGATCTGGAAGTCCATCCGTCCACCGTAAAGAAGAAGACCTTCATCTGTCATAGTTCCAACATCTCCAGTGTGGTAGGCTGGCAAACCTTCAAATTCGAAGAAAGCTTCAGCTGTTTTTTCAGGATTATTCATATAGCCTTTTGAAACAGCTGGTCCAGACACGATGATTTCACCTTGCTCACCATTTGGCAATTTATTTCCTTCCTCATCAATGATGAAGGTTGGAGAATCTTCTTTGGTATAGCCAATTGGCAAACGTTTCAAGGTTGCCAACATCTCATCTGTAATAGCGACTGCTGACAAAGCTACCGTCGCTTCCGTTGGACCATAAGCATTGATGATACGCGCATTTGGAAAACGCTCGCGCAATTTTTGAGCAGTTTTAACTGTCAACTCTTCTCCATCGAAGTAGAAATGGGTAATCCCTGACATCTTTTCAGCATTGAAATCTTCAGACAGCATGGCCATATCTGCAAAAGATGGTGTCGAAGTCCAGATAGCAATCGGGAGAGAAAAGATGGTCGCAAAGAGTTGTTTGAAATCTTGAGTGATGGCTGATGGAAGGGCAAAAAGCGTTCCTCCAAGAGCCAAAGTTGGTGCCCAGTACATGACAGACAAGTCAAAGGAATAGGGCGGTTGTGCCAACATTTGCGGACGCTCTGGCGTTGCAAATTCCTTGTCCGTAATCATCCAGTTGGTAAAGCTGAGCAAGTTGTCGTGCGAAATTTGCACCCCTTTTGGTTTCCCAGTTGTCCCTGAAGTAAAGATGATGTAGTAGTTATCATCCCCCTTGACCGGATGTTGCAAGTCATACACATTCTGAGCCGCATAAGCTTCACGTACTTGCTCCAAGGGCATGATTGGAGCAGCTGGGTTTCCCAATGGAAATTCATTGATAGCGATGATTAAGCTTGGCTCTGCTACTTCAAGAATGGCGGACACGCGCTCCAAAGCAGAATGGCTATCAATTGGGATATAGGCATGGCCAGATTTTGTCAAGGCCACAAAAGTAGCCAACATCTCATACTCTTGACCACCAAAAACAACTACAGGAGATTTCTCGGGTAAGTCTAGTCGATCAATAGCTGCAGCCAAGCTATCTGAATCAGCCTTCAATTGACCATAGGTATGCTCTTCTCCAAGGACATTATATACTGGAAAAGCAGGCTGAGTTTGAGCAAAATACTCAATTCTTTCAATCATATCTCTAATTGGCTTATTAGACACGATTCGTTCTCTCCTTAAAACTAAAATTCATTGTAAATAAAGCTTCCCTGACTTTGCCCTAAATAGCTAAAGAAATAAAGCAAACCAAGTAAAATAATAAAATACAGGACAGTTTGCCCTAAAAAAACATAGTATGGTTTCTTTTTATTCATGATTGATTTCTTTTCTGTAAATTTTCATCGTTTTTCTCAAGCATACAATTACTATTTTATCTTGTTCTCATTTTACCACTTTATTCCCTTTGTTTTCAACTGTTTACCATTTTTTAGAAGTTGATTTTAGCTTATTTTAAGACAAGACAAGCTAGGAATAAAAACATCATCCCTTTGTTATCTAGCGCAAACAATTTTAAATCATGCAATTTGAAAGACTAGCAAACACACGGCTCCCGCTTTGGGCATTTTTATGCTAAAATAGTAGCTATGGATAAAATTATTAAAACTATATCAGAAAGCGGAGCTTTTCGTGCTTATGTACTAGACAGCACTGAAACTGTCCGCACTGCTCAAGAAAAACATCAAACCCAAGCTAGTTCAACCGTAGCGCTTGGCCGTACACTTATCGCAAGCCAAATTCTCGCTGCCAACGAAAAAGGAAATACCAAGCTAACCGTCAAGGTTCTTGGAACTAGCTCCCTCGGTGCCATTATCACAGTTGCAGATACCAAGGGTAACGTCAAAGGCTACGTTCAAAACCCTGGAGTTGACATTAAAAAGACTGCAACAGGAGAAGTCCTCGTTGGACCTTTTGTCGGAAACGGTCAATTTCTAGTGATTACAGACTATGGCACTGGAAATCCCTACAACTCCATGACTCCTCTCATCTCTGGAGAAATCGGTGAAGACCTAGCTTTCTATCTTACAGAAAGTCAACAAACGCCTTCAGCTGTAGGACTTAATGTTCTTTTAGACAAAGACGACAAGGTCGAAGTTGCAGGTGGCTTTTTGCTCCAAGTATTGCCAAATGCCAAAGAGGAAGAAATCGCTCGTTTTGAAAAACGAATCCAAGAGATGCCAGCCATTTCAACTCTTCTAGAAAGTGACGACCATATCGAAGCCCTTCTCAAGGCTATCTATGGTGACGAGCCCTACAAACGTCTGTCCGAAGAAGAAATTCGTTTCCAATGCGACTGTAGCAAAGAACGCTTTATGGATGCTCTCGCTAGCCTCCCAAGCTCAGATTTACAGGAAATGAAGGATGAAGACCACGGAGCAGAAATCACTTGTCAATTCTGCCAAACAACTTATAACTTTGATGAAAACGACCTGGAGGAACTCATTCGTGACAAATCTTAATACACCTTTTATGATTGGGAACGTCGAGATCCCAAACCGGACGGTCCTCGCACCCATGGCAGGTGTGACCAACTCAGCCTTCCGCACAATTGCAAAAGAACTTGGAGCTGGGCTAGTGGTCATGGAAATGGTCTCTGACAAAGGTATCCAATACAACAACGAAAAAACCTTACACATGCTTCATATCGATGAAGGGGAAAATCCAGTTTCCATCCAACTTTTTGGTAGCGATGAAGATAGCCTAGCTCGCGCAGCAGAATTCATCCAAGAAAACACCAAGACCGATATCGTCGATATCAACATGGGCTGTCCAGTTAATAAAATCGTTAAAAACGAAGCTGGGGCTATGTGGCTCAAGGACCCAGATAAAATTTACTCTATCATCAACAAGGTCCAATCTGTCCTTGATATCCCCCTCACTGTCAAAATGCGTACGGGCTGGTCTGATCCATCCCTCGCAGTTGAGAATGCCCTAGCTGCCGAAGCTGCAGGTGTCTCTGCCCTCGCTATGCACGGCCGTACACGTGAACAGATGTACACTGGTCACGCGGACCTAGAAACCCTTCATAAGGTTGCACAAGCTCTAACCAAGATTCCATTTATCGCCAACGGCGATATCCGCACAGTCCAAGAGGCTAAACAACGCATCGAGGAAGTCGGGGCCGACGCCGTTATGATTGGGCGTGCAGCCACGGGAAATCCTTACCTCTTCAACCAAATCAATCACTACTTTGAAACTGGAGAAATCCTGCCTGATCTGACCTTCGAAGACAAGATGAAAATCGCCTACGAGCACTTGAAACGCTTGATTGACCTCAAGGGCGAGCACATTGCCGTTCGCGAATTCCGCGGCTTAGCCCCTCACTACCTCCGTGGGACATCTGGTGCTGCTAAACTTCGTGGGGCTATTTCACAAGCAAGTACTCTAGCAGAGATTGAAGCACTCTTACAATTAGATAAAGCATAATCTTCTATCTCACAAAAAAAGGCAAAGCTCAAAAAGAGCCTTGCCTTTTTATATATTTTCATCTTGCAAATCTAGTTGCTTCACTCTAGCTATATAGTAGGACATAATCAAAAATAAATTGAAGCTGACAATCCAAATAGACCATTCATGAAAAAAATGCATCGATACAGCCAAGCTAATGGCCCCCACTACAAAACTCCCTACAACAATCCCATAGTTTAAGGCTTGACGACGATATTCTTGAATATCTCCTTCTCCTCTAACGATGCAATACAAAGCAGTCAACATCTTTCGGTAATTTCCAGAGGTCATAAAAATGACATAGGGATGATCTTCAATCAAACTCCCCGTAAATGTTAGCATCATCATGCCTGTTCCAAAAGCAATAAAAGGTACTTCTAGCAAAGGAAATCGAGAAAAGAAGGGCAAAAGAAGAGTTCCAATAAATAAGGGAAGTAGCATCTTAACCCGCCAATAGGCTGTTTTGCGATATTCTTTCATGTGTAATGCAAACAGAAATCCTAGAGAAAAGAAAATAATGGAGCAGAATCGCAACATGGTATTGATAACATGTGAGTCGTGCCAATCTGATATCAGTAGGAGGATATTCCCTGTTTGTGTTGCCACCAAACTATGGTACTGAATGTGACAGAACACATCCAAAGAACCACCTATAAAGCCAAGAAACACTCCCATGAGTCGTGTATTTTGAGGTAAAATTAATTTATCCGCCATTGCTTTATCACTCATTCCCTTTCGATGCATTTATTATACCACTTCTATTGGAGAAATTAAGTGAAAAACAGTTGGACTACTCTTTTGTAAATCTAAGTCTAGACTATACTTGAGGTAGTTTCCTATGGTTGAATCAACACAACACTAGAAACTGTACCATCTGCTCCTGTTGTAATTTGGATGATTTTTCCACCACCTACTTCAGCATTGTATTTTCCATCATCAAGGGTATAAGAATAGCTTTGAATAGAGTAGTTTTCTTTCTTACCCTCAGCAGATTCTACTGTAAACTGGCCATTTGATGAGACAGTGATCGTTTCGCCATTAGCACCCTTCCAATTCCCAGCTGCAGCCGAAAAGTCTTTGTCCACCATAGTCAAGACACCTTTATAACGTTTGTTATGTTCTGCTTGCTTATCTTGAAGTTTACGATCAGTTGCTGGATCATAAGTTGACTGACTTGCTGGATTGGATTGACTTTGTGAAGTCTGTTGCTGTGGAGCTTGTGGAGTTTGCGCTGCTCGATTTGCCTCTTGTCCTTGAGTTGTTGGACTTGATGCTTGTTCAGAGGAAGCTTTTGCTTTTTCTGAAGTCGTAGTACTTGTTGAAGCTTGAGTTTTACTTTCTTTGTTGGAAGAGTTTGCCTTAGAACTAGAAGATGCTTGTGTTGTCTTACTAGAATTATCACTTGCAGTGTTCTCTTTCTTATTTCCGCATGCTCCTAAAAGCAAAGTTGAAGCTAGTACAGTTGCGGCCATTAATTTGATAGAAGTTTTATTTTTCATTTTACACTCCTTATGTAATATTTTTGAAATGTTTAGAAATATTTTTGTAACAATATTGTAATATTTACTTTTGAATCTGTCAACTATTTAGAACAGGTTTTTATCTGTATTTTTTAGCAAATTTATTGATACTTTTTATCCTCCTATCTCTATTATTCGTTAAAAATTTAAAAAACAGGAAATTTTTCCTACTAAAAATACTATATCTTATAAGTGTAATCGCTTGCATTTTTTTCTTGAAGGGCTATAATAAAATTGAAATAGTATATTGGAGGTGTAGGTTTATGTCAAAGAAATATTACAAGTATCTTCCTTGGTTGATTTTAGCTGCTTTCGTTTCTTATGGGGGTGCTACTCATTACGCTCAAACAACATTTGATTTGTTCTACCTAACTGCCATTTTCATGATTGTCTACGTGGCTCTAATGTACTTACATGAACACTATTTAAAATATAAATACAAAGATTTATTCATTCGAATCATGAGCAATTCTAATAAAGATAAACATCCTTAAACAAAAAGAGGTCGAGAAAATCCCGACCTCACTTTTTATTTTAATCGATAAATAGTGATAACTTCCTTTTGAGGAATCCGTTTAAAACCAACTTCCTCTATGTTATGACCATATTTCGATAAGAAACTATCACTCGTACATAATTTTCCTGGGCATAGAATCTCAACGAGGGCTAAACCATCATCCACTGTGAATTCATCCTCAAGTAAATAAAGGAAACGAGGGTTATAGTCGATAGCTTCTTGAATCTTCTTGATGGATGCTTGAATAATGGATAAGTGGTCAAATGCAAAGTCCTTCTCTTCCAGTTCTTTGCCATCCAAATAACACTTACCTGTATGAAAATCAACATCTACAAGAAGGACTTCCTTGGCATCATCTCCTGCTTTAGCCAAGTCATACGCTCGACCAGGTAAGTAAACCAAGTGGGCAATAGTAACTGTCCACCCTCTGGGATCACGGCCAGGAGTCGATACTGTCACAAGCTGCTCAATTTTTTCCAGTGGAAGCTCAAGATTGATTTCTTCTTTTACCTCACGTTGACAAGCATGGGCAGCATCTTCCCCTTTATCCATAAATCCACCAACTAGCGCTAAACAATTTTGAAAAGGATGTGCCTTCCGACGAATCAGAAAGAGCTTCATCTTCCCTTCTACAAAGCAATAGGCTACCATATCCACAGTCACACTTGGCTTTTCATACTGGGGGAGTGCTTGCTGGTGATACCACTCAAGAAACTCCTCCTGACTTGCATGAACTTCAAAGTACTCTTTTTCTGTCATCCCGGTTGGAATTATCTGATTCATCATCTTCTACTTCCTTTCTGCAATTGATGGCAATGAAGGGTTTCTCTCTACCGTAACTGGAGTATCCTAGTTCTTGTTTTTATACAATGTCAAATTTCAATTGACCTGCTTTGACACCAATTTTAAGTGTCTTACCTTCTTTCAGTTCACCTGTAAGAAGAAGCTCTGCTAGTTTGTCTTCTACTTCTGTTTGCAGAGTTCTGCGCAGTGGGCGAGCTCCCATCTCTGGATCATATCCCTTCTGAGCTAGAAGCTTAAGGGCAGATGCTTGGAGTTTCAAGTTAATTTCTTTTTCTGCAAGACTAGCAATCAATGGTTTGACCATAATTTTAACCACTTCCTGCATATCTTGACTTGACAAGCTATGGAAGACCACTTTTTCATCAATACGGTTGATGAACTCTGGACGATAAGTCTTTTTCAACTCTTCAAACATCCGTTTTTCCATATTTTCCTGATCAAAACGAATATCTTTAGCTCCAAAACCGACTGTCTTGTCATCACGAAGAGCTGTCGCACCAAGGTTTGACGTCATGATAATGATGGTATTTGAAAAATCAACCTTGCGACCTTTACTATCTGTCAAGACACCATCATCTAAGACCTGCAAGAGCACATTAAAGATATCTGGGTGTGCCTTTTCTACCTCATCAAAAAGCAAGACTGAGTATGGTTTGTTACGAACCTTCTCGGTCAACTCTCCGCCTTCTTCATAGCCTACATAACCTGGAGGTGCTCCGTTAAGACGACTGGCTGCGAATTTCTCCATGTATTCACTCATGTCAAAACGAATGAGAGCTGACTCGTCATCAAAGAGAACTTCTGCCAAGGCTTTGGCCAATTCAGTTTTACCAACACCTGTCGGTCCTAGGAACATAAAGGATCCAATTGGACGTTTGTTATTGCGAATACCCGATTGATTTCGGCGAATGGCACGACTGATGCTTGATACCGCTTGTTCCTGCCCGATAACACGTTTATGCAGTTCAGCTTCAAGATTGAGATACTTCTTGGCATCCGTTTGTGTCAATTTTTGAACTGGAATGCCTGACAAGCGACTCAAGGTTGTCAAAATATCAGACTCTTTTACTAGATCTTTATAGACTGGAACTTTCTGTTCTTTTGAAATGAGCTGAGCCGCTTGTTTCCATTTGCCATCCATCAAAGCCCTATCTGCAGCTGTTAAGCCTGACTCATCTTTTTTAGCGTGCTTTGATTTATTTTGGACAGTTGCTGCCGCTTCATCCAAAAGATCAATCGCTGAGTCTGGCAAGTGACGACTAGTCAAATAGCGATGTGCCATTTTGACAGCTGTTTCGACTGCATCATCTGTAATTTGAACATGGTGGTGTTTCTCATAGGTTGCTTTCAAGCCACGCAAGATAGCCATACTATCAGCCACACTGGGTTCCTCAATCATCACTTTAGCAAAGCGACGAGAAAGGGCTGCGTCTTTTTCGATGTGTTTTTGATACTCTTCCTGAGTAGTTGCTCCAACGGTTCTCAGTGTTCCACGTGCCAAGGCAGGTTTCAAGATATTAGCCGCATCCAAGGTCGAGTCAATCCCACTTCCTGACCCCATAATAGTATGAAGCTCATCGATAAAGAGGATAACCTTACCATCTTCCTCGATATCTTTGATGATATTGTTCATACGTTCTTCAAAGTCACCACGGAATCGAGTCCCTGCAACCACATTCATCAAGTCAAGCTCTAGAACACGCATCTTAGCCATTTCAGCTGGTACATCTCCATTAGCAATTCGCTGTGCAAGGCCAAGTGCCAGTGCTGTTTTACCGACACCCGCATCTCCAACTAGAACTGGATTATTTTTGGTCTTACGACTCAAGATTTGAATCATACGTGAGATTTCTTGGTCACGACCAATAACTGGTTCCAACTTGCCAGAACGAGCTTGCTCTGTGAGGTCATGAGTGTAATCTTCCAAACCACCACTTGGAGTTTGAGGCATGCCCATCATATTGGCCATGGAGTTTTGCTTATCTGCTACTGAGCGATGGCGCTGACGTAGAGCCTTCAAATCTTCCTTTGTCCAACCAGCACGCGCTTCAAGGCTACGACGAAGTCCAGCAATTTTGACTTGGTCCTTCTGGTCTTCATAAGAAAAGCCAGCTTTTTCCAAAATGCGAGTAGCTAAAGCATTACCGTCATGCAAGATTGCGTAGAGAAGGTGCTCAGTTCCCAATGCTTTTGCATGTACAACGGAGGCAACATGTTCCGCCTCCAACATCAAGACGTTTAAACGATAAGAAAAAGGGAGTTCCTGATAATCTTCCTTGTGGCTATAGTTGGCCTCTGTTAATTCAATAGCTACCTCCTCTAAACGATCAATCTCATACGGAAACTCATTCAAAGTTGCTCCAGCAACACTGTAGCTATGATTAGCCATAGCAATCAGTAGGTGCCAAGACTCCAGGTAGTCTGCTCCAAAACGACTCGCCACTAGAAAGGCACTGTCGATACATTCTCTCAATGCTTTTGAATATTCCATTAAATTTTATTTTCCTTTTCTATCTACTTCATGCAATAACTGACGAAGCATATTGGCACGAATATAATCAGCTTCCTCACCCAAAACACGATCTGAGGCCGTTGCAACTAACAGATTCATCTCCTGACGAGTCAAGAGTTCCTGTTCAAGTAAAAGTTTTAAAACATCTTCAAAGATGACTTGGTTTACCTCATCACCCACTGAATACAACAAATCACGGAGCATATCATGATGGTTTGAGAATTCAATTCGACCTATACGAATATAGCCCCCACCACCACGCTTACTCTCAACTAGATATCCTCTACTCTCTGTAAAACGAGTTTTAATCACATAATTAATCTGGCTAGGTACGACTTGAAAGGTATCCGCTAGCTGGCTACGTTGCAATTCGACGATACCAGATTGTTCTAAAATCGCCTTGATATAGGCTTCAATATGATCCGATGTATTTTTAAATTTCATAGCTTGCTACCTCCTTTTTAAACTTTGACTATCTTTGACTATACTATCATTTAAGACTCTATAAGTCAAATTTTTAGGGCTCAAGCCTTGAAAATACTGAGTTTTAAAAATAGCTATAGGTAACAAGCAATTCCCATTTCATTTTCTATCCTACAATTAGGTTATAATAACAAAGTTACACTTAGCTTTCAAATCCTTTGAAAGTATGTTATTTATCATCAAATCTAAGAAATATTTCGTAAAGTCTAGAAAAAACTTCGGTATCATTAATGATGTACCGAAGTTTTTTTGAAGTGTGAATTTTTCACAGTTTTACCTACTATAGTTCATATTCTATCCGAGAAAAAATCTCTCCAGAAAGGATTTTCGCTATCAAAAATTCTAACTTCTTCTTCAGTCATATTGTGAGGATAATCTTTAAAAAGATTATAGAACTTCTTTTTATCAAATGTAATTAACATCAACCCTCTAGCGAACCAGGCTGTATCAACCCACCAAATTATATCACCATCATTTTCTTTATAGCAATACTCGGACCAACTTACTTCTTCAAAATCATCTTTCATGCCCCTCAGCTCCCTTCATTTGTTTAGAATCTGCTGTATTGATAAAACTCAATATCTTGTGAAATTCAGGGTTATTTTTCAATTAGTTCACATCAATGAGATAACTCTTTGCATCATATTTCCACCACTAACAGCTTCGATTATTTGTTTCTCAGTCATTTTTTTACGGCTTTTTTTGATAGGATTTGAATAAATTCCGTTCTGTAGAGCTAGCTTTCTAACTTCGCTCATTTGAGAATTATTATTTATATCCTTCCTTGCTTCAATTTTATCACTTTCATCTTTTTTCATCACATCACCATACGTCAATTATATCACTTTTCTCTATCAGAATTTCCATTTATAGACAAAAGAGAGCAGTAAAGAATAGACTTCACCAACTCTCTTCATTTCTAATTATTTAAGCCCAACTCCGCTAAGATTTGGCGTTTATAGGCAATTTTTTGAACTTCCTTGTCTTCGCCTTCAGACCAGTCGAGTTTGATTTCAGAAACAATCTGCCCAGGGCGATTTTTCAAGATATAGATGCGATCACTGAGATTGAGGGCCTCCTCTATACTATGCGTGATGATGAGCGTCGTCAGGCCTAGCTGTTTATGAATATCAAGATACCAGGCATGAAGTTCCATCTTAGTCATCTCATCCAAAGCGCTAAAGGCCTCGTCTAAAAGAAAGGGCTTGTGCCCGAAAAGGTAGGTACGGAGTAAAGCAACACGCTGGCGCATCCCACCACTGAGTTCATGAGGGTACTTATCCCTTACAGCCGTCAACTGAAAGGTAGCAAGGGTTTCGTCTGCGCGGGCAATGGCTTCTGCCTTGTCCACCTTTTGGATCAAGAGGGGCAAAATGATATTGCCAAGGACAGTCTTGTGTTCCAAGAGCAAATCCTTTTGGAGCATATAACTCACGCGCCCCTTGGGATTTTCCTCACCATCAAGAATGATTCGTCCAGACTGGACTTCTAAAATACCTGCAATCAGGTTAAAGAGAGTAGTCTTTCCTACACCACTGGGCCCTAGGATAGAGACCACTTCACCTGAAGTTACCTGTAGATTAATATCCTCTAAAATCTTTTCATTGTCGTAGGCATAGCTTACGTGTTCTAGTCTAATTTCTGTCATTATTTTACAAATTCGTTCGTGAATCCTTTATCAGTCAAGTCTTCCTTGAGGATTCCATTTTCTTTATCCCATTTGTAGAAGGCATTCCAGCGGTCAGCATCAAACTGTCCCCATTTTTCCTTGTCGCTTGCGTATTCTTTTGACAAGTATTTTTGAGATTCAATGACAAAGTCACGTTTATCCTTTAACTCTGGGGCATTTTTGATGAGGATATCAGCCGCTTCTTCTGGGTGATCCATCGCGTATTGGTAGCCTTTTTTGATAGCTTGGATGACTTTACGAGCTTCTTCTTTGTTGTCTTTCAGATAGTCATTGTTTGCGATGATAACTGGTGAGTAGTAGTCAAACTCTTTGACATAGTCTTTCAAATACATGAAGTTGGCATCCACTCCTTGAGATTTGGCAAGGAGTCCATCCCAACCGTAGTAAATCCAGGCAGCATCAAAAACGCCATTGGCAATCGGAGTGATCGAGTTTGAGTCGTTGTTTGGTACTTTTTCAACCTTCTCAAAGTCTCCACCTTGAGATTCTACCAAGGTTTTCAACATCGCAAGCTCAGTTGGGTCATTCCAAGTTCCGTATTTCTTACCTACCAAATCTTTAGGACTATTGATATTGTCAGACTTACGAGAGATAATCCCTGATGTATTGTGTTCTACAATCGCTGCAACGGCAGTAATACCTGCTCCTTTTTCCAATTTCTTAGCCATGTAATCTTGGAAATAGATAGCAAATGGCGCCTTACCATTGATAACCAAGTCAGATGAACTTTCTTCTGGTGGCAATTTCAAATCAACATCCACTCCAGATTCTTTGAAATAACCTTTTTCTTTAGCTACATAAAGCCCTGTGTGGTTGGTATTGGGTGTCCAGTCTAGGATAAAGTCAATTTTTTTGAGTTCTGCTTCTTTGTTATCCTTAGAAGCTGTTCCTTGGCCACAAGCCACAAGCACGACAGCTAGAAGAGCTGTTACAATCGTTAAAAACACTTTCCATGTTTTCTTCATTTTTATTTCCTCTTTTCTTTTTCTAAAACGCTCTATTTTAAGTACGTTTCCATTTAATCACATATTTTTCACTGATATCGACTAGCTTCATACCCAGAAGACTGATCAGTGATACCAGAATAATAATTGCAAACATGGTATCATACTGAAATAGTTTTTTGGACTGAATCATGTAGACACCAAGTCCTTCAAAGCCTCCCAACCACTCAGATACCACTGTTGTGATAAAGGCGTAGGAGACACTGACCCTAAGTCCTGCATAAAAGTAAGGCAGGCTGACCGGGATTTTAAAATGCCACAGGATTTGCCAAGGATTGGCTCGCATCAGACTAAACAAGGTCAGCATATCCTTGTCACAATGCCTAAAACCATCTAAAATACTAACGATGATAGGAAAGGTAGTCGTCAAGATAATCAAAACAATCTTGGGCAAGATTCCATAACCCAACCATAAAACTAGGATAGGGGCTATGGCAATTGTCGGTATAGTCTGGACAACCACCATCATGGGGTAAATCAGGTCATTGAGCCATCCCAAACTATCCATAAGGACGGCCATAATACAGGCTATCAAGACACCCAAGACCAAACCTAGCAAAGCTACTCTCAAGGTTGCCCAGCTATGGTACCAGAGAAATTCTCTGTCACGAACAAAAGACTGGAGAATCTCAAGTGGTGTCGGCAGGATAAACTTTGGTAAGAGTTTTAAGAGTCCCGCCACCTGCCAAGCGGATAAGACACCAAAAAATCCTAGCAGACTAATATGCCGTCTCATTATACTTTTCAAGTTTCTCATCAATGCTTAAAATCTCTCCTATATTTATTTTCACATTGGCAAAAACATTGTCTGCTCCCTGACCTGCCACTTCTAGCGCTTCTTTGAGAATGCGCATAAGCTCATCAAACTCCCCCTCTAAGACTGTTTCAAATGGTGTCACCACCATGGTCACTTCTTGAGCTTGCAGATAGTCAATGACCTTATCAATTACAGCTATGCGGTCAATCCCCTGTGATAGGGGCAGGACTTGTAAAGCAATGCTTGCTTTCATTAAAACCTCCTTCTAAGTTACAGTTTTTCTTTGTAAAAAAAGAAAAACCTCTTCCATATATGAAAAAGGTGCAAAATTAGGCCAAGTATCGTTCCCTACGCTGGCATTACCCAGATCAGGTGCGGTCGAAGTTTAACACTTCCTCTCAGACTGTACACAGACTCCCATATATTATATGGACATATGATAACGAAAAATAAATAAGATGTCAAGGAAACTGCTTACAGAAAAGAGAGTGGGACAGAAATCGGTAATTCGTTAGAATTCGATTTCGTCGTCCCACCTCCGCACAGTTGAGTAGGGCTGTAAAAGCTGATGAAATCAGCGTAGTAAAGCCCACTCAACCACTGCGTCTTGCTCGACAATCCAAAAAAAATTGAGAGGCTAGGACTTTTGTCCCAACCTCTCCTCTAATCATCTATTCTCAGTTAATTCTTTCAATTAAAGCATAGGTGCAAATAACTGTGTTACTTCTTTAATCATCATTTGATACCATGTAGGATTTATGGTATCCGAGAAGATCTCTTGAGATTTTTCAAAAATTCCTTCAAAATCTTTGCGAATATCCGCTATTGACTCTGTTTTGTAGAGTAGTACTGCATTTTCATAGTGGTGAACCAAGCTACGATAATCCAAGTTAATAGTACCGACAGCCGCGAATCGATCATCAACAATCATTTGCTTACTATGGATAAAACCAGGTGTGTATTCAAAAATGCGAACACCCGCAGATAAAAGATCTGGATAAGCTCCCCGTGTTACAAGTTGAATAAGCTTCTTATCTGGTATGTGGGGTGTGACTATTCTCACATCTACACCTCGCATAGCTGCATTCTTTATATCCTCTGTTAAATCATAATCGATAATGAGATAAGGCGTTGTAATATAAACAAAATCCTCTGCTTGATTAATCAGATTTTGATAGACAATTTTACCCACCTTCATCTGGTAGATTGGTTTCGGTCCACTACCGTATGGGATACAAAGACCACTACCAGACCGTGTCTGATTTTCCAAATGATACTGATCAAAGTCACTGATTTCCCCACGGTTGATGTACCAGTTCATGAGAAATAGTCTTGTAAAGGCTTGAGTCGCCGGACCATCTATCCGAATTCCACTATCTTTCCAGTGTCCAAAACGTTCAATATGATTGATATATTCGTCTGCAAGGTTGATCCCACCAGTGTAGGAAATCTGCCCATCAATAACCAAGATTTTACGGTGGTCACGGTTGTTATAGGCTACTGTCATACGAGGAATCACCTTATTAAACTTATGAGCATTAATCCCTTTAGACCGCAAATGAACGGTATAATCTCCAGGCAAAGTCACCATACAACCAATATCGTCATAGAGCATCTTGACTTCAACTCCCTGAGCAGCTTTTTCTTCTAGAATTTCGAGCATGCTATCCCACATCAAGCCCTCTTCGACAATATAGTATTCAAGAAAAATAAACTTTTCAGCTCTTTTTAGATCCTCCAGCATCTGTTGCCACATTTCCTCACCACTTGCGAAAAATTGTGAATCTGTCTGGTCATAGACTTCTGCATTATTATCCATATGTAGCAAGGCATTGATAATTCCGTAAGCTGATTTATCTGTCTCCTGTAGCTGCAGATGGAGTTGGCGCCCATTATTCTCATGAAATGCAATAGAATTCAATTCCTGGAGTTGTTTCAGTTCTTTTTTTGATAGTCGGCGCTCACCAAACATGATATAAAGTAATGGACCAAACACCGGCACAAAGGTCACAATCAACCAAGTCACTTTGCTTTCAGGCGTCATCGAACGATTAACAATCGCTATAACGGTTGCTACGCTGATCAAAAATACAAGAGTCACCCAAATAATCGGTGCAATCTGGCTCATGTAAAGAATAATTCCGAAAACAAGAACTAATTCTATTAGAATAATCGCAATACTAAAGCCATACTTGGACATCAATAATCGAAATTTTCTGATTCCCATATCTCCCTCTCAATTTCTAAGTCTACTCCCTAATTCAACGTCTGAAAACGCTTGTTACCTTCTAGTATACTTAGTTTCATAAAACTTATCAAGCTTTTTCTGTATAGGCCGATAGTTCTACGTTTAAAATTAATTTAAAAAGCAGGCCACTTATAGGTGCCTGCTCTTATTTTACAATTTCAAAGCCAACATATTAACCGTCATACCAGCTGCAGTTCCCATCAAGAAGATGGTATCTCCTTCTTTTACATAGCCATGATCGAGTGCATAAGCCAAACCAAAAGGTACAGCAACGGAGACCATATTTCCATAATCCGTAACAAGGTTAAGGTACTTGTCTTCATCTACACCCAGTTTTCCCATGACCAAAGGAAGAGCGCGACTGGCTTGGTGGGGAATAATATAGTCTACAGCATCTTTAGAAATGCCAGATTTCTCTTGGAATTCTTGGAACATTTCTGGGATGACACGAGCAGAAAGCAAGAGGATTTTCTTGCCTTTCATATCAAACATAAAATTGGTCTTGGTCTCTTCAGAGTACTCTTTTGGCTGATAAGAAGTCAAACCTCCACGAATCTCTGTATCGTGAGCCCCCTCTGACCAAGTACGTTGAAGACTAGCGATAACTCCCTTATCCTTATCACTTGATTGGAAAATAAAGGCAGCCGCTCCATCACTAAAGAGTTCATAACTTTCTTTTTGCTTTGGATTGAGACCCAAGCTACCAACTTCACTAGATACAATCAAAACACGACGGTATTCTCCAGCTTCAATCAAGTACGACATAGTCGAAAGAGCTGAAATAAAACTTGTACAAGTCGTATTGATATCCATAGCTGGGATAGAGAGCCCTTTTGCCACACGTTCATGTATCAAAGCTGCCGTACAAGGAATCGGCTGAACACCAACCGCACTAGCTGATACCAGGCAATCAATGTCTTTCATACTCAAATTTGCATTTTTAAGTGCAGCTTGGATAGCTGCTTCTGCCAAATCTAGTTGCGTTTCTTCATTTTCAACCACACGATGACGGGTCTGGTCTTTAAATTGAACCGTATTTTTTGGAAGGCAGACTCCATAACCTGCAATTTCTACATGTCTTTTTACTTCTGTCATAATTTTTTGTCCTTTCATAAACGTTGGATACGTTTGAGCTTACGACTTGTATCCCAGTGATAATCTGAAAATTGTATTTCAGGTTCTTTAAACTCTTTTTGTTGCGCCAAAAGTCGAAACTGCTCTGTGATTGCTGTTTCTACTTGCTCATCTCTTCGACTCAAAAAAACTTCCACTAGCTTCTCAGAATGTTGTTTGACTTGGTAATCTCCAACATTCTCCACAAAGAGAATGCAACGTCTGATAAAGTCAGGATAAATCGTTACCTGACCTCCATCTTGTCCATCAAAATAGAAGATGTCATCAGAACGCCCTTCGACCTTGTCAATCCTTGTGTAATGAGATCCACATGGACAAGGTTCAGGGTTCTCAACCAAGATATCGTTGAGCTGGTAGCGATAAACAGGCTGACTGCTCCGCTTAAAATCAGTAATGACTGGATAAAAACGTCGGTCATCTAAGTAGTGTTTTCCCACAAAAATGATGTCTTCATTGAGATGAAGATTCCCAGCAGAGCAAGTACAAGCTAGGAAACCTTCGGTTGCCTGGTAGACTTGGTCAATAATCGGCAACTCAAAAGCGCTCAAAATTCGCTCTTTATCACTATCTTCCAAGATTTCAGCCACCGAAACGATTTTTTGTGGGTGAATGACTAACTCCCCATCTTTTAAACGCTTGCTCAATTCAATCAACATAGAAGCAGGCGCCACCACAATGGTCGGTTGATAATTGTTGAGACGCTCGATATGCTCATCTGTATTCTTGAAAATATCAAAGTACTCTAAACGAATAAGTGCCGTATTGATGGTCTGATAGAGTTCATTATCTGCTCTGAGGAAAAAGGCTATGCTGTGCCCAAAAAGTTGGCCCTTGGGCAACATCTTTGCCAAGATAGCTGCTGCCCACATACTTCTCTCTTTTTCAGTTGTGATAAAAAGTCCCCGGTGTCCAGATGTTCCAGAAGACAACCCAACAGCTATTTCTCCCTTAAGCTCTGTAAAATTCCTGGTCTTTTCACTTTCAATAGCCAAAGCCAAGGCCTCGTCTCGATCTACACCTTGGGTGTTGAGCTCATTGAAATGACTCATCATAAAAGCCTTGTCCATATGGTCAAAGTCACTAGGTACACCATTTTTAAAATAAGGTGACTCACGTTTGAGAAAGTCCATATAGGCAGCCAGCTGTTTTTTCTGATAGTTTTCTAAGGCTTTTCGAGATTTAAAATTATGTAGCCAACGAGTTTGGATAAAGGTTTTAAGAAAGGTTATTTTTTTCATACAAGATCCGCTCAATCCTTTCTACAGGGTCATGGCTAACTAGCACTTCTATTCCATCCTTTAAAACCTCTTCCAAGAGCTCTGTTCCTTTGATATAGTCATCCTTACTATCTTGCACCAAGGAAGGAACCAGATGCATCTGTTTGGTGTAAGGTAAAAGGTCAATTCCCCAACAAAGATCTGCTGCGATAAAGAGATGATAATCTGGAATAAAGAGACAGGCTTGGCCCTTAGCATGCCCATCAATAGAAGCAACGAAGATACTTCCGTCTCCAAAAAGATCGATGGTAGGGCGATACTTAAAGTTAGCATTTTGCTGATTTTCCTTGGTGACTGTCAATCTTTCCTCGAAATCACTCGGCAAAAATTCTTTAAAAATTAAATCTTTTAGTTTTGGTTTCTTGTAAACATCATAGACTTCCTGGGTCAGGATAAAGTTTGCATTCGGAAAGAAGCTAGCCCCTCCCAAATGATCTGGATGTAGATGAGACAACAAGACATAGTTAATTTCTTCTGGCTTGATCCCTTTAGCTTTCAGCAAGTGCAAAATCTGATCTTTCTCCGTCATTTGAACTGGCGTCCCCAAACGGTAAAAAGCATAGCGAAGTTTCGTCTTAATATCATAGTGATAGCCAGTATCATAGAGCAGATAACCCTTATCCCTGTGCTTGATAAGGAACACTCCTGCGGGGAAAGTCATCTTTCTATTCTTGACACCCTTAAAAAGCAAACCGGCATAACTCGTACAATATCCCGCTGGGAAATACTCAATGCTTTCGATAATCTTTGACATATTGTTCAATCCCTTCTGAAATACTAATTTTCGGATGATAACCCAACTCCTTCTCGGCCTTGCTAATATCCAGCGTTTGACTATAGCGAAGCAAGTAATAGGTATACCGAGTCAAAGCTGGCTCCCCCTTAAGATTTAAGGTCTTATAGAGAAATTCTAAACTAGTTGCAATTACTGATAACAGAAATGCTGGAATTTTTCTGTATTTGATTGGATAACCCAGACCTGTCAAACTTTCCTCTAGCAAATCTCTAAAAGCCCTCGGTTCACCATTAGTAATGTTATAAACCTCACCTTTGGCTTCTGGAGCTTCTATGGCCAAACGGATTGCCAGAGCAACATTTTCCACGCAAGTCATGTCCATGAGCTGACGCCCATCTCCAATTAAAGGAATACCAATTTTTTGACTAAGATTGATCACCCGTGGCAGGATGCTAGTATCTCCAATCCCAAACAGTCCCCGAGGCCTCAAGATAATACTAGGAACATCTGGATAATCCTTAAAGAGTTTCTCCGAAGCCAATTTGCTACGGATATAATTATTGAGATTATTTTCCTCCGGAGCATCACTTTCTTTGATAGCCAACTGATCCTTAGGAGCAGCATAGACGCTTGGTGAGGATACATAGACTATACGTTGAATACCTGTTTGGCGACATGCCTCGAGAACATATTTGGTTCCTAAAACATTAGCCTGATAAAAATCTTCCCAAGGACCCCAAACTGTTGACAGGGCTCCCGCATGAACGACCAGATCCATCCCCTTGCAAGCCTCTAGCACATCATCAGCTTTGGTCAAATCACCCTGAAAATAGCTAACCGAAGAATTCTCTAAAGAGCGACCAACCTTACTGTTTCTACCAAAAGCTCGAACCTGATAGCCATGCTCGACTAATTCTTTTACGACATATTTACCCAAGAAACCTGTCGCTCCTGTAACTAATACTTTTTTCATCATTCTTTCTCCTTATCTGCTAACAGACGATGGATTTCGCTTTCCAAAATTTCTGTTGGATGATAGGATTGTGCAGCCTGGCGTAAAATTTCTAATTCTGACCAATCTTCTTTAGCTAATAAACTATCAAAGGCTTGTCCAATTGCCTTGCTGTTATCTCTTTTAGCTGTAAAGGCAACACCCGCTTCCACACCACGAACGGCATAATCAAATTGGTCATAATCATGAGGCAGAATCAAAGCTGGTTTACCATAAATGATACATTGATAAAAAATCCCAGCCCCCCCGTGATGAATCACGTAATCCATCTGGGGAATGTACTCCTTATAAGGTAGATAAGAAACTACGGAAAGGTTCTCCATGAGATTTTCACATTGGAAGGCCTCTCCACCTACACCACGAGTTACAAAAAAGTGACAATCAGGATGAGCTTTTGCAAGTTGCGTAGCTTGATAAATAAGATTTTCTTTTGCCCAAGCTAGTTGTGTCCCACAAGTCATCAAAACTTTCTTTCGCTCCATAAAAGGAGACAAATCTAAAGGATAATCCTCTCCTGCCTCAACTGAAGCACCAGAAGGACCAACCCACTTGTAGTGTTTTGGAAATCCCTTTTTTAATTCTAATTCTTTCATACCAATACCAAGAATCGAATATTGAGAATAAATGGTCTCATGACCGAGTTGATTATACAATTTAAAATTATATCTTTTTAAGCGATCACGAAACGAAAAAGATACAATCCGTTTCACTAACCGAGTTGCTTTTCTACCTAAAAATTGTACTGAAACTTGCCAACGATTCTTGGGACTTCCCAGCCCACCAAAGAAACAAGGAGGACCATCTGTCGTTTCAATCGCAAACTGGGTCGCCATAGTTGATATCCACGGAATTCCCATCTGCTCAGCTACAAGTCCACCAGATAGTGTGATAAAGTCCACTATGACAATGTCCGGACGATGATTTGTCCATTCTTGGATTAATTGGTCCGAAACTAGGTTTATCAAATCAAGACTAGCAGACAACTGTCGATAGGCTGAAATAATTCCTAACTGCTCCTTATTGTTGGCAGCTTTTTCAAATTCTTTTACGTGTCCTTCTAAAATGGGAAGAACCTGAAAACCAACTGCCTCTGCAACAGCCTTTTTCTGAGGACCTGTAAGTAAACGAATCTCATACTGAGGATTTTGTAATAGTGGTGCAAGTAAATTCATAGTTGGATACAAATGTCCACTTAAAGGAACAATCACAACATCGATTTTGATTTTCTTCATAATCCTAGCATATCAAATTTTCCAAAAAAGAACTATCACAAGGATAGTTCTTCTTAAATATTATTGGTTTTAAATCATAGGAATAGTATTTGATTCCCTGGTACATTATTTAAATATTCGGGAGGAATTCATAATGTAAGAATCTTAAATTTACTATCCCTAAAAAATTCCAAAGTAGCTCTCCTTAGAACAATTCCTTATAGAAAGCAATGGTTTCTTCCAAAGTTGGCATGAATGGATTACCTGGTGCACAAGCATCAATCAAGGCATTCTTAGAAAGGTATTCAAAGTCAAAGTCTTTTTCTTCGATACCAAGTTCTGTCAATTTCTTAGGAATACCGACAGTCTCAGAAAGTTTTTCAATTTCAGAAATAGCATAAGCAGCACATTCTTCATCTGATTTTCCTTCGATTTGCATACCCAAGGCCTTAGCAACATTACGGAAGGCTACAGGTACACGTTTGGCATTTTCTCGCTCAACGACTGGCAAAAGCATAGCACAGCAAACACCATGAGGCAAGTTATAGACAGCCCCCAATTGGTGAGCCATTGAGTGAACATAGCCGAGTCCAGCATTGTTAAAGCTCATTCCTCCAAGGAAGATAGCATTAACCATACCTTCACGAGCTTCGATGTCATGTCCGTTTTCTACTGCACGTGGAAGATATTCTTTAATCAGCTCGATAGCTCCTATAGACAGTTTCTTAGTCACATCATAAGCACCTGGTGTTACCAAAGCTTCAACAGCGTGAGTAAGAGCATCCATACCAGTAGCAGCAGTCAAAGCTTGAGGTTTTGAAATCATCAATTCAGGGTCATTAACAGAGATAAGAGCCAGACTGTTCTTATCAACCATTACCATTTTAACCTTACGTTCTTCATCAGTGATAACGTAGTTGATAGTAATTTCTGCTGATGTACCTGCAGTAGTATTGATAGCTACAACAGGAAGGCCTTTTTGAGCAGACTTATGCAAACCTTCGTAATCCTGTGGCTTACCGCCATTAGTAGCGATTACAGAAATACAGCTAGCTGCATCCTGTGGAGAGCCACCACCGACAGAGATGATAAAGTCACAGTTATGCTCCTTCAAAGCAGCGACCCCATCCATAACATTTTTACAAGTAGGGTTAGGTTCAACATCACTAAAGATAACGTAAGCAATCCCTTCATCATCTAAAGGTTTTAAAATTTTTGGCAAGATATCACTTGATTCGATATACTTATCTGTCACCAAAAGAGCCTTAGTATAGCCCAACTCCTTAACATAAGGCCCAACTTCATTTACCACACCTTTACCAATAAGGTTAACTGCTGGAACGTAAAATGTTGCCATATTTTTTCCTCCTTGCGTTTTTCATGCTTTATATTTAGGTTAATTATATAATATATTTCCTATATTTTCAAATATTTGTGATTTTTTTAACAAATAAATCGTAAAGGAAGGGAGTGGGAAGCCCCACATCCCCCTTATTTTTTTACAAAATGCTTTTTTTCAGGATAATATTTCCATAAAGAGCACTTTCTCCAGTTTGAATCACTAAATAAGCTTTCTCTGCCTGATCGTAAAATTCAAAACGTTCAAACTCTTTGATAGATGCACCTGTATGATACTTGCCAAGTAAGGCTTTATATTCATCCCAAATAACTGGAATCGTTGGATCTCCTGGTACAACGTGCATAAGGCCTGCTTGATAGTCACTGTATGTATCGAGAGGTAGTAGTTGCAAAATAGCATCCAAGATCACAGGAACTCCATGACCATCACAACGAACAACGCGTTGTCCGATCCTGTGAGCTGGGAAATTTGCATTAGCTATCACTAGCTCATCTCCATGTCCCATCTCCATTAGATACTTAACTAGCTCTGGGCTAATAATTTTAGGAATATTCTTTAACATTTACTCCCCCTTCTCTACTAATGACTTGAAAAACTGTTGACTAGTTTCGACATTATCCAAATCATCTACTACATAACTTTTTAGTAATTCTGATTGTCGAATGAGATTTTGTGCTTCCTCCCTTGACTGAACAATTCCCAAAGTTAACAATTGAGACAAAACATTTATGCGAGATTCTTTTTTTTACTTATATAAAAATCACCGATTCAACCTATTATGATTGAATCGGTGATATATTTTATTTCTTACTAAAATTTTGTGTTCCTAATACAGTTAAGGACTATTCTAGAGTTAATAATACGACAAAAATAAAGTCCATAATTCAAAAAGTTGTTTTATCCCTTGCTAAAATATCAAAATGAGAAGACCCGATCGATGGAGCCCTTTCAAATTGAAATTCTTTCATCATTCTACAGCAGTTGACACAGTGAAAAAAGATTCATAACAAATAAAAAAAAAGAACAACTAGTGTTCTAACTCATGTAATATTTATCGGGAAGACAGGATTCGAACCTGCGACACCTTGGTCCCAAACCAAGTACTCTACCAAGCTGAGCTACTTCCCGAGTTAAATGTTTAATGCACCCTAGAGGAGTCGAACCTCTAACCGCCTGATTC
>NZ_JASHEB010000007.1:0-121345 GCF_047463315.1 Streptococcus infantis | reverse complement strand
CGCTACTTGCATAAGATAAGGGAGAAATCCAGAAATACAGAGTCGAGACAAGCAAACTGACCAATACTTGAGTAAATAAAACCTCTAGAGATTGCTTGATTAAACGCGTATCAAAAATAGCTAAACCAAACCCCAGTCCAACAATCGGTGTCATAAGAGGGGGAAATCAGCATGGCTCCAATAATGACAGCTGTTGAATTCATATTTAGACCTATAGAGGCAATAAAAATCGCACACATCAAAATCAATGTATCTCTTAATCGAACATGAAGGTCATCATATAGTTTCTCGCGGAATTCACGTGTTGAATAGTTTCCGGACATTGGTTACTCCTTTTATTTCATATAATCTTGTTTCTGCATGGATGATGGTAGAGGGACTTCTGTCCAAACTGACATGTTTTTAATTCTTACCTGTGATTCTTTTGAACATTATCTTTTAAATATCCATCAATCTCCTTGATATTATATCAAAAATTTTACAGTCTTTCTCTGAAGAAATCAATTCATTTAAAAGATAGAGAAAGGAAGAAATTTTTGTATCCTTATCCGAAGAAGAAAAACGATATCTCCTCTGAAAGTAGATACCTTTTTAATGTTTAAAGATGATGAGTTTGTAGCAGCAATCCTAGCTGATCTCGCCAACAAATCACGTGTTGAGAAATAAGAGATAAAACCTGGGACAAAATCCCAGCTACTAAAAAAGAGGCTGGGACAAAAGTCCTAGCCTCTCAATTGTCTTTGGATTGTCGAGCAAGACGCAGTGGTTGAGTGGGCTCTACTACGCTGATTTCATCAGCTTATACAGCTCTACTCAACTGTGCGGAGGTGGGACGACGAAATCGAATTCTACCGAATTAACGATTTCTGTCCCACTCTCTTTTTTGATGTTTCTGTTTTTACATTTGAACAATTCTACGATAACTTCTTGAAGTAATCATAAAGATAAGTACGTAGATGAGGGCAAAGATACCACAAATAGAAAGTGTTACACTTAACATCATAGCTGTATCTACTACCCCAATAACCTTAAGAATCAAACTTAACATATGATAGGCAAAAGCCAAGTGTAGGAAAGCAAAGATTACCGGGAGAAAGAAAACAGTCAAAACCTGCTTGTTTATGGTTTGTTTGATTTGTTTTTGATCCAAGCCCACTTTTTGCAGGATGACAAAGCGTTCACGATCCTCATAACCTTCTGAGATTTGTTTATAGTAGATAACGAGTACAGTTCCAATCATAAAGATGATAGAGAGGAAAATACCAATAAAGAGAACTCCGCCAAAGAGAGCATTCATTTGGGCAATTGCGTCACTTGCAGTGCCTCCACCATAAACCATACCGTCTTCATTTTTGAGATTATGACTAAAATTATTTACAAACTCCTCAAAATCATCAGATAGCTTTAACTGTTCCTCTAGACTAGCTGTTACATCCATACCACCGTAGAGCTGTGTGTATACAGCTGAATCCTGGTACTGTTCCAAAAAACTTTGAATATCAGCTACTACAAGATAGTTATAATCCGATACCAATAGTACATAGGGATTGGAAACATGATTGGCAATAAAATCCTGCTGGATTGCTTCCTTGATCGTATAGTTCTGATTGTTCAGACTAAATGCTTTCTGATTTTTAAGTTGGTCATTTCGAGCCCAAAGTCCTACTTCGTTACCAGTAAGGTTTAGCTTTTGTCCAGTCATTTTTTCATAATCTTTTTGATCAAAAACCAGGAAGACTGTCTTAGGCATGACATTGTTTTGCCCTTTTTCAAAGATGGTTAATTTGGTCCCCTCTTGACTCGAAAGACCGAAACTTGCATAATTGAGGACGTCCTTATTGCTGATGGTTAGGTTCTTTTCGCTAGCGTATTGAGTCAAAAGCTTGTCTAAATCCTCAACTTCTATATTTTGTCCCTTAACATCAAAATCGTGAGGATACATGAGTTTTTTCATATTCTCAGATCCGTTGTAAATGCTGGTTGCTGCAGACATGGTGATTAAAACCATTGTTGAAAGGATGGCAATGGTTGCTAATCCGACCGCATTTTTCTTCATACGAAAGATAAGGTTAGAAACAGAGATGAGGTTATTTGGTTGGTAGTAATATCTCTTGTTTTTCTTGAGCAACTGCAAGAAGACTGTAATACCAGCATTGAATAAGAGATAGGTCCCTACAATAACTAACATAACCGCAATAAAGAAAGTAGCGACAGCTTTGAAAGCATCTGTTACGCTTAGTGCTAGGTAGTAGCCACCGCCTAGAGTAATTAGCCCTACAAGTGTTTGAAGGACTAGGAAACGCCCTTTCTTTTCACCCTTCGCTTTCTCACGAGAAAGTTGCAGAGCATCCATACGGATAATGCGTACAGCGTTCAGGAAAACGATGACTAAAAAGATAAAACCGAATACCAGAAGGATTGAAAGCACTACGGACCATTGGAAAGTTGCAACTAACTCTACCTTCATCTTTGCAAGTTTTAGTAGTAAAGCGAAAATCAGATTATCAAAGAGGGCACCAATTCCAATCCCGGCAGTGACTGTTACTAGCCCAAATATCAAGAGTTCCTTAAAAGTCATACCAATTAAATGGCGTTTTTCTAGACCCAACATGCCATATACACCCAGTTCTTTTGAGCGATTTTTCATGACAAAACTATTGGCATAAAGCACGATAATGGCAGATGCAAATGTCACAACGACAAGCCCTAGTTGTAGGGTAAATTGAATAGCAGATGCACCACGCAAATCCACAATTTTAGGATTAAAGGCTAGGGAGTAAAAGAGATAGCTGATAGTGACTGCCAAAATGACAGACAAAGCAAACGGATAATAGAGTTTGCGGTTTTTGATTAAGTTGGATATGGCCAACTTATTGGTTAATCGAAACATACTAGTTCACCTCACTTGCCATAACAGTCAAGGTGTCAGAGATTTCTTGGAACATCTGACGATCCGTCTTTTCACCACGATAGATTTGATTATAGAGAATACCGTCCTTGATGAAAAGAACACGTTTTGCACGGCTAGCAGCTGCTGTTGAGTGGGTCACCATGAGAATGGTTTGCCCTTGCTCGTTGATCTGATCAAAGATATCAAGGAGGGCAGCAGATGATTTAGAGTCTAGGGCACCTGTTGGCTCGTCCGCAAGGAGAATTTCTGGTTCTGTGATGATAGCCCGTGCAACTGCTACCCTTTGTTTTTGCCCTCCAGAGATTTCATAAGGGTACTTCTCCTGCAATTGATTGATACCAAGATTTTCGGCCGTCACGACCAATTTTTTCATCATTTCTGTAATAGGCTTTCTAGACAATACCAAAGGGAGTAAGATATTGTCTTTAACAGAAAGCGTATCTAACAAATTGAAGTCTTGGAAGACAAAGCCTAACTTTTCACGACGGAAGCTTGATGCTTCAGAATTTTTAATGATAGCTGTGTCAGTTCCGTTTAGGAAGACCTGCCCACGCGTTGGCTTGTCAAGCATAGCAAGAATATTGAGTAGAGTAGATTTACCAGATCCAGACTCACCCATGATAGCGACGTAGTCGCCTTTTTCAACGGTAAAGTGAATATCTTTCAGGGCTTCTACTTGGTTGCCTTGAAAGCGAGTTTTATAAATCTTTTGAACGTGTTTTACATCTAATAGTGTCATTTAAACTTCTCCTTTTTAATATCCCATTAATTGAAACTGAGCTTGCATCATTTCGATGCCGATTTGAACTCGCTCGATATCCTTTGGACTCGGCTTACTTGTTTGTTTCTTTTGTAAAATTGTTTTCATGGTTCCTCTCCTTTTTCTTTATGCTCTAAGTTTACTCCAAAAAAAGAGGACTTGCCATAACATAACCTTACAAAAGAGGCCTTTAATCTTACATTTTTGTAAGATTACATTTTTTATCTAATTGAATCCTTTTTTCTCACTATATCAAGGTCTAAAGAAGAGAGTGGGACAGAAATCGGTAATTCGTTAGAATTCGATTTCGTCGTCCCACCTCCGCACAGTTGAGTAGGGCTGTAAAAGCTGATGAAATCAGCGTAGTAGAGCCCACTCAACCACTGCGTCTTGCTCGACAATCCAAAGACAATTGAGAGGCTAGGACTTTTGTCCCAGCCTCTTCACAATTCTTTTCATTCAATCAGTAAATTCACTTCAGAGAACTTAATCCTCACGGTTGTTCCTTGACCAAGTTCAGATTCGATACGGATTTGATGTCCTAATTCTTGGCTGATTTTTTGGGTCAGGTAGAGACCAAGTCCAGATGACTGTTGGGTCATACGACCATTGTAACCTGAAAATCCGCGTTCAAAGACTCGAAGAACATCACTATTTTTAATGCCGATTCCTGTATCCTTAATACAAAGATCCTGACCGTCCATATAGATTTCAATTCCACCTTCATTTGTGTATTTGAGGCTATTTGAAAGTATTTGTTCAATAACTACTAACAGCCATTTTTTATCCGTCACAATGCTTCTATCCAAGTCATGCAGATTAACACTTAAACCTTTCTGGATAAAGAAAATCGCATATTTGCGAATGACTTCCTTGACCAGATCTTCTATATTTTCTTTTTTCAAAACCAAATCATCATGGAAGCTTTCTAAGCGTAGGTATTGCAAAACCAAGTTGGTATAAGAATCAATTTTGAAAATTTCTTGTTCCAATTGTCGCTTAAGCTCTCGTTCAGAAACTTCTGCCACCAATAGATGGGTTGCTGCTATGGGGGTCTTGATTTGATGCACCCACAAGGTATAGTAGTCTAGTAAATCTGTTAGCTTGCTTTCCGCTTCTGATTTCTTTTGATAAAGCTCAGCTTCGCGTTCGTCCAATTTTTCTGCTAAAGCACATTCCAAAGGAGATTTTGGTTCTCTTTCAGAATAAAGCATTTCCTTACGATAAACTTCTGCTTCTACTAGGATATCCCAGATGAAAAATAAGAGGGTTAGAACACTACAAAGCAGAAAGAAGTAAAGAAAGTAAGAACCTAGATTTGTAAATAAAATGTGAAAGGTGAGGGCAAGGCAGCTAATCAAAAAAATGAAGACTAGAAGGCGAATCCGTGAGCGAAGATAGGCTAGAAAAAATTGTCTCCAATTAAGCATGTTTCAACCCGTATCCTATCCCTTTCTTAGTTTCAATAAATCCTACCAAACCTTGCTCTTCCAACTTTTTACGCAAGCGAGCAACATTGACAGAAAGAGTATTATCGTCGATGAAAAAGTCACTATTCCAGAGTTCTCGCATCAGATCATCACGCGCCACGATATTTCCTGCGTGTTCAAAAAGAACACGTAAGATTTGAAATTCATTCTTTGTCAGCGTGATTGCTTGTCCCTCAACATGTAGATCCATAGACTTGGTATTGAGGATAACCCCTGCATACTCCAAGAGACTTTCATCCCTTCCAAATTCATAAGAGCGGCGCAATAATCCTTGTACCTTGGCTAAAAGGACCTGCTGATCAAATGGCTTGGTCACAAAATCATCTGCTCCCATATTGATGGCCATCACGATATCCATAGCCTGGTCTCTGGAAGACAGAAACATAATAGGAACTTTTGAAATTTTGCGGATTTCCTGGCACCAATGATAACCATTAAACAAGGGAAGACCAATATCCATAAGGACCAGATGAGGCTCAGACTGAGCAAATAGCGTTAGAACTTCCATAAAGTCTTCTACCATGACTACTTCAAAACCCCATTCGGAGAGCATTTTCCCAACTTGCTGACGGATTACTTGATCATCTTCTACTAGTAAAATCTTATGCATCTGCTCCTCCTTTTTTTATATTATAGCAAAATTCTTCTGACTACTAGCGAAATTGATACAAATCTGATATGATAAAAGTTAAGAAAGGAATTACCATGGCCAATATTTTTGACTACCTAACTAATGTTCAATACGATTCTTTTTATGATCTTCCCTTAAATGAACTGGATGTACTTGCTTTGACAGAGCTGACTTATCTTCCTTTTGATAACCTATTGGACCAGCCAGTCAATCGTTTAAGCGATGTCGCAACACGTGTTCCGCGAGAAAGCACCATGTTGACCAATAAAGAACGTCTGCAACTTTTAGACCAGCTTGCCCAACACAAACGTTTTAGAAATAGCAAGCTATCAAACTTTATTAACGAGATTGACACTGAGCAACAGAAACAGTTCGCTGCTATGACCTATCGCCTGAATCTAGATACTTATCTCATTGTCTTTCGTGGCACAGACGACAGTATTATTGGCTGGAAGGAAGATTTCCATATGACCTACATGAAGGAAATCCCTGCCCAAAAGCATGCTCTTGAATACTTGGAAGAATTCTTTACCCAACATCCAAAACAAAAAGTAATTCTTGCTGGACATTCTAAAGGTGGGAATCTAGCCGTCTACGCTGCTAGTCAAATCCAACCTGAATTGCAAGAAAAAATATCAGCAGTTTATACCTATGATGCCCCTGGCCTCCAAGCTGAACTGACTGAAACCACAGGCTATCAGGAAGTGATTCCAAAAATTCATCGTTTCGTCCCACAAGGTTCTGTCATTGGCATGATGCTGGAAGTTCCTGATACTCCTACAGTCGTCAAATCTACGGCTCTCGGTGGCATCGCTCAACACAATACTTTCAGCTGGCTAACTGAAGGACACCACTTTGTCCAACTAGAGGCAATCAGTAGCGAAAGTCTACAAATCAAAGACACTCTTAAAGAATGGGTGGATAGTGTTCCCGATGAGGAATTAGAACTTTATTTTGATCTCTTCTTTGGAACTATCCTAGAGTCTGGAATTAGCTCTATTAATGAACTATCCTCAAAAAATGCGATTGAACATGTTCGACAACTTGTTTCTCAAGCCCAGACACTAGAGCCTGAGCAAGTCGAAATCTTAAAAAATCTGACACAACTCCTACTGGATGCACGCTTCCAAGCCTGGAAAAATCATTTTTAATGTATTAAAAAGTCCCTTCTTTTATGGAGGGACTTTCTTGTTGATCGATTCCTTATTTTGTTCTTCTGTGTTATACTAGAAACTGTAAATTCTTTGAAAGAGGAAATCCTATGAAAATCCATAAAACCGTAAATCCTGTTGCCTATGAAAATACTTATTATCTCGAAGGAGACCAACACCTGATTGTAGTCGATCCAGGTAGCCATTGGGAGGCCATTCGCAAGACTATCGAGAAAATCAACAAACCAGTCTGTGCGATTCTATTGACCCATACTCACTACGATCATATCTTGAGTCTGGACTTGGTCAGAGATACTTTTGGAAATCCTCCAGTCTATGTAGCAGAAAGTGAAGCTTCTTGGCTCTATACTCCTGTTGATAATCTTTCTGGGCTTCCTCGTCACGATGATATGGCGGATGTCGTGTGTAGACCAGCTGAACACACCTATGTTTTTCATGAAGAATACCAGATTGAAGAATTCCGCTTTACAGTCTTACCAACGCCAGGCCACTCTATCGGTGGAGTTTCATTGGTTTTCCCAGATGGACACTTGGTCTTAACGGGAGATGCCCTTTTCCGAGAAACCATTGGTCGGACAGATTTGCCAACTGGTAGTATGGAACAACTCCTTCATAGTGTCCAAACCCAGCTCTTCACCCTTCCAAACTACGATGTCTATCCAGGACATGGTCCGGCTACGACTATCGCTCACGAAAAAACCTTTAATCCATTTTTCTAAAACATAAAAACCAAGGAAAATCATCCTTGGTTTTTTGATTACCAAATAATCACACGGTCTTCTGGTGAACGCCACATTCCGTCACCTTCTTTGACATCATAGGTTGTAAAGAAGTCATCAAAGTTTGGCACTTGGATGTTAACACGGAGTTTAGCTGGGGCGTGCACATCAACGCTGGCCATGAGTTTCATCAACTCTGGGCGACCTTTCATACGCCAGATACGAGCAAAGTTATGGAAGAACTCTTCAGCTGAGAAGTCTGGTTCTCTCTTGGCAGCTTCAAGGGCAGCAGCAATTCCTCCTAGGTCGGCAACGTTTTCGGATACAGTTAATTTCCCATTGATTTTTGCACCGTAAGATTCTTGGCCATCAAACTGGTCGATAACCTTCTGTGTTTTTTCTTTAAAGGCTGCATAATCGCTCTCAGTCCACCAATCCTTGAGACTTCCATTTTCATCAAAGGAAGCTCCATTAGTATCAAAGGCGTGAGAAATTTCATGGGCAATAACCGCACCAATACCACCATAGTTGGCAGAAGATGACTGATGCAAGTCATAGAATGGTGCCTGTAAGATAGCAGCTGGGAAGACAATCAAGTTCTTTTGTGGATTGTAGTAGGCATTGACCATATGAGCTGGCATTCCCCACTCCTTGTAGTCAACCGGCTGATTCCACTTGCTCCAACTGTGCTTGATTTCTACACGCGCAAAGGCTAGAGCATTCTCAAAGAGGCTAGCAGATTCATCCACTACCTTGTCCTTGTAACGAGCTGGTAGTTCTTCTGGGTAACCAATATATGGCTTGATAACATTGAGTTTGACGATGGCTTTTTCTCGAGTTTCAGGTGTCAGCCAGTCGTTCTTAGCCAAACGTTCCTTATAAACATCAATCATGGTTACCACTTTTTTCTCTACATCCGCCTTGGCTTCTGGAGAGAATTTTTCATGTGCATACCAAAGACCGAGCGCTTGTTTGAATGGTCCCTGGGCTAAGTGGTAAGCAGCCTTGCGCTTGTCTTGGGCTTCTGGAACTCCTGAAAGGGCACGGCCATAAGCACCTGACAAAATGCGAATCTCATCTGTCAAATAGCTTGTTGAAAGATTGACCACACTCAAGATCAAGCTTGCCTTGAGTAAAGGCCAAGCTTCTTCACTATAGAATTGCTCTGCTGCTTGCCAGAAACGTTCTTCATCTACGATAACCTTATCTGGAGTTTGACCAATCACTGCTTGGAAAAAGTCATCGAGAGGTAAGGCAGGCGCAAACTTCTTGAAATCTTCATAAGAATATGGATGGTAAAGTTTGGCATATTCTGAACTCTCTTCGTTTGAAAGTACGACAGCTGCGATACGGCGGTCCAACTCCAATCGTTTCTCTAAAAGATCTTCGATTTCTTCATCTGAGAAGTCATAAGCTTTGAGGAGATTAGCAGTACTTTCTTTCCAAAGGTTCAATAATTCCTCACGCTGTGGATGGTCTTCCGCATAGTAGGTTGTATCAGGCAAGATAGTTCCTGGAGCACTAGCCCAGAGAACATTGGTTCTAGCATCCATAAAGTCTGGTGATACTCCAAATGGAAGGAGGTTTGGCTTCCCAGCTAGTTCAAACTCTGCTAGCTTTCTTGTAAAGTCCGCGAAGCTCTCCAAATCTTGGTATTCCTTAAGCATAGGAAGGACTGGCTTGATGCCATCAGCTTCTCGCTTGTCGAAATCTCTCACCATACGATGGTATTTGACAAAGTTTGCTAGGATAGGATCTTCTGGAACATCTTCTCCAGCCAACCACTTGTCCGTCGTCGTTAGCATCAACTCTTCAATTTCTTCGTCAAGGTCGATAAAACCACCTGTTCTCGATTTATCTGCTGGAATAACAGCAGTCTTTTCCCACTCACCATTTATGGCATCATAAAAATCATCTTGATAACGTGTCATCTTGTTCTCGCTTTCCTAATTTCACTTATTCTTAGCTTAGCAAAAATCCCTGGGGAATGCAATTAAAAATGCCGTCTCCTCCTATTTGATTTCAACATTAATATTTTAAATTTTTACCAAAATTAACTTGACTTAAAAATAAAATTAAGGTATATTAAAACCCGGGAGGAATACAACTGTATGATACGTATCGAAAACCTCAGTGTCTCCTACAAAGAAACGTTGGCACTAAAGGATATTTCACTAGTGCTCCAAGGACCAACGATTACCGGAATTATTGGTCCAAACGGCGCCGGGAAATCAACATTATTAAAAGGTATGCTGGGCATTATCCCACATGAAGGACATGCTTTTATCGAAGATAAAGAAATGAAAAAATCTCTTAAGAAAGTTGCCTATGTCGAGCAAAAAATTCATATCGACTACAACTTCCCTATCAAGGTAAAAGAATGTGTCTCTCTGGGACTCTATCCATCCATTCCACTCTTTCACACTTTAAAAGCAAACCACTGGCAAAAGGTGGCTGAAGCACTAGAAATTGTTGGACTTTCTGACTACGCAGATCGTCAGATTAGTCAACTCTCTGGTGGCCAATTCCAGCGTGTCTTGATTGCCCGTTGTCTAGTTCAAGATGCTGATTATATTCTCTTAGACGAGCCCTTTGTGGGGATTGACTCTGTCAGTGAAGAGATCATCATGAACACGCTGAGAGAACTTAAAAAAGCTGGCAAGACTGTCCTTATCGTTCACCATGACCTCGGCAAGGTTGCCCATTATTTTGACCAGGTACTCCTTCTCAACAAGGAGCTAATTGCCTTTGGTCCAACAAAGGAGACCTTCACCCAAGCCAATCTCAAACAAGCTTATGGTGACCGACTCTTTTTCAATGGAGGTGACCTATGATTGCAGAATTTATAGATGGATTGCAGAACTTCCACTTTCTCCAAAATGCCTTGATTACAGCTGTTGTGATTGGTATTGTTGCTGGAGCGGTCGGATGCTTTATCATTCTCCGTGGTATGTCCCTTATGGGAGATGCTATCTCGCACGCTGTCTTACCTGGTGTAGCTCTTTCTTTTATTTTAGGAATTGACTTCTTTATTGGTGCTATCATCTTTGGACTGCTTGCCTCTGTCATCATCACCTACATCAAGGGGAACTCTATTATCAAGAGTGACACTGCCATTGGGATTACCTTTTCATCTTTATTGGCTCTGGGCATTATCTTGATTAGTGTGGCTAAAAGCTCGACTGACCTCTTCCATATTCTCTTTGGGAATATCTTAGCTGTGCAAGACATAGACATGTATATTACCATCGGTATGGGAGCTCTCATTCTATTGATTATCGGGATTTTCTTCAAGCAACTCTTGATTACATCCTTTGATGAACTCCTAGCCAAAGCTATGGGCATGCCAGTTAATTTCTACCACTATCTACTCATGATACTCTTGACTTTGGTGTCAGTGACTGCTATGCAAAGTGTCGGAACCATCCTTATCGTAGCCATGCTGATTACTCCAGCCGCGACAGCTTATCTTTACGCCAATAGTCTAAAGACCATGATTTTTCTTTCATCAGGCTTGGGAGCTCTAGCTTCTGTCTTGGGACTTTTTATCGGTTATAGCTTTAACCTGGCTGCAGGTTCAAGTATCGTGCTGACATCTGCAAGTTTCTTTCTCATCAGTTTCTTTATCGCACCAAAACAACGTTATCTGAAGCTGAAAAATAAAAAAATCAAACAATAATGAGGGAGCCCCTCTGGAGGAATATAATGAAAAAATTAGGTACATTGCTTGTTCTTTTTCTTGCTATCATTGGATTAGCTGCCTGTGCTAGCGGAAAAAAAGACACAGCATCTACAAACCAAAAACTAAAGGTTGTAGCAACTAACTCTATCATCGCTGATATTACTAAAAATATCGCAGGAGACAAGATTGATCTTCATAGTATCGTGCCTGTAGGACAAGATCCACACGAGTACGAGCCACTACCAGAAGACGTCAAGAAAACTTCGCAAGCCGACTTAATTTTCTACAATGGTATCAACCTTGAAACAGGTGGAAATGCCTGGTTTACAAAATTAGTTGAGAATGCTAAGAAAACTGAAAACAAAGACTACTTTGCAGTTAGTGAAGGCGTTGATGTCATCTACCTAGAAGGGGAAAATGAAAAAGGGAAAGAAGACCCACACGCTTGGCTCAATCTTGAAAATGGGATCATCTATGCTCAAAATATTGCTAAGCAACTCATCGCCAAAGACCCTAGCAACAAGGAATTCTACGAAAAGAATCTCAAAGAATACACTGAAAAACTAGACAAGCTTGACAAGGAAGCCAAAGAGAAATTTAACGCTATTGATGCGGACAAGAAACTCATCGTAACCAGCGAAGGATGCTTCAAATACTTCTCTAAAGCTTACGGTGTCCCAAGTGCCTACATCTGGGAAATCAATACTGAAGAAGAAGGAACACCTGACCAAATCAAGACTTTGGTTGAAAAACTTCGCCAAATGAAAGTTCCATCACTATTTGTTGAATCCAGTGTCGATGATCGTCCAATGAAGACTGTTTCACAAGACACAAACATCCCAATTTACGCACAAATCTTTACTGACTCAATTGCTGAAGAAGGTAAAGAAGGTGACAGCTACTACAACATGATGAAATACAACCTTGATAAAATTTCTGAAGGTTTAGCTAAATAATCATTTTAAAAACGTCAGTCACCATGAATTGGCGTTTTTTGTCTATTTAAATTTCGGTCAAACTATTGGAAGAGTCTGAACATTTAATGTAAAATGAAAGAAAAAAGATTGGAGTAGCTTATGACTACATTTCTTGGAAACCCTGTTACGTTTACAGGAAAGCAACTACAAGTAGGAGACAAGGCTCTTGACTTCTCTCTAACAACAACGGACCTTTCTAAAAAAACACTGGCTGACTTTGAAGGCAAGAAAAAAATCTTGAGTGTCATCCCTTCTATCGATACAGGCATCTGCTCACTTCAGACTCGTCGCTTTAACCAAGAATTGGCTAGCTTAGACAACACTGTTGTCCTAACGGTATCTATGGACCTTCCATTTGCGCAAAAACGCTGGTGTGGTGCAGAGGGAATTGAAAATGCCATCATGCTCTCAGACTACTTCGACCACTCCTTTGGACGCGATTATGCCCTCTTAATCAATGAATGGCATCTGCTTGCACGCGCAGTTTTTGTTCTCGATACTGACAATACCATCCGCTATGTCGAATACGTAGACAATATCAACAGCGAGCCAGACTTTGAAGCCGCTATTGCAGCTGCAAAAGAACTCAACTAAGTACAGCTCTTGTAGCAATAAGCTAGAGAAATCTAGCTTTTTTTGGTATACTAGATGGAGATAATAAATAAGGAAATGCGAATGACCCCAAATAAAGAAGACTATTTAAAATGTATTTATGAGATTGGCATGGATGTTCCTAAGATTACCAATAAGGAAATTGCTGCTCGAATGCAGGTATCTCCTCCAGCTGTAACCGAAATGATCAAGCGCATGCAGTCTGAAAATCTCATCCTAAAAGACAAGAAAAAAGGATACTTATTGACTGATATTGGTTTAAAACTTGTATCTGAGCTCTATCGCAAACACCGTTTGATTGAGGTTTTTCTGGTGCACCATCTAGACTATACCAGTGACCAAATTCATGAGGAAGCCGAGGTATTAGAACATACCGTTTCAGACTTTTTTGTGGAAAGATTAGAAAGTATGTTAGGTTTCCCAAAAACTTGCCCTCATGGTGGTACCATTCCTGCTAAGGGAGAACTTTTGGTTGAAATCAACAACTTGCCTCTAGCAGAAACCAAAGAAGCTGGAACCTATCTCCTGACTCGCGTTCACGATAGTTTTGACCTCCTCAAATATCTGGAAAAACATGACATCAATATCGGAGACAAACTTCAAGTTCAACAGTTTGATGATTTCTCTAACACCTTTACTTTGATTCATAAAAATGAAGAACTCCAAGTCAGTCTAGAAATCGCCAAACAGCTCTATGTTGAAAAACTGAACTAAATACGTCACAAAAAAACCAAGCATACAAGCTTGGTTTTTTCTTATCTATTTTTAGTATCTAGGATAATGGTGACTGGGCCATCATTGACCAGTCCCACCTGCATATCTGCTCCAAAAACTCCCGTCTTAACAGGAACTTCCTTGGCTAGCTTTTGGTTAAATTCTTGATAGAAGGCCTCAGCCATATCCGGTTTGGCTGCACCTGTAAAGGCTGGACGATTTCCTTTTTTGGTATCCGCAAACAGAGTAAACTGTGAGATGGAGAGAATTTCTCCTTGGATATCCTTGACAGATAGGTTCATCTTGCCTTCGGCATCTGAGAAAATCCGCATATTGACAAGTTTTCTAACTGCATAATCCAAATCTTCTTGCTGGTCTTCAGGTCCAACACCCACTAAGAGCAGGAGCCCCTGTTTGATCTGACCATGAATCTGCCCTTCAATAGAAACCTGAGCTTCCTTGACGCGCTGAACGATAATTCTCATAGAAATCCTTTCTAGATCTATCGAGCCAACTTAACCATTGGTCCGTTTGACTGAATAGACTTCTGGTACACTCTTGATCTTATCAACTACAGTAGTTAACGTTGAAAGATTTGAAATTCCAAAGGATACATGGATATTAGCAAATTTCATATCCTTGGTTGGCTGGGCGTTAACTGTTGAGATATTCTTAGTTGTATTGGATAGGACTTGCAAGATATCATTCAAAAGACCAGAACGGTTGAGTCCATAGATGTCGATATGAGCCATATATTCCTTGGTTGAGAATTGGTCTTCCCACTCAACATCGAGTAGACGTTGCTCGTAGTTTTCCTGTGAACGAAGGTTCATACAGTCCACACGATGGATGGCAACACCACGACCTTTGGTAATATAACCAACGATATCATCACCTGGAACAGGATTACAACATTTGGCAATCCGCACCAAGAGACCAGAGGCACCCTCGATGACAACGCCACCTTCATGCTTAACCTTTAGAGTTTCCTTGTTTTCAACCTTGACTTCGCCACCCTTGACCAGTTCTTCTGCTTCTGCCTTGGCTTTGGCACGTTCTTCTTCACGACGTTCTTTTTCCGTCAAACGGTTAAAGACGGTAATGGCTCCGATTTCTCCAAAACCAATCGCTGCAAAGAGAGCTTCTTCTGTCTTGTAGCTGGTTTTTTGAAGGACTTCATCCATGTGACGCTTGTCCATAAATTTATTGGCCACATAGCCGTTTTCTTGAAGCTGACTAATCAGCATTTCACGGCCTTTATTGATGGACAATTCTTTATCTTGGTTTTTAAAGAACTGACGAATTTTGTTACGGGCCTTGCTGGTCTTAACCATATTGAGCCAGTCACGGCTTGGTCCAAATGAATTTGGATTGGTGATGATTTCAACCTGGTCACCCGTTTTCAGCTTGGTAGTCAAAGGAACCATACGGCCATTGACCTTGGCACCAGTCGCTTTTTCCCCAATCTTGGTATGAATCTCATAGGCAAAGTCAATCGGTCCAGAATCCTTTGGAAGAGAACGAACCGCCCCATCTGGAGTAAAGACATAAATCTCTTCTGCCAGATAGTTTTCTTTGACCGTATCTACAAATTCTTTGGCATCATCCGCCTGGTCTTGGAGCTCCATCATCTCCTTGATCCAGTTCATCCCAATCGCAGATTCTTTACTATTAACTTGGCCTTTCATTCCTTTTTTGTAGGCCCAGTGAGCCGCAACCCCGTACTCAGCAACCTCGTGCATTTCCTTGGTACGGATCTGGAACTCAATCGGTCCTTTTGGTCCATAAACAGTCGTATGGATAGACTGGTACCCATTGGCCTTACGATTGGCAATATAATCCTTGAAACGGCCTGGCATTGGTTTCCATAGCTCATGAACGTAACCCAACATGGCATAGACATCACTCTGTGTATCTAGGATACAGCGAATGGCAATCAGGTCATAGATTTCCTCAAATCGTTTTTTCTTGTCCTGCATCTTACGGTAAATAGAGTAGATATGCTTAGGACGGCCATAGATTTTTCCTGTAAGATTGCGCTCAGATGAATACTCCTCAAGCTTCGTCACAACTTCATCGACCAAGGCTTCACGTTCTTGACGTTTCTCCTTCATCATATGAGTTATCTTGTAAAACTCTGTCGGATTGAGGTAACGGAAGGATAAATCCTCTAGTTCCCACTTAACACTTGAAATCCCCAGACGGTGAGCAAGTGGTGCGTAGATTTCCATGGTTTCTCGGGAAATACGTTCCTGCTTGTCCTTACGAAGATGCGTAAGGGTACGCATATTGTGCAGGCGGTCAGAGAGTTTGACCAAGATAACGCGGATATCCTCTGACATGGCCATAAGCATCTTGCGGTGATTCTCAGCCAACTGCTCTTCTATAGACTTGTATTCGACCTTACCAAGCTTGGTAACACCGTCTACAATCACTCGAACATCATGGCCAAACTCGCGCTCTAAGTCATCCAAAGTAGCATCTGTGTCTTCTACTACGTCATGCAAAAAACCACAAGCCACAGTGACAGCGTCCAACTTGAGCTTAGCCAAGATACCTGCTACCTGGATAGGGTGGATAATGTAAGGCTCGCCTGATTTACGATATTGGCCACTGTGGCACTCTACAGCATAAACCAAGGCCTTATGAACAAAAGCCACATCTTCTTTCGATAAATATTTTTGCGTTAAAGCGACTACTTCATCGCCAGAATAAATTACTTCTTTTGGCATGCATACTCTCCAGTTCTTCCTACCATTTTAACACTTTTTAGTCAATAAGAAAACTAGTAAAGTCTCCTTCTATCTGAGTTTCTAAACTTTATAAAAAAACACTACTAAAAAAACTCTAGTAGTGTTGTTTTATTAAAATCTATCTTAGTAAACTGTCTTTTCAGTTTCTACATCGAAGAAGTGAGCTTTGTTCAAGTCAAATCCAAGTTCCACAGTTGCACCAGCTTGCAAGTAGTCACGTGCGTCAACCTTAGCAACGAATTCATCTTTACCAACTTGGCAGTATAGGTGAGATTCTGAACCAAGCAATTCTGATACAGAGATAGTTGCTTTCACAACTGATTCTGGGAATGTTTCAAGGAAAGCAGGTTCTGCGTTCACGTCTTCCGGACGGATACCGAAGATCAATTCTTTACCTTCGTAACCTTTATCGCGAAGAACTTTCAAAGCACCTTCTGGAACTTTCAAGTTAAAGGCGTCACCAACGATGTGGTCACCGATCAATTTTACGTTGATGAAGTTCATAGCTGGGCTTCCGATGAATCCTGCTACGAATTTGTTAACTGGGTTTTTGTAAACTTCTTGAGGAGTACCGATTTGTTCAACACGTCCGATAGTACCAGTACCAGCAGGGTTTTTAGTAGCTGACATGATAACGATACGGTCTGCAAGTGTCATCGCTTCTGTTTGGTCGTGAGTTACGTAGATAGTTGTAGCTCCGATACGACGGTGGATTTTAGCGATTTCAGCACGCATAGATACACGAAGTTTTGCATCCAAGTTTGACAAAGGTTCGTCCATCAAGAATACTTTTGCATCACGGACGATCGCACGACCCATGGCAACACGTTGACGTTGACCACCTGAAAGGTCAGCTGGTTTACGATCCAAGAATTCTTTCAAACCAAGAATTTCTGCTGCTTCTTGTACACGTTTGTCGATGTCTTCTTTGCTGTATTTACGCAATTTCAAACCGAAAGCCATGTTATCGTATACAGTCATGTGTGGGTAAAGAGCGTAGTTTTGGAATACCATGGCGATGTCACGGTCTTTTGGAGCTACGTCATTGACAACAACGCCATCGATAGATGCAGTACCTTCTGTGATATCTTCAAGACCTGCAATCATACGGAGAGTAGTTGATTTACCACATCCTGAAGGTCCTACGAAAACGATAAATTCTTTGTCTTTGATGTCCAAGTTGAAGTCTTCAACTGAGTAGTGTTCGCTGTTTGGATATTTTTTGTAAATGTTTTTAAGATTTAATTCTACCATTTCGGTGAACTCCTTTAATTTTTGATAGATTTATTATAAATGAAAACGCTTTACATTTCTATGGCAAGGTGACCAAAAAAATAAAAAAGTTCTGTGCAACTTGCACAAAACTTTATATAATATCTGGTAAAATCAATTGATAACACAAGGTCAAATCTGTCAATTCTTTCAACTGTAGCCCTGTCAATTCTTCCCATTTATCAATCTTGTACTGAAGAGAATTGCGGTGCAAATAGAGTTGCTGAGCTGTTTTAGTCAGGACTGCACTGTTTTCCCATAGTGAGAGAATGATTTCCTGAATCTGATCCTGATCCAAAATCATTTGGTGTAGATATTCTTTGATAAGACCCAAATCCACCATTTTTTCACCGACACTCCAAAGGTAGAGTTGCGAAAAAGTGTGGAAACCTTGATGGCCTTGACGCCACCAGTTTTTAAACAAGTCACGTTCTGCTTTGATCAAGTCTGGCAGCGCCTGATGTCCAGTTTGTGACCATACCTGACCAAGCATGATGGACAAACGCACCCCAAAGTCGTATTCTACGGCTTCCAAGGTATCCATCAAGATTGAGCGAACCGAGGTATACTTGTCCTGCTGGAGAACAAAAAGGTAATCCTGAGCTCCCACCTGAAGCACTGTCTCGCAATTAGGAAAGAGGGTTCTCATCATATCCAACCAAGAAGTCAGGTTTTCCTGTTGGTAATAGGAAAGATGGCAATAGACAACTTGTAGCTTTTTAAAGCTTTGCGGTGCTTGCCCCTTGCCCTCTATCAAATAGCTATACCAGGGATTGAGAGAAATCGTTTGCTCCTGCTGGGTTAAGAGAGCTACCAACTGCTTCTCACGTTCACTTAGTCCAGCTTCTTCCAGTAAAATCCACTGATTTGCGGATACTGGAAGCGTCAGATAGCCTTCCTTATCGACTGGTTGGTCTACGATTTGAGCTTGTGGAAACCAATCTAGTAATTCTTTTGCAATCATTTCCTAGCCCTCCACTTTTTGGATACACCAAGAAATCAAGGTTTCTAGGCGCTCCACATTTTCAGTCATATGAAGATAACCCATGACCGCTTCAAAACCTGTAGACATACGGTAGGTCACTACATCTGCATTCTTTGCCTTGGTGTGACTATTGGTATTGCGACCACGTTTATAGATTTCTTCTTCTTTTTCCGTTAGGACTTGCTCCTCCAACATGAGGGAAATCAAGCGTGCCTGAGCCTTGGCTGATACATACTTAGTGGCCTCTTGATGGAGTTTATTGGGCTTGGTCATGCCTTTAAGAATGAGATGACGGCGAATATACATAGAATAAACCGCATCTCCTTCAAAGGCTAGCGCAATCCCGTTAATGAGATTGACATCAATCACGTGTCCACCTCACTCCATCCTTGGTATCAAGTAGTTTAATCCCTTGAGCAGCTAGTTGGTCACGGATTTGGTCAGCTGTCGCAAAGTCACGATTGGCACGCGCTTCTTGGCGTTTTTGAATCAAGGCTTCAATCTCTTCATCCAAAACTTCCTCAACAAAGACAACTCCAAAGACTTCCAACATGGCTGCAAGAGTTTCCTTAACACTTGCATCATAGTTACCTGAGTTGATCCATTTGGCCATTTCAAAGACAACAGTGATTCCATTAGCTGTATTGAAATCCTCATCCATAGCTGCTACAAACTTATCTTTAAAAGCTTGCAATTCTTGAGCATCTACATCTCCAGTAAATGGTTGCTCGTAAGTGTTCTTCAAATACTTGAGATTAGTCTCGGCATCGCGCACAGCCTTTTCCGTAAAGTTGATAGGTTTGCGGTAATGCTGAGTCGCAAAGAAGAAACGAAGCACTTGACCGTCGATAGTTTTGAGGGCATCGTGTACCGTAATGAAGTTCCCCAAAGACTTGGACATCTTGACATTGTCGATGTTGACAAAGCCATTGTGCATCCAGTAGTTGGCAAAAGTCTTGCCTGTTTTAGCTTCAGATTGGGCAATTTCGTTGGTATGGTGAGGAAACTCAAGGTCAGCTCCACCACCGTGAATATCGATAGTATCACCCAAAATCTCCGTTGACATAACCGAACACTCGATATGCCAGCCTGGACGACCAGGACCCCAAGGGCTGTCCCAAGAAATCTCACCTGATTTGGCAGCTTTCCAGAGGGCAAAGTCTACAGGATTTTCCTTGCGGGCTGTTTCTTCGTCTGTCCGACCTGAAGCACCTAACTCCAAGTCTTCTAGGGTTTTATTAGCTAACTTAGCATAGTTGTGGGATTTTTCTACACGGAAATAGACATCCCCTTGACTCTCATAGGCATAGCGCTTTTCAATCAAGTCTTCTACAAAGCGGATGATGTCAGCCATAAACTCGACTACACGTGGATGACGAGTCGCAGGCTTCACACCCAAAGCCGTCACATCTTCCCGAAAGGCAGCGATATACTTGTCCGCTACTTCCTGAGGTGTGATACCTTCTTCCTTGGCACGGTTGATAATCTTGTCATCCACATCCGTAAAGTTGGAAATGTAGGCTACTTCGTAGCCACGGTATTCAAAATAGCGACGAATAGTATCAAAGGCTACTGTCGAGCGGGCATTCCCCACGTGGATGTAGTTATATACAGTTGGCCCACAGACATACATCTTGACCTTACCGTCCTCGATTGGGACAAATTCTCGCAAATCACGAGACATGGTGTCATAGATTTTAATCACTCACTGACTCCTTTCTGTGTCTTACAATAAGCTTACAAACCAGACGACCTGTGGCTGGCTTCTCTAGCATGCTCAAGTTTATTGACGTAGTATTCACGTTTTTCTTCGACTTCGTGAATGGTTGGTTCATCCTTTTGCCCATGTACTCGGACAATCTTAGCAGGAATGCCAACAACCGTCACATCACTAGGAACATCTGCTACAACAACCGCAGCGGCACCGACTTTGGCATTTTCACCGATTTCTACAGGTCCGATAACTTGGGCATGAGCAGAGATAAGAGCTCCTTTGCGAACAGTCGGATGGCGTTTACCACTATCCTTACCTGTCCCACCTAGGGTTACTCCATGATAAAGAAGAACACCTTTTTCAACGATGGCTGTCTCCCCAATCACAAGTCCTGCCCCATGGTCAATGAAGACACCTGATTCGATCTGAGCTCCTGGGTGAATCTCTATCTGTGTCCAAAAACGCCAAAACTGGCTGTGCATACGAGCTAAAAGCTTAAAGCCGTGTTTCCAGAGAAAATGAGAGAGACGGTGAGCAGCCAAGGCTTTGACACCCGGATAAGTCAGCAAGACTTCCAAGGTAGTGCGAGCCGCTGGATCATTTTCTTTTACGATATCAATGGTTTCACGCCACCATCCCATACATTTCTCCTTTCTTATTCTGAGTCTTTTGGTGTTTCAGTAAGTTCTTTCTTTGTTTTGTGGTCCTTGTGATGGTGACGAGGACGATCGTCATGGCGATGACCTTTATCCCCTTTTTCTTCTGAACGTTCAGGTTTTGGTGGACGTGGCAAGAGTGCCTTCATAGAAGCATCTACACGACCTTTTTCATCGATCTTGATAATCTTAACATCCACAAAATCACCAATTTGAACTAAATCTTCTACATTATTAGTACGAGTCCAAGCCATTTCAGAGATATGAACGAGGGCATCAGTCTTGTCAAAGAGGTTGACAAAGGCACCGAATTTCTCGATACGCACAACTTTGGCATGGTAAACTTCGTCCACTTTTGCTTCACGAACCAAACCAGCAATGATTTCTTTAGCGCGGTTAATGGCAGCTTGATCGCTAGAGTAGATAGACACGTTTCCTTCTTCGTCGATATCAATCTTAACGCCTGTTTCAGCGATGATCTTATCAATGGTTTCTCCACCTTTACCGATGACAATCTTAATCTTGTCCACATCAATCTTGATAGTATCAATTTTCGGTGCAGTTGGAGCCAATTCTGGACGAACTTCTGGAATCGTTGCTTCAATCACGTCAAGGATTTCAAAACGAGCTTTCTTGGCTTGGGCAAGAGCTTCCGTCAAGATTTCTGCAGTGATTCCTTGAATCTTGATATCCATTTGAAGGGCTGTAATCCCGTCACGAGTACCTGCAACCTTAAAGTCCATATCTCCAAAGTGGTCTTCCAAACCTTGGATATCTGTCAATACGGTGTAGTTGTTTCCATCTGAGATGAGCCCCATGGCAATACCTGCCACCGGAGCCTTGATTGGCACACCACCAGCCATAAGGGCAAGTGTTCCCGCACAGATAGAAGCTTGAGAAGATGAACCATTTGATTCCAAGACTTCTGCTACTAGACGGATAGCGTATGGGAATTCTTCTAAGCTTGGCAATACTTGAGCAAGTGCACGCTCACCGAGAGCACCGTGACCAATTTCACGACGACCAGGCGCACCGTAACGTCCAGTTTCACCAACAGAGTATTGTGGGAAGTTATAGTGGTGCATAAAGCGTTTCTTGTACTCTGGATCCAAACCATCGATGATTTGCGTTTCACCCATTGGTGCCAAAGTCAAGATAGAAAGAGCCTGAGTTTGTCCACGAGTGAAGAGACCTGAACCGTGTACACGAGGAAGGAAGTCGACAACCGCATCCAAAGGACGGATTTCATCGACCTTACGGCCGTCAGGACGAACCTTGTCTTCTGTGATCAAACGGCGTACTTCTGCGTGTTCCATTTGTTCCAAGATTTCAGCCACATCACGCATGATACGGTCAAATTCTTCGTGGTCTGCATATTTTTCTTCGTAAACTGCTGTGACTTGATCTTTCACTGCTTGAGTTGCGGCTTCACGCGCCAATTTTTCTTCAACTTGAACCGCTTTTTGAAGATCGCTGTTGTAGGCTGCGATGATTTCAGCTTGCAAGTCAGCATCCACATGAAGCAATTCTACTTCTGCTTTTTCTTTACCGACTGCCGCAACGATTTCTTCTTGGAAGGCAATCAATTCTTTAACAGCTTCATGTCCTTTAAGAAGAGCTTCCAACATGATTTCTTCTGACAATTCTTTAGCACCAGACTCTACCATGTTGATAGCGTGCTTAGTACCAGCTACTGTCAATTCAAGAAGCGATTGCTCTGCTTGTTCTTGAGTTGGGTTGATGACGATTTGGCCATCAACATAGCCTACTTGTACCCCAGCGATTGGTCCATCAAATGGAATATCTGAGATAGAAAGTGCCAATGATGAACCAAACATAGCTGCCATTGGTGCAGATGCATTTTCGTCGTAAGAAAGCACAGTGTTGATGACTTGCACTTCATTACGGAAACCTTCCGCAAACATTGGACGGATTGGACGGTCGATCAAACGCGCTGTCAAGGTCGCATCTGTTGAAGGACGCCCTTCACGTTTCATAAAACCACCAGGAAATTTCCCAGCCGCATACATTTTTTCTTCGTAATTGACTTGAAGTGGGAAGAAATCTCCAGTTGCCATCTTCTTAGACATGACGGCAGCAGTCAAGACAGTTGACTCACCGTAACGCACCACAACAGAGCCATTTGCTTGCTTAGCAACCTGACCAGTTTCTACGATCAACTCACGACCCGCAAAAGTCGTTTGAAACACTTGTTTTGTCATTGTAATCCCCTTTGGATTGATAAAATTATACGCCTTGCCTACAAAAATCAGGATACAAAGGGCGTGAAGAATCCCGTATGAAAATAGGAGATTGACGCAGTGTGCCACGCACACCAGGAAATCTATCTTTTTCACTAGGGATTTAGCCCGTGTTCAACTCCGAAATTATTTTAAATCTGATTCTTTAACTTACATCTCTTTGACATAAGATTAAGACTGCTTAAATATCGTTTATACCCTCATCTTTGTATCAAGTACGTACAGAGTCTATTTTATCATATTTTTCTTAAAAAGTACGGTCTTTTCTATAAAAAAGGAACCATTCTGCTATGAAAAGAAGAATGGTTTGCTTTTAATTATTTTAAGGTTGATGATTGAACAAGGCATGGGTTGCTTGGTGGATGTACTGAGCAGTGTCTGCGTTGTTCATGGTGTAGAGATGCACGCCTGCTACGTCTTGCGTTACCAAGTCCACGATTTGGTCTACAGCATAGGCAAGTCCTGCTGCTCTGAGTGACTCAGGATCATTCTCATACTTGTCCAAGATAGCCTTAAACTTACGTGGGAGATGGATATTCTCACAAGTCTTCAAGAGACGAAGCGCTTGGTTACGATTGAGGATTGGCATGATACCCGCATGAATGGGAACATCAATCCCAGCCAAGGTACATTTGTCTTGGAAATCGTAGAAACGCTCGTTGTCAAAGAAAAGCTGAGTGACAAGGCTTGAACAGCCTGCATCTACTTTTTTCTTGAGATTTTGAATATCTGAGATTTGGTTTGGCGAATCAGGGTGTCCTTCTGGATAACAAGCACCAATAATTTCAAAATGCGGTGCCTGTTCAGTGATAAACTCAATCAAGTCTGTGGCGTAACGGAAATCCTTCTGTGGCTCAACACCTGGAATGATATCCCCACGAAGAGCCAAGATTTTCTGAACACCAACTTTATCCAAATCCGCAATGGTCTCAGCCACCTTATCCTTAGTCAAATAGATAGCTGGCAAGTGAGCAATGGTTGGGATTTCCAAGTCATTTTGGATATAGTCTGCCAAACGAACCGTCGTCTCTTTGATATTAAATTTATTATTACTAGCAGTCACACTGATGAAGTGTGGTGCCAAGCCCTGCATGTCTTTCAGGGCTGCGATAATTTTGTCATTGCCTACTTCTGGGTTTGGAGGGAAAACTTCAAATGAGAGGGACGGTGTTTGACGTGACATATGTATGAACCTTTTCTAGTTGATTTCTTACTGATCAACCGTGTAGAGAGAACTGTCTTTTCTTACAATTTCTCACGCGCAGCTTTCGCAGCGTCTACAAGGCGGATCAAGCTTTCTTTCGTTTCTGGGATACCACGTGTTTTCAAACCACAGTCAGGGTTGATCCATACTTTCTTGCTTGGTACTTTAGCAAGGATGGCTTCGATGGTGTGGTCGATTTCGCCTTCGTTAGGCACACGAGGAGAGTGGATATCGTAAACTCCAGGACCCACTTCTGTCTGGAAGTTTTGAGCTTTGAGTTCGTCCAAGATTTCAAGATTTGAACGGCTAGCTTCAAATGAGATAACGTCCGCATCCATGTTGTCGATAGCTGGGATGATATCTGTAAATTCTGAGTAACACATGTGAGTGTGGATTTGTGTATCTGGTGCTACTGTTGAGTGTACCAAGCGGAAGGCTGGAATAGCCCAGTCAAGGTAGTCTTCGTACCAGTCGCTACGACGGAGTGGCAATTTCTCACGAAGAGCAGCCTCGTCGATTTGGATGATTTTCACGCCTGCAGCTTCAAGGTCAAGAACTTCATCCTTGATTGCAAGAGCGATTTGAAGAGTAGAATCCTTGATAGAGATGTCTTCACGTGGGAATGACCAGTTAAGGATAGTAACAGGTCCGGTCAACATACCTTTAACAGGTTTGTCAGTACGGCTTTGTGCGTAGCTAGACCATTTCACAGTGATTGGGTTGAGACGAGTCACATCACCCCAGATGATTGGTGGTTTAACCCCACGCATACCGTATGATTGTACCCAACCATTCTTAGAGAAGAGGTAACCTGACAAGTTTTGACCGAAGTACTCAACCATGTCATTACGCTCGAATTCACCGTGTACAAGCACGTCAAATCCAACTTCTTCTTGCCATTTGATCCATTCGTCGATAGTTTCAGCAAGGAAGGCATCGTATTCTTCTTGTGACAATTCACCCTTACGGAAGGCCAAACGTTTAGCACGAACTTCTTTTGTTTGAGGGAATGAACCGATGGTTGTTGTTGGAAGAGCTGGAAGTTTGAAGGCATCTTCTTGGATAGCTTCACGTTCTGCAAAGGCTGGCAAACGAGTGTAGTCTGCATCTGTCAATCCAGCGATACGCGCACGAAGTTCCGCATTTTCACCAACACGTTCAGTCGCAAAGAGTTCTTTGTTAGCTGCAAGAGCTTCTGCACCTTGACCGTTGCGGATAGCATCCAAGTCACGGATCTCATCCAATTTTTCAACTGCAAATGCAAAGTGGTTCAAGATAGCTGGTTCAAATTCTTCATTAGCAGTTGTAAATGGCACATGAAGAAGTGAACATGAGCTAGTCAATACGATGTTTTCAGCTGGGATTTGCTCAAGAACAGCCAAGCTCTTTTCGTAGTTGTTGCGCCAGATGTTCTTACCATTGACGATACCTGCATAAAGAGTCTTGTCAGCTGGGAAGCCACCTTTAACGAGTTCAAGAGTTTTCTTACCTTCAACGAAGTCAAGACCGATAGCATCTACTGGCAATTTGACAAGATCAGCATAGACGTCACGAACGTCTCCGAAGTAAGTTTGAAGCAAAACTTCAAGACCTTTCTTGTCAGCCAACAATTTGTTGTAAAGGTTCAAGAAGAGAGCTTTTTCTTCTTCTGTCAAGTCTTTGACAAGGGCAGCTTCATCGAGTTGGATACGAGTTGCACCAAGTTCAGCCAATTTAGCAAAAACATCTTGGTAAGCAACTACTAAGCTATCTACGAAATCTTCTGCTTTCACACCTTCTTCAAAGTCTGACAATTGAAGGAAAGTGAATGGACCTACAAGGACAGGACGAGTGTTAAGACCAAGTTCTTTAGCTTCTTGGAACTCATCGAAGATCTTGTGACCAGCCAATTTTACTTGAGTGTCTTTTTCAAATTTAGGAACGATGTAGTGGTAGTTAGTGTTGAACCATTTCTTCATCGGAAGGGCACGAACATCCCCTTTTTCTCCTTGGTAACCGCGTCCCAAAGCAAAGTAACGTTCAAGATCAGACAATTCCAAGTTTTGAACAGATGCAGGAACTACGTTGAAAAGGAAGGCAGCATCAAGGAAGTTGTCATAGTGAGAAAAGTCATTTGATGGGATTTCAGTGATGCCTTTTTCTTTGACGATGTTCCAGTGTTTTGCACGCAATTCTTTAGCCGCAGCCAAGAGTTCTTCTTCTGAGATTTCTTTTCTAAAGTATTTTTCAGTTGTAAATTTTAATTCGCGGAATTCACCCAAACGAGGGAAACCGATAATAGTAGTTGACATGTTTTGTCCTCCAAAAATTGTTGTTGAAACTATCTTAACAGAAAAGAAACTGTCTGTATAATTGTAAAAAATTAGGCTTTGATATAGTTTGAAACTATATCTCGATTTAAAAGACAAAAAAAGATTTGGAGAAGATTCCCCAAATCCTTTGAAAGACAACGGTTCATAGATTTTTTAAATAGCTAGGTTCAGAACAAAATATCAACAAATTGAAAGCTGACTATGGCTTGCTATTAGAAAAGACTATAGGTCTATCCCTTTCTCACGAAGATTAGCCAGACACTCCTCATAGTAGGCTGTGTCATGTTCGCTATAGATAGGACTATTCAGCTTTTCCTCTGCTAAGTCTTCATAGGAAGGACAGATCTTCCCTCGGTAGTTCTTATCTAACCACTCTGGACTGACATTGTAGCCACGGTCAGCCATCTCCTCCATGATCAAACGATGATAGGCATAGAGACGATAGGGCGAGTGGGTAAAGACATAGTCAACCGTCGCATGCTTTCTGCCCCAGCCATTGCCACGCAGGGCGCAGCACTCTCGATGTTGCCCCAAGAGCTGAGGACGTGGAAGTTGTGGAATCAAATCTTCATGCCAAAGTCTCATGGGAGTCTCCTTTCAACAAGGTCGAATCTTGCAGATAAGCATTTGGATAACGCTCAAGCAAGTTTCTAGTTCTAGTAATCAAATCTTCCTTGGAGGCTTGACCAAAGCGATAGCGATCCAGCAAAAGCATATAGTCTTTGCGCTCATCAATACTGGCTTGCTTTTTAAAATAGCCCCAAATATGCTGAAAGGCATTGCAAACCTGACCCCTGTGCTCTGGAATCTGGCAGGCACGGTCAATCATCTCCTGAACCTGACTGACCTCCACCACTTCTTGCTTGAGATACTGGCGAATATCCTTGTAAATATTGCTGGAATGGCTCAAAACAAGGTATTTATTTTCCGCCCAGAGTTGCTGACAAAGGGCACGTTGGTTGTTATTTTCCATATTTCTCCTAACTTTCTACTAGTTCCCAGGAAATACGGAAACAAAGTTGTATTTTAAAAATGAGCGAATTGATTGTTGATGAATCTGACGTTTACTTCGTTAAATACCAGAGTAAATTTCAACTAGTAATTGAATCTGGTGTAAAACTTCTTGTTTCTTACGTTCACGAGCTCCTTGTCTACGAGAAGTCGGTGGGATAATAGAATCCAAATCAGCTCCACTATTCTCAGCATAACCACGTTGAATAGATCGATCAATGAATAATTGATAATCTTTTACAAGATTTTCAGACTCTGCTAATTCACGAATAGCGACTGCTTTACGTTCTTTACCATAAGCATAAAATGCATTGATAATCTCATCATGGTCTTTCAGACTCGCTAAATCAGTATCATTGATAAAGCCAATCACCAACTCTTCCTTAGCACGAATATCAATACTTGAGCGAATGACACGGCTAACTTCAGCTTTCATTGCTTCTTTAGACTCAGAGTTCTTCGATTTTTCAACAATTAAAGCAAGGATATAATCCAGATTAATCTCATCCGTTTTTAAGAGTTCAATCTCAAATTCAATATCTGAAAGGTCAACACCTAAGTCTTTTGTTCTTTCATAGTTTTTAAGGTTTAAGAATTCATCTCGAATTTCCACGTAAGAACTTCTTAAATCTTGGAGATAGCCTTCCGAGATAGGCTTTTCGATTTCCTGAAACTCATCATAATTTCTAAGGACATTATCAAGCTTCAGAAACTCACCAAATAACTTAACAAATTCTTTTTTATCATGTTCTGTTTCAATTTCTTGTGGATTAGGGAATCTTTCCAGAATTTCTTGACAGACTTCTGTATAACCTTTGACCTTAATACCCGTTACCTGATCCACGAAACCGTCCATGTATTCGCTAAAACTTTTTTCTAAGATAATATCAAGCTTATTAGTATCCCCAAAGGTTTTAATAGCTTCTTGAGTAGCTTTTTCTAAATCACGGAAACATACGATATTCCCAAATGGTTTAACTTTGTTAAAAATACGATTAGTTCTAGAAAACGCCTGAATCAAACCATGATAACGTAGATTTTTATCGACAAAAAGAGTATTCATGGTTGGAGCATCAAATCCTGTCAAGAACATACCCACTACAATCAGCAGATCCACTTCCTTGGACTTAACTCGTTTAGAAAGGTCACGATAGTAATTTTGAAACTCTTTCCCATCAGTCGAAAAGTTGGTCTTGAACATTTGATTATAGTCGTAGATTGCCTTAGAAAGGAACTCTTTAGATGAAAGAGGCATGGCTGTATCTTGAGGGTCTAGCTCTTCATCTTGAATTTCGCCATAAGCTGACTGTTCTTCATTAGGTGCAAAGCTAAAAATGGTTGCGACCTTCAAACGCTTAGTCTCTGGTAGTTCTGCTTGTTGTCTCTGAAGTTCTTCATAGTATAATTTCGCAGCTTCAATACTTTGAACAGCCAGCATCGCATTAAATCCAGATAGTTGTTTTTGTTTATGAGTATAGTGTTGATTTCGATGCGTCTTATCATTATAAACTCTCAACAGATACTCTGTGATAGTTGCTATCCGTTCTGGATGTAAAAGGAGTTCCTTCTCCATCTTTTTGAGTTTCTTTTCATCGAGCTCTCGGCCAACTGCCTTTTCCGCTTCTCTATACTTATTAATTTCAGGCTTGATATAGTTATAATCAACCTTGAACTTCAGCACTTTTTTATCTCGAATAGCATCTGTGATAACGTAGTTATGAAGTTGTTCACCAAAAACCTCTTGAGTTGTTTCTCCCGTTAAACTATTTTCTGGGAAAATCGGAGTCCCTGTAAATCCAAATAAAGCATACTGTTTAAAAGCCTTTTTGATACGCTTTTGCGCTTTCCCAAACTGAGAGCGATGACACTCGTCAAAAATCAAGACACATTTTTTACTGTAGATTTCATGGTTTGGATTCGCAGTGATGAATTTATTTAACTTTTGAATAGTTGTGACAACAATTCGATCATCATTTTCTTCAATACTACGTTGGAGTTCTTTTGTATTGTTACTACCGTTGACTGAGTTTGGCTGGAATTTTTGATATTCCTTCATAGTTTGATAGTCAAGGTCTTTTCTATCCACCACAAAAATCACTTTATCAATATAGTCTAACTCTGTTGCCAAACGAGCTGTCTTAAAACTAGTCAAAGTTTTCCCAGAACCAGTAGTGTGCCAGATATAGCCACAGGCATTGATCGTACCGAAATTCTTCATTTCATTTGTGGAATGAATCTTTCGCAAAATACTCTCTGTTGCAGCTATCTGATATGGGCGCATGATGAGTAAGGTATTATCAGCATCAAAGACACAATACTTGGTCAAGACTTCCAAGAGGACTCGCTTACTCAAGAAAGTAACAGTAAAGTCTTCTAAATCGTGAATGGTTTTATTTTTACGGTCTGCCCATTCACAGGTAAATTCATAATGATTTTTATTTTGAGCTGTCGTATTTGCGAAGTAGCGTGTATAGGTTCCATTAGAAATAACAAAGATCTGAATATATTTGTATAAAGAATTTTCGCTATTGAAGCTTTCCTTGCTATATCTATGAATTTGTTCAAAAGCTTCTTTAAGACTAACCCCGCGTCTCTTTAATTCAATCTGAACTAAGGGAAGACCGTTCACTAAAATCGTGACATCATAACGGTTGGTATGGCTACCCACTTGGGTTACTTGGTTGATGACCTGCATGCTATTGTTATGAATATTCTTCTTGTCAAGGATAAAAATATTTTTAATTCGTCCATCATCAAAAACAAAATCATAGATATAATTCTCTTGGATTTTTCGAGTTTTTTCAACTAATCCTTCATTGGGACAATCCAGATACTCTACTACAAAGCGATCCCACTCAGCATTCGTAAAAGTCACCTTATTGAGTTTTTCTATTTGCACCTTTGCATTTGCTAAGAGCTCTTCAGGCGTATGAATATTTAAGCGTTCATAGTTGAGATGATTCACCAAATCAGAAATCAACTGATTTTCCAAATCAGCCTCTGACTGATATTCTCTATCCGTGCGATACTCTGGTTGATACTCAGCCAAGAGAATCCCTTCATTTGTTTCCGCAATTACTTCATGTATTTTTGAATAATCAACCATAGCATGCTTCCTTTTATTGTATTATTTGAGATTCTTTCTCAAAATGATTTAAGAATTTATCTAGTGAAGTTTAATAATTGTTCTCGCCAGTATTCATACTGTTTCTGTCTTAGTTCAATTTCCTTTGGAAGACCTTCAGAAAGAGAGTTGGTTAAAGTGTTAAAATTATCAAGAATGGAGACTATACTAGATTGTTCTTCTAGAGGTGGTAGTGTAATTATTTTACTCTGGATCATAGGTTTCGTTAACTGTGGAATCCCACTTTGCGGAATTTCATAGTTATTCTCGATAGATTTCATAAAATAATAAGCATATTTTAAATTGAGGTTAATTTTTGGAGTCAACACAAGTAATCTCACTATAGGGAAGAAAGGTTTTTCACGATAACTTGTCCATCCGATTGTGCCTCTCGCTGAAACCGTTAGGCTAGGGTTCTTGATTCTAGCTTGATTTGTCCAACCATATAATGATTTTTCGTTAATTCCATTAGATAAGATAGGATAACGATATTCTTCTGTTTCGATAGCAGAGATTCCATTCTTTGGAATATCACCTCCTGCAATAACTTCAAACACACTACCTAGTTCCACCCGAATTGGACCAAATACCCACTGTAAAAGTTTGATAAGAGCGGAGTTGTCCCACTCCTCTACTCTACTCTCAGTGTACTCGCCTTCAGCGAGGAATGTCAAGAGTTTTTCTCGAAAATATTCGTACTGCTTTTGACGTAGTTCAATCTCTTTGGGTAGTCCGATATTTAAGTCGTTACAAACCGAGTCAAAGTTGTCTAGAACCTGAACAATGCGAGATTGGATTTCGAGGGAAGGAACTGGGATTTTGAATTTTTCAGTATCATTACTAGAAATTTGCGGCATTTGCATATTATTAGCAATAGTTTGAAAATGTTCCTTATTATGAATTAAATAATGATAAATATATCTTAGGTTGATATTTTCATCATCTGAACTATACGACCAAAATTCATTTTTAAAACTAAATGGTTTTGTACAGTATTCAAAGTCAATAATTCCACGAGATTTTACAACAATTGCTTCTTCAGTATGAATATCTTTATCAGGGATATCTCCATAATTTACATCAGCGTACGTCTTCCCTCCTGCAAAAATACGGATTGGCGCACTATCTTTGTGAAGTAATTTCATCTGACTAGCTGTAATTTTAGTCCCTTTTCCTTTTTTAAGAAACTCTTTTAACATCTTCCACTCAACTTGATATACCTCATCCTCAAATGATAAGAGTTTATCTCGATAAAAAGAATATTGCTTTTTACGTGAGGTCAATTCTGAGGTCAATTCTGAGGTCAATTCTGTAACATACTCAGTCATTTTGTCAAGTATTTGCACAATTTTTTCTTGAATTTTTATAGGAGGGACGGGTATTTTTACTTTTTTCATCTCAGTCATTGAAACACTTTTGACTGTCCCTCCTGCTTTTCTTCCTTCTATATCTTTTTTAACTCTTTCAGACTCAAAAATATACATCAAAAATTTAGAACATATTATCTCTTTTTTAGGTTTAATGGAATATACTCCCTCTTTTATATTCCAATTTGTTGGAGTTTCTTCGATGATGGCAACATTTCCGATTGTTCCAGTACCTGTAAAAAGAACATCTCCACTTTCAAGATTAGATCTATTTTGACAAAGTATCAATCCTTCATTATTTATTAAATCAGTTTTTTCAGATGGAACAATTTTATGTCCCCTTATCTCTCTTACAGTTATATAATAATTCGTGGCATCCGTAGGATTCAATTGAAAAAATTTCCGAGGATTCAAACCTGTTTTTATGGAATGTACAACTTCCCCCAACTCTTTCCACTCAACGGGACAGTTTTGGATTTCTTCTAGGATATTCATCATTTACCTCCTAGCTCCTCTACAATCTTGTCTATCTCTGCACGTAAGTGGTCAATCTTAGCAACAGTCTCAGCGATTTCTTGATTAAGCTCATCAATATCAATCTTCTCACGTGTATCTTCTTGTTCGACATAGGTTGAGACAGAAAGGTTGTAATCCTGTTCTAAACCAATCACTTCATTATCAACAAGAGTTGCTTTATAGTCTACACTTTGATAATTAGTGAATAATTCAACGATATAATCGATATTGCCATCCGTCAAGACATTATTATTGGTCTCTTTTTTGAATTCCTTACTCGCATCAATAAAAAGTGTTTTATTTTCTAGTTTATTCTTAGCCAACACTAAAATCGTAGTTGCGATAGAAGTTCCAAAGAAGAGATTATCAGGCAGAGCAATAACCGCTTCGACAAAGTTGTTATCTACTAGATACTGACGAATAGTCTTTTCAGCACCACCACGATAGAAAATACCTGGGAAACAAACAATGGCTGCTCGACCTTTGTTAGACAAGTGGTTGAGACTATGCATGATAAAAGCAAAGTCAGCTTTTGACTTAGGAGCCAGTTTACCAGCTGGCGCAAAACGGTCATCGTTTATGAGAGTTGGGTCTCCATCTCCCACCCATTTGACAGAGTATGGAGGGTTAGAAACAATTGCATCAAAAGGTTTTTCATCCAAATGTTGAGGATTTAAAAGAGTATCTCCTCGCTTAATATCAAAGTTGTTGTAGTTAATATTGTGCAAGAACATATTCATACGAGCCAAGTTATAGTTAGTCATATTGATTTCTTGACCAAAGAAACCATCCTCCAAGATATGGTCTTCGTACTGCTTTTTCATCTGAAGTAAGAGCGAACCCGAACCACATGTTGGGTCGTAAACCTTGTTAATCTTGTCCTTACCAACCATTACCAAACGAGCAAGTAATTTAGAAACTGTCTGTGGTGTGAAGAATTCACCACCACTTTTACCAGCATTACTCGCATAGTTGGAAATCAAGAATTCATAGGCATCCCCAAAGGCATCAATGTCATTTTCCTCAAAGTTGCCAAAGTTAATGCTATTGATACCATTAAGAATATCAGAAAGACGTTTATTTTTTTCCGGAACAGTTCCACCAAGAATGTTACTTCGTGTGTCCAAGTTATCAAATAAACCTTTGATATCATCCTCAGACTTGAATCCAATCGCCGACTTCTCAATATCTTGGAATATCTTGGCTAAATCTTCGTTTAAATTTTCATTTTGTGACGCGTTCTTAACGACATTTTCAAACAATTGACTTGGAAGAATAAAGAAACCCTTATCCTCAACTGTCCCTGGTTTGAAATCTCGCTCAGCTTCTTGGTCACTCAAATCAGCATAACGAAATTCTAAATCTCCAGCCTCATGCTCAGCGTGATCAAAATAGTCTGCCATATGCTCAGAAATAAAGCGATAGAATAGGATTCCTAGGATATACTGTTTAAAATCCCAACCGTCAACAGCCCCACGAACATCGTCCGCAATCGCCCAAATTTTACGGTGAAGCTCCTTACGCTCTGCACTCTCTTTATTTGCCATTTTTACTTTCCTTAATTAATGTATTATCTTTTCTATTATATCATATCCCAGACAGAAAACGCCTTCTAGATCCTACTTCCTTCCCAAAAACCATCTAGTCTTTCTCCCTAAAATATGATATAGTAGAATCATACTATACAAGAGGAGTTTCCATGTCACACGATAAAGAAATGAAAGCTGTTTCTCCCCTTCTACAGCAAGCTATTCATATTTCCTCCATCGTCGGTGGAGTTGGTACTTTAATATTCTGTATCTGGGCCTATCAAGCCGGTATCTTGCACTCCAAGGAAACCCTATCTGCCTTTATCCAGCAAGCTGGGGTTTGGGGACCACCACTCTTTATTTTTTTGCAGATTTTACAGACGGTTGTTCCTATCATTCCAGGTGCCCTGACCTCCGTTGCAGGTGTCTTTATCTACGGTCACATCATCGGAACGATTTATAACTATATCGGCATTGTCATTGGTTGTGCCATTATCTTTTACTTGGTGCGTCTCTACGGAGCACCCTTTGTCCAGTCCATGGTCAGCAAGCGCACCTATGACAAGTATATCGGTTGGCTGGATGAGGGCAATCGCTTTGACCGTTTCTTTATCTTTATGATGATTTGGCCAGTTAGTCCAGCTGATTTTCTCTGCATGTTGGCTGCTTTGACCAAGATGAGCTTCAAGCGTTATATGACCATTATCATCCTGACCAAACCCTTTACCCTAGTCGTTTACACTTATGGCTTGACCTACATCATCGATTACTTTTGGCAGATGTTTGGCTAATAGACAAAAAACTCAAGGATTCATCCTTGAGTTTTTCTTTGTTAGGCTTCTTTTTTCAATAAGAGGGAAACAAGCACTGATGTAGCAATCATCCATGCTCCTAGAATGATGAAGGTCATTCGACTATCCATAGTCACCAAGCCAATCCCTGAAAGAACGAAGGGTGTTAATGATGCTCCAAAAGAACATCCCAAAACAGCATAGGAAGTTGCTTTGTTGAGGAGTTTTGCAGGAATTCGCTCAGATATCAACTGAAAGACTGTCGTCAGAGCGATACTGTAGGCAAATCCTCCCAGGATAGAACCTGCAACCACCACCCAGAGTGATGGGGAAAGAGCAATGATGATTTGCCCGATACCAAAAGTGACACCAGCGACCAATAGAAGCCTTTCCTTGAAGGTCGAAATCAAGAAAGAAAAGCTGATTCCAGCTAGAATCCCAATCAACTGCATGGCACTAAGTACCAAACTGGACAACTGAGCATCTCCAAACCCTGCCTCAATCATAAGACTAGGGATGCGGAAGGTGATAGCAGTATTGGTACATACAATCACTGCGGCTGCAATAGCAAGGAAGAAAATCAATTGGAGCATGGAACGAGTCAGTTTCGTTGCTTCTTCTGTCTGATGCTTGGACTCGTGAATTTCTTCCTTGTTGTAAGGGACAAAGAGAAGGAAGAGTACGAGAACTACTAGACCAGCTGCATAGGCTAGGAAGGTTGCTGTCCAGCCAAATGCTAACAATTGCCCGACTGCTAAAGTTAAGATAGAGGCTCCTACTACCTCAGCCGATCCACGAAAACCAAGCATTTGGATACGGGTCTTGCCGTGGTAACGTTCACTGATGATTGAAATAGCCTTGGCATTGAGCATTCCTACTCCAAGCCCAAATAGCAAGCGTGTCGCAAAGACAAAGTAATAGCCCTGATACCAGAAAGGTGCAGTTCCACTGATGGATAAAATCAAGAGTCCCAAGGTCAACTGGAGACGTTCAGGAAAAATACGCTCTAGAACTCCGTTCAATAAAAGCATGGCCATAATCCCAAAGGATGGGAGGCTGACCAAGAGTTCGACCTGACCAGTCGAATAGCCCTGATAATAGTCAAACATAGCAGGCAGGGCGCTCGAAATTGAAAACGATGTGATCAATACTAACGATAGGGAGAGTATGCTCACTTTTTCCAAAAATTGTTTCATCTTTTCCTCATTCATTGTTCATTTTTCATATTAGTAAAAAGGTCCTTTCCTATCATACACTCTTTACCCCAAATTGGCAAGTGACTGAGCACCAAGACCAAAAGAAAAAGCGGGGCATCAAGAGCTGTGAAGTCTTGATGACATCCCACTTTTTTATGTGTTTTATCCAGTTATGTGACTTAGATTTTCAAGAATCGACGCATTGAGATTCCTGAACCAAGTGAACCGATACAGATTCCGATGAGGAACAAGAGTCCAATCATCAATGGAATAAAGGTATCCGGTGTAATTAAAGATAGGTTTTGGCCAACCAAAGATGGATTTACAGATTGGAACACTCGGTTATAGATAAAGTAAACCAAAGCTGATGGGAGAGCCGCTCCCAACAATCCGATAAAGGCACCTTCTAGCAAGAATGGGCCACGGATGTAGCCGTTCTTGGCACCAACCAAACGCATGATTTGGATTTCACGACTACGTGAAATGATGGTAATACGGATGGTATTTGAAATCAAGAAGACTGCGATGAAGATCAAGAGTCCTGCAATAACCAATCCCCATACACGGATGAAGGACGCCAACTTGAAGAGACGTTCAGTATTGGCACCACCGTCTTGAACTTCAGAAACACCTTCGATTTTCTTAGCTTCTTCAGCGACTGGTTTTACATCACTTGGTGAATTTGTATCTACGATGTAGGCATCATGAAGAGGGTTTGCATCTCCTTCAAATACCTTCCACTCGTCACCCATAGTTTCAGTCAGCTTTTGGTACTGCTCTTCTTTACTTGAGAAGGTTACATTTTTAACAGCTGGCAAAGCTTTTAGGGCATCGTAGACCTTGTGGTAGTCATTGTTAGTGACTGTTTGGCCTTCTTTTACAATGGTTTCACTGTTGTCTTCAACGTCTTTACGAACATAAACCATGACGCGGACGTTGTTTTCAATATCAGTTGCTAATTTCGCAGTATTGAAGATAACTGAAGCAAAGATAGCAACCAAGGTCAAGGTAATCATTACTGAACTGATAGCAGCAATGGTCATCCATCCATTACGCTTTAAACTTTTTAAAGCTTCGAACAGATGGCGGAAAAATCTACTAATCATCGTATCCGTACTCTCCTTTCGCTTCATCACGTACCACGCGACCATTCTCGATGGCAATAACGCGGTGGCGCAAGGTATTTACGATTTGGCTGTTGTGAGTCGCCATCAAAACAGTTGTCCCTTGAAGATTGATACGTTCCAAGAGGTTCATGATTTCCCATGAGTTATCTGGGTCCAAGTTTCCTGTTGGTTCGTCGGCAATCAAAACCTTAGGATTGTTTACAATAGCACGCGCAATGGCGATACGTTGTTGCTCACCACCTGAAAGTTCATTCGGGAATGAACGAACCTTGTGCTTCAAACCGACAAGGTCCAAGACTTCCATAACACGTTTTTTGATGTTACGACGACTTTCACCAACAACCTCCATGGCGTAAGCAATGTTCTCATAAACGGTTTTCTTTGGCAAAAGTTTGTAATCCTGAAAGACTACTCCAACTTTTCTACGCAAGAACGGAATATCTTTCTTTTTAATCTTAACGAGGTTATAACCTGCAACTTGCAAGCTTCCTTTGTCGATTTTGACCTCACGATACAAGGCACGGATAAAAGTTGATTTACCAGCACCTGAAGGTCCTACGATGTAGGCAAATTCTCCTGCATCGATATTTACAGTGATGCCACGTAGGGCTGTTGTCCCGTTGTCATATTTTTTGACAACATCTCTCATTTCAATGATTGACATGTGACTTCCTTTCTTTTAACTGATACGCCATTTCAGATAAGCATCGATGAAACCATCTAGGTCTCCATCCATAACCTTATCGACTTGCGCTACTTCAAAGTTTGTACGATGGTCTTTTACCATTGTATAAGGCGTAAATACATAGGAGCGGATTTGGCTTCCCCATGTAATTTCCTTTTTCTCACCCTTGAGCGAGTCTACCTCAGCAGCTTTCTTTTCCTGCTCCATCTGGTAGAGTTTTGCCTGAAGCATCTTCATAGCACGGTCACGGTTTCCGTACTGAGTACGGTCAACTGTTGATGCTACGACGATCCCTGTCGGAATATGAGTCAAGCGGACACCTGTTGAAACCTTGTTGACGTTTTGTCCACCTGCTCCACCTGAACGGAAGGTATCCATCTTGATATCATCCTCACGGATGTCAACTTCGATGGTATCATCCAACTCTGGCATAACTTCTACAGATGTAAATGAGGTGTGGCGACGTTTAGCAGAGTCAAATGGTGAGATACGGACCAAACGGTGAACTCCCATCTCTGACTTGAGAAGACCATAAGCATTTGGTCCTTCAAAAGACAAGGTTACTGACTTGATTCCTGCCTCATCACCTGCTTGGTAGTCCAAGACCTCGACCTTGAAGCCTTTGGCATTTCCATAGCGAGTATACATACGAAGGAGCATATCGCCCCAGTCTTGAGCCTCTGTCCCCCCTGAACCTGGATGGATTTCAAGGATGGCGTTGTTGTGATCATAGGGTTCTGACAAGAGAAGGGTCATTTCGTAGCTAGTCATCATCTGATCTAACTCATCGAGTTTTTCAACCAACTCATCCTTAACAGATTCATCCTCTGCCAAAAAGTCCAGTAAAATCTCAACTTCATCCTGCAACTCATCCATCTTGTGGAAGGTATTATAGGTATTTTTGAGTTCGTTTAATTCTTGCGACGTTTTTTGGGCCGCAATATTATCGTTCCAAAAATCAGGTTCTGTCATTTTATTTTCCAAAATGGCAATTTCTTCCTCTAAACCTTCGAGGTCAAAGAGACCCCCTGAAAGAAGCTAATTTTTCACGATTTGCGTCAATTTTTTGACGAATTTCTGAAATGTCCATACATACTCCTTTAATTGTATCGTTTTATTATACCATAATTTTTTTTATTTATCTAATCGGTGTTTTTCTAATTTAGTATCAATATATTTCTGCAAGACATCTACTCGCCTAATTTCTAGCAAAATTTTAAAAACCTCACAAGAATTTTCCCGTGAGATTTAGAGAATTTATACTACTTTTTTACAAGTTAACCGTCAGCACTTGACCGCCTTTCACGACTTGCTCACCAGCGATATAGACATCATTAACATCACTGGATTTGACGGCATAAACGAGGTGAGATAGCATGTTTTCTTGAGGTTGAAGATGAATTTTGCCTTGGGGTTGGATGACGAGGAAATCAGCCTGTTTGCCGACTTCTAGACTACCAATTTCATCTTCCATTCCTAACACCTTAGCTCCTTCAATGGTCAGGGCCTTAAGGGCAGTTTCGATTGGAAATTGGCTGGCATCACCACTCTTCATCTTCTGTAAGAGTGCTGCAGTCCGCCCTTCCTCAAACATATCGAAGTTATTGTTAGAAGCAACTGAATCCGTCGCAATACCGACTGGCACTCCTGCCTTTTGAAGTTGGATGACTGGTGCAATCCCTGAGGCTAGTTTGAGGTTGCTGATAGGATTGTGGGCGATAGCAACTTGCGAATCTGCCAAGCGGGCAATCTCTGCTTCATTTAACTCCACACCATGAGCAAAGACAGCTTTATGATCTAAATATCCGAGTTCATCTAGAAAGGCTAATGGGCGTTTGCCATAGCGTTTCAGGATAATGCCTGACTCTTCCTGTGTTTCTGCAACATGGATATGAAGAGGAATGTTTTCTTCTTTTGCTAGCTCAAGACTTGCCTCCAGCAAATCTCGACTACAACTATAGGGCGAATGAGGGGCCACCATAACCTTGAAATTGGGATCTTGGTAGCCTTTGATTGTCTCGATAACAGCCCGTGTTCTTGCTATAGTCTCATCAGTCGTCTCCACATCTGAAGAAAAGAGGGTTGGAGAAAAATAGCAACGCATCTTGGATGCCTTGACTGCCTCATAAATCTCAGCTATATCTACTCCATTAGGATTGTACATATCGTTGAAAGTTGTCGTTCCTGACTGGAGCATCTCTGTTAGTGCCTCTTTGACGGCCTTTGTAGTCATCTCTGGGGTGAATTCTGCTTCTGCTGGCCAGATATAGTCCTCTAGCCATTCGTGGAGATTACTATCATCACGAATGCCTCTCAAGCCTGTCATGGCAGAGTGAGTATGGCAGTTAACCAAGCCAGGCATAATCCAGGCACCCTGATAGTCTATGATTTGATCTGCTTGTTTAAGAATCTCTTGATTTTCCTGACCGACATAGACGATTTGGGATTCTTTGACAGCCAAAATCCCATCTAGATAGACGTGGAAATCTTGGTCACAAGCCACGATATTTACATGCTGAAAGACTTTCATCCCTAGGCTCCTTTTCTATATAAGTATTCATACTGGATAATTTTTCTAGCTATTGTAACAAAAAAGTCACCCTAAGGCAACTTTTCTTGTTTGTTCATTAGCATTATAACGGCTTTCCCATTTACTCTGGACTAAATGCTGCTGCTTGCTGCATTTTGTAGTACTTGCCTTTTCTCTCCATGAGTTCCTCATGATTGCCATATTCGACAATATCTCCATCTACCAAGACAAGAATCAAATCTGCATCTTGAATGGTCGATAAACGGTGGGCAATGATAAAGCTTGTCCGCCCCTTCATGAGTTTGGCAAAGGCATCCTGAACCAATACCTCTGTCCGAGTATCGATTGATGAAGTCGCTTCATCTAAGATCAGAATCTTAGGAATGGCTAGAAAAACTCGGGCAATGGTCAGGAGCTGAGCCTGACCAACAGACAAGGATTCACCTGCATTTTCAAGCTTAGTATCGTAGCCCAGGGGCAACTGTTGGATAAAGAAATCTGCGTTAGCTGCCTTGGCTGCAGCAATAACCTGCTCTCGACTTGCTTCAGGATATCCAAAAGCAATATTGTCATGAATGGTTCCCTGCTTGAGCCAAGTTTCTTGAAGCACCATCCCAAACTGCTGTCGAAGAGAAGCTCGGGTATAGTCATAAATCGAATGACCATCCAATAAAATATCTCCAGAGTTAATCGGGTAAAAACGCATGAGGAGATTTATAAGAGTGGACTTCCCTGCACCCGTTGGTCCAACGATGGCAACCTTACTACCAGCTGGAATATCAATAGACAAGTCCTTAATCAAGATTTTTTCTGGAATATAGCCAAAGGAGACATGCTTAAAGGAAATAGCTCCCTTGACTTGGTCGCTGTTCAATTCTTTAAGACCAGTTTCTATAATCTCAGGGCTTTCTAAAACAGTATAAACACGTTCTGCACAAGCCAATGCACTTTGCAACTCAGCTAAGACCGATGAAATATCGTTAAAAGGCTTAGTGTACTGCTGCACATAGTTCAAAAAGGTCACTAAACGCCCAACCGTCAAAGTAGAACCCGCCATGATGCGCAAGGCTCCAACACCAGCTAGTAGGGCATAAATGAGGGCATTGACAAAACGGGTTGAAGGATTGACTGTCGAAGAATAAAAGATAGCAGACTGAGAATAACCTGCATAAGTATCATTTGCCTCCTGGAGTTTTTGGATAAATTCTTCTTGGGCATTGAAGGACTGGATAATGGTCTGTTGGGTGAGCGATTCTTCTATCAACTGAGTTTGAATCCCCCTAGTCTCTGTCTGCTCTTGAAAGAGATGGTAGGATCTCTTAGCGATATAGCGTGAAATGACCATAGACAGAGGTGTTAAGAGCAAGACCAAGAGAGTCATCAAGAGATGGATTTGGAGCATGGCAAGGATGCTGACCAAAATCATCAGAACTCCGATGAAAAATTGGTTGAAAATCATGTTCAGTCCTGCTGCTAACTGCTCGATATCTGTCGTCACACGGCTGACCATCTCTCCACTCCCCTGTCTGTCTACCAAGGCAATCGGAAGACGATGGAGCTTTTCAATGATTTTTTCGCGCAAATCCCTGGTATAGGAGAAAATGAGGCGGTTGTATAGGAGAGGATTGGCCCATTGTACTAGAGTATTTCCAATCACCACTATAATCATCTGGAGGAAAGTCTGCCAAAATACCTGAGATGAGCCCGTCACTAAAACTTGGTCAATCACCTGTCCTATCAAGATTGGTAGATAGATTGATAGGGCTACCTGAGCAATGGTACCCAAGAAAGCCAGGAAAAGAAGGACGGGATGGCCAGCTAAATCTTTTGCTAATCGTTTAAGGGTTTGATTTGCATGTTTGCCTTTCATTCTAGTCCTCCTTTCCATGTTGGGATGCATTGATTTCACGATAGACTTGGCTAGTCTCCATCAATTCCTCATGATTTCCAAGTGCTAATTGTTCTCCTTTTTCCAAAAGAAGAATCTGATCTGCAATCTTCAAGGTTGAAGTTCGTTGGGAAATCAAGATCAAGCTAGTGTCAGGTAGGTTATCTTGAACAGCCTTCAGAAGATTGGACTCGGTGATGGTATCAAGGGCTGAAGTCGCATCATCCAAGATGAGAAATGGTGCTTGGTGCAAGACTGCTCGGGCAATCGATAAACGTTGCTTTTGCCCACCTGAAAAATTACGACCACCTGCTTGAACCTCTGCGTCCAGCTGTCCTTCCTTGTCACTGACAAAATCCTTGGCCTGGGCAATTTCTAAAGCCTGCCAGAGTTCTTGGTCGGAAACTGTTTCTTCCATACCCAGAGTCAAGTTAGAACGAATGGTTCCCTTAAAGAGTTCAACTTTTTGAGAAACATAAGCCATCCAGGATCGCCATTCAGAAAGATCGCGAGGACTACGTCCATCTCGATAAAGGGAAATACTTCCCTTATCTGCCGTATAAAGGCCAAGTAGGACCTGTACCAAACTTGACTTACCAGAGCCAGTCCCCCCGATGATTCCAAGAATTTGTCCTTGTTGCATAGCAAAAGAAATATTTCGCAAGGATGGTTGAGCAGCATCTGGGTAGGTAAAGCTCAAGTGTTCAACTCGTAAGGACTGATTCGAGGAAGTTTCTTTTTGAGCAATTTCTGCCAGTATATCTTCAGGCTTTTCTGCAAAGACTTCTTTAATCCGCTTGGCAGAAATATAGGACTGGTTGAGTGAATTGATGAGCATGGCTAGTTTTATCAACTCTACCAAGATTTGCAGGAGATAGTTGATTAAGGCAATCAAGGCACCTTGACTGAGCCAGCCTCCCTGGATAGAAATATAGCCATTCCAGATAATCACCAGCAAAGTTCCATTGACGATCAAATAGGTCAAGGGTGTCAAGAGACTGGACCAGTGTCCTGTTTTCATTTGGATAGCTGTATAGACTTGATTGAGTACTTGGAAGTTCTCGATTTCTCGTTTTTCTTGGCCAAAGGCACGAATCACACGCATACCTTGTATCTGTTGGCGCGTCTCCTGAACTAGCTGGTCAGTTTTCTTTCTCAAACTACTGTAGAGAGGATTGACCAACCGTGATAAAACGACAATGACAAGGGTCAAAATGGCAACCATGACCAAAAACCAGAAGGTCAACTCAGGCGAGAGACGATAAGCCATGAAAATGGCACCAAAAACAATAATAGGCGCCCTTAAAAAGAGGCGTAAAAATTGATTGATACCTGTCTGAATCTGATAGGTATCTGAAGTCAAACGTGTCACCAAACTCGAAGTCGTCAAACGATCTCTACTATCCTTAGGCAAAGAGAGAATATGACGATAGAGGTCATTGGTCAACTCCTTGGTAAAGCCAACTGCTGCCTTGGCTGAGTAAAACTGGGCTACTAAAGCTACCAAAACACCAATAACTGCAAACACAAAGAGGAGGCCTATTTGCATCCACAGATGACCCTGATCTTTTTGAGTAATGGATTGGTCGACAATCCCAGCTATTACCATGGGAACCAAAAGTTCAAAGACAGCCTCTAACAACTTAAACAAGGGTGCTAGGAAAGACTCTTTCAGGTAGGGTTTAAAGTAAGAAAGTAATTGTTTCATGTGTCCCTTCTATTTTCAAAATGAAGAAGGTGGAAAAACCACCATCTTTTCTACTTGTTCAAATATGGAAGTAGGTAGCCATAGCCAGCCTCTTCCATTTCATCCTTAGCAATGAATCGTAAAGAAGCAGAATTAATGCAATAGCGTAAGCCACCTAGTTCCTGAGGCCCGTCTGTAAAGACATGCCCCAAGTGGGCATTACCCGAACGTGACCGGACTTCGATACGTTCCATACCATGACTCAAGTCTTTGTAGTAGTGGATAAGCTCTTTAGAAATGGGGCTACTAAAGCTTGGCCAACCACAGCCTGAGGCAAACTTATCCTTGGCAAAGAAGAGGGGCTCACCAGTCGTGATATCGACATAAATTCCTTCCTCAAAGGTTTGGTCGTAGGCATTGCTAAAGGGAGCTTCCGTCGCAGCCTCTTGGGTAACTCTATAAGACTCTTCTGATAAATTCTCTCGTAAAACTGCCTGACTAGGTTTTTCATAGTTGGCGGCATCTATCAGTGGTTTCTCAGCATCCCTCACATCAATGTGGCAATAACCACCAGGATTTTTCTTGAGGTAGTCTTGGTGATAGTCCTCAGCCAGGATATAGTGACGGAGTTTCTCCACTTCTACCGCTATTTTACGACCGATAAGAAGCTCTTGTTCTCGAACGACCGTATGGATGGTTGGCAAATCCTCTTCATCTTGATAATAAATCCCTGTGCGGTATTGACGACCACGGTCATTCCCTTGTTGGTTGACAGAAAGGGGATCGATAACTCGGAAATAATAAAGCAAAATCTCACGGAGCGAGACTGTCTTTTCATCATAAATAACTTGCACAGTCTCAGCATGATCTGTTTCTTTGATTAATTGATAATTGGTGGTTTCTACCTGACCATTGGCATAACCAACACTGGTTTGCAACACTCCAGAAATACGTGAAAAGTACTCTTCCAAGCCCCAAAAACAACCGCCTGCTAGATATATTTCTGCCATTTCAAATCCTCCTTGACCGTCTGTCGGTCGCTAAACACGGGAATCATTTCATATCCCATCTTTCATTTTCAAAAAAAGGACAGGAAGCCCTCTAATAGAGAGTTTCCCCATCCTATTGCTAAATTTATTTTGCTTCGACGCGAACGCCTTCTGTGTCTACTTGCAAGTCATGAAGCTTGCCTTTGAACGGTTGCTTTTCAAGCTCTGCCTTAATCTTTGGCATCTTGTCAGGGTCAGCCAAGACCATGACAGTCGGACCAGCTCCAGAGAGGTAGGTTGCATAAGCACCATTTTTCTTGGCAACTTTTTTGATGGTCGCAAATTCTCGCACCAGTTCTTGACGGTAACGTTCGTGGAAGAGGTCACTTTCGATAGCTTGGCCTGCTTTAACCATGTCACCAGTCAGTAGAGCTGCAATAGCAACATTGGCGATAGAACTTGCTGCAACAGCTTCCTTGTAAGAGAGTTTCTTAGGCAAGACACCACGACTATCGCGAGTTCGCAATTCATAGTTTGGAATATAAGCTAGGAAAGCACACTCTGGGAAAGGCGCCACAACTGCTGAAACCTGACCTTCGACTGAGCTTGCAATGACCAGATTACCATAGATAGCCGGCGCAACATTATCAGGGTGTCCCTCAATCTTAGTCGCCAACTGTAATTTTTCATGTTTACTTAATTTCAAGTTTCCGAGTTGATTTGCCAGTTCAATTCCAGCAACGATGACAGAGCTAGATGAACCCAGTCCACGTGCAAGAGGAATATCGCTGACCATCTTCAGACGTCTTGGTTGTAGGTCTGGAACAATTTGTAGAGCAATCTTCAGCAAAAGATTACGTTCGTCACGTGGAATCCATTTGCCTAATTGGTGCTCAATCATCCATTCTTCACGTTCCTCACAAACCTGAATTTCTAGATACTTGGTTACAGCTACTCCAACCGAGTCAAAACCAGGACCCACATTGGCACTTGTAGCAGGTACAATAATCTTCATCTTAGTCTCCTAAAACCTTGAAGGTGTTGAGAAGTTCAAACTCGGCTACACCCTTCAAAGCTGCTGTAATATTTTCAAGCTGTGCCTTGTTGATTTTATGAGAGATGATGACAACACGAGCCTTGCCTTCTTGCTTACCATCTTGAAGGATTTGCTTGAAGGAGATATCTTCTGCATTAAAGAGCTCAGCCAATTTCAAGACTTGACCTTTTGAATCTGGAGCCAAGATTGAGAAATAGTAGTTAGCTTTGACATCTTCTGGCTTAGCCAAGACTACTGGACGGCTGTATTCATTAAAGGCTTTTCCAATTGTTCCATCATTCAAACGACGAACGATACGGGCAATATCAGCCACAACACTTGTTGCAGTTGGTTTTTGACCTGCACCTGGTCCGTAGTACATAGACTCTCCGATACCGATAGATTCCACAAAGACAGCATTCATAACACCATTGACACTTGCAAGTGGATGAGTTTTAGGTAGGAAGGTTGGAGTAACCTCAGCAGCGATTCCAGAAGGTGTTTCTTCGATAGAACCAACTAGTTTCACAACATAACCAAGTTCTTGAGCTACTGCCACATCTTCTGGAGTGATGTTGCGAATCCCTTGATGGGCCACATCTTCAAATTTGACATTCATCCCAAAAGCAAACTGACTGAGGATGACCATCTTGTAAGCTGCATCAATCCCGTCAACGTCATTAGTTGGATCACTTTCAGCAAAGCCAAGGCGTTGAGCTTCAGCAAGGGCATCTGCATAAGACCAACCTTCTTCTACCATTTTGGTCATCATGAAGTTAGATGTTCCATTGACAACACCAAGAACACGTGTGATTTTGTCTGATGCTAGTGAGTTAACCAAGGTACGAAGGATTGGAATCCCTCCCGCAACAGCTGCTTCATAATAAAGAGCAACATTATGAGCTTTGGCAATCTCAAGCAATTCTGCACCATGAACTGCCAAAAGGTCCTTGTTAGCTGTTACGACGTGTTTCCCTGCTTCTAAAGCACGAGTGATAAAGGTTTTAGCAGGCTCGATACGTCCCATCAACTCAACAACGATGGTGATGTCTTTATCTGACAAGATTTCATCGATATTTGTTACAAAATTAAAATCATTTCCTGCTTCAAGCAAGCGTGCTTTCTCTTCATCGTCTTTGACCAAAACCTTGGCTACTTCAATTTCTGAATGTGCTGCTTGAACGATTTTTTCCCCATTTTCCTTTAGCAAGAATGGTACACCACTGGCTACAGTACCAAATCCAAGTAAAGCAATCTTAACTGACATGTTCGTCTCCTCGAAATTTTCTAATAGTCCTATTATACCAAAATTGTGCGAAAATTCCTACCATTCTAAACTAAAAATAGAAAGGCCAAATCCTAAAAAGCCTGCCCCGATACAACCTAGGACAGACGTTATTTTCAATCTATTTTACAAAAACCAATTCCTTGTCACTAGATAGATCATTTCTATAGTTAAAACCTGCAAAGCTAAGCTTTTTGATCTCTTCTACCGAAGTCACCTGATTTTCCATCAAGGCTGTTAAGAAGGCTCCTCTAGCTTTCTTTGAAATGGTTGAGTGGATTTTTAGTTTTCCATCTTTGTCTTCCATAAACTTGAAGGTCACCATTTTCTCTCGGATTTCTTTTGGAAAGACATTTTCAAACTCCGAAGACAAGAGTGAAAAGATGTAATCTTCCTCCTTCACCGACTCTTCATAAGCTGCCTGCCAATGTTTTGTAAGACTTTTGCCACCAACTTTGAGCTTCATCATAAAATCTAGTCTATGAGGAGCGATGGGCGCAAAGACTGGAATAACCCCATAGAGAGCTGACGTTATCATGAGATGTTTCTCGAGATAGCTTTGCTCTTTCTTGGTTAGATTGTCCCGTTTGATGTTGCGATACATAAGTCCATCAAAAAGATGCAAGGCTGGATAGTTGCTAGCCAATCCATTTTTCAAGGCTTGGATATGGCCATACTCCTCTTGCGCTTTATCAGCAGAGATTTTGTAAAAACTCTCTAGTTCTTGGACCGAGTATGTTGCTAACTCCTCTAGTATAGCCTGACTTTCAGGACGCAAGGGATTTGCTTCTAAACTAGGGACATTTGTATTCATTTCTTTTGCAGTTGGGATTAGAATTTTCATAGTGTTAGTGTAGCATATTTTTCTAGGACTACCAAGGATTTACACCTAAAAACCTCGGTGACTACCGAGGCTTCTTTCCTTATTTTGGCAATCCTAACCAGATTGCAAAGAGAACTAGTGCTGTCCCAAGGCAGCTTGCCAAGATAGATGACAGATTAAACTTTTTCTCCTTTAGAAGAGAAAATCCTATCTTCAAAGCGAAAAGACCAAGCAACATCGAACCAATCATCAGATAAAATCCCATTTGACTGTCCTCCAATTATTATTCTTTCATTTATTATCACAAATTTCAAACAAGAGTGCAAGAAAAACGAGGTTTTACTTAGTTTGAAGGTTTTGAGATAGTTATCCTTGACAACTTGACCTTTAGAGGATTAACTCTCATCTAGAAAACAAGGCCTATATGATAATCCCTTCCAAATGATCCAGTTCATGCTGACAAATCTGCGCTGGAAATCCTGTCAGGGTAATGGTTTGCTCTTGCCAATGGATATCTCTGTAGCTTACTGTAATCTTCTCATACCGAGTTGTCGGTCTGACACCTGTCAAAGACAAACAACCTTCCTCTGTCTCGTATGCTCCTTCAAAAGATTGGAGAACTGGATTAAACATAACCATGGGAATCATTCCGATATTAAAAATAATAACACGTTTTTGTACCCCAATCATATTAGCCGCTAGTCCAACACAGCTTTCTCGGTTAGCCAATAGGGTATCCTGCAAATCCTTTGCTAGGGGTAAATCTTCCTGACTAGCAGGCTGGGATACCTGCGACAAAAACAAGATATCTTTTACAATTTTCTTTTCCAAGATTCTTTCCTCCATGCGATATCATTCTCCTTGATTATAGCACAAAATCTTTGGCAGTTTACCTTTATATACAAACGAAAAGCCATCCGAAGATGACTTTCATAATGCTTAAATAGCGTTTTTATCTTTTCCAAGTGCTCGTTGGACTGCTTTGACAATCTCAACAAGGACTACAATCATGAGTGAACCTACAATAACCGCCATCCACTGAGTCAAGCTCAAATGTGACACGTGGAAGAGATTATTAAATCCAGGAACCAAAATTGTCACCACAAAGAGGACAAAGGCAACTGGGATTGACCAGTTAAAGGTCTTGTTCTTGAAGAGTCCAACCGTAAAGATTGATTGGTAAACAGACTTGACGTTAAAGGCATGGAGCAATTGGATCAAACCAAGAGTTGCAAAGGCCATGGTAAGGGCATCTGCGTGGATTTCACTTTGAACTTGATGCTCTGGGAAGAGAATAGCCCAACCATAGACACCAAGAACGAGAATAGTTTGGAAAACACCCTGATACATGATAGCACCGAAGACACCACCATCAAAGAAGTTAGACTTACGTCCACGAGGTTTGTGGGTCATAACGCCTGGCTCAGCTGGTTCCACACCAAGAGCGATGGCTGGTAAAGTATCTGTTACCAAGTTAATCCAGAGAAGATGCACTGGTTGCAATACATCCCAACCAAAGAGAGTTGCAAAGAAGATGGTGAAGACTTCAGCCATATTAGCAGACAAGAGGTATTGGATAGATTTTTGGATATTGGAGAAGACCTTACGTCCTTCTTCAACCGCTACGATAATGGTTGCAAAGTTATCATCGGCAAGGACCATATCCGAAGCTCCCTTAGAAACCTCTGTACCAGTAATCCCCATACCGATACCGATGTCAGCCGTCTTAAGTGATGGCGCGTCATTAACCCCGTCACCTGTCATGGCAACAACTTTACCTTCTTTTTGCCATGCTTTCACGATACGAACCTTGTGCTCAGGTGATACACGGGCATATACAGAGTATTGCTTAAAGACTTTTTGGAATTCTTCATCAGAGAGTTCGTTCAACTCAGCACCAGTGAAGACATGGTCTTCGGTATCATTGGGATCGATGATTCCAAGACGTTTAGCAATAGCTTCCGCTGTATCTTGGTGGTCACCTGTGATCATGATTGGACGGATACCCGCTTCCTTAGCAACACGAACAGCTTCTGCAGCTTCTGGGCGCTCAGGGTCAATCATTCCGATCAAACCAGAGAAGATGAGGTCAGATTCAACAATTTCAGATTCCAAGGTTGGAATTTCATGGCTTGTCTTATAAGCCATCATCAAGACACGGAGGGCTTGTTTAGCCAAGTCTTTGTTGGTGGCAAGGATAGCATTTTTATCTTCTTCTGTGATTGGACGAACTTCCCCATTGACTTCAATACGAGTCACGCGCTTGAGCAATTGATCAGGCGCACCCTTGACAGCGATAAAGTAAGAACCGTCTGCTTCCTTATGAATGGTAGACATGAGTTTACGGTCTGAGTCAAATGGTAATTCAGCTACACGTGGCTCATCCTTCAAGACTTCACGAACGTCAAAGTTGTGGTCCAGACCAAACTGTACCAAGGCAGTCTCCGTTGGGTCCCCAATCAACTTGCCAGATGGGTCTACCTTTGTATCATTGGCAAAGTTCATGATACGTAGTGTATTGTTGTTAGTAGCAATTTCAGATGCTGAACTTTGCAATTGACCGTTGGTATAAACCTTTTCAACAGTCATTTGGTTCATAGTCAAGGTACCTGTCTTATCAGATGCAATGATTTCTGTTGAACCAAGAGTTTCAACCGCTGGTAATTTACGGACGATTGAATTCCGTTTTGCAAGGGTTGTAGTTCCCAAAGATAGAACGATGGTTACAATGGCAGGGAGACCTTCTGGAATCGCAGCAACCGCAAGAGCAACCGCCACCATCAAGCCTTCTAATGGATGTTCTCCACGAACAAAGACACCAACCAAGAAGGTAATCACTGCAATCACAATGATTAAGTAAGTCAAGGCCTTAGATAATTGTTCCAAGCTTTGCTTCAATGGTGTTTCTGTTTCGTCTGCGTTGGCTAACATATCCGCAATCTTACCAACTTCAGTATACATACCAGTGTTAGTCACGACACCAAGCCCACGACCGTATGTTACGTTTGAGTTTTGGTAACCCATGTTAACACGATCCCCGATACCAGCATCTGCTTCAACAATTCCTGTCACATCTTTTTCAACTGGCACAGACTCCCCTGTAAGAGCTGCTTCTTCGATTTTAAGAGAAGCCGCTTCAAACAAACGCATATCGGCAGGCACTACATCTCCTGCTTCAAGCAAGACGATATCTCCAGGTACCAATTCTTTTGAGTCAATCTCAATCACATGACCATCGCGACGAACACGAGCCATCGGGCTAGACATATTTTTCAGAGCTTCAATGGCTGCTTCTGCTTGCCCTTCTTGGTAAACCCCAAAGGCAGCATTCAAGACAACAACGGCCAAGATGATAATGGCATCCGTTAGACCGTCCATTCCTTCTGTAATCACAGAAAGTGCGGCTGCCGCAAGCAAGATGATAATCATCAAATCCTTAAATTGATCAAGGAATTTAGCTAGTAGGCTACGTTTCTCTCCCTCTTCCAACTCATTACGACCATAAGTCGCTAAGCGTTCTTTAGCTTGAGCAGTTGATAAACCTTCGATAGATGAGTCCAAGTTCTTTAGGACTTCCTCTGAGGCTTGTGTGTAAAACAAGTCTTTATTTTGTTCTTTTGACAAAACAGTCTCCTCCTTTTTGGCCTCTTTTTACAAAAAAAGAGACCTGTTTTTTAAAAAAACAAGTCTCGCTGTTTAATATAGTGCCGGAAATAATTCGTAATGACGACACTATCGCGGTTAACCGCCAGCTACTCCCTTGAGTAGTTCTATTATATCAGAAATTCAAAAGTTTTCAAGTTTTGAGGTGTATTTAACTTACTTCCCACATTTGAATTTTCCTTGGAAAACCAGTATAATGAAAGAATACTAAAATGCTAGAAGGGGAGTTAGATGAATCAATCGGTTTCAAACTTAAAATTAGCTGAGCGTGGTGCCATTATCAGCATCTTGACCTATCTATTCTTGTCTGCAGCTAAGCTAGCGACCGGACACCTCCTCCATTCATCCAGTTTGGTGGCAGATGGTTTTAACAACGTTTCAGATATTGTTGGAAACGTGGCCCTTCTCATCGGGATTCGTTTGGCTCGCCAACCGGCAGATAGAGATCATCGCTTCGGTCACTGGAAAATAGAGGATTTGGCAAGTCTCATCACTTCCATCATCATGTTTTACGTTGGATTTGATGTTCTACGGGATACCATCCAAAAAATACTCAGCCGAGAACAAACGGTCATTGACCCACTTGGGGCGACTCTGGGAGTCATCTCTGCTATCATCATGTTTGCAGTTTATCTCTACAATACCCATCTGAGTAAGCAGTCTAAGTCCAAGGCCCTCAAGGCTGCAGCTAAGGACAATCTGTCAGATGCCGTGACATCTCTTGGAACTTCTATTGCTATCCTGGCTAGTAGCTTCAACTATCCAATCGTGGATAAGTTGGTCGCAATTATCATTACCTTCTTTATTCTTAAAACTGCTTATGATATCTTTATCGAGTCGTCCTTCAGCCTTTCTGATGGTTTTGATGAACACTTGCTAGAAGATTATCAAAAAGCTATCATGGAAATTCCTAAGATTAGCAAGGTCAAATCACAACGGGGGCGTACCTACGGAAGCAATATTTATCTGGACATCACACTTGAGATGAACCCAGACCTCTCTGTTTTTGAAAGTCACGAAATTGCAGACCAGGTCGAATCCATGTTATCAGAACGCTTTGGTGTCTTTGATACAGACATTCATATCGAACCAGCACCAATCCCTGAGGATGAAATTCTAGATAATGTCTATAAAAAATTGCTCATGAGAGAGCAACTAATCGACCAAGGAAATCAACTGGAAGAGTTACTTGCAGAAGACTTCATTTATATCCGCCAGGACGGACAAGAACTGGACAAGGATGCCTATAAGGCTGAAAAAGAATTAACCTCTGCTATCAAGGAGCTTCATTTAACTTCTATCAGTCAAAAGACTAAACTCATCCGCTATCAAGTCGGCGATACCATTCATACCAGTATCTGGCGTCGCCACGAAACTTGGCAAAATATTTTCCATCAGGAAACAAAAATAGAAAAAGACTAAAGCAAAACTCCCAACTTTCTCAGTTGGGAGTTTTTTATATTCTTATTTTGCAATGCTCTTAGCAAGAACGAAATTCCCAAGTGTAGCTGAACCATTACCTGCAACAGCTGGTGTTACGATATAGTCACGCACATCTGGGACTGGTAGATAACCATTGAGAAGAGCTGTGAATTTCTCACGCACACGATCAAGCATATGTTGTTGAGCCATAACCCCACCACCAAAGACGATGACATCTGGACGGAAAGTTACAGTCGCATTCACTGCGGCTTGAGCAATGTAGTAGGCTTGAACATCCCAAACAGAGTTGTTGAGTTCAATGTTTTCCCCACGAACACCTGTACGAGCTTCCAAACTTGGACCAGCTGCATAACCTTCCAAACATCCATTATGGAAAGGACAAACACCATTAAATTCTTTTTCAATATCCATTGGGTGTCTAGCCACATAATAGTGACCCATCTCAGGGTGACCAACACCGCCAATAAACTCGCCACGTTGGATAACACCTGCACCGATACCTGTACCGATAGTGTAATAAACCAAGTTTTCGATACGACCGCCGGCATTATTACGAGCAACCACTTCACCGTATGCAGAACTATTTACGTCTGTTGTGAAATACATAGGCACGTTTAGAGCGCGACGAAGAGCACCAAGCAAGTCGACATTTGCCCAGTTAGGTTTTGGAGTTGTTGTGATAAATCCGTAAGTTTTTGAGTTTTTATCGATATCGATTGGACCAAATGAACCAATGGCAAGTCCTGCAAGATTGTCGAATTTTGAGAAGAACTCGATGGTTTTATCGATTGTTTCAATAGGTGTTGTTGTAGGAAATTGTACCTTTTCTACAACGTTATAGTTTTCATCTCCGACAGCACAGACAAATTTTGTACCGCCTGCTTCCAAACTTCCGTATAGTTTTGTCATGATAAACCTCTTGTATTTATTTTCTTTATTATAGCATATTTCCAGACTGAAAATTGCTCAATATTTTAGATTTTCCTCTGTAAATTTTACCATTCAAGCAAAAACGAACAAACATGACATTTGTTCGTTTTTTTGATTTATTAAGCTTTAACTTCGATGATTGCATCTCCCTTAGCAACTGATCCAGAAGCAACTGGATTTACTGAAGCAAAGTCTGCAGTGTTTGTTACGATAACCATTGTTGTGTTATCAAGACCTGCAGCAGCAATCTTAGCTGAGTCAAATGTTCCAAGAACATCTCCAGCTTTAACCTTGTCACCTTGGGCAACTTTATGGTTGAAGCCTTCACCGTTCATTGAAACAGTATCGATACCAACGTGAATTAAGATTTCAGCACCGTTAGCTGTTCTCAAACCATAAGCATGCCCTGTTGGGAAGACGATTGTCACTTCAGCATCAGCTGGTGCATAGACAACATCTTCACTAGGTTTTACAGCGATACCTTGCCCCATAGCTCCACTTGAGAAGACTGGATCATTCACATTTGAAAGAGCAACGACATCACCAACGATTGGTGTTTGAATAACACCTTCGCTCGGTGCAACAACAGCACCAGTAACTGCTTCTTCAGTCAAACGATCTGTTTCAGCTTCAGTAATAGCACCTGCAGCTTCTTCTACTTCATCTTCATAACCAAACATGTAAGTAAGAGCGAAACCAAGTGCAAATGATACAGCTACCATAAGAAGGTATTGTAGAAGTTGTCCGTTACCAATGTAAAGCATTGTACCAGGGATGATTGTGATACCATTACCAGTACCAGCAAGTCCAAGGATAGATGCCAATCCACCACCGATTGCACCAGCAATCAATGAAAGGAAGAATGGTTTACGGAAACGCAAGTTAACCCCGAAGATAGCAGGCTCAGTAATACCTAGGAAGGCAGAAAGAGCAGCTGGGAAAGCAAGTGTTTTAAGTTTAGGATTTTTAGTTTTCACACCAACGGCTACTGTCGCAGCACCTTGAGCAGTCATAGCTGCAGTAATGATAGCGTTGAATGGGTTAACATGGTCAGCAGCAAGCAATTGAACTTCAAGCAAGTTGAAGATGTGGTGAACACCTGATACGACGATTAATTGGTGAACTCCACCAATCAAGAAACCACCAAGTCCGAATGGCAAGTTAAGAATAGCTTTTGTTCCAATGAGAATGTAGTTTTCAACAACGTGGAAGACTGGTCCGATAACAAACAATCCAAGGATTGACATTACAAGGAGTGTTACAAACGGTGTTACCAAGAGGTCAAGTACATCTGGAACAACCTTACGAACTGCTTTTTCAAACTTAGCTCCGACAACCCCGATGATGAAGGCTGGAAGAACTGAACCTTGCAAACCTACAACTGGGATAAATCCGAAGAACTGCATTGCAGTTACTTCACCACCAGACGCAACAGCCCAGGCATTTGGAAGTGAACCAGAAACGAGCATCATACCAAGAACGATACCAACAGCTGGGTTACCACCGAATACACGGAAAGTTGACCAAACAACCAAACCTGGCAAGATAATAAAGGCAGTGTCTGTCAAGATCTGAGTATAAGTTGTCACATCTTCTGGAAGTGTCATTCCAAGAGCAGTCAAGAGACCACGAACACCCATGAAGAGACCAGTTGCCACGATAACTGGAATGATTGGAACGAAGACGTCACCGAAAGTACGGATGGCACGTTGGAACCAATTTCCTTGTTTAGCAGCTTCTGCTTTCATTTCAGCTTTTGTTGAAGTTGGCAAACCAAGGGCTACGACTTCATCGTACATCTTGTTTACTGTACCAGTACCAAAGATGATTTGGTATTGACCTGAGTTAAAGAAAGCACCTTGAACTTTTTCCAAGCTCTCGATAGCATCTTTGTTAATTTTCGCTTCATCTTTAACCATAACGCGAAGGCGAGTCGCACAGTGCGCAACACTGTTAACGTTCTCACGTCCACCTAAGGCTTCGATGACTTTTTTTGCAATTTCTGTATTCGTCATTTGCAAAAATCTCCTTATAAAAAATTTTGTTCTTATTTGAAAGCGATTTTACTCGCCCTACGAGTATTATTTTATCATCTTTCAAAAATATGTCAAGCGTTTTGCAGAAAAAGTTTTTTGATTGTTAAAATTTTTGATAGTTTTTGCTACTTTCTTAATAAATCTCTCTAAAAAGTGCCTGCTCCTACGTGTTTTTATGTGTATTTTTTCAAAAACTTTCATATTTTCATTAATTTTCATAAAAACGGGTTCCTAATTATCTGTCAATCGTTTGACATTTTTTTCTTAATTTTATGATAAAAGACTTGCTTTTTTATAAGGAAACGTTTACTATAAAGATAGTAGAATTTATGGAGGGAATATAAATGGAATGGACTACCGAGCGTCGTTATAGACGCTATGAAGATTGGACACAAGAAGAAAGAAAAGAAATCCAAGAAAAGATGGCACAATCCCCATGGCACGTCAACTATCACATTGAGCCAAAAGAAGGACTCCTTAATGATCCAAATGGCTTTTCTTATTTTGATGGCAAATGGGTTGTTTTTTACCAAAATTTCCCCTTTGGTGCAGCTCACGGTTTGAAATCTTGGGTTCAGCTTGAAAGCGACGACTTGGTTCACTTTACTGAAACAGGTGTAAAAATATTACCTGATACTCCTCTGGATAGCCACGGTGCTTACTCTGGATCTGCTATGCAGTTTGGCGATAACTTGTTCCTATTTTATACAGGAAATGTCCGTGATGAAAACTGGATCCGTCACCCTTACCAAATTGGTGCTTTGATGGATAAGGATGGAAAGATTACAAAGATTGACAAGATCTTGATTGACCAGCCAGCAGACTCTACTGACCACTTCCGCGATCCACAGATTTTTAACTTTAAAGGACAATATTACGCAATCGTTGGTGGACAAGACTTGGAGAAAAAAGGATTTGTCCGTCTCTACAAAGCTGTCGATAATGATTATACAAACTGGAAAGAAATTGGTGATTTGGACTTCAACAATGACCGTACTGCCTATATGATGGAGTGCCCAAATCTTGTCTTTGTCGGAGAACAACCTGTCCTTCTCTACTGTCCACAAGGTTTGGATAAAAAAGTTCTTGACTATGACAATATCTATCCAAATATGTATAAAATTGGTGCTTCCTTCGATCCTGAAAATGCACGTATGGTAGATGTGTCTGAACTACACAATCTAGACTATGGTTTCGAAGCATATGCCACTCAGGCCTTCAATGCTCCTGATGGACGTGCCTTAACAGTAAGTTGGCTTGGTTTACCAGATGTTTCTTACCCATCTGACCGTTTTGACCACCAAGGAACTTTTTCATTAGTCAAAGAACTTACCATTAAAGATGGCAAACTCTATCAGTATCCTGTAGCTGCTATCCAGGACCTCCGAGCTTCAGAAGAGGAATTTTCAAATCGTTCTGAAACTAAGAACACCTACGAACTTGAACTGAACTTAGAGGCTAATAGTCAAAGTGAAATCATCCTTCTTGCTGATAAAGACGGCAAGGGACTCTCTATCAATTTTGACCTTGTCAATGGTCAAGTAACCGTCGACCGCAGTCAAGCAGGTGAGCAATACGCTCAAGAATTTGGAACTACTCGCTCATGTCCTATTGACAAGCAAGCTACTACTGTAAATATCTTCATCGATAATTCAGTCTTTGAAATTTTCATTAATAAAGGAGAAAAAGTATTTTCTGGTCGTGTATTCCCGCATGCAGATCAAAATGGAATTCTCATTAAATCTGGAAACCCAACTGGAACATACTACGAATTAGAATATGGTCGCAAAACTAACTGATGTCGCAAAATTAGCTGGCGTCAGCCCTACTACTGTTTCACGTGTCATCAATAAAAAGGGTTATCTTTCAGAAAAAACCATTCAAAAGGTTAATGATGCTATGCGTGAGCTGGGCTATAAACCCAATAACTTAGCTCGAAGTCTTCAAGGAAAATCAGCCAAGTTAATCGGTTTGATTTTCCCAAAAATCAGCCATGTTTTCTATGCTGAATTGATTGATAAATTGGAACACGAACTCTTCAAAAAAGGTTACAAGACCATCATCTGTAATAGTGAACACGATTCGGAAAAAGAACGCGAATACATCGAAATGCTAGAAGCCAACCAGGTGGACGGCATCATTTCGGGAAGTCATAACCTTGGGATTGAGGATTACAATCGCGTAACCGCTCCGATCATTTCATTTGACCGTAACCTATCACCAGACATACCTGTCGTTTCTTCTGACAACTATGCTGGTGGTGTCCTAGCCGCTCAGACTCTGGCTAAAACTGGAGCCAAATCTATTATCATGATTACAGGAAATGACAACTCCAATTCACCAACTGGACTTCGTCATGCTGGTTTTGCTTCAATCTTGCCAAAGGCTCCTATTATCAATGTTTCCAGTGATTTTTCACCCCTTCGTAAGGAAATGGAAATTAAAAATATCCTGACCAAACAAAAACCAGATGCGATTTTCGCCTCTGATGATTTGACTGCTATTTTGGTTATTAAGATTGCTCAGGAGCTTGGAATCTCTGTGCCTGACCAGCTAAAGGTGATCGGCTATGATGGGACTTATTTCATTGAGAATTTCTACCCTCACCTCACTACCATTAAACAACCTATGGAAGAAATTGCTCGCCTGACAGTTGATTTGCTACTGCAAAAAATTGAAGGCAAAGAGGTTGCTACCACTGGTTATTTCTTGCCAGTTAGTCTCTTACCAGGTAAAAGTATTTAAGCATAAGAAAAAACTCAGACTGAATTTGTCTGAGTTTTTTCTTATGATCTAAATTTTTTCAAGAGTATTTGGGCTTTTTCTAAGTTAAAGGTTTTTTCAGCAATCAAGCTTTCTACCAACTTAGGCACTTCAGCCTCTGTGGCTCCTGCTAGGAGGGCTAGTGACTTCGCTTGAAGTTTCATGTGTCCATGCTGAATTCCTGTGCTGACAAGAGCTTTAAGAGCTGCAAAGTTTTGTGCAAGACCAATTGACACGATAATTTGAGCCAATTCCTTAGCTGATGGATGACCTAGCAACTCATGGCTGAGAACTACACGAGGATTAAGACCAATTGATCCACCCTTGGTAGCAACTGGCATCGGCATAGTCAGCTCTCCTATTAGCTCTTCTGTTTCCAAATCCATCGTCCAACGACTGAGACCTCGATAAGCACCATCATGACTCGCATAGGCATGCGCTCCTGCTTCGATGGCACGCCAATCATTTCCTGTTGCAATCAAGAGAGCATCGATTCCGTTGAAGATACCTTTGTTATGGGTTGCTGCTCGATAAGGATCTGCTTGAGCAAACTGGCTGGCTAAAACCATTTTTTCAGCTAGTTCACGCGCTTCATCCTTCTGGCGACTCAAATAACGAAAGGCAATCCGACAAGTTGCAGTTACTAGAGAATCCGTGGCATAGTTGGATAGAATGCCCATTAAACTTTGCCCTTGACTTAAAGCCTCTAAGCTAGGTTTTAAAGCTTCAAGCATGGTATTGAGCATATTAGCTCCCATGGCTTCCTGAGTATCCACATGAAGATAAACCACTAAAAAGTCAGCCTCACCAGAAATTTTCTCAACTGTTAGCTCTCTGGCTCCACCACCACGTTTGACAATAGATGGATAGGCTTGGTTTGCTTGTTCGAGTAGCTCTGCTTTCTGACTCAAAATAGCCTGACATGCTTTATCCCTATCTGGAACCTGATAAAGAGCTACCTGACCAATCATTTGGCGTTGATGAACCTGAGCAGTAAAACCACCCGCACGTTTGATAATCTTACTAGCAAAACTAGCTGCAGCAACAACAGATGGCTCTTCGGTCACATAAGGAACTGTGTACTCTTGACCGTTTACCAGTACTTCTGGCACTACTGAGTAGGGTAGTGAGAAGGTCCCCACTACATTTTCACTCAGTTGGTTCGCAACTGCTATACTAAGATTTTCATTTTGCTCAAGACTTTCTTGGGCTTCCATAGAAGTAAGCGCCTGAGACTTAACGAACTCAAGGCGCTCTTGAATTGATTTTTTAGCAAATCCATTCCAATTTTTTTTCATTATTTTTCAACCTTGCTGTAGCGACGTTGGTGTTCTACAATCTCAACCAGAGCATAGTCCTGTCCCTCATAGCCAGACATGGTTGCAGAACCTGACTCATCCAAGTTTGCTTCCTCAAAGAAGATTCGTTCATAATCAGCGACACTCACAGACTGGCGTTGGTCTAGCAAATCTAAACGACCTTTCTGCAATTGCTTTTCATAGCCTTCAACCAATTCCACACTGAAGAACTCAGATACAGCACCACTTCCGTAGCTATAGAGAGCAATCTTGTCTCCTGCTTTAAGACTATCAGAATTTTCAAGAAGAGACAAGAGACCTAAGAAGAGTGAACCTGTATAAATATTCCCAACTTTTTGGCTATAAATAATAGATTCATCAAAGTGCTTTTGAAGCAAGTCCTTCTTCTCTTGAGGCAAGGATTTGTCGAGAATTTTCTTCAAACCCTTGAGAGCTAGCTTCGGATAAGGTAAGTGGAAACATACAGCCTCAAAATCGTTCAAATTACAGTCATAACGCTTTTGATACTCTTCCCAAGTCGTTTTTAAACTATCAAGATATTGTTGCGTTGAGTAAACCCCATTTACAAATGGTGTTGTCGAATAGTTTGGACGCCAAAAATCCATGATATCACGAGTTTGTGCAACATTATCATTGTTGAAAATCATCACACGTGGATTTTGGCTAATTAACATAGCAACACATCCTGCACCTTGAGTTGGTTCTCCAGGAGTTTCGACACCATATCTTGCAATATCACTAGCAAGCACCAGAACCTTTGATTTAGGAGAATTTTCTACATGTAACTTAGCATAGTGAAGAGCCGCAGTTGCACCATAGCAAGCTTCCTTGATTTCAAAACTACGAGCAAAAGGTTGAATTCCAAGCAAACCGTGTACAAAGACAGCTGCAGCTTTACTCTGGTCAATCCCAGACTCTGTCGCTACGATAACCATATCAATCTCTTGCTTCTCTTCTTCAGTCAGGATAGAATTCCCTGCACTAGCAGCCAAGGTAACAATATCCTCTGTTAAAGGAGCGATACTCAATTCTTTTAAAAGGAGTCCTTTACTCAATTTTTCAGGATCAATTCCTCGGGTTTCTGCTAAATCTTGTAATTTCAAAACGTATTGACTGGTCGCAAAACCAATCTTATCAATACCGATTGTCATATTTACCTCTATTTTTATCATTCATTGTAAAAATTCGTCCACCTCTATTTTATCATAATTGAGGTCAAATGAGCGAAAAAAGACTTGATTCCCCAAATCAAGTTCATTTCCATCTTCCTATCCATGTTCTTTCAGCCACTCTACCAACGAAAAAATCGAGTCTTAGCTAGCTCGATTCTTTTTGAGATAGTAATACAACTTGAGTATGACTGTCCCACTTGCCATTCCTATTGAAATAACAAGGGCCAACATCATGACTAACATGGCACTAGAAATGGCATGGCCGTAGTCACCTGTAACGAAGAAGGAAGTGGTTCGATAGGACAGATAACCTGGCACTAGTGGTGCCAGAATAGCTAGGGCAAAAACCACTGCTGGAGTTTTGTAGAGAATACTCATAATCTGGCTAACACAAGAACCAATCACCGCAGCAATAAAGGTTGCCAAAATGACATTAGTTGGCTCCTTGAGTATTAGATAGAGGAGCCAGATTGACATTCCCAAAACTCCACCAGGGATAAGCATGGAACGCTGGACATTTAAAACGATTAAAAAAGTGATAATTGCTAGCAGACTAGCTAGAGCCTGCAATAAAAATGTTGTTAGAGTCATATTAGTTCATGAGTACGAGGGCGACAGAGGTGCCTGCCCCTAAGGCAAGGGTAACCAGCAAAGATTCAAACATCTTGCTCATACCAGAGTTAATGTGATTGGTCATAATATCTCTAACGGCATTAGTCAGGGCAATTCCAGGTACAAAGGGCATAACCGCACCTGCAATGACCAAATCAGCTGTAGAAGGCAATCCAGAATAGCGCGCCCAAAATTGCGCAATCAAGCCAAAAACAAGAGCACCTGCAAAAGCTGTCATAAAGGGAATACGAATAAATTTTTCTACGTAAAGAGAACAGGTGAAAGCAAATATGGTTGCTACTCCTGCACCAATGGCATCGTAGGCATTCCCACCGAACATGATCGAGAAGAAGGGAGCACTAAGGGTCGCTGCAGCAGTTAGCTGAACATTGGTGTAGGGAGATGCCTTAGCATTTAATTGCTTGAGTTGAATAAAGGCTGTCTCCAAATCAAGCTGCCCTGATACAAGCTGCCGTGAAATCTGATTAACATCACAAACCTTCTCAATATTATAAGCAGAGGAGGTTACTCGTTTCATTCGAGAGATATTTGTATTTTCAATGGAGAAAAAAATAGCTGCAGGCATGGCCAAAACATTACAATCCATGATGCCTTGTGAATGAGCGATTCGAATCATGGTGTCTTCGACACGATAGATTTCTGATCCATTGCGAAGCAGAATTGTTCCTGCTAACATAATGACATCAATGACTGCATTCAGTTTTTTTGATTCGTCCATGTTCCCCTCCTTTTTAAACTCCTTACTATTTTATCATAAATTTGAAGGAAAAAAAATCTTTGTCACAAAAACTGCGACAAAGATTGACTAGTTATCCCCCTCAATGCAAATCTGACGTTGTAGTGTTTTGATTAGCCTGTGGTTCTCTAATCTGTGGAGATGTTTCTGCACGACTAGGATTGCTTACTGTAGGATTTGTTGTTGTTATTTTCGGTTTATAGATAGAAATCTTGATACGAGTAGTATTCAGATCCACACCTTCACCTGGTTTTGGACTTTGACTGACTACAGTTTCCTCAGCAGTTCCCTCTGGTGCTGTAGAGACCTCTACCACTTCAATATTAGCCTCTTTTACACCTACTATCTGAATTAAGTTATTCTTGGTAAATTCAAGACTTGATCCAATGTAACTTGGCATAGGAACGCTAGTTACCTTCTTGGCTACTGTCAAGGTAATCTCTGTCGCCTTACTAAGATCATAAGTGGTTCCTTCTGGCAGACTCTGTCTCATAACAAGGCCCGCCTCTGTTTCACTTGATTCCTCTTCTACAATCTTGATGAGATTTTCAGGAACTTTTTTACCTTTCAATTCTGCAATGACGTCCGTAGATTTACGTCCAATATAATTTCCAATCTTAAACGATTGCTGACCTGAAGAGATAATAAGATTAACTTTTGTTCCTTCTTTTCGTGCCGAGCCAGCATCTGGATCTGTTCGGATAACTCGACCTTCTTCGACAGTATCACTAGCTTCAGTCTTTTCCTCGCCAATTTCAAAATTAGCTTTTTTAAGATTTTCCTTGGCTTCTGCTACAGTTTGTCCTGCAACTTTTGGAATTTCCACAGTTGCTGGTGTTTTCGATACAATCCAAAATAGAGAAGCCATAACAAGTATAAAACTAGCTAAAAGCACAAAATATCTTGCTTTGAAACGACGTTTCTTGACTGGTTTTGCAACGGTTTCTTTATTAGTTGCCTTTTGGGTCGGCTTTTGGCTCTGATGACTCTCTTCCTTCGGTTGCACTTTAGGAATCCCTGTTAAAGTAGACTGTGAGATTTTCGGTAAAGTTTTTGTATCAACTTTACTTGTGTCTTCAAATACTAGCTTTGGTTCATTGCGACGGTTATAAGAAAGACTGCTCAATAAATCAACATACATCTCTGAGACAGTTTGGTAACGGTCTGTTAACTTTTTAGCTGTCGCTTTTATAACCACGTTTTCCAAGGATTGTGGCACTGATGGGTTTTCTGCAATGACAGAAGGAAGTGGTTTTTGGAAATGCTGAAGTGCAATGGTAACAGCACTATCGCCATCATAAGGAATATGACCTGTCAACATTTCAAAGAAAATAATCCCCATGGCATAAATATCACTCTGTATGGTCGCCTTTGAACCACGCGCCTGTTCAGGTGATAGATAGTGAACAGAACCTAACATAGAGTTGGTCTGTGTCAAACTTGTTTCTGCAAAGGCCACCGCAATCCCAAAGTCTGTAACTTTTGCAGTGCCATCAGGAGTCAAGAGAATATTTTGAGGTTTCAAATCACGGTGAACAATTCCCTTTGCATGTGCCAAACGCATAGCTAAGAGAATCTGCCCCATGATACGAACAGCTTCCTCGTTAGAGAGAGGATAGTGTTCTTTGATATAGCGTTTGAGGTCAAGACCCGCTACATATTCCATAGCTAGGTACTGCTGACCGTCTTCTTCACCGATATCCGTAATTCGAACGATATGAGGATGATCTAAGTCTGCCATCGCACGCGCTTCACGCTGAAAACGTGCAACAGCGATAGGATCTGTCTGATAGTTGGTTCTCAGAACCTTTACAGCAACTTCTTCCCCATCCAGAATCAAATCTTTGGCCAGGTAGACATCTGCCATCCCTCCGCGGCCAATTTGTTTGATAATCCGATATCGTCCGGCAAATATCTTGCCGATCTGGATCATTCTGATTCCTCCTCAATCGCAATCAAGGCAACAGTAATGTTATCAAGCCCTCCGGCATTGTTTGCAAAACGTACTAAGGTTGCCGCCTTGTCTTCAAGTGAAATATCACTTGTCACGATGTCATAGATTTCACTTCCTGAAATCATATTCGTGAGACCATCACTGTTCATAACGATATAGTCCCCTGGTTCCAAGCTTACAATTCCTAAATCAGGTTGAATTTCATCTTTTTGTCCGATAGACTGGGTGATGATATTCTTTTGTGGATGTGCTTCAGCTTCTTCAGGTGTTAATTGACCTGCCTTGAGCAATTCATTCACCAAAGAATGGTCACTCGTTAATTGATGGTATTCTTCACCACGAACCAATCCGATACGGGAATCGCCAATATGAGCATAGATAGCTTGATTATCAATGATTGCAAGGGCTTCTAGAGTAGTACCCATCCCCTTATATGCTTCATCTCGACCTAATTGGTAAATCTTTTGATTTTCAATCTCTAGATGTTCAGCAAACCATTCACGAACTTCATTCACGGTATCGATGTGAGTATCAACCCAGGCTACACCCAAATCTGTTACTGCCATCTCACTAGCAATATTACCAGCTCGGTGTCCTCCCATCCCGTCAGCCAAGATAATCATTGTGTGACCGGCACGGTTGACAAAGTGATTAACATAGTCTTGATTATTTGTACGTTTCTGACCAACATCTGTTAATAATGAAATCTCCATTGTGTCAGTTCCTTCCTAATCGGATATCTTGCGAAATTGGCTGATAAAGAATCCATCACTCCCATACAACTCTGGAGTAATGAGGATGCAGCCATCTTTCAGGATATCCTTGCATTCGTGTTCTAGTTTAACCTGCTCGAACTCTGGATGACTTTCTAAAAACGCTTGAACAACTTGAAAGTTCTCTTCAGAGACAATAGTGCAGGTACTATAAGTTATTATACCACCTTTACGTAGCGTTTGACAAACACTACCTAATATTTCCAACTGAATTTCCTGTAATGACGTGAAATCAGCAGTGTCTTTGTTGTATTTGATATCTGGTTTTCGACGTAAAAGTCCTATCCCTGAGCACGGGGCATCGACTAAAATCTTATCAAATTGATCCTTGCCAAAAAACTCATGCACTTTTCGAGCGTCCAGTTTTTGCGTTTGAACACGGTCCTCTACACCTAAACGCTGGGCATTCTCTTGAATCAAAGTGAGTTTATGGTCGTAGAGATCCAGAGCCGTTACCTGACCTGTCATTAGATAAGACGCCATATGGGCTGTCTTTCCGCCAGGAGCTGCACAAGCATCTAAAACCTGCTCATCTCCTTGTAAATCTAGTGTTGGCGCAACCAACTGACTAGACTCATCCTGAATAGTAATAGCCCCTTCAGTAAACAAATCATGACTAGCAAAATGCCCTTGCTCCTTGACCAAACCAGCAGCTGACAGAATCGAATCACTGGCATCAAGTAAAGTTTTAATTTCCTCTTTGCGACTCAAATCTGTCACACGGATACTGGCTTTGTTACGTTGTAAAAGACTTTCAAAAATCGCTTGCGCTCGCTCTTCGCCATACTCTTCCTTGAGCTTAGAAATCAACCAAACTGGCAAAGAGTAGGCGATAGAATCACGCTTGTTCTTACGCTTGATACTGTCAATATCAGGCAAACCCTCACGCAAAATACGGCGCAAAACAGCATTGACTAGTTTTTCGCTACCCTTTTTACGAAGTTTTGCAATTTCTACCGCTTCATTGACCACTGCATGATCAGGAAGCTTATCCAAGTATTGGAGTTGATAGACGCTCATGAGAAGCAAAACATAGAGCCAGCTGTCTAGCTTGTCTCTATCCTCAATAAAGTGAGACAAATACCATTCTAAAGTTAGTTTACGAGCTACGGTTCCATAAACAAGTTCTGTCACCAACCCCTTATCTGCTACTGACAGTTGACTTCCCTTAAGGTGTTTATTTAAGGCGATATTGGAGTATGCTTGATTGACAAGAACGTCCTCAAGTACATTCAAGGCTACACTTCTAGCCGTTTCTACTTTAGTCACCAAATCGTTCTCCTACTGCTAAAGTTCGTCCCACACCGTTAAGGAAGGAAGCAATGTCCATCTTAGGTTTTCCTGCTGGTTGAACCTGTTTGAGAGATAGAGCTCCTTCTGCTGTTGCAACGATCAACTCCTTCTTACCGATGGAGAGAATTTCACCCGGATTTCCTTGACCTTCTACTGGCAGGGCTTCATAAATCTTAAAACGATCTCCCTTGAGGAAAGTATGAGCAACAGGCCATGGATTCATCCCACGGATTTGGTTAAAGAGTTGACGGTTGGTCTTGTTCCAATCCAACTTTTCTTCCTCAGGTTTGATATTTGGTGAGAATGTAACCTGACTTGGATTTTGTGGTTCTGGCTGAATTTCACCAGCTATATAAGCTGGTAGAGTATCCAAAAGCAAATCACGGCCGACAATGGCCAATTTTTCAAACAATGTTCCAACATTGTCCTCATCGGTAATGGGAATGCTACGACGAGAAATCATGTCTCCTGCATCCATTTCCTTGACCATTTCCATAATGGTTACTCCTGCCTCTTCATCACCCTGAATCAAGGCATAATGAATAGGAGCACCACCACGGTGTTTTGGAAGAAGCGAAGCATGAACGTTGACCGCAAAATCCATGCTATCAAGGAGTTTACTTGGGAGAAATTGTCCAAAAGCTGCAGTCACAATTCCATCAGCACCCAAGTTCATGATAGCTTCCATTTCTGGACTACCTGATAATTTTTCTGGTTGGTAGATAGGAAGCCCTGCTTCTTTAGCTGCTTGTTTTACTGGGGTTTCTTGGATGACTTTTTTACGTCCGACAGCACGATCTGGCTGAGTTACAACAGCTACAATCTCGTAGCGGTCATCTGACAAAAGCCCCTTCAAAACGGTTGCCGAAAACTCGGGCGTTCCCATAAAGATTAGTTTTGTCATCTTCTCTCCTTCTATAAAAATTGTTGCGGTTCGTGGTCAATACTGAGACGAAGTTCGCTATTTTCACGTTCTTGAGTTAGAGCCAAAACCTGATTAAGGGTCGAGGCCAACTCATCTTCTAAACGATATTTAATCAAAATTTGGTAATGATAGAGGTTATGAGTGCGAGCGATAGGTTTTGGTGTTGGTCCAAGGATGATACAAGCATCCGATAAACCTGACCGCAAAATATCCATGACTTGATAAGCACGTCTAAGAACCTCTTCTTCTTTTTTATGAGATAAGGTGATTCCAATAGTGAAATAATAAGGTGGATAACCCAACTGACGTCTGATGCCCATTTCATAGGCATAAAAACCTTCGTAATCCTGATCCTTGGCGAATCGAATGGCATAGTGTTGTGGATTATAGGACTGAATCAAGACCTGACCTGCCTTTTCAGCACGACCGGCGCGACCTGCCACCTGGGTCAAGAGTTGGAAGGTTCTCTCAGAAGAACGAAAATCAGGCAGATTCAAGGCTGTATCTGCATTGAGAACACCAACCAAGGTTACATTAGGAAAATCCAAACCCTTGGCAATCATCTGGGTTCCCAACAGGATATCTGCCTCCCCTTTGCCAAACTGCTCAAGTAAAGCTTGGTGACTACCCTTTTTACGAGTTGTATCCACATCCATGCGTAGAATACGTACCTCTGGAAAGAGTTCCGCTAGCTCATCATAGGCCTTTTGAGTCCCTGTTCCATAATAGCGAATGCTACGACTCTGACAGTTTGGACAGACATGAGGAATTTCCTTAGAAAATCCACAATAATGGCAGTTCATGGTTTTAGTATCCATGTGTAGCGTCAAGGAAATATCGCAGTTGGGACAAGTATCCACGATCCCACATTCTCGGCACATGACAAAGCTAGAATAACCACGACGATTGAGCATGAGAACAACCTGCTCTTTTTTATCCAGTCGATCTTGAATGGCCTCAATCAGTGGTGGTGTAAAGTTTGATGTTTCATTCTGCCCGATGTAATCACGGAAGTCAATGAGTTGAACCTCAGGAATACTTGCTAAAGGATTGGCCCGTTGAGTCAAACGTAGATGTTGATAAACACCCTTACCAGCACGCGCACGACTTTCTAGACTCGGTGTTGCAGAACCAAGGACTAGGGCAGCTTGATTGTACTTGGCACGTAAAAGAGCCACATCTCTAGCATGATAACGAGGATTGCTGTCTTGCTTGTAGCTAGCCTCGTGCTCTTCATCGATAATGATAACACCTAGATTTTTCAAAGGTGCAAAAATAGCAGACCTGGCCCCAACAACTACCTGAGCATCTCCACGCTCCACCTTGCGCCACTCATCATACTTTTCACCGTTGGACAAGCCTGAGTGGAGAATGGCAACTTGCTCACCAAACCGAGCAATAAAGCGCTCTGTCATTTGAGGTGTCAGAGAGATCTCTGGAACTAGAACAATCGCTGTTTTTCCCATATCCAAGGCACCTTGGATAATCTGCAAGTAAACCTCAGTTTTCCCACTTCCTGTAATTCCTTGAAGAAGAAATGGAGGATGTTTCTTTCCAATCGCTCCAACAACCGCCTCACAGGCTTGTTTTTGCTCTGGGTTTAACTCTAAGGCTTGATTTGACTCGATTCCTTCAAAGTAGGCAGCTGAACGTTGAACTTCTTTTTGAAGAATCGTCAAAGCACCCTGTTCCACAAAGAAGTTAACTTGTTCCCGTGAGTAATGTTCTAACAAAGTAGCCAAAGGAGTACTTTCTGGATGTGCTACTAAATAATCTCGCAGTTCCAATTTCTTCTTGGCACGGTTTGAGATTTCTAGCTTTTCTAATTTGTCAAGATTCACTTGAATCCAAGACTGTGTTTTGACCTTCTTCTGGTCTATAGCCTGATACTCTAACTTCAAAAGTCCTTTGCGAGTCAATCGCATCATCTCGGCCTGCTTTTCTAAGTCTAGAGATGAAAATGCTAAGGACTCTTGCGAACCGAATAAACGCTCCTTGTCCTCCTGACTCAAGCCTTCCAGAGGATAGAGGATTTTATCATAGCTAGAATTCAAAAATCCTGGAAGCATAGCTTTTAGAATAGAAATCTTGTATGAAAAAACTGACTTACGTAGTTCTTCGGCCAGCCAGAGTTGTTCCTCCGTTAAGACAGGAGAAAAGTCCAGCACCTCAGCAATTTCTTTCAAGTCCTCATCTGCCACATCTACATCAGATTCTTGTTCCATTCCAAGAACAATTCCCTGAATCAAGCGATTGGCCTTCCCAAAAGGCACATGAACCCGCATACCAACTTCCAGCATGTCTACAAATTCCTCAGGGACCTTATAACTGTATGGTTGGTCCGTCTGCATCAAGGGAACATCCACAATGATTTTTGCAATAGCAATAGCCATATCCTCACCTCCTTCTCTTCTTAAATCGTTTCAATTGATTGAGTATTCTTGCAATAGAAAAAATAAGATTGAGTCCCCCCAACCTTAAATTTTTTCACCTTCTTCTTTTTCTTTCGCGATTTGCTCTTTGATTTTCTTTTCTTCTTCTTCTCTCAATCGTCTTTCTTCTTCGATACGACGACGAACAGCTTCGCGTTTTCCTTCTGGATCTGGGTGGATGGTTACATTCCCTGATTCAATTTCTTCCAAGGCACGAAGTGTAGATTTTTCAGATTTGAATTCTTGTGTTGGAGTTGCTCCAGCTTCTAATTCGTGAGCACGTTTTGCTTCCAAGATTACGAGTGAATATTTTGATGGTACCTTGTCAAGCAAGGTATCAATAGAGGGTTTAAGCATCATTTGTTTGTACCTGTTTTCTATAGTTTATCGAATAGTTGGAGACTTTGGTAGCATATCCTGGTAGTGACCGATGACACGATCGACGCGGAAATGTTCTGCTTCAATCACACGTTTGACACGTTCTGCGGCAAGAGGAACATGATCATTGACAATAGCATAGTCATACTCACGCATCAAAGCAATTTCTTCTTTAGCTTTCTCGATACGTTGGGCGATCACTTCTGCGCTATCTGTACCACGACCTACGAGACGATCTTGCAATTCTTCCAAATCTGGTGGTGTCAAAAAGATAAAGACTGCATCTGGAACTTTTTTCTTGACCTGAAGAGCTCCCTGCACTTCAATTTCAAGGAAGACGTCAATCCCCTTATCAAGGGTTTCATTGACATAGGTCAGAGGAGTTCCGTAGTAGTTGCCTACATACTCTGCATACTCTAACATCTGTCCTTGACGGATCAATTCTTCAAATTCTTCACGCGTACGGAAGAAATAGTCAACTCCGTCTACTTCACCTGGACGTTGAGCCCGTGTTGTCATAGATACAGAATATTGGAATTGGTTTTCAGAACTCTCAAAAATTTCTCGTCTAACCGTTCCTTTTCCAACTCCTGAAGGACCTGAAAAAACGATTAGTAAGCCACGGTCTGCCATGATGTCTCCTTTGGATAGTTTGTGAAATGCTTTGGAAATTCATTCAGAATTCTCTTTGTGAAGGCATTTCTGCTTACTACAATCTTTCTATCTAGTGTAACAAAAAAGCAGTAATTTTTCAACTGCTCTTTCTTATTTATTTTGCATAATCAACTGCACGAAGTTCACGAATCACGGTTACCTTGATATTTCCTGGGTAATCGAGATTGCTTTCGATTTTCTCACGAACTTTATGAGCTAAGATTGTGACCTTGTCGTCCTTGATTTGACCTGGATTTACCATGATTCGGATTTCACGACCTGCTTGAAGGGCAAAGCTATTTTGAACTCCTTCAAAGCTATTAGCGATTTCTTCTAAATCATGGAGACGTTTGATGTAGCTTTCAAGTGATTCGCTACGAGCTCCTGGACGGGCTGCGCTCAAGGCGTCCGCTGCAGCAACGAGAACTGCAATCACACTTTCAGGCTCTACATCTCCGTGGTGACTAGCAATCGTGTTAATCACAACTGGATGCTCTTTGTACTTGCGAGCTAATTCAGTACCAATCTCAACGTGGCTACCTTCTACCTCACGGTCAATGGCTTTACCAATATCGTGAAGGAATCCTGCACGGCGGGCAAGAGCTGCATTTTCACCAAGTTCGCTAGCCATGATACCAGCTAACTTAGCCACTTCGATTGAGTGACGCAAGACATTTTGTCCGTATGACGTACGGAACTGCAGGCGACCCATAATCTTCATCAAGTCAGGGTGAAGGTTCGGCGCCCCAATTTCGTAGGCTGCAGCTTCACCATATTCACGAATACGGTTATCAATTTCTTGACGGTTTTTCTCAACCAACTCTTCGATACGAGCTGGGTGAATACGTCCATCCTTGAGCAAGGTTTCCATCGTCATACGGGCAATCTCACGGCGGATAGGATCAAAACCTGACAAGGTTACCACTTCTGGAGTATCATCAATGATAACATCAACCCCTGTCAAACTTTCAAAGGTTCGAATATTACGGCCTTCACGACCAATGATGCGACCTTTCATGGTATCATCAGGCAGATGAACTGTCGAGTTGGTAGACTCAGCTACATACTCACCAGCAATTCTCTGCATCGCTTGGGACAAGATGTCCTTAGCAAGTTTATCTGAACGTTCTTTGACTTCTTGCTCAGCCTCACGAATGCGGCTAGCAATTTCCTTGGTCAAGTTTTCTTCTGTCTGGGCTAAGATAATATCTTTTGCCTCTGACTGTGTAAGACTTCCGACACGCTCTAGTTCAGCTTGCTTTTGCTTTTCAATTTCCTCTAGTTGCTCTTCACGTGCATCAAGGTTTTTTGCTCTATCAGAAATACTTTGTTCTTTTTGTTCAAGTGTTTTTTCTTTGTTCGTCAAATTATCGTCTTTACGGTCAAGGCTCGTAGCTCTCTCCGTCAAACGACTTTCGATTTGCTTGAGTTCCTGACGCTCCGACTTAAATTCAGCGTCCACTTCTTCGCGGTATTTTCTGGCTTCTTCTTTAGCCTCCAATAGTGCTTCTTTTTTAAGGGATTTGCTTTCGCTCTTGGCTTCATTTAGTAATAAATCCGCTTCGCGCTCAGCTTGTCCTCGTAAATTAGTTGCTTCTTGTTCAGCATTTAAAAGCATCAACTCTGCAGCCTCTTGTGATGATTTCATCTTGACTGAGATGCTGACATATCCAATGACTAAACCAATGATGACGGCAAAAACAACTATAACAATTGCCATAATTTCCATGTTTTTACCTCAATTTATTTGTTTATCTGAATGACATACATTCTTATACATTTTACCACAAAAAAATATTTTTAACAAACCTTAAATGGAAGTTGTTATAGTTATTTTTAGGAGCATTATCTTCATTTTCCTTTGTAAAATAAGCTTCTTAAACCTAACTATTTTTTAAAAGAATTTTTTTGCAAAAAATAAGAAATAAGCCCACCTCAAAGTAGACTTAGTTTGTTTCAATTCTTATTGGCACTCGACCAAAATTTTGTTCTGCTATACTAGGGTGTCCCAGTTGATAGATTTGGTCTGCCTTTTGAGTCATAGCATCCCAAGGTTCTTTGCCAATTCGGCTAACTAGCTGGACTTGATCTTTCAAATCTTTAAGATGTTGTCTGCCTTTTTCGGTAAAACCAAGGACGTGAATGCCTTCTGACAAGTCACTTTCTCTAGCCTGCACCAAGATATAGGTCAAGAGGCGTCGCACACGCGCCTTGGTGTAGCGTTTGGTAGCCACTAACTCAACCAATTCCTCAATAGATTTTGCTATTTTGATGGCTTCCTTAATACGCACAGCCATCTCTTGATTGACCTGATAAATAGTACTTAAATCTGGATTTGACAAGATTTGATAGCGGAGCAAGGGAAAATAGTTATCCCAACTCACCTTACTCGCCTGCTCAAAAATAGTAACAGAAGGCATAAAGCGTTCTAAGAAATCTGAGTCTGATTGATGCTGACGGAGGGCTGTCGCCGAAGCAAAGTCCACATCCTTGTCCACCGAATGATACCCTGCCCCCTGACGCTTGATTGGATGAAGTTTGATATCTCTCCCAGCAACTGCCTTGGCATAGGCTAGAGCAAGAACATGATTGGGCGTTTCACCTGAAAAATCAAGACCTGCAAATTCCTTCCACATAGCTTGCGTTTTCTGAGGGTAAGAGAGGGAATCAGGTAGATTGTCCACAAAATTCTCCATCTCTTGACCACGCTCTGCATATAAGTTAGCAATTTTCTGGTAATCTAGAACTTCCTCTGTCCCAAAGGAAAGGGTATCTATGCCCAAACGAGCCAAGAGTTCAACAGCACCTTGACCAAAGAAATCCGCTGCTTGTACACTGACTAAAAAGGGCAATTCTACTACCAGGTCTGCGCCATTCTCCAGTGCCATCTGGGCCCGAGTCCACTTGTCCACGATAGCTGGCTCTCCTCGTTGTATGAAATTCCCAGACATAGCCACAATTTTCAACCCTTTAGCCTGTTTTAGCAGGTATTTATGGCCATTATGAAAAGGATTGAACTCCGCTATAATACCTGTAATGGTCATACTTTATCATCATCTCCCACTATTTTTATTAATGAAATTAAAACCTTTGATCCAGTAACACAAGAAGCCATAAATAATGGAATAATAGCATATGCGTCAACCTGAATATTAGGTGTCTTCGAATTGTCTAATGTGATGAAATACGCTACTATCACTATAAAAGTCATGGCAAAGGACGCGATTAATTTAGACCAAATAAGACAATATTTCTGTAATTCATTGAAAATATTTTCATCTTTTTCGGAAAGTTTAATATAAAGAGAGAGAGAAAAATAAGTATAGTGAACATTGGAGCTAACACAACTATTACATTCTGAACTAAATCTAAAACTCTATCCTTAAAATTGATCACTATATCTATAGAACCATTGGTTATATGTGAAAACTCAGCAAATTTTATAGACAAGTATGCTAAAATTATAGGAAATATAAGATATTTCAAGACTTCAAATTTATTATCAATTTCATAATTTACAATCTTTTTCAAAAACAATAGAGGTTTTTTTAAAATTAAAAGAATTAACCATAACATTAAAAAAACTACAATGATAATCACTCCTAAAATCGATGCAAGCCCTTGTTTCCAGTTATTAAAAGATATGTTTTTATGTAAAAAATCAATATCGTTTTTAAGTCTTGCTTTTATTTCCGTAGTTGATTTCACTCTAAATTTTATGTAGTAATATCCAAAATAAATTAAAACAAATACTAGTAAACAAAAGTCTCCTCTTGTCATACTCTTCTCCTACTTTTGTGCCACAAAAAACCAACGAGTACTGGTATCTGTAGGCTCCTTATCCTCAAAGTCAGCATAAAGCTTGAAGGATTTGAAACCAGCTTGTTCTAGCAAAATATCATAGGTCAAGACCTCGTATGTACGCTCCTCATGAACTTCGTCGTGACGACTAAAGGAACCATCCGCTTCCTTGATAAAAAAGGTCAACTCATGCACGATAGAATGTGGTGCTGCATCCTCGTAGGTATCCCAGAGCATGGCAAAGTCTTCTGCATTTTCATGATAGGAATAGCCAGGAAAGACCTCATCAGTCTGGTAGGTCGAATGCACATCAAAGATGAAGACCCCATCTTCATTAAGGGCATTATAGACTTCCTTAAAGACGTCCCCGACTTCCACCTCATCCTGCATGTAGCAGATTGAGTCCGAGTAACATGTGACAAAATCATATTTACCTGTCTTGGACAAATCCAGCATGTTACCTTCCATAAAATCAATCTTTTGCTTGGCTGAAGTAGCTCTCTTCTCAGCAATCTTCAACATGTCCGCGCTCAAATCAAGTCCCGTCACATCAAAGCCAGCCTGAGAAAAGCGGACAGACTGGATACCTGTTCCACAAGCCAATTCCAAGAGTTTCTTTCTCTCCTTAGTCCTAGGCAAATGGCGTAGAGAAAAATCCGTCCATTTATCGTATAAACTATCATCCATGACTGCATCATAAACAGCCGCAAAGGTTTCGTATGTTGCCATAATCATGATACCAAGAGCGTCTCTGGAAATACCACTCGCTCTCACCTTTCTAACGATTTTCTTCTAGATTAAGCAAATAAACCCAGTTGACTGCAACTGAGTTCATCTCCTACGCCAAAGTTTCAGATAAATCTACTGAATTCGCCTCATGCCATAGTTTTTCTAGGTTATAGTGGGCACGCATTTCTTCTGAGAAGATATGCACTACGACACCACCAAGGTCAAGTAAGACCCAGCCACCAGCTGCATCACCTTCAACATGGCTGCCTTTAAAGCCCGCTTGGGCTACTTTTTCACGGATATTTTCAGCGATAGCGTCCAATTGACGGCTATTCATTGAGCTCGTGATGACAAAGTAATCTGTCACACTGGTCAATTCTTGTACGTCAAGTGCGAGGATATCCTCCGCACGTTTCTCATCAGCCGCTTTCACGACTAGTTCTAATAATTCTTTTTCGTTCATTTAGTCCTCTTTCAAATAGTGCACATAAGCGTTATAGGTTTCAAGGGTTTGGGGATAGATAGGCAATCCCTGGCGAGCCAAATGTTCCACAGTGCGGGCTGTTTCATAGGCTACTGCCTTATTGAGTGACAAACTTGCAATCTCACGCGCCTGGTCCACCCCTGGAAAGGCACGATTATGTTCGATGTAGTCTGCGACGTAGATAACCTTATCAAGGTCCGTCATCTGACCAGCTCCAACTGTATGAATTTCAATAGCTCGTAGGATTTCAGAATCTTGTAAATCCAAATCTTCCTGAATCTTGTAGATACCGACCATGCCATGCCAGATATTATTGCCCCAGTTTTTAAGATCAGGGTCAAGTTGATAACGATCTATCAAGTCTAAAAATTCTTGATCTGATAGCTTTTTAGCATAGTCATGAAGGAGACCTGCTAGACCTGCTTTCTCAGCATCAACTCCAAATCGTTCTGCAAGCTCAATGGCTGCACGCTCCACACCCAGACAATGGGTCAACCGCTTCTCGGGTAGAAGCTCTGCCATCTTTTCCAACAATTCTTCACGGGAACAGTTGATATAGTCTTGGTATGCCATCAGTAAAGTCCTTCTTTCTCGATATAGTCTAGCACTGGCTTAGGCAAGAGAAAGTTGGGTGTTCGTCCTTGAGCGAAAAAGTCACGCACCATACTAGATGAAATATCCATGAGGGGCACATCCACCCAGATAACTGGATAAGAAGTCCCTGCTTTGTAACGTGGTCGCTGAACTCCCACAAACTGAACTAGTTCCACCAACTCATCAATTCTATACCATTTAGGCAGATAGTCCACCATATCGGCACCGATAATGAAATAGTAATCTGTATCTGGATTCTTCTCTGTTAAAAGCTTCATGGTGTCGTAGGTGTAGGAAATACCCTTACGCTCTAGCTCAAGAGTTTCAATAGCTATACCTTCGATTCCATCAATTGCCAATTCAAGCATTTTGAGGCGGTGGTGTTCAGGAATGGTTTCCTTTTTGTCTACGTGAGGCGGTTGATATTCAGGCATGAGCAGAACTTGATCCAATCCCAACTGTTGGCGTACTTGGTCTGCCACGATAAGATGGGCGTTGTGAACAGGGTTAAAATTTCCCCCTAATATTCCAACTTGCTTACGTTTTTTATCCTTGATTTCTGGCTCTAACTCCACTTTTGTAAAGGGAGTTAATAATTCGATTGCCATAGGCTAATCTCCTTTAATCTTCTGTAAAAACAGTTTGGGAGTATATTTTTAGATTTCTTTAACTTTTTTAGAAATCTTACGATTCTCTTTCTTGCTTGATTGTTTATACAAAATCAAGATACGTCCAATTTTTTGTACTGTATCCACACCGATTTCTTCTTCTAAGATTTCAGCTACTTCGTGGATGTTTTCATCTGTATTTTGCAAGAGTGTGACCTTGATCAATTCGCGGGCATCAAGTGCCTGACGAACGCTGGTTTTGATTTGGTCGTTGAGTCCATTTTTCCCGATTTGGATGATGGGTTTGAGGGTGTGTGCCTGGCTGTTGAGGAAGGCACGTTGTTTCGATGTTAATGACATAATTCATTTAAAAGAGTTTCTTTTTATACTTTTCTGAAGTGGTGACGGACGTCAGCAAAGTCCTCTGGACTTTCATGACTAAAATTTGAGCCTAAGGTCTCAAATTTTCCGCAGTTGGTACAATCACTTGTACCAACTAACACCACGGCGAAAAGTATCTTCTATGGGCTCGCTGTGCTCGCCTTTATAAAGACAACCCTTTCCTTTCTGTGTTTAAATAATTGCTTTTCGTGTGACTACTGCTACGCCTTCTGGTGCCCAGACGGCTACTTTGGCAGTTCCTGTTACACGGATCCAGCCTAGTCCTGAGATAACGAGGTCTGTCTTATCCTTGATAGCAAAGACATGTTGGACCAGTTTTGGAAAATCTTCTTTTTCCTTGCTATTCGGTGGTGTAAGGAGGGTTCCAAGGTGCTTATCGTAAAAGTCACTCGCTCCTTCAAGCTTGGTACGATGAAGTTTGAGTTCATTATCAAAGAAGGCTGTGAAACCTTGCTTTTCTCCTGCGATGAAGTCAAAGCGTCCCAAACCTCCTAAAAAGAGAGTTTGCTCAGGATTGAGCTGGTAGGTTTTAGGTTTGATTTCCTTTTTAGGACTGACATACTTGAGGTTTTTGGCCGTCAAGTAATGGGCCATCTGATGACGATGAATAATTCCCGGTGTATCATAGATATAAGAACCATCATCAAGTGGAATCTCAATCTTATCTAAGGTTGTCCCTGGGAAACGTGAAGTTGTGATAACGTTCTGGTCACCCGTAATTTCCTGGATAATGGCGTTGATAAGAGTTGATTTCCCAACATTGGTAACCCCAACTACATAGACGTCACGACCCTTCCGATAGTGCTCAATTTTATCAATGACTTCCTTGATAGCATGCTTGTTTTGGGCTGAAGTCAGAACGACGTCAACAGGACGTAGACCTTCTTCATGGGCACGTTCCATGAGCCATTGACTAATCTTTCCAGGCTTAACAGACTTAGGAAGGATATCTTTTTTATTTCCAACCAAGAGAACATCATTGCCTGATACAAAACGAGGCAAGCCTGGGATAACAGAGCCATTAAAGTCAAAGATATCAATAACATTGACTACCAAGGAATCACTGTCTCCCACCTCGTGCAAGAGTTTGAGGAAATCATCATCCGTCAACTGCACATCTGTGATTTCATTGTAATGACGAAGACGGAAACAACGTTGGCAATAAACTTCACCAGTTTCCAAACCTTTTTCGAGTGCTGACTGAGGCGTAAAGCCTAGACCGGTCTTATCTGTCGTCTGAATGGTTGCTCCACAGCCAATACAGAGAATTTCTTCCATAGTTAGATTCCTTTTTTATATGTGATAGGCCCGTACTTTTCAGTGATTTGTTTCATAACACGGCGCTCACGAGCTCTGTTAATCTGTGTTTTGATTGAGTCATGCTGAACTAAGGGCTTGACCAAAATCGAACGAATCCCTGCTCGGTGAGCAGCTCGAATATCCGTCATGAGTTGATCCCCAACCATAACCACTTCGTTTTTCGCATAGTGGAATTCCTTCATGGCGCGGTCAATCCCGAAAGTAAAGGGCTTCAAAGCCCAATAAACATAGTCAATCCCAAATTTTTCAACCGCACGTTGAACTCTTTTTTTAGAGTTGTTAGACACCACGATGATACGAATACCAGCATCACGAAGGTCATGTAACCACTGCTTCATTTCTGGAGTCCCATCAGGGTTATTCCAAGCAATCAGAGTGTTGTCCAAATCCACCAAAACAGCTTTTATTCCCTGTTTTTGCAGGCTTTCTACTGTCAAATCATAAACTGCTTCTACAGCAAAGTCTGGCATGTAGTTTTCAATAGCCATTTTGACTCCTTTTCTTTTATTTTCTAGTAATTTTCTTCAGCCATTGAGATAAGGCCGCCCATAAAATCAAGCTAGTCATTAAGATATAAATCCAAGCATTTGGCTCTTCTGTAAATGGTAGAGGAACATTCATTCCGAAGAAACCTGTAATAACCGCAAGTACTGCTAGTAAGACGGAGATAATAGTCAAAATTGTCAAACTATCATTCAGGTTATTGTTTAGGATGTTGTTGTAAGAAGCTGAGAGTTGTTGCAAGACTTGAGAAATCAAGTCTGTCATAGACACTAACTGATGGGCTTCAATCATCGCATCATCAAACTGCTCTCGTTCGACATCATTAAATCTCCGATAAAGAGCATGGCCCTGGATATGTTCCAAGAGGAGTCGATTTTGTTTTGCCGCTGCTGTCAAGTAAACCATACCAGTCTCCAAGTCAGAGAGGGCGAAGAGATTTTTCTTTGTTGTAGTTTGACGTAGCAAGGCACTAATTTCGTCCTTACTTTTATCCATCTCTTCAATGACAGGATAATAAGCGTTACTGATAATCTCTAAACCAGCAAAGAGAAACTTGTAAATTGAAATAATTTCATGGCTATCCAGATAAGCTAACATCTGATCAATGACATAAGCATTCTTATGGTTGCTGATGGTAATCATTCGTTTGTTTTCAACGATAAAGGTCATGGGAATGGCTTCATAGTATTCCTTGTCTTTTTCTAGGTCAAGAACATTATAAATAAAGGTCACAGTCCCATTCTCACGGTTATAATCCATGTGGGCTCTTTCATTTCTATCCAGAGCATATTCGATGGTTTCCTTATCCAAACCATAGATTTCAGATAAATCTTCAAGATTTTTAATTTTTTCGATATCAAGATTTATCCAGGTACAACCATTTCCTAATTGTTTATCTAAAACCATCGTTTCTCCTTTACCAAACTCTTTCTATTGTACCATAAAAGAGGTAAAATTTCAGTTCTCTTCTTTCCTTGAAAAATTGCTGACAACCGTGATACTTCTATTGGGAACAAAGTGAAGGACTCCATCCTCACTGCGCAGTTGAGTCGTACGAATACCGACACTCACAACCTTACCAGAGATTGTAATCGGACCATTCGTAAACTCAACTTGATCTCCAACATCTAACTGGCGTTCAAAGAGGATGAAAAAGCCATTAACCACATCCGATAAAAAGCCTTGAGCCCCCATCCCTATTGCCACCCCAGCAATCCCAGCACCTGCCAGTAGACTTGATACAGGTAAGCCTAGAGTAGATAAAACAAAGTAGAGTAAAAAGAAATAGAGGGTGTAGTTCAAAATATTTTCAATCAATCTAGAAATTGTCTTTTGGCGCGCCTCATCTTTCTGGGAAAATTTTAAGGATGGTTTAACGACTCTTTTCACAACTTGATGGAGAATTATTTTAACGATATAAAAGACAATAAAAAGAAGGACTAGAGAGACTAATTTTGAAAACAACTCTTCTAGAATACTGCTGATATTTAACTTATCGATATAATTTTGAATAAATGTTGGCATAGTAAGCTCCTTTCCTAACATTATACCATAAAACGATATCTGAACCAGTTTGGTAAATACTCATTCTGCCTATACTATTATTAGATTCACTTGATTTCAAAGTATATTTATACTATAATCAAACCACTACAAAAAGAAGCAATTAGTTACTCAATGAGTCTATTGAAATAACTCATTGTCTCCTACCTACCACTGAAACTTTCAATCACTTATCCCAAGGAAGTATTCTATGTCTATCACCCAACGTACTTTAAAACTAGTCCTGGCAACCTGTTTTGCTTGTTTACTAGCCTACTTTTTTGATTTGTCATCAGCTGTTTCAGCTGGTATCATTGCTATTTTGAGCCTCTCTGATACACGAAGAAGCACAATCAAACTAGCCCGCAATAGACTTTTTTCAACCTTGCTTGCTCTGACAATCGGTGTTATTGCTTTTCAACTAACTGGTTATCATATCTGGAGCTTTGGACTTTACTTAGCAATCTATGTTCCTCTAGCCTATAAACTGGGTTGGGAAATTGGAATTACTCCAAGTAGCGTCTTGGTTAGCCATCTCTTAATCCAACAATCAACAGCACCAGCACTTTTAGTGAATGAGCTCTTACTCTTCCTAATCGGTACTGGCTTTGCACTTCTGGTCAATCTCTACATGCCTTCACGTGAAAAAGAAATTCAACATTATCATACTCTTGTTGAAGAAAAACTCAAAGATGTTCTTCTACGGCTTTTTTACTATCTGAAAAGAGGAGATGGCCGTAATCAGGCTCAACTTGTAAATGAACTTGAACAACTACTTGAGGATGCTCTTAAGCTAGTTTACCTCGATCATTCTGACCATCTCTTTCACCAGACAGATTATCATATCCACTACTTTGAGATGCGCCAAAGACAAACCCGCATTTTAAGAAATATGGCTCAACAGATTAACACATGCCAACTAGCCGCTAGTGAGAGTTTGATTGTCGCTCAGCTCTTTTCAAAAACAGCTCATCAATTGAGTCAAACAAATCCAGCCTACGACTTATTGAATGATATCGAGAGCTACCTAGAGGTGTTTCGCAATCGATCTCTCCCTAAAACTAGAGAAGAGTTTGAGACACGGGCTACGCTTCTACAACTCTTTCGTGAATTAGAACATTTTATCCAGATAAAAGTAGATTTCTACAACCGTTATTCTGACAAAAACAGTAACAAATAAAAACTTCTATCGGCAACTCAGTTGCTGATAGAAGTTTTTTGTTATGAATAGATTTAATTTTCGCGCTTCTTTCGAATCGACATGAGACTGATGTCTCTCAAACTAAAGTAAGTAAGAGCCAGCATTCCCAATGTAATAAATATTTCTGCTGGAAGTTGGAAAATCTGTAGGGCAGACAAGAGCAACAAGATTACGAGGGCAACAAGTCCAAAGACTAATATTACAACATTGACCGTCCCCTTGATACTTTGAGGTGTCGCAAATACATAGAGTAGTAATAAGAGTATCCCTATGATTAAGTAGACCATCTTTATCTCTTTCTAGCTCTTATTCAGCTGATTTTTTCTTTTTGTTTGCTTTTTCGCGCTCTGCCTTGTTAAGGATTTGTTTACGCAAACGAATAGATTCAGGCGTTACTTCCATGTATTCATCATCGTTCAAGAACTCAAGTGATTCTTCAAGAGTCAAGATACGAGGAGTCTTAATAACCGCTGTTTGGTCTTTAGTAGCGGAACGAACGTTAGTCATTTGTTTTGCTTTCGTGATATTAACAGTCAAGTCATTTTCACGAGAGTTTTCACCGATGATCATTCCTTCGTAAACCTCAGTACCTGGATTGACAAAGATAGTACCACGTTCTTCGATAGACATGATAGAGTAGGTTGTAGCCTTACCAGCATCGATCGAAACAAGGGCTCCACGGTGACGTCCACCAATTTCCCCTGGAATCAATGGCAAGTATTGGTCGAAGGTATGGTTCATGATCCCGTAACCACGAGTCATTGACAAGAACTCAGTTGAGTATCCAATCAAACCACGCGCAGGAACTAGGAAGACCAAACGAGTTTGACCATTACCTGTTGCAATCATATCCAACATTTCACCCTTACGCTCAGAAAGGCTTTGGATAACAGATCCTTGGTATTCTTCTGGAGTATCGATTTGCACGCGCTCAAATGGCTCACACTTCACACCATCGATTTCTTTGACGATAACTTCTGGACGAGATACTTGAAGCTCATAACCTTCACGACGCATAGTCTCGATGAGGATTGACAAGTGCAATTCCCCACGTCCTGAAACTGTCCATTTATCTGGTGAGTCTGTTGGATCTACACGAAGAGATACGTCTGTTTGCAATTCTGCTTGCAAGCGTTCTTCAACCTTACGAGAAGTCACCCATTTACCTTCGCGACCAGCAAATGGTGAGTTGTTAACCAAGAAGGTCATTTGAAGAGTAGGTTCGTCGATGTGAAGAACTGGAAGAGCTTCAACTGCATCTGTTGGAGTGATTGTTTCCCCAACGAAGATGTCTTCCATACCTGATACGGCAATCAAGTCACCAGCCTTAGCTTCTTGGATTTCACGACGTTCCAAACCAAAGAAACCAAAGAGTTTTGTAACACGGAAGTTCTTGGTTGTACCATCCAATTTAGAAAGAGTAACTTGGTCTCCGACCTTAACAGTACCACGGAAGACACGTCCGATACCGATACGACCAACGAAGTCATTGTAGTCAAGAAGAGACACTTGGAATTGAAGTGGCTCATCTGAGTTATCGATTGGAGCTGGAATGTGGTCAATAATGGTATCAAAGATTGGCGCCATAGTCTTTTCTTGGTCGGCTGGATCATCTGACAATGAAGATGTTCCGTTGATTGCTGAAGCATAGACTACTGGGAAGTCAAGCTGATCATCATCTGCACCAAGCTCGATGAAAAGTTCCAAAACTTCATCTACTACTTCTGCTGGACGAGCTGATGGCTTATCGATTTTGTTAACTACAACGATCGGAACAAGATCTTGCTCCAAGGCTTTTTTCAAAACAAAACGAGTCTGAGGCATTGTTCCTTCGTAAGCATCTACGACCAAAACAACACCGTCAACCATTTTCATGATCCGCTCAACTTCTCCACCGAAGTCCGCGTGTCCCGGTGTATCCATGATGTTGATACGAGTTCCGTTGTAGGCAACGGCTGTATTTTTCGCAAGGATGGTAATTCCACGCTCTTTTTCAATATCGTTTGAATCCATTGCACGCTCAGCTAATTCTGTACGCGCATCAAGAGTTTCAGATTGTTTTAATAATTCGTCAACGAGGGTTGTTTTACCGTGGTCGACGTGGGCGATAATCGCGATATTACGGATATCTTCTCTTAATTTTGTCATGATTTCCTCTGTTATATTCAAAAATTTATTTTCTAACTGAGCAATTATACCACAATTTTAAGCAAATGACTTAACTCAAGTAAGTGTAAATGTTTTCAAAAGAAAATTCATGGCTTATCTTTTCTTTTCAAAATTCCTGACTTGTGATAAGATAGGCTGGTATGCGTTTAGATAATTTATTAGCCCAGGAAAAAATCAGTCGAAAAACCATGAAATTGGCTCTCCTAAAAAAAGAAATCTTAGTAGATGGAGTCCCTGCTACTTCCCTTGCACAGAATGTTGATACGGGATTACAAGAGTTGATTTTTCAGGGTAGAAAAATCCAAGGATATGAGCACACCTATCTCATGCTTCACAAACCAAATGGTGTCGTGACAGCAAGCAAGGACAAGAAGCTCCCAACGGTTATGGACTTACTACCTCAACACCTCCAATCAGACCAACTCTATGCTATCGGTCGGCTAGATCGAGATACGACAGGGCTCCTCCTCTTAACAAACAATGGCCCTCTAGGTTTTCAACTTCTCCACCCTCAATATCATGTCGATAAAACTTATCAAGTTGAGGTGAACGACTTACTCATACCAGATCACATCCAGCAGTTCAAAAGTGGGATTGTCTTTCTTGATAGAACTATTTGTAAACCTGCTCAGCTTAAGATTCTATCTTCAAGCCCTAGTCTCAGCCGAGCCACCATCACCATCTCTGAAGGGAAATTTCATCAGGTCAAGAAAATGTTTCTCTCAGTTGGTGTCAAGGTCACTGCCCTCAAACGAGTTCAGTTCGGAGATTTTCTATTAGATCCTGACCTAGCAGAAGGTCAATACCGACCCTTGAATCAAGGGGAATTGAAAATTATTAAAAACTACTTAGAGAAAAGTGGATAAAATAAAAAAGCTTTAAAACTAAAGCTTTTTTGTTTTAATGAATTCCCGAAAGTTGTGAGATAAGTACGATACAGATAAGTGCAGAAATCACAATCCCTAACACAATCCCTAAAATAGAGAGAATTTTTTCTGTCTTATAGTCTAGTCCAGACTCTTTTTGATGTGAATTAGCCAAGATCAAACCAAAAATACCAAAAATAATACTTAACACTGGAAATCCAAAGGCAAATATGATAGACAGGATACTCAAAACAAGTGAGGCTTTTTTCTTTTCTTGCATGCTCTAAAATCTCCTTAAACTTACTACGCATTCATTATACCATACAAACCGGCTTTATCTATTAGGTAACAAGTTTTAGAACTATGCAAACCTGTCCCTGAGCCAGAAAGAATTAAAAATCATTAAAAACCACTTAACGAAAAGTGGATATAATAAAAAAGCTTTAAAAATAAAGCTTTTTTGTTTTTGATTAGCCAAAAATCATTACGAGGGCTGCAATCCAGTTAAGTACAGAAATGACAATCCCTACGATATTGAGAATTTTTTCTGTTTTATACACTAGTTCAGATTGTTTTTCGTGCGAATTAGCCAAAACAAGTCCAATGATACCCAAAATAAGACCTACGATTGGAGATAACAAACCAAGGACGATAGATAGGATACCTAAAACAAGTGAGGCTTTTTTCTTTTCTTGCATAATAAAAACTCCTTAAATTTAATACAAATTAATTATACCATAATACGCTAGCTTTATCTATCATTCGACAGCTTTTTATATAAGATTAGCTAGTCTTGACCTTTCCTGTCCAAGAATCCAACCCGTAAGATAGGATATAAATCTCTGAAAAACCTTGTTTTTTCAAGAAAAGCGCTGCATTGGTTACACGTTGCGCACGTTGGTTTTCATATAGAAGGACAGGTTTATCCTTGCGAAGAGCTGCAAGACTTGTCTTCAATTGATTTGAAGGAATATTACGAGCTCCGAGGATATGTTTTCTGTGGAAGTCAGTTGGGTCACGCAAGTCAATTAGCTGACCTGTACGAATCAAAGATTCAAACTCTGCATTGTCTACAATTTTTGCTGCACGGCGAATACGAAGATAGTTGTATCCCATCCATGCCAACATCGCCACTACAAGTCCCCATAATACCCAAGTTACCATAATATCTAATCTCCATTTTTTTCTAAATAGTCTAATTCTAGTTTGTGCTCTCTGCGAAGAACAGCCTCCGCTTCTAGATAATCCAGTTTATCCATCAAACCAGCATCATAGATTCGAGATAGTTCAATCTTCATTAATTCAATGTCATAAAGACGTTTGCCCATATAGACAAGAATACCGAACTGTTTGAGAAATTGTTGCACATCGTAGAGTGTTTTCATAGCTTTCATTTTAGCAAATAATCAGATTTTTTTCAATAGTTCCCAGAGAAGACTTCCTTTTTACTGCTTACTAATTTTCTTGATGCTCTGATAGAGAAGATACCCGACAATCATTCCAACAAAATTCTGCAACAAATTGTGAGGAATATCCGTCAGAGCTACACCCCAACCTTTCATCCAAGAAGTAGCACATGCATATCCAGCTACCATGAGAAAAGTTGCCAAAACTAATCCAAGCCCCTGCCATTTTCCTTTAAAACCTGCAAAATATCCCTGCAGACCATGGAAAAGCAAGCTGAAGACCATCCAGTGAGGGTAACCTGAAATCAGGTCAATGAGAAATCCTCCTAATCCTCCAACAATAGCTCCTTCTCGTTTTCCATAATAAAAAGCAGTGAAAAAGATACCAGCATCTAAAAGAGTTAAGATTCCTGTTTGAGTTGGGATTTTTACAATATAACCTAAAACTACTGATAGAGCAGTTAGTATAGATAATAGGGCGATTTTACTTGTTTTTGTTTGCTTCATATTGTCTGACTCCATATTGATCTGCTTGTGCGATAGCACGGTAAACAAAGGCTTTAGAACTCTCAACTGCTGGTAAGAGCTCCTCTCCTTGTACTAATTGACTGGCAATGCTCGATGCAAAGGTACAACCTGCACCAGCATTTTGACCTTCTAAGACTGGATTTTCTAAAATGGTAAAGTCATGACCATCATAAAAAACATCCACAGCCTTATCCTGACTAAGGCGATTCCCACCCTTGATAATGACTGCTGGCGCTCCTAAGTCATGCAATTTTTGAGCTGCAGTTTTCATATCATCCAAGGTTTTAATCTTTTGATCTGCTAGTAATTCTGCCTCAGGTAGATTGGGTGTAATCACAGTCACATAAGGGAAAAAGCGAATCAACTCTTGACAGAGCTCACTGACTGCAACATCGTGCGTTTCCTTACAAACGAGAACAGGGTCCAAGACGACAGGAACTCCTGATCTTTCCTTAATGAAATTCAATGCTTTTTCAGCAACACCCACTGTCGGCAAGAGACCAATCTTAATCCCTCCAAAGTCTACACTTTTCAGGCTATTCAACTGTTGTTGGAAAATAGTCTCATCCGTCGGAAAGACTTCAAATCCATTGTCTGTCAAAGCGGTTAAACAAGTCATAGCTACAAAACCGTGCAGACCATTCAAAGTATAGGTGGCAAGGTCAGCAGCTAATCCACCACCACTAAAAATATCATTTCCTGAAAGTGCTAAAATACGATTATTCTTCATAACGAATCTCCTTCAAATACAAACCATTAGGCCCTGCAGTTGGTCCTGCCAACTGTCTATCCTTTTGCTCCAAGATGAGGTCAATCTGTTCAATCGGCATCCGATTGTTACCAATTTTCAGCAGGGTTCCGACCATATTTCGAATCTGCTTATAGAGGAAACCATTGCCAGAGAATGTAAAGGTCAAAAACTGCCCTGTTTCATCAACCCTAAGACTGGCTTCCGTGATCGTTCTTACCTTGTCTTCCACACTAGTACCTGATGCCGTAAAACCAGTAAAGTCATGTGTTCCCTCTAGTTTTTTTACAGCTTCTTGCATCCGCTCCACATCGAGTGGATAGGGATAATGAGTCGCATAATGGCGACGCATGGGATTTTTAGGACGTCCTCTATCCACGATAAACTCGTAGGTCTTGCTATGCTTAGCATAGCGGCAATGAAAATCATCAGCCACTATCTCAATCGAAATCACATCGATATCTTCAGGACTTTGGGTATCGAGAGCAAAGCGAAGCTTTTCCTCATCCATCTGATAGGGAAGGTCAAAGTGGATGACCTGACCTAAAGCATGAACGCCACTGTCCGTTCGCCCAGCGCCATGAATGGTAATGGCTTGTCCTTTATTTAATTTGGTTAAAGTTTTTTCAATTTCCTCTTGGACACTACGCGCGTGAGGTTGCCGCTGAAAACCAGCAAAAGCGTAGCCATCATAGGAAATTACAGCTTTATATCTAGTCATGTATCTATTCTATCAAGAAAATTTCTCTGCAACAAGTTTGAGAATTAAAAATTGTAAGGGGACAATTTCTAGTGTTATTTAGTTCTTACCTAGATTTTTTCATTCTGTATTTTCGTTCAGGAACTTCAATGGTTTGAATAATTTCAAATCCCTCTTTGTGGTAGAGGTCTCTAGCTATTTGATTTGCCTCATAGACATTTAGAGAAATAGTATCTATGTCTTCATTTTCAAAGGCTAAACTGACAAATTTCCTTAAAGCCTGGCTACCTAAGCCCTGCCCCTGTTTCTGGGGGTTGATAAAAAATCTCCCGATATGAAGATTTTTATCTTCTAGTTTGATTTTCTGGATGATGCCTACAAACTCTTCTCCAGCAAAAACAGAAAAAATTCCTTCCAGCTTTTGTAAGGATTGGACAATCAAGGGATAAGAAATTTTGGGTCCCATCCATTGCTTCTGAAAACTTTCTCCCAAAGCATTAGACCAGCGACAAATGAGTTGGGCATTTTCTATCTGAAGTCCTTTTTCAAAGTGAATTTTCATATTTGCTCCTAAAATTTCTCCTTTATCCAACTATTATACTCTTTCTCTTATTTTTTCCGAATTAATAAGTATGATTCACCTTTACTTTTTTCTTGTTGGAGCTATTTTTGCTTCCTTTCTTGGATTGGTTATTGATCGTTTCCCTGAGCAATCCATTGTTTTCCCTGCTAGTCACTGTGATTCTTGTCAGACTCGCTTGAGACCACTGGATTTGATTCCATTTCTCTCACAGGTATTCAATCGCTTTCGCTGTCGCTATTGCAAGTCAAGCTATCCTGTCTGGTATGCTTTCTTTGAGTTGTCCTTGGGACTGCTCTTTCTAGCTGAGTCTGTAGGATTTTTAACTTTGGGGCAAGTTATCTTGATAACTGCCGGCTTGACTTTGGGCATCTATGACTTTCGCCATCAGGAATATCCCTTACTAGTCTGGCTGACTTTCCACCTAATCCTCATGGTTTGCTGTGGTTGGAATCTAGTTATGATTTTCTTTCTTATCTTGGGAATTTTGGCTCACTTTATCGATATCCGCATAGGTGCAGGGGATTTTCTCTTTCTGGCTTCTTGTGCACTTATTTTTAGCCTAACTGAAATGCTGATTCTCATTCAATTTGCTTCTACAACCGGCATCTTATCTTTTCTCCTGCTAAAGAAAAAGGAAAGGCTTCCTTTCGTGCCTTTCCTCTTACTTGCTGCTTGCGTGATTATTTTTGGAAAGCTACTGCTTCTCGGATAAAGTCAGCGATTTCTGCTACTTGTCCTTCATGCAGAGCCTTAACAATCTTGGAACCGACGATAACACCGTCTGATACAGCATTGAAGCGTTCCACATCAGTCTGAGTGGATACACCAAATCCTGTTAAAACTGGAATGTCAGCCACTTGATGCAGTTGAGCCAAGTGCTTGTCCAAGTCATCTCGGTAATTCCCTGATTTCCCAGTCACCCCATTGATAGCAACGGCATAGACAAAGCCTTCTGCCCCTTCAATGAGTTCCTTTTGACGATCAATTCCTGTCGTCAAGCTGACTAAAGGAATCAAAGCAATGTCTGTATCCGCCAAATATGGCTCTACAAAGTTGGCATGCTCATGAGGGAGGTCTGGGATAATCAAACCCTTGACTGCTGTATCAGCAAGATCTTTAACAAATTTCTCCACACCGTATTGAAAGAGGGGGTTAAAGTAAGTCATGATGACAAGCGGAATTTCTGTTTCAATGGTTTTCAAGGTTTCAACCAAAGCCTGGGTAGAGGTTCCGCGAGCTAGACTGCGTAAGCCTGCTTCTTCGATAACAGGACCATCTGCAACTGGGTCAGAAAAGGGAACTCCTACCTCAATGGCAGACACACCCAAATCTTCTAAAAAGTGGATTGTTTCACCGAGACCATCCAAACCTTTCTCATGGTCCCCAGCCATGATATAAGGAACGAAAATTCCCTTTCCAGTCGCTTTAATAGCATTTAATTTTTCTGTTAGTGTCTTAGGCATGGGCTTCTCCCTTCTTTGCTTCGTCTGCTTCCAAGCGGTCCTTGACTTGAACCACATCTTTGTCCCCGCGACCTGATAGACAGACAATCATAGACTTGTCTGGACCAAGTTCTTTGGCCAATTTCACCGCAAAGGCGATAGCGTGACTAGACTCCAAAGCTGGGATAATCCCTTCCACACGAGACAAGAGTTGGAATCCTTCCAAGGCTTCCTCATCTGTCACAGGAACATAGGTCGCACGCTTGATATCGTGATAGTGAGAATGTTCTGGACCGATACCTGGGTAGTCCAAACCTGCTGAGATAGAGAAGGCTTCTAAGATTTGTCCATGGGCATCTTGGAGAACATCCATGAGAGAACCGTGAAGAACTCCTGGGCGACCCTTGGTCAAGGTAGCTGCGTGATACTCTGTATCCACACCAAGTCCTGCCGCTTCAGCTCCATACATAGCAACAGATTCATCTTCCACAAATGGATGGAAAAGCCCGATGGCATTAGAACCACCACCAACACAGGCTACTAGGGCATCTGGCAAATCTTGCCCTGTCAAGTCACGGTACTGTTGTTTAGCTTCTCGACCGATAACACTTTGGAAATCACGCACAATTTCTGGAAAAGGATGAGGCCCCAAGGCAGAACCAAGGATATAGTGGGTATCATCGATATTTGCCACCCAAGAACGAAGGGCTGCATTGACCGCGTCTTTGAGCACGCGCGAACCATCTGTTACAGCTTCCACCTTGGCTCCCAAAAGCTCCATACGAAAGACATTGAGGGCTTGGCGTTTGACATCTTCTTCGCCCATATAGATAGTACATTCCATGTTGAAAAGGGCTGCAGCAGTTGCAGTTGCTACACCGTGCTGACCGGCACCAGTTTCAGCGATAATTTTCTTTTTGCCCATGCGTTTAGCGAGAAGAACTTGTCCCAAGGCATTGTTAATCTTGTGTGCACCTGTATGGTTGAGGTCTTCACGTTTGAGGTAAATCTTGGCTCCACCAATATGCTGGGTCAAGTTTTTTGCGTAGTAAAGAGGTGTTTCACGTCCTACATACTGGCGCAAAAGTTGGTTTAACTCCTCTTGGAAACTTGGATCTTCCTGACTTTCACGATAAGCCTCTTCTAATTCCAATACTGCTGTCATCAATGTTTCTGGAACAAAACGTCCACCGAATTTCCCGTAAAATCCATCTTTATTTGGTTCTTGATATGCCATGCTTAACCCTCTCTATAAATCTTCTAATCTTTTCATGATCTTTTTGTCCGTTTGATTCTACTCCACTTGATACATCTACTGCAAAGGGAGTAAAGTGTTGAATTGCTTCTTCTACATTATCCTCATTGAGCCCGCCTGCGATGAAGAAAGACTGAGATAGTTCTGTCGTATCCAGTTGCCCCCAGTCAAAGGTTTGACCACTTCCTGCCACAGGGGCATCAAAGAGTAGATAATCTGCCTGAGAATTGGGTACATGACCATCTCCATCCACCTGAACAGCCTGAATGCTGGCACAAGGCAAATCCACAAACAAATCATCCGCCACCTGACCATGAATTTGAACTAAGTCCAAGCCAACCTTTTCAATCGCTTCTAGTAATTCTTCCCGACTTGGTGAAACAAATACGCCAACCTTTTTTACATTTGTAGGAATAATCTCAGCCAGCTCTGCTGCTTGTCCCAAGGTCACTTGTCTTTTGCTAGGAGCAAAGACAAAACCGATGTAGTCGGCCCCCGCTGACACAGCTGTTTCTACCGCTCCTTTGGTCGATAGTCCACAAATCTTAACCTTTGTCAATCTGCAACTCCTTGATTCTCTGGGCTACATCTTCCGCTTGCATCAGAGCTGTTCCTACCAAAATTCCGTTAAAGTAGGGTGCAACTCGTTCCGCATCCGCTTCTGTAAAAATAGCAGATTCAGAAATGTACAAGCAATCATCCTTAAAGTATTGGGCCAAGTCTACGCTAGTCTGCAAGTCAACTTCAAAGGTAGTCAAATTACGATTATTCACACCAATAATTTGAGCGCCAAGGCGGTGAGCCACTTCTAGCTCTGCTAGATTATGAGTTTCTACCAAAACTTCTAGACCTAGCTCTGTCGCATAGTCATACAGTTCCTTGAGGCGTTCTTCTGATAAAGCCGCTACGATGAGCAAGATAACTGTCGCACCCGCATTACGAGCACGGATGATTTGCTTTTCATCGATAATAAAATCCTTGTTTAAAGTCGGAATCTGTACCTGACTTGAAATCTCACGAAGGTAATCCAAATGACCTTTGAAGAAAACTTCATCTGTCAGAACAGAAATCATAACCGCACCGTTAACCTCGTAAGTCTGGGCCTGTTGAACGATATCTACATCCAGATTGATATCACCCATACTTGGACTCGCCTTCTTGACCTCTGCAATAATTTGCAAGCGGTCCTGATGGTTTTTCAAATATTCAGCTAAGCGATAACTTTCACGCAAGGGCTGAAGCTCCTCTAGCTCCATCTTTTCAACTTCACGCGCCTTCTGCTCTAAGATACGTGACAAAAATTCCTGACTCATTTTTGGTACTCCTGTAATAGTCTGAGTTTTTCCAGGGCCTTACCACTAGCAATCACTTGGCGTGCCATTTCAACTCCGTCCTTGATACTGTCTGCTTTACCATTGGCGTAGAATCCTAGACCTGCATTTAAGACTGTTGTTTCCAAGAATGGACTTGGTTCGTTATTAAGAACACTGACAAGGATGGCTGCATTCTCATGAGCATTTCCGCCACGAATGTCCTCAATGGCAATGCGTTCCATTCCCAAATCTTCTGGAGTAAAGGTTGATAAAGTAATTTCACCATTTTCAAGAAGGGCAATACTGGTAGTTCCATTCAAACCAGCTTCATCCAACCCTTCTGGACCAGCTACTACAATGGCACGTTTGCGACCCATGTTTTTCAAAACCTGAGCAGTACTTTCCAGAAGCTCTGGACGACTAATTCCTAGAAGCTGTGTTTCCAAAACCATTGGATGGATGAGCGGTCCTGTCAAATTCATGATGGTTGGAATTCCCAACTCCAAACGAGCTGGCATGATGTATTTCATGGCTGGGTGCATGTTTTTGGCAAAGAGAAAGACGATTCCTGTTTGGTCAAATACCTTACCCAATTGTGATGGTTTGAGATCAATATTGATTCCCAAAGCTTGCAAGACATCTGCTGAACCAGATTTAGAAGAGATAGAACGATTGCCATGTTTGGCCATGTTAATACCACCACCTGCCAAGACAAAGGCTGCAGTTGTTGAGATGTTAAAGCTAAATGACTTATCTCCACCTGTACCACAGTTATCCATAGCATCTTGAATGTTTGTTGGAATGTGTTGAGCATGTCCTCTCATAACTTGGGCGAGGGCTGTTCTTTCTTCAGGTGTTTCTCCCTTCATCTTGAGTGCTAAAAGGAGTGATGCGATTTGTGCTTCGGTTACTCGCCCTGTCACGATGCGTTCGATAACATCTGTCATTTCAACACTTGATAGGTCTTCAAAGTTGGCTAATTTTTCAATAATTTCTTTCATTTTGTGTTCCTCACTTTACAACTTTCTCGATAAAATTCTGAATAGAAGATAAGCCATCTGGCGTTCCAATACTTTCTGGATGATACTGCAAGCCATAAATCGGCAAGATTTTGTGTTGAATTCCCATAATGGCTTGGTCATCTGTCGCACGAGCTGTCACTTCAAACTCTTCTGGCATCTCTTCAATTAAAATACTGTGGTAACGCATGACTGGACGATTGTCCTCGATTCCTTGATAGAGAACTGACGGAGTCTCAAATCGAATCTGGCTTTGTTTACCGTGCATAACTTTAGGAGCCAAGCCTAACTTGCCACCAAAGACTTCTGCAATGGCTTGGTGCCCCAAACAAATACCTAGAATAGGTTTCTTACCTGCAAAATCACGAATCATTTCTTCCATTTTCCCAGCATCAGCTGGCCAACCTGGACCAGGAGAAAAGACCAGCCCATCTGCCTTTGTAGCTTCTTCATAAAGGTTTGGATCATCATTTCTCAAAACCTGAACTTCTGCGAAATTCCCGATGTATTGGGCTAGGTTATAGGTAAATGAATCATAATTATCAATCAATAAAATCATGGTCTTAGTTCTCCCATTCTAGTCATAGATTTAGCTTTATTAATCGTTTCTTGGTATTCGTTTTGAGCGATAGAATCATAAACAATTCCTGCACCAGCCTGTACGTAGGCTTTTTTATTTTTAAGAATCATGGTTCGAATTGCAATGGCAAAGTCCATATCTCCAGTTGCTGATAGGTAACCGATAGCTCCGGCATAAACGCCTCGCTTCTCTGTTTCCAACTCATAGATGCGTTTCATAGCCCGAATCTTTGGTGCCCCCGATACTGTTCCTGCTGGAAGTGTCGCTTTTAAGGCATCCATGGCAGTTAGTTCTGGTAACAAACGTCCTTTTACTACGCTGGTCAAATGCATGACATAACGGAAAAGTTCCACTTCCATATACTTGGTTACTTGGACACTTGCTGTCTCAGCAATTCTACCGATATCATTTCGTCCCAAGTCTACCAACATTCGATGTTCTGCCGTTTCCTTTTCATCAGAAAGTAGATCACTAGCTAATGCTGCATCTTCCTCGTCATTGGAACCTCTAGGTCGCGTCCCTGCAATCGGATTGGTAGTTACGATACCATTTTTGACAGAAACCAAACTCTCAGGACTGGCACCGATGATTTGATAATCTCCAAAATCATAAAAGTAGAGGTAATTTGATGGATTTGTCACTCGAAGATTTCTGTAAAAGTCAAAAGGATTTCCAGTTACCTCTGCGGAGAAACGCTGACTGAGCACGCATTGGAACATATCTCCATTACGAATCAAGTTGCGAGCTGTTTCTACCATTTCTTCAAATTTCTGAGGTGCAATATGTGGTCTAAACTGAAGTGGAGAAACGTCCAAATCTTCAAATTCATTTGGAGCAGGGATTTTCAACTCCTCTAAAACCTGATCCAAAGCCGCTTCTAGTTCTTCATTACTTCGATCACTGTAAAGAGCATCCTCGATGATATGAATTTTTTCTTTCTTATGGTCAAAAACTATGTAACTTTCATAGACGAAGAAATGCATATCTGGCGTCCCAATCGTATCCTCAGGAAGCTGGCCAATTTCTTCATAGAGAGAAATCATATCATAGCCAACAAATCCGATGGCTCCACCTCCAAAAGGTAGGTCTGAATGGTGCTGGCTCTTTTGTGTCACCTCATAGAGATAATCCAAAGGATCACGATCAATCACCTGATCATTTTGATAAAGGACTCCATTTTCGAACTTAATTTCAAAAACTGGGTTATAGGCTAAGATAGAAAAACGAGCATTTTCCTTTTCTCTTGGGATACTTTCAAGTATGACCTTGTGTTGTCCGTTCAAACGCATATAAGCCAAGATTGGTGATAAAACATCTCCATGAATGATTCGTTCCATTATAATTTCCCTTTCGATTCGTATCTTTATAGAATTTTAGTTTTAATTTATCTTTTTTCTATTTCCCTTAAATAGTGCGGACGGGAGGTAAAATTATCCAGTGGATGATTTTAGAAAACCATGAAATGAAAGACCTAATTTTTGAGCTCCTCGCTCATTCATTTCTAGGCTCAGGCTAAAATAGTTCCCCGAACTATTTTACTCTCAAAAATTCCGTCCTATAGAAGCATCTTTACTTCTATAGGATACCACCATGGCGGGAAATAACGGTTCGATGCTCACTTCGTTCGCAAATATTTTATAGAAATCTACCTATTGATGAAGCATAATTTAAAACTGATGGCCATATCTACGATAAATATAGAAAAATCCCCACGCAAAATAACTTGCGTGAGGACGAAATTCGCGGTGCCACCTCAATTATAGGATTTCTCCTATCTCTCATTCCTGTCTCAGATAGCTCCTGTAACAGGCTGTGCGATAAAGGGCACTCCCTTGAGAATCATGTTTTCTTCTCTCATTTTCAAATGGACCCAATCTTACAGCTTTCTCTGCTTGTTTTCAGCAACCACAAGCTCTCTGTGAGAGAAATCTCTGTATCTTTTCCATCTTTTATTTTTTAGCTTCAAGGTAGTCTGCAATAGCAGCTACGTCCTTGTCTCCACGACCAGAGACATTGATGATGATAATCTCATCTTTACTTAGTTTTGGTGCTCGTTTGACTGCTTCTGCGATAGCATGGGAGCTTTCAATAGCTGGGATAATTCCTTCAGTCTTGCTAAGTAAAAGCAAGGCGTGGACAGCTTCTTCATCAGTCGCTGCAACATATTCTACACGACCAGAGTCTTTAAAGAAGGCGTGTTCTGGTCCAACCCCTGGATAGTCTAAACCAGCAGAGATAGAGTAAACAGGTGCAACATTTCCATCTTCACCAAAGACTGCATAGGTCTTCATTCCATCGACAATTCCTACACTACCCTTGGTCATTGTTGCCGCGTGTTTATCGGTATCTAAACCGTGACCAGCAGCTTCTACCCCAACCAATTTAACTTCTTCATCAGCTACATACTGTGAAAAGGCACCGATGGCATTAGAACCACCACCCACACAGGCAATGACGTAGTCTGGCAAACGTCCTTCTTTTTCCAAGATTTGACGACGTGATTCTTCACTGATGACTTTTTGGAATTCATGAACAATCGTTGGGTAAGGGTGCGGACCTACAGCCGAACCTAAAACGTAGAAAGCATCAAGGTCATTCATCCATGCTCCAAAGGCTGCATCAACCGCATCCTTCAGTGTACGAGTTCCCGTTTCAACTGAGTGAACAGTCGCTCCCATCATCTCCATGCGGAAGACATTGAGACGTTGACGCTCCACATCTTCTGCCCCCATGTAGACATCACATGCCATACCAAATTTGGCTGCAGCAGCCGCTGTCGCAACACCGTGCTGGCCAGCTCCTGTCTCAGCAATGACACGCTTTTTACCCATGCGTTTTGCCAGAAGGATTTGTCCTAAAACATTGTTAAGTTTGTGAGATCCAAGGTGATTAAGGTCTTCACGCTTGAGATAAATCTTAGCTCCACCTAAGTGCTCTGTCAAACTTTCTGCAAAATAGAGCGGTGTTTCGCGACCTGAATAATCCTTCAAGTAATGACGAAACTCAGCTAAAAACTCTGGATCATCCTTGTATTTTTCAAAAGTCACTTCCAATTCATCTAGTAAAACCTGAATTGGTTCTGGTACAAAACTACCACCAAATTGTCCAAAATATCCTTTAGTTGTCATAAATTTTTCCTCCTTCTGTATGAATCCGACTTTTTGTTTGCTTTTAGTAGTAGGCAAGGAGCTGCAGATAGAACTCAAGTTCATCAAAGCGACTTAACGCCCTAATAAAAGATATACAAAATGACGGATAGAAAAAGCCCACACACGGAATATATTTCCATGTGAGGGCGTTCGTAACGCGGTACCACCTCAATTGTAAAGAGAATATCCCCTTTACATCTCTGCCTTGTCTAACAACAAGTTGCACTGTAAGGTGTGCCTACCGAATTTTCATTGTTTCAAATTCATTTTTTCAAATCAGCCCAATTTCACTACTTTCAAACACCTGTTCACAGTAACCACAGGCTCCCTGAAGATCAAAAATAACTACTTTTCTGATTTGTTGAGTTAATTATATGTTATTGTTTTTTCTTTGTCAATCGTTTTCATTCATTTTTTACTAATTTTTTTAATTATTTTTGTGAAGCACCTAGAACTTCTTCAGAAACTCTGACAAAAGTCTCAATGATATAGTCTACTTCTTCGTCTGTTAATTTCGTGTGAAGTGGCAGTGTAATTTCGTTTACAAAGAAGGCATAAGCCTTTGGATAATCTGCCATATCGAAACCAAGATTCTTATAGGCTGTCAAAAGCGGAAGCGGTTTGTAGTGAACGTTACTTGCGATTCCTGCCTTGGCCAATTCTTGAATAATTTGGTTACGTTGTTCGAGACTTGCTCCTTCTACATGGGTGATGTAGAGGTGACGACAGGATTCAACAGTATCTGTCTTATGAGCCAATGGGTGAATACGAGTTCCTGCAAATCCACGGTCATAGCGATTCACGATATCTTTACGACGTTGTAGTAAGCCAGGATAACGATCTAGCTGAACTAGACCAAGTGAAGCCATGATGTCTGTCATGTTGCACTTGTAGGCTGGTGTTACAATATCGTATTCCCATGAGCCTAGCTGCATCTTAGCAAGCGCATCTTTGGTTTGACCATGAAGGGAAAGGATTTGGAATTCCTTGTACATTTCTTCATCATCAATAGCTGGATTGGCTTTCCAAGTGGCACTTCCTCCCTCAGCCGTTGTAAAGTTCTTAACAGCATGGAAAGAGAAGGAAGTGAAGTCAGCGATAGAACCAGCTGGTTGCCCTTTGTAGGTTGAACCCAAAGCATGGGCGCTATCTGAGACAACAACGATACGGTTAAAGACTTTTTGCCACTTGCTAGTAGCTGTAAATAGGTCACGTTTCTTTTCTACAACTTGGAACAAACGGTCATAGTCACAGATAATCCCTGCAAGTTCAACTGGGATGATAACCTTTGTCTTCTCAGTAATTGCTTGTTCAAGCTTGTCATAGTCCATTTCAAAGGTATCACCTTGGATATCAACCATCACTGGTGTAGCACCTACGTGAGTGATAACGCTACATGATGCTGTATAAGTCATAGCTGGAACGATAACTTCATCACCAGGCCCCACTTCAAGCACGCGCAAGATCAATTCAAGAGCTGCTGTTGCAGAGTTGAGGCAGACTGTCTTAGGCGTTTGAGTATAGACGGACAGACGACGCTCTAGTTCTTTTGTCTTTGGACCTGTTGTGATCCAACCAGAACGAAGGGTATCGGCTACTTCAACAATTTCAGCTTCGGTAATATCGGGTGGTGAAAATGGAATATTATATTTTGTCATTGTTTTACTCCTTTTACTGTATTCACTCTTGTGACTACTTTATTTTAAAACTTCAACTACAGTCTGAAACATGATTTTGATATCTCCGAAGAAATTAAAATCACGTAGGTAGGCTAGGTTAAAGTGCATTTTCTCTGGAAGGACTCTTTCCACATAAGCCTGGTCAACAGTCATACCTTTTGCAGTCATTTGACTGATGATGGCATCCTCATCCTTATAGTTAATGCTGGCAAGGGAAGTAATCCCTGCAGGTAAGAGCAAGGTAGCCATCATTTCAGGGCTATACTGCTCTGTATAGCGTGGTACTTCTGGGCGTGTTCCGACAAAAGACATCTCACCTTTTAGGACATTGACCAATTGCGGCAATTCATCCAAACGAACACGTCGAATGAAATTTCCAACTTTTGTGATACGACTGTCATTTGCAGAAGTTACCAGACTTCCTTTCTTGTCCGCATCGGTTACCATAGTCCGGAATTTCCAAATATTGAAATGTCGGTTGTACTGGGTTACCCGCACTTGCTTGTAAATAACTGGACCCTTGCTATCTAGCTTGATCCAGATGCTTAGAATCAGAAATAAGGGGGAGGTCAAGATTAACAAGACTACGGCTAGAAATAAATCTAGACAACGCTTGAAAATCAGTGAGCCTTTTCTTCTAGACACAAGCTGGTAGTATGGTTTTACCTCGCTCAATTGCATTTCTTGAGGTAGTTCATCCCATTTCAGCATGCACATTCTCCTCTGTTTTTTATATATAATCTTTATTAACATTCTACATTATACCACAAAATGAAAGAGGCAGTGCAAGAAATCTGTGTTTTAAAGGAATTCTTCCTTAGGAAAGAGCCCCTGCCTGCAAACTATACATCTTGTGATAGGTTCCACCCAATGCTAGGAGTTTCTCGTGGGTTCCACTTTCGATAATACGTCCCTTATCAAGAACATAGATACAATTAGCATCTTGAATGGTAGAAAGGCGATGGGCGATGGCAATGGTTGTCCGACCTTGTCTCATCTTAGCTAGGGAATTTTGGACCAGAGCTTCTGTTTCAGAGTCGATATTGGCTGTTGCTTCATCCAAAATCAGGATTTTAGGTTGACTGGCAACAGTTCTTGCAAAGGCAAGAAGCTGACGTTGACCAGTTGAAAAACTCGAACCACGCTCAGATACAGGAGCATCATAACCTAAAGGAAGATCTTGAATGAAGGAATCTGCATCGACAAATTCTGCTGCAGCTTTGACTTGGTCATCGCTGATATCTTGGTACATGGCGATATTGGACTTAATGGTCCCATGATAGAGGAAGGGGTCCTGAAGAACCAAACCGATGTTTTTTCTCAACTCCTCTTGACTATACTCTCGAATATCCACACCATCTAGGAGAACCCGACCTGACTGGAATTCATAAAAGCGCATGAGAACATTGATGATCGAAGATTTTCCAGAGCCAGTATGCCCGACAAAGGCAATGGTTTCACCTTTATTAACGGTAAAGGAAATATCATCTAGAATTTGGTGTTGCCCATCATAAGAGAAGGACACATGTTCAAAGCGGATATTTCCTTCTTGAATCTCGGCTTGTCCATTTTCTTGGACCGGTTCATAGTTGGATTCATCGATCAGTGCAAAGACACGACCTGCTGACACCATGGATGTCTGAAGAGTAGAAAAGTTTTGCGTTACCTCGATCAGGGGATCAAAGAGACGATTGATATACTGGATAAAGGCATACATAGTTCCTGCCGTTATTCCTAGATAAAGTCCGCGATAGCCAAAGTAGGCCATCAAAACCGCATATCCCAACAGCTTCAGTAAACTCATAGCTGGACGTAAAAAGAGAGAATCCAAGGCTACTGAACGGTTAGCGTAGACTAGGTGTTCTTGGTTTATCTCATCAAACTCTTCTTGCAGGCGTTTTTCTTGGTTGAAGGCTTGAATAATACGAATTCCTTCGATATTTTCTGCCAACTTACTGTTAATATCTGACAGTAGACTTCTGGTTTTTTCAATGACCTTGACCGATTTTTTACGGTAGAGATTAACCAAAAGGAAAATCAAAGGTAGAAAGAGCAAGACTAAAGCAGTCAGACGATAGTCCAAAACTAACATGGTATAAAGGGTCGTCACGAATATAAAGACTGCCGAGATAAAGCTAGATAAGATTCCCGAAAACATATCACTGATAGTCTCGGTGTCATTTGTCAAACGAGAAACAATAGAACCTGCAGGAGTTTTATCGAAATAAGACATGCCTAGCTTCTCCATATTGGCAAAGGCATCACGTCGGATATCTCTAACGATGCTGTAGGACACGCGCGCAAAAAGGAGATTTCCCACATATTGGACAATGGTTTGAACAATGTAGAGACCATAGTAAACAAGCAAAACTGTAACAGCAAGCTGATTGAGATTGTTTAGATACTGGTCGATAAAGTGAGAAGCTACCAGAGGGATAATACTCTTAATAACAGTCGTCGCAAGGAGAAAAGCTAAGGCTAAAAAGGTTAGGAGACCATAGGGCTTAAGATAAGACAACAAGCGTTTCAATACAGCCCATTGTTCTTGTTTATTGCGCATCTTCTTCTCCTTTCATTTCTAACTGTTGAGACTGGTAGGTTTGGGCATACCAACCATCCAAAGCGAGTAAGTCTTCATGAGTGCCTCGTTCAATGATGCGACCATTTTGCATAACCAAAATCAAATCCGCATGGACAACCGCACTGAGTCGATGGGCAGTGATGATGGTTGTCTTGTCCTTACGAGTTTCCTTGAGATTATCGATGATCGCGAACTCTGTCTTGGCATCCACAGCTGACAAGGAATCATCTAAAATCAGGATATCAGGATTTAAAATCATAGCCCGACTCATAGCCAGACGTTGTTTTTGTCCACCAGATAGACTGACACCTTTTTCGCCGATAACCGTATCAAATCCCTGGGGCATGGCTTTAATGTCTTGATAGACTTGAGCCAGCTTAGTTGCTTCTTCTACTGCTGAGAAAGGTAAGTCGGGATTTCCAAAACAAATATTCTCTAAGATAGAACTAGCAAAGAGAAATTGGTCCTGTGGGACGTATCCCATCAAACTACGCAAGTCAGCTAGTCGATAGTCACGAATATCATGACCATTTAGATAAATGGCCCCTTGGTCAACGTCATACTCACGTAGGAGCAATTTAATCAAAGCTGTTTTCCCTGAACCAGTCTGTCCAACCAAGCCCAAGGTTTGCCCTTTTTCGAGACTAAAGTGAATATCCTTCAGCGTCTCCTCGTCTTCAAAGGCAAAACGATCAATAGCATAGTCCAAACGCCCATTTTCAATCTCGTCAAGTGGAGTTTCTGGATCTTTGACAGGTGACTCTTGGGACAAGAGGCTCTCAATACGTTGATAAGAAACCTTCCCTCTTTGAGTAATATTAAAGAGGAAACCAATCGCCATCAAGGGCCAGACCAACATATCCAAGTAAGAGATAAAGGTGACAAGGTTTCCGACAGTTACCTGTCCTGCTTGCACCATAAAGGCACCGACTAAGAGAGTTAAGGCATAGGAAGAACCAACAAAGAGTAGAACCATGGGGTCAAAGAGACTATCATACTTCATGGTTTGCAGATTCTTTTGGAAGGTCAAATCATTGACTTCCTGGAAAGATGCCAATTCATCAGACTGATAGCCAAAGGACTTGGTTACCTTGATACCTGATACAGATTCTTGAACCTTATTGTTGAGTTCAGAAAAGGCTGCTTGTGATTCTCCGAAAGCCTTATGGGTCTTTCTCCCCAGACGACTAGTCGCATAGGCCATAAATGGCAGAGGTAGAATGGCAACCAAGGTCATCTGCCAAGAAATGCTAAAGAGCATAGTCAAGAGAGTCACCAAGGCCGTGATAGAGGCATCCACCGCAGACATGACACCACCACCTGCTAGACGAGTCAGAGCATTGATATCATTGGTTGCGTGAGCCATCAAATCCCCAGTCCGATAATTCTGATAAAAAGCGGGAGACATCCTTGTAAAATGCTCAAATAGTCTTGAACGCATGATTTGTCCAAGTCGGTAGGAGGTCCCTAGGATATACATGCGCCAAACATAACGCAGGTAGTACATCCCGAAAGCTGCCAGCAGGAGATAAAAGAGATGAAGCAGGAGCTCATCTTGTGTTAATCGTCCCGAAGTAATGGCATCGATTACGCGCCCCATGACCATAGGTGGGATGAGGTTTAGCACAGAGACTAAAACCAGAGCTACAATTCCAACTAGGTAACGGCGTTTTTCTAACTTAAAAAACCACCAGAGTTTTTGGATGATGGACATAAAATTCCTTTCTAATGACAAATGGAAACCTGAGGCGACTGCCTCAGGTTTTTCCTATTCATAGGTGATGACACTAACTTAAACTTTGTCATATTCAGCGATAAAGATACTCAAAGGAGTAACATTTCATTTATTTTCAATCTTTTACATAAATCATTCTTTATTATATAGGAATGACCTTGATTTTTCAAACCATACGCTGGGGAAATACTTCTTTTTCTGGTATAATATTGTCTATAATCTGAATGAAAAGGTAAACATTATGAAATTGATCTCATGGAATATTGATTCCCTAAACGCTGCACTCACGAGTGACTCTGCGCGTGCGAAATTGTCACAAGACGTCCTCCAAACCTTGGTAGCCGAAGACGCTGATATTATCGCCATCCAAGAAACCAAGCTTTCAGCTACAGGTCCTACTAAAAAACATCTCGAGGTATTAGACGAACTCTTCCCTGGATATGAAAATACTTGGCGTTCCTCTCAAGAGCCTGCTCGTAAAGGCTATGCTGGGACCATGTTCCTCTATAAGAAAGAACTGACTCCAACTATCAGCTTCCCAGAAATCGGTGCCCCTTCTACTATGGACTCAGAAGGACGCATCATCACTTTAGAATTTGATACATTCTTCGTGACTCAAGTTTACACGCCAAACGCTGGTGATGGCCTCAAACGCTTGGAAGAACGTCAAGTCTGGGATGTCAAATATGCAGAGTACTTGGCTCAACTAGACAAGCAAAAACCTGTCCTAGCAACCGGAGACTACAACGTTGCCCACAAGGAAATTGACCTTGCAAACCCAGCCAGCAACCGTCGTTCACCAGGTTTCACGGATGAAGAACGTGAAGGATTTACAAACCTTTTAGCCAAAGGATTTACAGATACCTTCCGCCATATCCATGGCGATGTACCAGAACGCTATACTTGGTGGGCACAACGCAGCAAGACTTCAAAAATCAACAACACAGGCTGGAGAATCGACTACTGGCTCACAAGTAATCGTGTAGCAGACAAGGTTACCAAGTCAGACATGATTGATTCAGGAGCACGCCAAGACCATACACCGATTGTCTTGGAGATTGATCTCTAAGGAGAAAACGAATGGACTATCAAGCTGTCATCCCTGAATTTGTCGTATCGGATATCGAGAAATCGCGTCACTTCTACTGCGACTTGCTGGGTTTTACCATCGAATACGAGCGACCAGAAGAAAACTTTCTCTTCCTATCTCTTGAAGATTGCCAACTAATGTTAGAGGAGGGAACAAAGGATGAATTAGTTAAACTGACCTACCCATTTGGTCGTGGTGTCAATATTTCCTTTGGTATCAAGGATGTCCCCAGACTCTATCAGAAAGTAATCGAGTCTAACTATCCTATTCATCGTCCTTTGACTAAAAGAGAATTTCGAGTTGGTGAACAATATATCTACCCTCATGAATTTGCAGTTCTAGACCCAGATGGCTATTTTTTAAGATTTAGTGAATAGAATAATAAAACATTAGAGTGGTAAAGTAATAAAAAAAGAGGCAGGTGCCTCTTTTTTGTTTCCTATATCCTCACCTGTCTATCTTCAGATCGTTGTCCGGTGACAAACATGGTGAAGGTTGCTTTGCAGACATTTCGGCCATCTTGGTTGGTGATATCAACATCGACGACACAAGTGGTGCGTCCATGATGGACACATTCTCCTTTGATAGTGAGAATGTCCCCTAGATTTCCAGCTTTCAAGTAGTTAATGGAAGACTGGAGTGTCACCCCGTCTAATCCTAGCGAAATCACCACAAGACCACTAATTTGGTCACAAAGGGTAAATAGATAACCTCCGTGGGCATTTCCATAGTAGTTGAGTGAGGAGTCCACTACTTTTGTTGTCACCACCACGTGACCGTCTCTCATTTTTTCAATTTCGTAATTTTCAAAGGCAGATATAGCGTCAAAGTGAAAATCTTTCATACGTTCCTCCTGATATTTCAAACGACACTATGATACTACTTTTCAAGACTCTACGCAAGAGACAAGCACTTATTCGGGCAAAATACCAACCTGCTCCACAAATCGCATAAAGGCTGCTTGTCCTTCTTCTGTTTGCTTGTAAACTCCTGCATCTTCCAAAACTCGTGCAAATATTTTTCCAACAGATTCTTGGACGATATTAAGAGCTTGGTCTTTGTCAGTCAAGTCAGGATGGGAGTCTTTCAATTCACCCGCCCATTCTTTGTGATAATCTGCTACTGAAACATCCTCTCCGACTAGGTAAGCTGCTACTTGCTCCACTTCTTCCTTCAAGCGTGGTGGCAAAATTGCCAAGCCCATGACCTCTATCAAGCCGATATTTTCCTTCTTGATATGTTGGACATCCTTGTGGGGATGATAGATACCATCTGGATGCTCTGGAGATGTTTGATTGTCCCGCAAGACCAAATCCAACTCGAACTGCCCATCTCTTTTACGCGCAATCGGTGTGATAGTGTGATGCGGTGTTCCATTACTTTCTGCCAAAACCTGTACGCTTTGGTCAGAATACTGGCGCCAAGCCAGTAAGATTTTATCCGCTAGTTCTGTCAAATCCTCTTTAGAATCTGAAGTTAGTCGAATGACGGACATAGGCCATTGAACAATCCCTGCTTTAACAGTTTTAAAACCTGCAAAGGTAAAGCTTTTCTGAATAGGAGCCACTTCCATTGGGAATACATGGCGCCCACCTTGGTAATGATCATGCGTCAGGATGGAGCCACCCACGATTGGCAAATCAGCATTCGAACCTACAAAATAGCCTGGGAACTGCTCCACAATTGCTAACAAACGTTCAAAACTTTGGCGACTAATAGCCATAGGACGATGTTGGCTATCTAGGAAAATACAGTGCTCATTAAAGTAGGCGTAAGGCGAATACTGGAAGCCCCACTCCTGCCCAGAAATATCAAAACGAATAATCCGGTGATTGCTTCTAGCTGGATGATTGACACGACCATGGTATCCTTCATTTTCCATACAGAGCTGACATTGAGGATAGTTACTCGACTTAACCAACTTAGCTGCCGCAATCTCCTTTGGATCCTTTTCAGGCTTAGAGAGATTGATGGTAATCTCCAGTTCACCATAGTCAGACGGTACACGATAAGCAATATTCTTTGCGATAGCCTTCAGTTTGATGTAGTCATTCTTCTGACTGAGTTGGTAGAAATCCGCAATTGCCTGCTCTGGTGACTGGGCATAGGTATTCCAAAAATCACGATTAACCTGACTTGGACAAGGGGTTACCAAGTCCATGAGGTCAGCACCGAGAATCTCACGCGCTGCCAGACTATCTTCAATTGTTTCCAATCGAACGGCTTCCTCAACAAGCTGATCTTTTAGTTCAATCAAATCATTTTGGTCAGTCTCAACTTCAATAACTCCATCATCTACCATTGCTAAAACACGATTGGTCAGATAGATCCGATCCAACTCTTCAAAGGTGCTTTCTGCAATGACTTTGGTCACAAAATTTTCTACTAAGGTCACTAGAAAACCTCCTTCTGACTATTCAAGGATGCGAGTTCCACCTGCCACTTCAGCGATATAGAAGCTTGGAGCGTAGCCAACTACTTCTTCATAGTGCTTGCCTACAGCTTCTTTAAAGGACTCAACAGCATCCTTTTGAACCAAGGCGATTGCACAACCACCAAAACCTGCTCCTGTCATACGAGCACCGAGAACACTTTCTTGAGCCCAAGCTGTATGAACAAGGGTATCTAATTCCAAGCCAGTTACTTCGTAATCGTGCTCAAGTGAAACATGAGAAGCATTCATCAAACGACCAAATTTGTCCAAATCTCCAGCTTGAAGAGCTGCTTGTGCTTTAAGGGTACGTTGATTCTCAAGAACAGCATGGCGCGCACGTTTCAAGCGATTTTCGTCTTTGATGAGGTAACTGAACTCATCAAAAGCCCACTCGTCCAATTCACCCAAGGTTTGAATGTCCAAGGCCACCTGGAGTTCTTCTACTGCTTTTTCACATTCAGCACGACGTTCATTGTATTTAGAATCTGTAAGTTCACGGCGTTTGTTAGTGTTCATGATAACAACAACATTGTCCTTCAAATCAAGGGGAACCAAGTCATATTCTAAACTATTTGTATCCAGATAAATGGCACGTTGGTCTGCCCCCATACCGATAGCAAATTGGTCCATGATACCAGAGTTAACACCAATAAAGTTATTCTCTGTCAATTTCCCGATTTTTACTAAATCTAGACGATCCAATTTTAGGTCAAAGAGATATTCTGCCACGACACCAGTCAAAAGCTCTAAGGATGCAGATGAAGACAAACCAGCACCATTTGGGATATTCCCATAGACATAGAAATCAAAACCTTTATCAATCACATGCCCAGCTTCTTGCAAGAAATGAAGGACACCTTTTGGATAGTTAGTCCAGTTGTGCTCCTTCTCAAACTTAAGGTCAGCCAGAGGAACTTCGATAATGCCTTTGTCCTCAAAGTTTGCGGAGTAGAAACGCAAAACTTGGTCATCACGCTTGCGTGCTGCTCCATAAGTTCCTAGTGAAATAGCAGCTGGGAAAACATGGCCACCGTTGTAGTCAGTATGTTCCCCAATCAAGTTGATACGGCCTGGTGAGAAGAAGGTTTGATCTGCTTCTTGACCAAAAACATCAAGAAAGTCCTTGCGAAGTGCATCAGCAGTAAGATGTTGTGTCATATGAATTCTCCTTTGACAATTTGTTAGGTAAAAAAGTTTACCTTGTAATCGTTTTCTTCTATTGTACCCAAGGGTTTTGCTTTGGTCAACATTTTTACCGATATTTTACTAAACTATGAGTAAAAAGATAAAAAAATATGATATAATAACCTAAAAAGGAGGGGAATTATGGCTACACTCAAAGATATTGCTCAGTTAGCCTCTGTCTCAATCGCAACTGTATCCCGTGTCCTCAATCGCGATCAGAGTCTATCTGTCACAGAAGAAACCCGACATCGTATTTTAACTGTCGCCGAAGAACTAGGTTATACCAAACATCTTAAAACAGGCGAAAGTCACAAACTTAAACAAAAGATTGCTATTATCCAGTGGGTCAGCGAACAAGGTGAGTTGGAAGACCTCTACTACTACCAGATTCGACTAGGAATCGAAAATAGAGCACAAGAATTAGATTACGAAATCTTACGCTATTTCAATGATCAACCTTTCACGCTTAGCGAAGAAGTCATTGGAATTCTTTGTATTGGAAAATTTAGCCAAGCACAGATTGCATCATTTGAAGAATATCAAAAACCTCTAGTTTTTCTAGATAGTGACACCATAGCCTTGGGACACACCTGTGTCATTACAGATTTTAATAATGCTGTTAGACAGGTAGTCGATTACTTTACAGACCACGGGATTAAGAAGATTGGTATCTTATCCGGTCTTGAAACTACTACTGACCAAGAAGAAGTCATCGCAGACAAACGCTTAGGTTACTTTAAATCCTATACACAAGAAAAAGGAATTTATAACGAGAAATTCATTTTCCAAGGTCTATTTACTGCCCAATCTGGATACGACTTGATGAAAGAGGCTATCGAAAAATTAGGAGATAAACTTCCACAAGCCTTTTTTGCAGCTAGTGATAGTTTGGCAATAGGTGCTCTTCGCGCCCTTCAAGAAGCCAGCATCAGCATACCAGATCGCGTGAGCATTATTTCCTTTAATGATACTATTCTAACCAAGCAAGTGTTCCCACCCCTTTCCAGTATCTCAGTCTACACCGAGGAAATGGGACGCACAGGAATGGATATTTTGAACAGAGAAGTCCTTCACGGCCGTAAAATTCCAAGCCTCACCATGCTAGGAACCAAACTGACTTTAAGAGAAAGTACCTTGCATTAAGCACAACACTTGAACATAAAAAAACCCAATAGAGATTCTCAAATCCTATTAGGTTTTTCTTTTTTTAATCCATCACAATCATAGATTTAATGGTCTTGCGTTCATCCATGGCCTTATATGCTTTGTCAATATCTTCTAGTTTGTAACTTGAAGTAAAGACACGACCTGGATTGATATCACCATCAAGGACAGCTTTGAGCAAGAATTGCTTATCGTATGTTGTTGCAGAAGCTGCTCCACCTGCAACAGAGATATTTTGCATAAAGGTTGAACCAAGAGCACGATTCTTGTAATGTGGAACTCCTACAAATCCCATACGACCGCCATTATGAAGGACACCTAGTGCTTGCTCAACAGCCGCCTCAGTACCAACACACTCAAGTGCTGCATCTGCTCCACCGCCAAGAATTTCACGCACCTTGGCAATGCCTTCTTCTCCTCGCTCAGCTACAATAGCTGTCGCTCCTGATTCCAAGGCCATTTGTTGTCGATCTTCGTGACGACTCATAAGGATAATTTGTGAAGCTCCACGCATCTTAGCTGCGATGACAGCACATTGGCCAACAGCCCCATCGCCAATTACCACAACCTTGTCGCCTTTTTGAACATTAGCCACACGCGCTGCATGATAGCCAGTCGGCATGACATCAGCCAGAGTCAAGAGGGATTTAAGCATCCCTTCTGTATAATCGGACGGTTGTCCAGGGATTTTAACAAGTGCCCAATTGGCATAGTGAAAGCGGAGATATTCAGCTTGGAAATTCCCTCCTAGGTTATTTCCGATATGATTGTCACAAGAACCATCAAATCCAGCACGACAGGCATCACATTCCCCACAACCATGAGTAAATGGCACAATCACAAAATCACCGGGCTTGACCGTTGTAATGGCTTCTCCAGTTTCTTCAACGATTCCGATCGCTTCGTGTCCACTATTTTTATGTCCCGCTTTAATATCTGGATTTCGGTAACTCCATAGGTCTGAACCACATACGCAAGCACGAACTACGCGGATAATCACATCATCCGCTTCTTGAATACTTGGACGCTTGACTTCTTCAATACCAATCTGACCTGCCTTAGTATAAACTGCTGATTTCATAAAATTTCCTCTCTGTATCTAACTACCTTTAGTATACACTTTTTAGCAAACTTTCGCTCATTTATACTACGTCTCATTAATGATGATGATGTTCATGACTTTTATCTACTTCCAACTCCTCGACCTTGCGCTTATGGGCTTGGTGAGTTTCTAGGTCTGCATCAACTTCAATGGTGATATTTTGGAAACCACAATCTTTGAGTATGCTTCGAATCGATTCCTTGCAAAGCTCCATCTGTTCAATTTCTTTTAGACAAACATGGACAATAGCATTTTTCTCCAAACCATCCATAGTCCAGAGATTAAGCTGATTGATACTAGCTACATGGTCCAATTGCTCCAAATCACTCTTGACTTGCTTGATATCTACACCTTCTGGCACAGCATCAAGGAAAATCTTGAGTGTAGACCAAAAACGAGGAATAGCTTTTGACAGAATAAAGATAGAAATGACAAGAGATAAGAGCGAATCAAGAATATACCAGTCGGTAAATCGCAGAACAATGGCCATTAGGATAACAGCCACCCAACCCAGAGTATCTTCCAGAAAATGAAGACTCAGAATAGACTCATTCTTGGTTTTTCCTTTACGAACTACTAGACTTGCCAATACATTGATACTGACCGCTATGATTCCTAACCAGAGGATTCCCTCATCATTGACCGGCTGTGGATGAAAGATTTTTGTTATATTTTCCAAGATAACCAGAACAGACCCTGTCATCAGAATCACAGCTGTTACCAAGGCACCTAGAAGGCTAAACCGTTTGTAACCCAAGGTGTAATGACTATCTTCTTCACGATTGGAAATTGCTTCAAGAAAGGCTGATATCCCAATTGCGATTGCATCTCCAAGATCATGGACAGAGTCAGCAAGGACCGCACTAGAACCAAAAATCCCTCCTGCGATAAACTCAACAATGGCATAACTTAAATTCAAGAAAAAAGCTAACCAAACTGTATGTTTTGTCTTCATAATCAACATTCCTTTGTTATAATAGATTCATGAACATCTTGTTCATTATCATTATCTAACATTCATTTCAGAAAGGATAGGAGCAAACTGTTTACTTTGTAAGAAACGGAACAGTTTGTTCAAAGTGTCCATATGACTGCTCAAGATCGTCGCATTACCAAGACTCGAAAATCTATCTATACTGCTTTTTTACAATTACTAAATCAAAAAAGCTTTGAAACGATTACCGTTCAGGAGATAATAGACCTAGCAGATGTCGGTCGTTCCACCTTTTATAGCCATTATGAAAGTAAAGAATTACTCCTAGACGAGCTCTGTCGTTATCTCTTTCATCATCTTTTTGAACGCGAGGAAAATATATCTACAGAAGCTTATTTGTCCCATATCTTTTCACATTTCAAGAAAAACCAGGACCACGTCACCAGTCTTCTTTTCTCTAAAAACGACTACTTCCTCCGTCAATTACAGAAAGAGCTAGAACATCATGTTTACCCCATGGTAGCCGACGAACTCATCAAGTCCCATCCAACTCTCCCTCACTCTTACCTCAAACACTTGGTCGTCAGCCATTTAATCGAAACCCTCAGCTGGTGGTTGAAAAAAGGCAAGTCCTACACGGAACAAGAAGTGGTCCAGTTTTATTTGGAGATTCTGAAAGTGGGTTCGAATTAGAAAGGAGTGTTTTCAATGTCCATCGTGCAATTTTATTTTCTTTTTCCAGCCCTATTCATGCTTCACGAACTCGAAGAAATCGTTTGGATGCCATCCTTTGTCAAAAAAATATCAATCCAGTATCCAAACAATCGAATCCTATCTTATTACACTCCTTTTGCTTTCAATGCCATTGTCTTGGAGCAATTTCTGATCCTACTTCTTTCGCTTTTCCTTAGTTACTGGTTTAACAACTATAGCATTTACGCAAGCATCATAATCGCTTATATCTACCATGTATTAGGACATCTGATTCAAACAATCGTTATACGAAAATATGTGCCTGGATTGTTGACGGGCATTTTAACGAGTTTGTTTTCTCTATGCAATCTCAAAAATGAATTTCCAATTATACTTTATGGTTACTCTCTTTTTACCTTATTGGTTATCATTTTAAATCTTGTAGTATCATTTGTGGTACTTCATAAAATGAGTCGTAGGCCTTGATATATAATCATCATATCCAAAATTTCTTCTTGAAAGGAAACCGTATGTTCTTCTCCATTCTCCTCGGCTTTTTTACAGTCTTCTTAGCCCTTGCTTTTGTTCTTCTTCACTTATTGGCTTCTCTGTCTGAAGTTAAAAAAGGGAATCACACTATAGGAAATACATTTCTCCTTATCGGAAGTAGCCTTGCGACCTTATCTATCTTCCTCTACTTCTTTTTGCCGATTATCGCACTATCTCTTTGGCTGATTGGCTGTGGATTAATTTGCTACGGAGCCTATTGGAATGGCAAACAAAAAGAAAACTTCCATCCAGCCCACCATCTGATTCGAATTGGAATTGCACTGGTGCTTACCATCTTGTTAGCCTTGGTACAATAAAAAAGGATCTTTTGATCCTTTTTTGTATACTCATAAACTAATACTCCTTTGATTATTGCTTAAGTATTCCTTCTTGAAGGAGAAACTCATGCGCAACCTCTTCAGCTGATTTACCTTCCACACCAACCTGATAGTTCATCTGACTCATCTGGCTCTCGGTGATTTTACCAGCTAACTGATTTAATACAGCTTCCAATTCTGGATGCTTCTTAAGTAGCTCCTGCTTCATCAGTGGAGCCCCTTGATAAGGTGGGAAGAGGTGTTGATCATCTTCTAAAATCATCAAGTCATACCTAGCAATTTCAGCATCTGTTGAGTAAGCATCTGTAATTTGAATGTCACCTGACTGGATGGCTTGGTAGCGAAGAGCTGGTTCCATAGTGGCTACATTGAGATTTAATCCATAAACAGACTGCAAGCCCTTGTTTCCATCCTCACGGTCATTAAACTCTAGAGTGAATCCAGCCTTGAGCTGTCCTTCTACTTTTTTCAAGTCTGAAATCGTCTTAAGCCCATATTCTTGCGCAATTTTTTTAGGAACTGCTATAGCATAAGTATTTTGATAAGCCATGGGTTTAAGAAAGGCTAGTTGATCCTGTTTGGCAATGCCATCACGAGCCACCTCGTAAACCTTTTCTGGGTCATGCCCAATTTGTGGAGATGGTTGGAGGAGACTCTCTGTCACTGTTCCAGAAAATTCTGGATAGATATCGATATCACCCTTTTTCAGCGCTTGATAAAGGAAATCTGTCTTCCCAAAGTTAGGCTTGACCGTCACCGTCATATCCGTATTTTCCTCAATGAGAAGCTTGTACATATTCATGAGAATCTCAGGTTCAGGTCCCAACTTCCCAGCTATAACCAGATTTTCTTTCTCTTTGCTAGGAATCATGCTTGGAGCATAACTAGCTCCCAAACCAAGGACCATCACTGCAAAAGCTGCAACAATCGTACGCAACTTTGCCTTTTCCAACCATTTGAGAACAACATTAAAGAGAATGGCCAAGATGGCTGATGAGATTGCACCGATTAAAATGAGACTAGCATTCCGACGATCAATTCCCAAAAGGATAAAGGAGCCCAATCCACCAGCTCCCACAAGAGCAGCTAAAGTTGCTGTCCCAATGATCATAACAGTTGCTGTACGAACCCCCGATACAATGACTGGCATGGCAAGCGGAATTTCAAACTTCTTGAGTCGCTCCCACTTGGTCATTCCAAAAGCAATCCCTGCCTCCTCAAGACTAGGATCAATGCCGTTCAAGGCTGTAATCGTATTTTCTAAAATCGGGAAAATAGCGTAAATAACAAGGGCTGTGAGAGCTGGTAAGGTTCCAATTCCCATGAAAGGAATAAAGAGACCCAATAAAGCCATTGAGGGTATGGTCTGGAAGATACCCGCAACTTGTAGCACCCAGTTCGCCGCTTTTTTGTGGCTATTTAGATAAACCGCCAGTGGAATCGTCAGAAAAATAGCAACCAATAAGGTCAAAAGAGATAATTGTAAGTGTTCCCCAAGAGCAGTTACCCATTCCCCAAAACGCTCTTGAAATGTTGAAATCAAATTAGACATGAAGGCTACCTCCAAACAAGTTTGCTACAAAGTCTGTCGCAGGCGCTTGTAAAATTGTTTCAGGGTCTGCCACCTGGCGAATTTCTCCATCCTGCAAAACTGCAATTCGATCCCCTAATTTTAAGGCCTCGTCCGTATCATGTGTTACGAAGATGGTGGTCATACCGAATTCTTTATGTAAATCTTTGGTAAGAGCCTGCAACTGCTTGCGAGAGATGGCATCCAAGGCTGAAAAAGGTTCGTCCATCAATAGAATTTTTGGTTCCCCAATGATAGCTCGCACAATGCCAATCCGCTGTTGCTCCCCACCAGATAATTCACTAGACATGCGATTTGCATACTCTGCAGCAGGGAGACCAACCTTGTTCAAGAGTTCTTCTGTTTTAGAAGTGATTTGCTCCTTGCTCCAGCCCTTCATCTCAGGAATGAGAGCTATATTTTCAGCAACGGTCAAGTTAGGAAATAGGGCAATGGCTTGAAGGACATAGCCGGTACTGAGACGTAACTCCCGTTCGTCATAGTCTTTGATGCGTTTCCCATCCATATGGATATTGCCATCTGTCGGTTCCAAAAGACGGTTAATCATCTTGATCATGGTGGTCTTTCCAGATCCTGAAGGACCCACTAGCACCATGAATTCTCCATTTTCAATGCGAAGATTGACATCTTTTAAAATATCCTTTTCTGTATAGCGCAAGGCTACATGTTTGTATTCAATCATTTTTTTCCTCAATAAGTTTTCTATCTCTAAGAATATCCAAAAGGCTGCTTGCTGGATGCCTTAGAACTTTTTCGATATCTGTTGAAACCCCAGCTTGTTCCCCAACTTTGATAGCTGTATAGGTGCTGACCCAGGCATCGTACTCCCAAGTTTGTGCTGGCCATTTTTTCCGTGACTCATAAGCTTCTTCTACTGATTCATCCACATACATGATGGCGTCACCCGTCTCTTTTGAGAGAAGCGCTACGATTTCTTCCATGGAAAGATCATCTGGTCCTGTCAAATTCAGGCTTTGATTTTCCCACTCCTTAGGATTTAAAAGAATTTCTGCTGCAACCCTAGATGTGTCCTTACGGGCAACAGCTGATACCAGGCCATTGCCGGCCGGACCACGAATCTCTCCATTTTCAAGCGCCATATCAATCAAAAAGTCCAAGTAAAAATTATCTCTCAAAAAAGTGTAGGTGAACCCTAACTCCTTGATATAGGCTTCCGTCTGGGCATGATCTCGAGACAAGGTAAAAGTTGCCTTCTCATCTGCCCCATAAAAGGAGGTATAAACAATATGCTGCACCCCTGCTAGTTTTGCAGCATCTAAAAACTCCTTGTGCTCCTTGACACGCTCTGGATTTTCCCGAGCAGATACCATCAACAAAGTATCGATACCCTTTAAGGCCTCGACCACCTCTGGAGTATTGGCATACACTATTTTACGGATTTCTGCAGACGCGTAGACTTTTGCACGCTCCGGGCTTCTTGCTAGATGGACTGAAGCGATTCCTTTTTTATCGACAAGATCAGCCACATAGGAGCCTAATTTTCCTGTTACACCTGTAATTCCGATCATAACTGTTACTTCCTTTCCCTAGATTTCATTTTCTTTAGCTTTTAGATTTGAGATTATACGCTCTTGATAGGCTTCAAATTCACGGATTTCTTGATCCGAAAAGCCTTGGTAGAAAATCTCTCCAAGTTCCCGACTAACACGGTCTCCAATTTCTTTTTGCGCCCAACCAAGATCTGTCAAAGAGATATATTTTTTCCTTTTATCCTGCGTGCAAGGTTGAATCGTGACCAAACCTTGTTCTTCCAATTTCTTAACCATACTGGTCAATGTATTATTAGCTAGCCCCGTCGCAAGAGCGATATCTGTCGCAGTAGCGCACCCCAACTCTTGCTTCCACAAAATCGTTAAAATTTTCCCTTGTTCACTTCTGTATTGAGCATCTGGTTCCTTGCTCAAGAGTTTTTGAAAGATACGCCCATTCAACAATCGAATCTGTAGAGCTTGGTAGCCCCCTAACATCTTGTCCATTTTGTCTCCTTTTTTATTCTATATCGAAGTTTTTAACTATTGTAACACTCTAAATTACAGTTGTCAATTATTTCGATATAGAAATAATAAAAAACTTCCTACCAAAAAGTAGAAAGTCATCATTTTTATAAAATTAAACATGAATCACATCTGAAGCATTCCTCTTAAAGAAATTACTATGTCCCAGATAAGGTCCATACTTACAATTTTGACTATAAACCAACCATAAGGGAATGATAAAAATTTTTATAAAATAGAGTAAGCAAAAAAGTAAAAAAGAACTAAAACTAAGAGTTATTAAGTCAAGAAAGTAAAGATAAAAGACAATTGATGTATTCAATAGAATATTAAAGCCCGTAGCAAAACTAGCTGATAAGATATTCGTCTTGATCTGAGGATTAAAGAGTTTGACAGCAAATAAAGCCAATAAAGAAATATTATAGATACAAATTGGCTTGTAATCATGACGATAAAAAACTAAACATTTACTGTTATAAAAATTAATCCCACTACTAAAATTACTTGACTTATTAATCCAAATATGCGAAACGCCACTAATAGCACTCCAAGGAACAAATAAAGCTAATCTTCTAAGGTAAATACCATCCTGTGTAATATAAAATTTCCAAGGAAAAAGAAAATTTATGCCGATACCAAGTAAAAGCAATAAAAGAAGGAAATACCCTAACTGTGTCTGATGGAAGCTGAAGGCGTAATCAAAAATATTAACTGTTTGAATTCCTCGACCAACAATTTGATGAACACCCAAAAGATATAAAATGACTATAAAAAGAACAAATCTATAGTAAATACTATGAAACCTCACAATTTTTGTCATATATTCTATTCCCCTGAATTATAGAGTCATCGTCAAATAATGCTTTACGTTCTTATATAACACTAGCATACAATTAAATAATCAAAGAATATAAAAATGAAAAAAGAGATTTTTATAAAAAGAGCTTAGCCAAGACCAAATTCTTCATTTTTCTAGTCTTCTTCAACCAAGCGTTTGAACTCTGCTTGTATTTCTGTGTTTTCGGTTGGTTTCAAGTACATAATCCCACCATTAGTTGTCGGTGAATGAAAGACAATCGCATCTCCTGTATTGGTTATCGCAAAGTAATAGCTATGAACATCTGGAAATTTATCCCAGTTACTATAGCGCTCAACGATGCGATACTTAGCAGTTCCTAACCCATTATCCGAGTATTCCGCATTTATTTTTTCACTCGGCCCATCACCAAAGGTATAGAGATTATCTGCACCGACATCTCCTCCAGCAATTCCTTTTTTGTAATTAGGTTGTCCTAGTCTTTCTCCCCAGCCCTTTATAAAAGCTTCTAGTTTGGCAGATTTGTTGGGATTCCATGGTGCTTTTTGCTTTTCTCCCGAAATGGTCGTTCTAGTAGAGCTTTCAAATTTCTGCCAATCTAGTTGCTTGAAGTTCATTAATTCTGCTTCTGTCTTACCAAAGTCAGAGTGCAAACTTTTATTCCCAGGAACTCGAATATCCTGTTCTTGTAGTTTACTTGCAACTTGCTGGTATAAATTAAGATGATAGAGTACTCCTCTACCTTCTCCTGTTCCAGAGGACCAACTTAATTCCAGAATATCACCACTCTTATAGATATTCATAGAATTTCTAGCTCCACCATGACCGGCTACAAAACCTTCTGCTAAAAGTATCGGTTTCTCATTTACAAGATAATAAAGACCCGAAATAAAATAATCACCATTAGATTGCTCGACGCCTATTAATAATTCCTCTACACCATCTTGATTAAGATCCGTATAGGCATAACGCATCTTATCTGATTGAAAAACCGCATTTTCAAGAGACCAACTATTGATAGGGCGTTCAGTGCCTTGTAAACTCTTATAGAGATCACCGATTGCATTTACATCCTTTGGTGTGGAAAGTATTTTTTTATAATTATCAAAAACTGGCTTGTAGAATTCTTTAAAATTTTTCTTAGACTCTACAGAAGTTTGTTCATTAGTATTTGATTGACTAACAGTTGTTGATAAACTAAGCCCCTGATTAGAATTTTCGGAACTATGATTACTACAGCCAAACATAAAAAGACTCATGAATAGAACTAGCAAAACTCCTAAAATCCCCTTTTCTTCCATAACAAACTCCTTTGAAGTTCAACCATTTGTTTTAGTATTTTCACTTACATTATATCAAATGTTTAACAGTTATAAAAAGAATAATATAAGACTAAGGCAATAAAAAAAGAGCTATAAAGCTCTTTAATTACGGAGAATAAGGGATTCGAACCCTTGCGCCGGTTACCCGACCTAACGATTTAGCAAACCGTCCTCTTCAGCCTCTTGAGTAATTCTCCTATTAATGGGCACGAGTGGACTCGAACCACCGACCTCACGCTTATCAGGCGTGCGCTCTAACCACCTGAGCTACGCGCCCAAGTAAAAAACTTGGTATTTGAACAAAGTTCAAAGCGGGTGACGAGAATCGAACTCGCGACAACAGCTTGGAAGGCTGTAGTTTTACCACTAAACTACACCCGCATAGTATCTTATTAAAAAAATGGCGCGAGACGGAATCGAACCGCCGACACATGGAGCTTCAATCCATTGCTCTACCAACTGAGCTACCGAGCCAATATTGCGGGAGCAGGATTTGAACCTACGACCTTCGGGTTATGAGCCCGACGAGCTACCGAGCTGCTCCATCCCGCGTTAATAATAAATAAAGGAGGATGTGGGATTCGAACCCACGCACGCTTTTACACGCCTGACGGTTTTCAAGACCGTTCCCTTCAGCCGGACTTGGGTAATCCTCCATCATTCCAATGGACCTTGTAGGACTTGAACCTACGACCACTCGGTTATGAGCCGAGAGCTCTAACCAGCTGAGCTAAAGGTCCAACAAGATCATTATAGCGGCGAAGGGGATCGAACCCCCGACCTCCCGGGTATGAACCGGACGCTCTAGCCAGCTGAGCTACACCGCCATCAATCGGGAAGACAGGATTCGAACCTGCGACACCTTGGTCCCAAACCAAGTACTCTACCAAGCTGAGCTACTTCCCGAGTTAAATGTTTAATGCACCCTAGAGGAGTCGAACCTCTAACCGCCTGATTCGTAGTCAGGTACTCTATCCAGTTGAGCTAAGGGTGCTCTTCAATATATGCCGAGGACCGGAATCGAACCGGTACGATCGTTACCAATCGCAGGATTTTAAGTCCTGTGCGTCTGCCAGTTCCGCCACCCCGGCCTCTCTAAGCGAACGACGGGATTCGAACCCGCGACCCCCACCTTGGCAAGGTGGTGTTCTACCACTGAACTACGTTCGCATCGACTCTGGTTTATATTAAAAAAAATGCCGGCTACATGACTTGAACACGCGACCCTCTGATTACAAATCAGATGCTCTACCAACTGAGCTAAGCCGGCTGATTTCTATTATGCGGGTTAAGGGACTTGAACCCCCACGCCGTTAAGCGCCAGATCCTAAATCTGGTGCGTCTGCCAATTCCGCCAAACCCGCAAATATGACCCGTACTGGGCTCGAACCAGTGACCCATTGATTAAAAGTCAATTGCTCTACCAACTGAGCTAACGAGTCAAATAACTTTCGTTATTACGGTCCCGACGGGAATCGAACCCGCGATCTTCGCCGTGACAGGGCGACGTGATAACCGCTACACTACGGGACCTATGGGAGTTAACGGGATCGAACCGCTGACCCTCTGCTTGTAAGGCAGATGCTCTCCCAGCTGAGCTAAACTCCCTCGAGCTAAGCGACTTCCATATCTCACAGGGGGCAACCCCCAACTACTTCCG
>NZ_JASHEB010000006.1:0-126424 GCF_047463315.1 Streptococcus infantis | reverse complement strand
ATCTTTTTGGAGAAAAATCTCTTAGTACATGCTTTAGTTCTTTCAACATTGCTTTTCTTCCTTTGAATCGCTCATCAGCTAACAATCGTTCAAATAACTCCAATTTTTCTTTTCCTAATCCTGCTCGATACTCTTTAAGCACTTCTTGTAATGCGTAAGATTCATCTATCAACAACCCTCCTTCGCCTAATCGATGGCTAATCTCGCTCACTTCTTCATAAGCTTGTCGATCCAATCTTCTTTTATAACTTTCTTGTTTTCGAACTGCATCCAAAATTCGATTTCGAAACTTTGTTTTGAAGTAGGTATAAAATTCCTTATCTTTATTTTCCTTAAAATCAGGGTGATTTTCTAATAATTCATGTAGGCAAATCATTCCTTCTTGATCCCAATCTTCTTTTTCCCATAAATGAAGATAGTATTCTTTTCTACACTTATGTACAATAGCTTTTACTTCGTGGTAATTCATTTCTAACATAGTCATTCTCCTTTTCTGCCATTAGTATAGCAGAGGTAGAGACGAATTACGACATTTCTTCTATTTTGTTATTTATCTTGCCTGATTTTATTTTTTTGAATGTTTGATATTTCGTTGGGATATCTTTTTAGACTTTTTAGGATATAAAAAGAGACAAGAGTTATGCTCTTGTCTTTTAAAAATTATTGAAATAAATCTACAATTGTATCCCAGACGGTTTTTGCTTTTTCTTTAATTTTTGCATCCGATATAGCTCGTTCAGCCTCATCAATAAGATTTTGCGCTCGATCTCGGATATCAGTTACAGAATCACTTGATTGCGCACCACCATTGTCAGTGGCTTGATTTTGAGAATTTCTAGGTGCTATGCCGTTTAGTTCATAAGCATTCTCAACGGTAAAGGTGCTTCCTGGCGTATATGGAAGAATTGTTTCTGCCATGCTTCTAAAAATATAAGCAGCTCCATTTGATGTCGAACCTGCTAGGTAATGATTTTCATCAGTAGTCGGGAAACCAAGCCAGTGACTAATGACTACATCTGGCGTATAGCCGATAACCCACTGGTCACTCGTATACACCGGGTTGAAGGCTGCTTCTGTTGTACCTGTTTTCCCGGCCATAACATAACCATCTGGTGATGAACTTATCCCTGTACCGTTTGTGAATGTCCCTAGCATCATGCTAGTCATTTTATCGGCTACTGACTTATCGATTACACGTTTTTGAGAATTTTTGTGAGTAGCAATGACTTGTCCACTCGCATTCTCAATTCGTGTAATAAAATGCGCTTCAGGCATCAAACCTTCATTTGCAAATGCTGCATAAGCCTGGGCCATTTGTAGTGGGTTAGTTTCCACGCCACCTCCTAGAGCTACACCTAATACACGATCCACATTCGTTAAATCAAGCCCAAATCTTTCACCTGATTCAAAAGCCTTGTCGATGCCAAGTTGTTTAACTGTTGCTACAGCAGGGAGGTTTAAAGACTCGGCTAAGGCTTGATACATTGGAACTTCTGGTGACGTTTTGATACCTGCATAGTTATCGACTTTGTAATCACCATACTCCATCGTGTGATTATCCAACTCTTTATTCAGAGCCCAACCGGCTTCGACCGCTGGGGTGTAGACAACTAAGGGCTTAATAGTTGAACCTGGGCTTCTTTTTGATTGAGTTGCATAGTTGAAATTTCGGAAACCAGCTTTATCATCTCCTGCTACACGACCAACAACTCCTCGAACTCCTCCTGTTTTTGGTTCTAGAGCAACACTACCCGATTCAGCATGAGTTCCATCTTCCGCCGACGGAAAAAGAGAAGTGTTTTCATAAATGACCTGCATATTAGCTTGGTAATTCTGATCCAACTCCGTATAAATCCGATAACCATTGTTCACAATTTCTTCTTCAGTTAGATTATACTTTTCAATTGCTTCATTAACAACTGCATCAAAATAGGATGGATAGCGGTAGTCTGAAATTTTCCCTTCGTAAGCATCCTGGAGCTGAGATGCCATATCAACACCTGCAGCTTCCGCTTCTTTATTCTTATCAATATAACCAGCAACTACCATATTTTGCAGAACAGTATCTCTGCGATTAGTTGAAGCTTCAATTGAATTCAAAGGGTTGTATAATTCTGGTCCTTTCAGCATTCCTGCTAAAGTCGCAGCTTCATCAAGTGTCAATTGAGAAGCTGAAACTCCAAAGTATTTTTTACTTGCATCCTCAACACCCCAAACTCCATTACCGAAGTATGCATTGTTCAAGTACATGGTTAGAATTTCCTTCTTGCTATATTTTTTGGTTAATTCTAAAGCTAAGAAGAATTCTTTGGCCTTTCTCTGCACAGTTTGATCTTGTGAAAGATAAGCATTTTTCGCCAACTGTTGAGTAATTGTAGATCCACCACCCGAGCGACCAGCTGTTAGGATAGCTAGGAAAAAACGACCATAGTTAATTCCACTATTTTTATAGAAGCTTCTATCTTCTGTCGCAATTACAGCATTCTGCAAATCTTCACTAATTTCCGAGAGCTCAACGTAGGTTCCTTTTTGACCTGACAAGGCACCAGCCTCATTCTCTTCTCTGTCAAAAATCACCGTTCGTGTTTTCAAAGCATTCTGCAAGTCTGTAACATTTGTCGATTTAGCCAAGGCAAATAGATAAACCCCAACAAACAAGCTTGCACTTAGTCCAAGAATTAGAAAGATTTTGGTCAGATGATAGCGACGCCAAAATTTTCGAATGGGTCCGACTTGCCCAGCTTTTTTTCGCCCACCTCTTGATCTTCTTAAATTAGTCGAGGTATTTTCTTCATTATTAACTTCATCGATTTCTATTTCTGCCATTTCAGATTCTTCTTTTTTAAATAAAGAAAGAAACTTTTCAAATAATGTATCTAATTTCATGCGTTTATTTTATCATCTTCCCCATAGGAAGACAAGAATTTAGCTAGTTTCCCTATCCAAATAATCTATTTTTTGTTACAATATCTGTATGAAATTTACCTTTGTTATCCCTGATTCTCTTCCTGAAATGACTGTCAAAGTCTTCTTGGAGGAGCAACTACTCATTCCGAGAAAAATACGGCATTTCTTGAGAATTAAAAAGCACATTCTCATCAATCAAGAAGAAGTCCACTGGCATCAAACTGTCAAATCCGGAGATGAATGTCAACTGATTTTCGACGAAGAGGATTATCCTACAAAAGAAATTGTTTGGGGAAATCCTAAACTTGTCGAAGAAGTCTATCAAGATCGACATTTAATTATCGTCAATAAACCTGAGGGTATGAAGACACATGGAAATCAGCCAGACGAGATAGCTCTTCTCAATCATGTCAGCGCCTATGTCGGCCAAACCTGCTATGTTGTTCATAGACTAGATATGGAAACAAGTGGTCTCGTACTGTTTGCTAAGAATCCATTCATTCTTCCTATCCTTAATCGCTTATTAGAAAAGAAAGAGATTTCTCGAGAATACTTGGCTCTGGTTGATGGAAGATTAGCGGCTAAGGACTTGATCTTCCGAGATAAAATCGGTCGCAATCGCCACGATCGTAGGAAAAGAATTGTGGATCAAAAAAATGGTCAATACGCCGAAACTCATGTAACTCGGTTAAAACAATTTCAAAACAAAACCAGTCTCATTCGGTGTAGATTAAAAACAGGACGTACTCATCAAATCCGAGTCCACCTATCTCACCACGGACATCCAATCCTCGGGGACCCTCTCTACAACCCACACTCAAAAAACAAGAGGCTGATGCTTCACGCATTTAAACTATCCTTTATCCACCCTCTGACTTTAAACAAATTAAGCTTTACCACACTCTCAGATACATTTGAAAGAGAATTAAAACAAAATGGATGACTTTATCATCCATTTTTATAGATACAAAAAGCAAGACCGATTGGTCTTGCTTTTTCGACTCAGAAATTATTTAGCAATTTTTGCGAAGTATTCAAGAGTACGTACAAGTTGTGCAGTGTAAGACATTTCGTTGTCGTACCATGATACAACTTTAACCAATTGTTTACCGTCAACGTCAAGAACTTTAGTTTGAGTTGCGTCAAACAATGAACCGTAAGACATACCTACAACGTCTGAAGAAACGATTGGATCTTCAGTGTAACCGTATGATTCGTTAGCAACAGCTTTCATAGCTGCATTTACTTCATCAACAGTAACGTTCTTTTCAAGAACAACTACCAATTCAGTTACTGATCCAGTTGGAGTAGGAACGCGTTGTGCAGCTCCGTCCAATTTACCGTTCAATTCAGGGATAACCAAACCGATTGCTTTAGCAGCACCAGTTGAGTTAGGAACGATGTTAGCAGCACCAGCGCGTGCACGACGAAGGTCACCTTTACGGTGTGGACCGTCAAGGATCATTTGGTCACCAGTGTATGCGTGGATAGTAGTCATCAATCCTTCAACAACACCGAAGTTATCTTGAAGAGCTTTAGCCATTGGAGCCAAGCAGTTTGTAGTACATGAAGCACCTGAGATAACTGTTTCAGTACCATCAAGAATATCGTGGTTAGTGTTAAATACGACTGTTTTAACATCTGATCCACCAGGAGCAGTGATAACAACTTTCTTAGCACCACCAGCATGCAAGTGTTTTTCAGCAGCTGCTTTAGTAGCAAAGAAACCAGTTGCTTCAAGAACGATTTCTACACCGTCGTTAGCCCAGTCGATTTGTTCTGGATCGCGTTCAGCAGAAACTTTAACGAATTTACCGTTAACTTCGAATCCACCTTCTTTAACTTCCACAGTACCGTCGAAACGACCTTGAGTTGTGTCATATTTCAACAAGTGTGCAAGCATAACTGGATCTGTAAGGTCGTTGATGCGAGTAACTTCAACACCTTCTACGTTTTGGATACGACGGAAAGCAAGACGACCGATACGACCGAAACCGTTAATACCAACTTTAACTACCATTAGTGATTTCCTCCTTATGAAAATCATGAAAATTTTATTGTGAAAAGAGTAACTTGAATCACTACAAATCACCTTTCAACAAACCTATTATATAACTATTTTAGTTTTATTGCAAGCGCTGATGTTGATTTTCACTTCAGTTTTATACTTTCTAGATACACAATTTTATATAGATTCCCTTTGTCAAAAATCTATCAACATACATCTTTATAGTTATTTACAAAACTTTTTATTAAACTTTTAACCTCTTCTATTTTGAAAAACTATAAAAAGAGGCAGGATTACTCCTACCTCTGACTGATAATCAATTATTTAAGACGTCCTGGTCTTTCTTTGTAACCATAGTAAGCATCTTCGATGATTTCTTGCATATGGTCAACCATTGGAAGACGTGGGTTTGCAGGTGAACATTGATCTTCATAAGCAAGGAAGGCCAATTCACGTGAATGTTCTTTCCATTCTTTCTCGTCAACACCTTGTGCTTTGAAGTTCATTTCGATACCTACGCGCTCACCGAGTTCGTAAACAGCTTTAGCATAAGATGCAACCCCTTCTTCTGGAGTAGAAGCTGGAAGTCCAAGCATACGAGCAATATCTTGATATTTCTCATCTGCACGGTAGTAGTTGTACTTAGGCCATGTAGCTGTCTTAGCTGGGCGTGTACCATTGTAACGGATAACGTATGGAAGCAAGATTGCATTTGTACGTCCGTGAACTGTGTGGAATTGTGCACCAATCTTGTGAGCCATTGAGTGAGAAATACCTAGGAAGGCATTAGCAAAGGCCATACCAGCAATAGTTGAAGCGTTATGCATTTTCTCACGTGAGTGGAAGTCTGCATTCTTAACTGAGCTTTCAAGGTTTTCAAATACGAGTTTGATTGCTTGAAGAGCAAGTCCATCAGTGTAGTCGCTAGCCATTTGTGATACGTAAGCTTCCGTTGCGTGAGTCAATACGTCCATACCAGTATCAGCAGCAACAAATCCAGGAACTGTCAATACCAAGGCAGGGTCTACAATTGCCACAGTTGGTGTCAATGAGTAGTCAGCGATTGGGTATTTACGGTTGTTTGCTTTATCAGAGATGACGGCAAATGGAGTTACTTCAGATCCTGTACCAGATGTAGTTGGGATAGCGATGAATTTAGTCTTCTTACCAAGTAATGGGAATTTGAAGGCACGTTTACGGATATCCATGAATTTTTGTACAAGGTCACGGAAGTCCACTTCTGGTTGCTCGTAGAAGAGCCACATTACTTTAGCAGCATCCATTGGTGATCCACCACCAAGAGCGATGATTGTATCTGGTTTGAAGGAACGCATAATCTCAGTACCACGTTCAACTGTAGTGATATCTGGATCTGGTTCCACATCTGCAAAGATTTGGTAAACAACCTTATTGCGACGAAGGTCAAGTTGTTCGATGATACGATCAAGGAAGCCAAGCTCTACCATAGCGTGGTCAGTAACGATCATGACACGCTCAACGTCACGACATTTTTGAAGGTATTGAATTGAATCACGTTCAAAGTATGTTTTTGAAGGAAGTTTCATCCATTGCATGTTATTTCTCCGTCTTCCGACTTTTTTGATATTCAAGAGGTTAATGGCGCTAACGTTATCCCCAACTGAGTTACGTCCGTAAGAACCACATCCGAGTGTCAATGATGGCAAGAAGGCATTATAAACATCCCCGATACCACCGAAAGTAGAAGGTGAGTTACAGATAACACGAATAGCTTTAACAGCTTTACCAAATTCTTTGGTCAATTCTTCATCTGCTGTATGGATAGCAGCTGAGTGTCCAAGACCGTTGAATTCAACCATTTGGCGTGCTTTGTTAATTCCGTCTTCACGGCTTTCAGATTTCAAAACTGCGATAACTGGTGACAATTTTTCACGAGTCAACGGCTCGTTTTCGCCAACTTCTTTACATTCTGCAGCAAGAATGTTTGTTCCTTCCGGAACAGTAAATCCTGCTTGTTCTGCGATCCAAGTTGCTGGTTTACCAACGATGTCAGCGTTCAATTTTGCACCAGCACAGTTTTTGCTGTTTGCTTTCACGCCGAAGCAGAACTCTTCAAGAAGAGCTTTTTCTTTTTTGTTTACAAAGTAAGTATGGTAAGATTTGAACTCAGCTACAAATTCATCATAAATTTCTTTATCAATGATAACCGCTTGTTCAGATGCACAGACCATACCGTTATCAAATGATTTAGACATGACGATGTCGTGAGCAGCTTGGCGGATGTTAGCTGATTTTTCAACATAAGCTGGAACGTTTCCGGCACCTACCCCAAGAGCTGGTTTTCCACATGAGTATGCAGCTTTAACCATGGCATTCCCACCTGTTGCAAGGATTGTTGCAACACCTTCGTGGTTCATCAATGCGCTAGTTGCTTCCATAGATGGTTCAGTAATCCACTGTACACAGTTTTCAGGAGCTCCTGCTTTAATCGCTGCATCACGCACGATTTGAGCAGCGTGAGCTGATGATTCTTGAGCTGATGGGTGGAACGCAAAGACAATAGGATTACGAGTCTTCAATGAAATCAAAGCTTTAAAGATTGCTGTTGAAGTAGGGTTTGTTGTTGGAGTGATACCACAAACAACACCAACCGGTTCAGCGATAAGAGTCAATCCTGTTACATCATCTTCTTCGATAACACCAACTGTTTTAGTGTGGCGCATGTTATTTACCACGTGCTCACAAGCAAATAGGTTTTTAGTCGCTTTATCTTCAAATACTCCACGTCCTGTTTCTTCAAAGGCATGTAAAGCCAATTCTCCGTGGGCATCAAGAGCTGCAACTGAAGCTTTTGCTACAATATAATCGACTTGATCTTGGTCAAGTTTACGCATTTCTTCAAGGGCAACCAAAGCTTTTTGCACCAAACCATCGACATGCTTTTCAGCAGCGAGTTTCTTTTCCTCTGGTGTTACAGTTTTTTTATCAGCCATATTTTCCTCCATAGCTTTCAAGGATTGTAAGTCCTTTGTTAATTTTTTCACAATCTTATTATAACTCTTTTTTCAAGATTTGTAAACAGTTTCATAGAAATTTCACAAACTTTTTTTATTCGCTTGTGAAAATAATTTTGCACATCCCTACACATACACTTTTTAGCTTATACTTTGTGAATAATCTCGTAAAACTTTTATTTTTCACAAACTTCATTGTAAAAAGGTATTGAAAGGCGTCTTAATTTCCATGTAAGCGCTTTCTATAGGTGCGGTATATTACCCCCTCTAAGAGGAGGTTATTGTGCTTGTTGGAAGAGCCCTTGTTTAAAGTCACCTTCATAGACAACTTCTTGCTCTGTAGTCAGTTTTCCTTTTCCTTCAGCTTGGCCATTAACAAAGTCCCCCTCATAAACCCAGCCTTCTTTAGCTTGGTAGGTTCCTTTACCGTTAAATGCTCCATTTTTAAATTCACCAGTATAAGTGTCGCCATTTGAGAAGGTCATTGTGCCTTTGCCATTCATCTTTCCACGAACAATACTTCCATCATATACAAGTGAATCGCCATCCAGTTTTAAAACTCCTTGCTTAGGCATATTCCCTACAAATACAAATATAGCACAAAGAGCTATGACTACTACTGTTGCAATTTCCAAACGAGGACGCGTTATATAGACACTGTACTTATCATAGAATTTCTTTAAATTATCCATTTTTTGCCTCATTTTCTAAACGTGTTAGCCAAGCTTGGCAACCAGTTAAAACTCGATCATAAGTTTCATCAAAATCACCTGTGTACCATGGATCAGGAACACCCTCAGAAGCAAATGCCTCTAGCTTGTGTTGTTGGTCTTGAGGACACATTCGAGTCAAATCTAGAAGATTAGACTCATCCATCCCAATGATATAGTCAAAATACTCAAAATCTTTTTTAGAAATTTGTTGGGAAGTTTTCGAAGTATCATAAGGAACACCATGACTTCGAAAGATGCCTTGCGTCCCTTTGTGGATTGGATTACCGTGTTCCCAGGAAGAAGTCGCACGACTTTGAATCTCATATTTATCGGTCAGGGATTTCATTACAAATTCCGCCATAGGACTACGACAAATATTGCCAAGACATACAAAAACAACTTTCTTCATTATTATTCCCCATCTTCATAGAAAAAGGGGTATGAGATCCACCCCGTTTTATTCTTCAATCGCGCTTTCACCATCGACAACTGTACCTTCTGATGTAACAGCCTCTTTAAGTGGCAAGACAGATTTGATAGCTCCAAGTTCAAAAGTCAAGTAAACTCCGTCTACATCAAGTACGATCGTTCTGTTTTCGGTATCAACTTCATCAACTGTACCGTATAAACCACCGATAGTAATGACTTCATAGCCTTTTTGAAGTTTATTGAGACTCTCCATGCGTTTTTCAGCTTGTTTCTTTTGAGAACGTTGCATAAAGAACATCAAGGCAAACATCCCTACAAGCATAATCACAAATGTTAAATTTGGATTCATTGTATTTTCTCCTTTGTAATTCAGATAAAACTACTATATCAAATTTCACTATTTTTTACAAGATTGCACCTTAGTTTTAGGTCAATAAAAAACCAGAGCAAAGCTCTGATTTTTCTTATTTCAAGTTGTTTACGATTTCCACTAAGTTATCAACTGTAAATCCATACTCTGCTAACACTTTTGAAGCTGGGGCAGATGCTCCAAAGGTATCAATACCGAGAACTGCTCCATCAAGACCAACGTATTTGTACCAGTTTTGAGTCGCTCCCATTTCAACCGCCACACGGCGACGAACTGCATTTGGTAGGATTTCTTCTTTGTATACGGCATCTTGTGCATCAAAGACATCCGTAGATGGCATGCTAACTACGCGAACTTTTCCACCTTGACTTGCCAATTCTTTAGCAGCTGCAACAGCTAGATTAACCTCTGAACCTGTTGCAATCAAAATCGTGTCAAAGTCTGCTGCATTTTCATAGACAACATAAGCACCTTTCGCAACCTTATCAAAGTCTGTTCCTTCCTCAACAGTCAAGTTTTGACGAGTCAAGACGAGGGCAGTTGGTGTTTTCTCACTATTCACTGCAAGGTACCAAGCTGCTTGAGTTTCACGCGCATCTGCTGGACGGAAAACATTAAGATTTGGAATCGCACGGAGTCCTGCCAAGTGCTCTACTGGTTCGTGAGTTGGTCCATCTTCACCAACTGCGATTGAATCGTGGGTGAAGACATAGGTTACAGGAAGACCTTGTAGAGCTGACAAACGAACTGCTGCTTTAAGGTAGTCTGAGAATACGAAGAAAGTTCCACCATAAACTCGAAGTCCACCGTGAAGAGCCATTCCGTTCAAAACTGTACCCATTGCAAATTCACGAACACCAAATTGGATATTACGGTTCAAGCGATTTGCATCATCCTGAAGTCCGTCAGTTTTGATGTAAGTCATATTTGAATGAGCAAGGTCAGCTGATCCACCAAGGAAGGTTGGCAATTTAGCAGCCACTACATTTAAAGCATCCTGACTTGAGTTACGAGTTGCTTGAGAGAAGCCATTTTCTAAAGCTGGGAAGTCTTCTGGAGTCAATTCAACTGGATCACGTCCGTCGATGATTGCTTCCACTTCTGCAGCAAGCTCTGGGTAAGCTTCTTTATAATCTGCAACTAGTTTTGTCCATGCTTCATATGCTGATGCACCTCGGTCTGCAACATTTTCTTTGAAATCAGCATAAACTTCTGCTGGGATTTCAAATGGTTCGTAGTCCCAACCAAGGGCTTGACGAGTTGCAACCGTTTCGTCCGCACCAAGAGGAGCACCGTGTACGGCATTAGTTCCTTGTTTGTTTGGCGAACCATAACCAATAACAGTTTTCACTTCAATCAAAGACGGTTTCCCTGAAGCCTTAGCCTCTTCAATAGCTGCTTGAATAGCTTCTAAGTCTGTCCCATCTTCAACCAAGGCTGTATGCCAACCGTAAGCATTGTAACGATCGCGAACACTTTCTGTGAATGAATCTTTTGTTTCGCCGTCCAAGTTGATATCATTTGAATCATAGAGAACAACCAATTTGTCAAGTTTCTGCAAACCTGCATAAGAAGCAGCTTCACTTGATACACCTTCCATCAAGTCACCATCTCCACAGATAACATATGTGTAGTGATCAAAGATGTTATAACCTTCGCGGTTATACTTGGCTGCAAGGAAACGTTCTGCTTGTGCAAAACCTGTCGCAGTCGCAATCCCTTGTCCTAGAGGACCTGTTGTTGCATCAACCCCTGCTGTATGACCAAATTCTGGGTGACCTGGAGTTTTGGATCCCCATTGACGGAAGCTCTTCACTTCATCCATGCTCACATCTTCAAATCCAGAAAGGTGAAGAAGGGCATAGAGAAGCATTGATCCGTGACCCGCTGAAAGAATAAAACGGTCGCGGTTGATCCAGTTTGGTTGAGCTGGATTGATACGAAGTTCTTTAGTGAAAAGGCTGTAAGCCATCGGAGCTGCACCCATAACCACCCCTGGGTGACCTGAATTAGCTTTATTAATAGCGTCAATACCTAAGAAACGAATAGCATTAACAGATAGATTTGACATAGAATTTCCTTTCTATTTAAGGTGATAAGTTTATCACATATCCTATTCTACTATTATATGAAAAAACAGATAGAATAGCAATAAAACAATTTACTATAAAATGACTCAGCCGACTATACTAATCTCTAGTCACTTGATAGTAAGGTGATAGTTTTTCGAAACCTCTATCAAGTTTATCTAAAAGCTTATCTATAGTATCTTCATCGGCTACTGGAATATCAACTTTTACTAAAACCTTACGAATCTCCTGATTGGATAATTGTTGTCTTAAAAGTTGTCTATTCTCCTCAGTAGCTTGTACTCTATAGCTTTCATCGTTTTTCTGAACCAAATAATAGATTCCATCAACCACTGGGATATCCAATATTTTAGCCTGCTTTGACAAGGTAGTCTCATCTTTCTTTCTCTCTACAAAGCTGACTTCTATAGAGATTCCCCAATTATTCTGATTTCCATACAATCGAAGAGCCATCATGGGCTCTGTTACATGCCCCTCTCTCTGTAAATAAACCCAGAAATGTGGTCGTAATCTCTGCGCTTGATTCATCCATTGACTGGTTGGGTGTAAATTCCAATCGGAATGCCTAGCTTGAAAACATTTCGCTAGGTGAGTAAATGCCTTTCGCGCTTCCTGCCCTTTTTGACGCAGGTCTAGCATTTTATCCTTTTCAGCTCCTGCTTTTTCAGGATTCCGGTACTGTTCCCCTTGATAAGCAAGATAGTCCTTGATTTCTTTCATTTTATTCCTTCTTTAGTTAGAAAAAAATCAGGTTTCCCCTGATTTTTCATTTTTTATTCTGTGTCAACTACAACGTAACGATTTGGTTCGTCACCTTCAGAATAGCTAGTAACACCTTCCATTCGTGAGATAATACGATGGATAATTTTACGCTCGCTGCTTGACATTGGATCTGTCATCTGACTACGGCCTTCTTCCAAGACACGTGTAGCTAATTTTTGAGCATAACTCTGTAACACTTCTGCACGATGTTCTACATAATCATTCACGTTGATAGTAATGTAGAAAGTTTTTGAATAACGATTGTAGAGGTAATTTTGTGCCAAAAGTTGAAGGGATTTCAAAACCTTACCATGGTAACCAATGATACGGCCTGGCTCATTTGTATCAATTTGCATGTTGATAGAGCGACGGTTAGAGGTGCTAGAAATAGTTCCCTCAACATCCATATCATCGATGATTGCTTGAACATAATTGGTTACTTCTTCAACAACCTTTTCGGTGTCGTATGTTGGCTCGACTTTCAAACCAAGATTTTCTAAGTCGCTGCCTTTTTCAGGCTCAACTTCATCTTGAGTTTCTTCAGGTTGCAATTCTTTTAAAACTTCAATATGGCCTGTTTCTTCTAAAATCGTGCTGGCTTCTTTATCATTCTTAAGAATTTCAGCCTTGACTTCTTCAGAAATTTCTTGGCCTTCTTCTTCAATTTTCTTGATAGCAGCAACCACATGTCCCAAATCAACGGTTGCTTCGCTGACTGTTTTAACTGGATCATTTTGATCATTAATTTCTTTTGGAACACCTTTGATCGCCTGCTGATTCGCTTTTACAACAGTTGTTTCACTGATTGCTTCGATATCAACTTGAGCTGGTTTTGTACCAAAAAGTCCAAAAAATCCCTTTTTCTCTCTCGAAACAACTTTGATATGAGCTTTCATTCTCGGAATATTTAATTCATTCAATCCCTTTTGGATTGCTTCTTCAACTGTTGAACCTGTAAATAATACCATTATCAGATTTCTCCTTACTTTTTCTTTTTCTGTGCTTTCTTTAGAGCTTTTCTTTTCTTAACTTCTAAATCCTTCTTAGCTTGCACATCAGCTTCACGCTCTGCAATGATTTTGAAGGGGTTGTTCAAAAGGTAAGTTTGCAATACTTGATAAGCATTTGAAACCGCCCAGTAAAGAGCGACACCACTTGGAGCAGATATTGCAAAAAAGAAGATTATAACAGGCATCCCATACATCATACCTGTCATTGCACCATTTTTCTCAGGCAAAGCTTTATTTGAAAGCCAGCTACTGAGGAAGGTGAATAGGGCAGCCAAAATAGGTAGTACGAAAGTGGTATCAGCTCCACCTAGATTGAACCATAAGAAGTGGCCTGTCTTCAAAAAATCGACGTTTGATAAAGCTTGGAAAAGAGCCAATAGAATTGGCATTTGAATCAAAAGCGGCCAGAAGGATGCGGATTGCTTAATGCCTAATTCTTTAAATAATTTACGTGTTTCCTGATCTAGCTTAGTACGACTTTCCATGTCGCGACCTGGATAACGTTCGCGCAATTCTTTGATAAGAGGTTGCGCCTCTTGCATTTTTCTGGAAGCCACCATTTGTGTTTGAAAGACTGGTAACAGTATTGTTCTAATCAAGACTGTGAACAGAATAATCCCTAAACCAATGCTGACATCAAATGACAAAAATCGAATAGTTTCAGCAAAAAAATAAACAAGTTTACTCCAAAAATCTGCAGAATTTGCAGATACTTCACTAGTTGCACAAGCAGTCATTACCAACAAGGACAAACCTAACAAACTAGTCAATTGTAATTTCTTCTTCACTCTTATTTCCTTCCTGGTAAATCTTTGCTAATCTCAAAACATGAAGTAAGTTTTTTTCAATTTCTGCATATTCTAATAGTTCAACGCCTTTTCGAGCAATCACAACAAAATCGACATTATCAATAAGTTGATTACTATTTTGAATGAGAACATGCCGGATTCTTCTCTTGATTTGGTTTCTTGTCACAGCATTTCCTAATTTTTTACTGACTGATAAACCCACTCGAAAATGTGTTTCGTTGTTTTCTAATCGATAAATAACAAATTTTCGATTAGCTACACTTGCTCCCTTTTTAAATATGGCGTCGAAATCTTTCTCTTTTTTTACACGAAAGCTTTTTCTCAAAAATTCTACTCCATCTAATAAAACTACTACTATTATACCATAATTTTTCAAAAAGCCAATCATGGCAAGGTTTTAGGCTGGTTTGACTTCGAAAAAAGTAGCCATTCTTAAAAAATTTGACCAGAATCAATGAAATTTTACTAGTTTTTTAAAGAATACAAAACAAAAGCCACTCTTACGAGCGACTTTTGTAGGAGATTATTATGAAAAAGTTTAGGATTTCTATTAAATAAAGTTAGGAGGTCTTTATTTAATGATTAGAGTATACACACCTATCCTTAAATTGAACTTAAATCATTTTATTTTTTTATTAATTTTTAAAACTATGAATTGGAGCTGGAATCTGTCCTCCACGAGCAATGAAATCAGCCGAAGAAGCTCCGTTGACTTTCATAACTGGGGCAGTTCCTAGCAAGCCACCAAACTCAATCATATCGCCTTCTTTACCCTTTGGAATAATACGGACAGCTGTGGTTTTCATATTAATAACACCAATTGCTGCCTCATCCGCAATCATAGCCGCAATCGTTTCTGCCGGGGTATCTTCTGGAATGGCAATCATATCCAATCCAACTGAACAGATAGCAGTCATGGCTTCTAATTTCTCAAGATTTAGGGAACCATTTTGCACTGCTGCTATCATACCCTCATCTTCTGAAACCGGGATGAAAGCACCTGACAGACCACCGACTTGGTTGCAAGCCATTACTCCGCCTTTTTTTACTTGATCATTTAAAAGAGCTAAAGCGGCAGTCGTCCCATGAGTTCCAACTGTTTCCAGTCCCATTTCTTCCAGAACCCGAGCTACAGAATCCCCCACTGCAGGAGTAGGTGCTAAACTCAAATCAACAATCCCAAAATCAACACCTAGTCTTTCACTAGCCATCTGGCCAACTAATTGACCAATCCGAGTAATCTTGAAGGCTGTCTTTTTAACAGTTTCAGCAACTACATCAAAGCTTTGGCCTCGAACTTTTTCTAAAGCACGTTTGACAACACCAGGCCCTGAAACACCTACATTGATAATAACATCAGCTTCACCAACACCATGAAAGGCTCCGGCCATAAAAGGATTGTCCTCAACTGCATTGGCAAAAACGACAAGTTTTGCAGCCCCCATATCTGAAAGCTCAGCTGTCTCCTTGATAATTCGGCCCATATCAGCTACAGCAGTCATGTTAATTCCTGACTTGGTTGAACCAATATTGACAGACGAGCACACTTTGTCTGTCTCGGCCAAAGCACGTGGAATCGAGTTGATGAGTATTTCATCCCCTTTTTGGTAACCTTTTTGAACTAAGGCAGAAAAGCCACCAATAAAATCAACACCAATTTCTTTTGCTGCTCTATCTAAAGCTTTGGCTAATGGTACATAGTCCCTTGCATCTGTAGCAGCACCAATTAGAGAAATCGGTGTTACTGATACACGTTTATTGACAATAGGTATCCCTAACTCAGCAGCGATTTCATCACCGACAGCGACTAAATTTGCCGCCTTAGTCGTAACTTTTTCATATATTTTATCTGCAGCTCTATCAATATCTGGATCAATACAATCAAGAAGAGAAATCCCCATGGTAATGGTACGAATATCAAAATTCTGCTCTTCAATCATTGCAATAGTTTCGGTAACTTGTCTAATATCCATAAGCACCTCCTAGATATTGTACATAGAATCGAAAATAGCCGCACTCTGAATATTGATTTTGACATTCAAGGTCTGGCCAAAGGCCTCAAACTCATTTCTTAGTTGAGTAAAATCTTGTTTTTCATCACTGGATACTATAGCCATCATGGTAAAGAACTCATCCAAGACAGTTTGTGAAATATCATCAATATTTAATCCTAATTCAGCAATCTTAGTCGCAACACCTGCAACAATACCACCCTTATCTTTTCCAACAACAGTTATAATAGCTTTCATATTGGTCCTCCATCTTTGAAATCATAGAAAAATAACCCTATCTATATTTTTCTTTTTTCTCAGTATAGCACATTTATTTCAAAAAAACTAAAAAACGCCTGCTTACGAAATTGTTCTTAAAAGAAAAACAATTTCGTAAACAAGCGTCTACCCTACCATCTTATGATGAGTGTTCCCGCTAGGACAAAAGTCCTAGCGGTAGACCAGAGCTAGACTAAGAGCACAGGGCTCCATCATCATAACACTCAACAAAATTGATGATTTTATACTAATTCGATGATCGCCATTGGCGCTGCATCACCACGACGTGGTTCAGTTTTAAGGATACGAGTGTATCCACCGTTACGTTCTGCGTAACGAGGTGCGATTTCTGAGAACAATTTTTGAAGTGCTGTAGTAGAAGTGTACTTATCAGTTACTTCATCATAGTTTTCAGATGCGATTTCATTACGTACGAAAGCAGCAGCTTGACGACGTGCATGCAAATCACCACGTTTACCTAGAGTAATCATTTTTTCAACAGTTTTACGGATTTCTTTAGCACGAGCTTCAGTTGTCACGATTGATTCGTTGATCAAAAGGTCAGTTGTCAAATCGCGAAGCATTGCTTTACGTTGTGAGCTAGTGCGTCCTAGTTTACGGTAAGCCATGTATTCCTCCTTTATTTATCTTTTAATCCAAGACCCAAATCAATGAGTTTAAGTTTCACTTCTTCCAAACTCTTGCGTCCAAGATTTCTTACTTTCATCATCTCTGCTTCAGATTTTTCTGTCAAATCATGCACAGTATTGATACCAGCACGTTTCAAACAGTTATATGAGCGTACAGACAAGTCAAGTTCCTCAATCGTACGTTCCAAAATACGGTCGTCCGATTCAGTATCAGCTTCTTTCATCACTTCTGCAGATTTAGCAATCTCTGTAAGATTTGTAAACAAATCAAGATGTTCTGTCAAAATACGTGCTGAAAGCCCTAAAGCATCTTCTGGAATAATAGTTCCATTTGTCAAGATTTCAAGGGTTAATTTGTCGAAACCATCATTGCTTCCTACACGAGCAGGTTCAACTTGATAGTTAACTTTTGTAACTGGTGTATAAATAGAATCTACAGCAAGTGTTCCAACTGGGGCATTATCTTTTTTATTTTCATCTGCAGGTACATAACCACGACCAGTATTTACAGTCATAGTTGCTTTAAATGAAGCACCTTCTCCGATTGTAAAAAGATAATGATCTGGATTTACGATTTCAATATCACTATCAGTTAAAATATCTCCGGCTGTCACTTCAGCAGGACCTTCAACATCAAGTTCAATAGTCTTTTCGCCTTTTACATATGATTTAACTGCAATACCTTTAATGTTCAGAATGATTTGCATCACGTCTTCGCGAACACCAGGAATTGTATCAAATTCATGTAATACTCCATCGATATCGATAGATGTAACAGCTGCTCCTGGAAGAGAAGCAAGAAGTACACGACGAAGAGAGTTACCAAGTGTTGTACCGTATCCACGTTCTAGTGGTTCGATTACAAACTTGCCATAATCTTTATTTTCATCAATTTTTGTTATATTTGGTTTTTCAAACTCGATCATTTAGTTACTCCCTCTTAAACGAAAAGCAGTGTAAAGGTAATGATTATACACGGCGACGTTTTGGAGGACGAGCACCATTGTGTGGCACTGGAGTCACATCACGAATTGCTGTTACTTCAAGACCAGCGGCAGCAAGAGCACGAATAGCTGACTCACGACCAGAACCTGGACCTTTTACAGTAACTTCAACTGATTTAAGACCGTGTTCTTGTGCAGATTTAGCAGCAGCTTCTGAAGCCATTTGAGCAGCAAATGGTGTAGATTTACGAGAACCTTTGAAACCAAGAGCACCAGCTGATGACCAAGCAATTGCATTACCATGCACATCAGTAATCATAACAATAGTGTTATTAAATGTAGCGTGAATATGAGCAATACCAGATTCGATATTCTTTTTCACACGACGTTTACGTGTTGGTTTAGCCAAGACTTTTACCTCCTATATTATTTTTTCTTACCAGCAATCGCAACAGCTTTACCTTTACGAGTGCGAGCGTTGTTTTTAGTGTTTTGTCCACGGACAGGAAGTCCACGACGGTGACGGATACCACGGTATGAACCGATTTCCATCAAACGTTTGATGTTCAAGTTCACTTCACGACGAAGGTCACCTTCAACTTTAATTGCATCCACTTCACGACGGATAGCATCTTCTTGATCTGATGTAAGGTCACGAACACGAATATCTTCTGAAACTCCAGCAGCTGCCAAAATCTTTTGAGATGTTGCAAGTCCGATACCATAGACATAAGTCAATGAGATAACTACGCGTTTGTCATTTGGAATATCAACTCCAGCAATACGAGCCATGTTTTCTCCTTTCTATCTTATCCTTGACGTTGTTTGTGTTTTGGATTTGCTGGGCAAATTACCATAACACGACCATTACGACGAATTACTTTACAGTATTCGCAAATTGGTTTGACCGATGGTCTTACTTTCATTTCTTATCCCTCCAAGTTTTTCGATTATTTAAAGCGGTAAGTGATACGTCCACGTGTCAAGTCATATGGACTCATTTCAACAGTAACACGATCTCCCGCTAAAATACGAATATAGTTTTTACGAATTTTACCAGAAACTGTTGCTAAAATCTGATGTCCATTTTCAAGTTCAACCGTAAACATTGCATTCGGCATCGTATCGACTACTTTGCCCTCAACTTCAATCACATCGTCTTTTGCCACGCAAAAGTACCTCCCTAAATTTCGATTTGATGCCTCTAGACACAGAGACAACAATTATAAGTCAGACTAACTCAGTATAACATTTGTCAAGACATTTTGCAAGTCTGAAAAACGCTTTTATTTCAAATTTGTCAAGACATTTTTAATATCTTTAAAGACATCATTGATATCTTGGTTACCTTCGATATCATGTACTAGACCTTTAGCACGGTAGTGAGCAATGATTGGTTCACCTTGAGCAATATTAACATCCAAACGACGTTTTACTGTCTCAGGTTTATCATCCTCACGTTGGTAGTAATCTTCCTCTTTGTAATCAACTGGTGGGTTGAATACTTTATGGAAAGTTTCGCCAGTTTCACGGTGAATGATACGACCACTCAAACGTTCAAGTAGGCATGATGGATCTACTTCGATGTTAATAACACCTTCAAGTTCAATTCCAAGTTCAGCCAATGTTTTGTCTAAGGCATGAGCTTGCTCAATTGTACGTGGGTACCCATCCAACAAGAAGCCAGTTTCTTTAATATCATCTTGAGAAAGACGTTCTTTAACAATTCCATTTGTAACTTCATCTGGAACCAATTCGCCTTTATCAATATAAGACTTAGCTAATACACCCATTTCAGTTTGGTTAGCCATTGCTGCACGGAACATGTCACCTGTTGAGATGTGGGCAACGTGAAACTGTTCAACAATTTTCGCTGCTTGTGTCCCTTTACCTGCACCAGGTAAACCCATAATCAAAAGATTCATGATTCAAACTCCTTTTTTGTATTTAAATAGAAGCAAAAATTCATTTCAACTCCTATTTAAAAACAAAATAGAAGAGAGGAGATAAAAATCTGACAATGTCTTTGATTTTTACACTCCACTCTCTGAGCAATAGTGAATTTTATTTTCTATTACAATTATTCTGTTGTATCTAAGAAACCAACATACTTACGTTTCAATAGATAACCTTCCAATTGTTTAATTCCTTCGATACCTGTAGAGATAATGATTAGCAAACTTGTTCCCCCAAAAGCGACAACTTCTGAAAGACCAAATAAATCTTTAGCTACAATAGGTAGGATAGAAATCACACCTAGGAAGATTGATCCGACTGTTGCGAGACGACGAAGAAGTTTTGACATATATTCTTCTGTCCCTTTACCAGGACGGACACCATGGATATAAGCTCCACTCTTTTGTAAATTTTCTGCTGCTTTCTCTGGATTGATCTGTACAAATGTATAGAAGAATGTAAAGAGAATAATCAACAGAGCATACAAAGCAACACCTGTTGGGGTTGAAGTAGATACCAACTCTTGAGCTGTTTTTACCCATTCCCAATTAAGACCAGACGCACTTACGAATTGTAAAATTGCTGCCGGTGCTGCTGTAATAGAGCTAGCAAAGATAACCGGGATAACCCCAGCAGGGTTAATCTTCAATGGAAGATAGGAGCTTGACGGCGCACCTTGAGCTACCTTTGTATACTGAATTGGAATCTTGTATTTAGCTTGTTCAACGTAAGTTGTAAAGTAAACAATTAACAAAACAGCAATGATTAAGATGGCAACGAAAATGAGAGACGATGTCAAACGACTGCTTGGTACATTGACAAAGTAATCTACATAGATGCCCTTAATCATATCAGGAATTGAAGCAACAATCCCTGCAAAGATAATCATTGAAACACCATTTCCGTATCCCTTATCTGTGATTTGCTCTCCCAACCAGGTTACAATCATGCTTCCTGCGGTTAAAATTCCACCAATTACAAGGAATACTTGTGGTGTAAGTGGTACAGTCAAAAGTTTAGCTCCAGACAGAGCGTTAAAACCAGCAGTAATCCCGACTGATTGAACAAATGCAAGCACAAGGGCAATGTATCGAGTCGCTTGATTTAACTTTCTACGACCTACTTCCCCTTGTTTGCCCCACTCTACAAATTTTGGCAATAAATCCATTTGCAAGAGTTGGACGACGATTGAGGCTGTGATGTAGGGACTAACACCAAGTGCAAAAACTGAGAAGTTTTTCATGGCATTCCCTGACACCAAGCTCAACATATTCAAGAAGGATAGTCCACTCAAAGCGTTCAAGCTATTTGCATTTACCCATGGTACAGTAATGCTTGTACCGATACGGAATACAAATACGATAAAAATTGTAAATAGAATTTTTGATCGAACTTGTTTAACTTTGAATGCTTCTCTCAATAATTTAAAAAACATAGGTCACCTCACTTAGATGACTTCAACAGAACCACCTTTAGCAGTGATAGCTTCTTCAGCTGATTTAGAGAATTTAGCTGCTTTAACAGTCAATTTCTTAGTCAACTCACCGTTACCAAGAACTTTGATACCTGATTTTTCAGATTTAACAATTCCTGATTCTACAAGTACTACTGGAGTTACTTCAGCACCGTCATCAAAGGCGTTCAATTGATCAAGGTTTACAATAGCATATTCTTTAGCGTTGATGTTAGTAAATCCACGTTTTGGAAGACGACGGAACAATGGAGTTTGTCCACCTTCAAAACCAAGACGTACACCGCCTCCGCTACGAGCTTTTTGACCTTTTTGACCACGGCCTGATGTCTTACCGTTACCTGATGAAGTACCACGTCCAACACGGTTACGTGACTTACGAGAACCTTCTGCAGGTTTCAATTCATGAAGTTTCATTATATATTTTCTCCTCTTTTGTAAAATGCTAGCGCCGATAAGAGAGAAAAGGTTGTCTCTCCTATCAACTCGCCTATACTGAGTCATCTAAGATGACTATATCTAGTTTTAGGGGATGGTCTTATGCACATCCCCTAAAATTTTATTAGTTTACTTCTTCAACTGTTACCAAGTGAGATACTGCAGTGATCATACCACGGATAGCAGCGTTATCTTCTTTAATAACAGAGCTGTTCAATTTGCCAAGTCCAAGTGCTACAACAGTTTTACGTTGTGATGGAATGCGTCCGATTGGAGACTTAGTCAAAGTAATTTTAATTTGAGCCATTTTATCCCCTTTCTTATGCCAAATCAGAAACTGAAATACCACGAAGGGCAGCAACTTCTTCAGCGCGTTTCAATTGTTTCAAACCTTCAACAGTTGCGCGAACAATGTTGATTGGAGTGTTAGAGCCAAGTGATTTAGATGTAATATCTGCCACACCTGCCAATTCCACAACGGCACGAACTGCACCACCTGCGGCAACTCCAGAACCTTCTACAGCTGGTTTCAACAATACTTTAGCTCCACCGAATTCTGAAAGAACTTCATGTGGGATTGTTGTTCCAACCATAGGAACTTCGATCAAGTTTTTCTTAGCATCTTCTACTGCTTTGCGGATTGCTTCTGGAACTTCTTGAGCTTTACCAGTACCAAATCCTACACGACCATTGCGGTCACCAACAACTACAAGAGCTGCGAAACGAAGACGACGTCCACCTTTTACAACTTTTGTAACACGGTTAACAGCAACTACGCGTTCTTCAAGTTCTACTGCATTGTCTTTAAATGCCATTTTCTAGTGTCCTCCTATTAGAATTTCAATCCGTTTTCACGAGCTGCATCAGCCAAAGCTTTCACACGTCCGTGATATAGATATCCACCGCGGTCGAACACCACTTCTGAAATACCTTTAGCACTTGCACGTTCTGCAACGAGTTTACCGACAGCAACGGCTTGTTCAGTTTTAGTTCCTTTTGAAACTTCTTTGTCAAGAGTTGAAGCACTTGCGAGCGTTACACCCGCTACGTCATCAATCACTTGAGCGTAGATGCCTGTATTAGAACGGAATACGTTCAAACGTGGGCGATCAGCAGTTCCAGAGAGTTTTCCGCGAACGCGACGGTGGCGTTTTTGGCGGAGTTTGTTTTTATCTGGTTTAGAAATCACAGTTTTCACCTCTTTAATTTTAAATCGTGTGCTATGCACAAAGTTGGTAATGAGGTTGGTGGTTGAAAATCAACCACTCAACATTATTTACCAGTTTTACCTTCTTTAAGACGAACATATTCGCCAACGTAACGGATACCTTTACCTTTGTATGGTTCTGGTGAACGAAGGCTACGTACGTAAGCAGCTGTTTGACCAACTTTTTCTTTTGAAATTCCGCTGATAACGATAGTCGTTGGGTTTGGAAGTTCAAAAGTAATTCCTTCTGGAGCTTCAACTTCGTCTGGATGTGATTTACCAACAGCCAAAACAAGTTTGTTTCCTTGAAGTTGTGCACGGTAACCAACCCCACGCATTTCAAGTTCTTTCTTGAATCCTTCTGAAACACCAATAACCATGTTGTTCAAAAGTGCACGAGTAGTTCCGTGGATAGTTTTCATTTCTTTTGAATCGTTTGGACGGTGAAGAGTTACTTCAGTACCTTCCACACGGATTTCAATATCTTTTGAGAACTCACGAGTAAGTTCTCCTTTAGGTCCTTTTACAGTTACAACGTTGTCATTGTTAGTGATTTCAACACCAGCAGGCAACGCGATAACTTTATTACCAATACGTGACATGTTTTTATTCTCCTGTTAAATTGTCAGGCCATAAAGGCCAGTTTTCACGGGGTTTAAGATACTTATTTAGTTCAAGAGCTGAACTGAACACGCTCTAAGAACTTTGTATCTTGATTTGAGTTCGAGCTAAGAATTTGGTGAAAAAGATAAGTTTGTCTTGGAGCATCGCTCCTGCTACAAACTTCCTATTTTCTCTGCATTCTTTTAACGCTCTCACATCATCAATTACCAAACGTAAGCGATAACTTCCCCACCAACATTCTTTTGGCGAGCTTCTTTATCAGTAAGCAAACCTTCTGAAGTTGAAAGGATAGCAATTCCAAGACCGTTAAGTACTTTTGGAAGATCTTCACGTTTTTTGTAGACACGAAGTCCTGGTTTAGAAACGCGTTTCAAGTTAGTGATAACTCGTTCACCGTTTGCTCCATATTTAAGGAATACACGGATGATGCCTTGTTTGTCATCTTCGATGATTTCTACGTTCTTAACAAAACCTTCGCGTTTAAGGATTTCAGCAATCCCTTTTTTGATGTTTGATGCAGGTACTTCAAGTACTTCGTGTTTTGCTTGGTTAGCGTTACGAATACGAGTTAGGAAGTCTGCGATTGGGTCAGTCATAACCATTTTATTTTCTCCTCTTACTAGTAGTTTGCAAGTTGCACTTGCTAGTTAATGATTGAGCTGGGCTCAGATAGTATTGACACAGTCAAACAAGATAATCTCATTTGAACACGAGCTACAACCTGGGCAAAAAAGATAGATTTGTCTTGGAGCATCGCTCCTGCACTAAATCTCCTATTTTTGCTGGGGTTGTTACGCTCTTTGTATCATGATATTACCAAGATGCTTTTGTTACACCAGGGATTTGACCTTTATATGCCAATTCACGGAAGCAAACACGGCAAAGTTTAAACTTGCGGTAAACTGAGTGTGGACGTCCACAACGTTCACAGCGAGTGTATGCTTGAGTAGAGAACTTCGCTGGGCGTTTGTTCTTAGCAATCATAGATTTTTTAGCCATTAGTTATACCTCCTATATTATTTTGCAAAAGGCATTCCAAGGCCTGTAAGCAATGCACGTGACTCTTCGTCAGTGTTAGCAGTAGTTACGATAACGATGTCAAGACCACGAGTTTTGTCAACGTCATCAAAGTTGATTTCTGGGAAAATCAATTGCTCTTTCACACCAAGTGTGTAGTTTCCGCGTCCGTCAAATGATTTTGTTGGAACACCGTGGAAGTCACGCACACGTGGAAGTGATACTGAAACCAATTTATCCAAGAATTCGTACATACGTTCACCACGAAGGGTAACTTTTGCACCGATCGCAACACCTTCACGAAGACGGAAGCCGGCGATAGATTTTTTAGCTTTAGTGATAAGTGGTTTTTGACCTGAGATAAGTGCTAATTCTTCAGCAGCTTTTTCAAGGCTTTTAGCGTTTGATACAGCTTCACCCACACCCATGTTCAAAACGATCTTATCCACTTTAGGAACAGCCATCACTGATGAGTAGTTAAATTGTTCTGTCAAAGCAGGAACTACTTCATTAAGATATTTTTCTTTTAAACGATTTGCCATTATACTTCTCCTTTCCTTCGTGATTAATCAAGCACTTCGCCTGATTTTTTGTTGTAGCGAACTTTTTTACCGTCTACAAATTTGTAACCAACACGACCAGCTACACCATTTTTATCCAAAACTTGAACGTTTGATACGTGGATAGCTGCTTCCTTCTCGATGATACCACCTTGAGGAAGTTCGTTTGTTGGACGTTGGTGTTTCTTAACGATGTTAACACCTTCAACGATAACTTTGTTTACTTTTGGAAGGGCAGTAAGGACAACAGCTTCTGTTCCCTTATCTTTACCAGCGATTACGCGAACTTTGTCGCCTTTTTTTACAAACATTTTTTTCTCCTTTTATTCTTACGCCCAATGGGCACCCTGGCTAGGCCAGGGGACTGTGTTTGTTTTTTTATTGATTAAAGTACTTCTGGAGCAAGTGACACGATCTTCATGAAGCCACCTTCACGCAATTCACGTGCAACTGGGCCAAAGATACGTGTTCCGCGAGGAGTTTTGTCGTCACGGATGATAACTGCTGCGTTTTCGTCAAATTTGATGTATGAACCATCAGCACGACGAGCACCTGATTTAGTACGAACGATAACTGCTTTAACAACGTCACCTTTTTTAACCGCACCACCAGGAGTAGCTTGTTTTACAGATGCCACAATAACATCACCGATGTTCGCAAATTTACGTTTAGAACCACCAAGAACTTTGATAGTCAAGATTTCGCGTGCACCGCTGTTGTCTGCGACTTTCAAACGAGTTTCTGTTTGAATCATTTCAGTTTTCTCCTTTCAGGCTTGATTAGATGATAACCGCTTCTTCAACAACTTCTACAAGACGGAAACGTTTTGTAGCTGAAAGCGGGCGAGTTTCCATGATACGTACGATATCGCCTTCTTTGGCAACATTGTTTTCATCATGTGCTTTGTATTTTTTAGAGTAGTTAATACGTTTACCATAGACTGGGTGGTTACGTTTTGTTTCAACTACAACTGTGATTGTCTTGTCCATTTTGTCAGATACAACACGTCCAACAAGAACTTTACGATTATTGCGTTCCATTGAAATTCTCCTTCCCTAGTCTATTATTTCGCTTCAGATTGAACTGTTTTGATACGAGCGATTTGTTTTTTAACTTCTTTCAAGCGAGCTGTTTGTTCTAATTGACCAGTAGCAGCTTGGAAACGAAGTTCGAACAATTCTTTTTTCAATTCGTTTTCGCGCTTCGCGAGTTCTTCTTGAGAAAGACCACGAAGTTCTTTAACAAATTCTTTTACTTCATTAAGTTTCATGCCTTCTCCTTATTCTGCTTCACGTTTTACGAATTTACATTTAACTGGCAATTTGTGGCTTGCAAGACGAAGCGCTTCGCGAGCGATCTCTTCAGATACACCAGCAACTTCAAACATTACTTTACCACGTTTAACTGGTGCTACCCAACCTTCAGGTGCCCCTTTACCAGATCCCATACGAACCCCGATAGCTTTAGCTGTGTATGATTTGTGTGGGAAGATTTTAATCCAAACTTTACCACCACGTTTCATGTAACGAGTCATGGCGATACGAGCAGCTTCGATTTGGCGGTTAGTGATCCAGTGGCTAGTTGTAGCTTGAAGACCGTATTCACCGAATGCCACTTCTTTTCCACCTTTAGCTTCACCGCGCATTTTACCACGGAATTCACGACGGTGTTTAACACGTTTAGGTACTAACATTGGTTATTTACCTCCTTTAGTGTTTTTACGAGCTGGAAGAACTTCACCACGGTAGATCCATACTTTAACACCAAGTTTACCGTATGTAGTATCTGCTTCTTCCCAAGCGTAATCGATATCTGCGCGAAGTGTGTGAAGTGGAACTGTACCTTCAGAGTATCCTTCTGCACGGGCGATATCTGCACCGTTCAAACGACCTGATACTTGAGTTTTAATTCCTTTAGCTCCAGCACGCATTGCACGTTGGATTGCTTGTTTTTGTGCACGACGGAAAGCAACACGTTGCTCCAATTGACGAGCAATTCCTTCACCAACAAGGTGAGCATCCAAATCAGGTTGTTTGATTTCGATGATGTTGATGTGTACTTGTTTTCCAGTCAATTTGTTAAGTTTTGCACGGAGTGCATCAACGTTAGCACCACCTTTACCGATAACCATACCTGGTTTAGCAGTGTGAAGTGAAACGTTAACTTTGTTTACTGCGCGTTCGATTTCAATAGTTGAAACTGCTGCGTCAGCTAGTTCTTTTTGAACGAATTTACGGATTGCAAGATCTTCATGAAGGTAATCCGCGTATTCTTTTTCAGCATACCATTTGGCATCCCAATCACGGATGATGCCGACACGCATACCAATTGGATGTACTTTTTGACCCACGATTTTACCTCCTTATTTTTCTGCAACAGCTACAGTGATGTGAGCTGTACGTTTGTTGATTGGTGAAGCTGAACCTTTCGCACGTGGACGGAAACGTTTCATAGTTGGTCCTTCGTTTGCGAATGCTTCAGATACTACCAAGTTAGCTTTATCCAAACCAAAGTTGTTTTCAGCGTTAGCTACAGCTGAGTTCAAAACTTTCAAGATGATTTCAGCAGCTTTGTTTGGAGTGAATGTCAAAATTGCGATTGCATCGGCTACGCTTTTACCACGGATGTTGTCAAGAACAAGACGTGATTTACGAGGTGAAACACGTACTGTGCGAGCCATTGCTTTAGCTGAAGTAATTTCTGCCATTTATGTTCTCCTTATTTTCTACGTGTCTTCTTGTCGTCTGCGGCGTGACCTTTGTAAGTACGAGTTGGTGCAAATTCACCAAGCTTGTGACCTACCATGTCTTCTTGGATGTAAACAGGTACGTGTTTACGTCCATCATAAACTGCGATAGTGTAACCAATGAAACTTGGGAAGATCGTTGAACGACGTGACCAAGTTTTGATAACTTTTTTCTTTTCGTCGTTAGCTTGAGCTTCAACTTTTTTCATCAAATGCTCATCGACGAAAGGTCCTTTTTTAAGACTGCGTCCCATTTTTATATTTTCTCCTTTAAATATAGTACCACAGCGGCTTGCGTTCTCAACGAGCGCTACCGAGCTGGCGGATTATCTAGCGCTTAAGCGACTAGTTTTAAATTATTTCTCGTTGCGACGACGAACGATAAGTTTGTCAGACTTCGCTTTCTTGTTACGAGTTTTAAGACCAAGAGCAGGTTTGCCCCATGGAGTTGATGGTGCTTTACGACCAACTGGTGCTTTACCTTCACCACCACCGTGTGGGTGATCGTTAGGGTTCATTACAGAACCACGAACTGTTGGGCGGATACCTTTCCAACGGCTACGTCCTGCTTTACCAAGGTTTACAAGTCCATGTTGTTCGTTTCCGACAACACCAACTGTAGCACGACAAGTTCCAAGAATCATACGAACTTCACCTGATTGAAGACGAACAAGAACGTATTTACCTTCTTGACCCAATACTTGAGCAGAAGCTCCAGCAGCACGTACCAATTCTCCACCACGACCTGGTTTCAATTCGATGTTGTGGATCAAAGTACCAACTGGGATGTTAGCAAGTGGAAGAGCGTTTCCGACTTTGATATCTGCTTCTGGACCTGAAACGATACGTTGACCTACTTCAAGACCTTTTGGAGCGATGATGTATGCTTTCACACCGTCAGTGTAGTGTACAAGAGCGATGTTTGCAGAACGGTTTGGATCGTACTCGATAGTTTTAACAACTGCTTCAACGTTGTCTTTGTTACGTTTAAAGTCAACCAAACGGTAGAAACGTTTGTGTCCACCACCTTGGTGACGAACAGTGATACGACCATTGTTGTTACGACCTGCCTTGTTCTTCAAAGCAACAAGCAATGATTTTTCTGGTGTACTTGTTGTGATTTCAGCGAAATCCAAAGAAGTCATATTACGGCGACCGTTTGTTGTTGGTTTATAAACACGAATTCCCACGATATTTCCTCCTTAGATTATTCAGCTTCAGCTGCAAACAACTCGATTGCTTTTGAATCAGCTGTAAGAGTGATGATAGCTTTTTTAGTTTTGTTAGTAAAACCAGTGTAACGTCCAACACGTTTAGCTTTAGGTTTCACGTTGATTGTGTTAACATTTGCAACTTTAACACCTTCGAAAGCAGCTTCAACAGCTTGCTTGATTAAAAGTTTGTGTGCACGAGTGTCAACTTCAAATACATATTTCCCTGCTTCAAGTTGAGCCATTGAGCTTTCAGTGATAACAGGTTTTTTGATAACATCATACAAATTCATTATGCAAGAACCTCCTCGATTTTAGAGATAGCTGCTTGAGTAACAAGAAGTTTGTCACTATTTGCGATGTCAAGAACACTTGCAGTGGTAGCAGTCGCAACTTTCACGTTTGGAAGGTTACGAGCTGAGAGAGCTGCGAATTCGTTTCCTTCTTCAAGAATAACAAGGACTTTAGAATCGATGCTCAAAGCTGCAAGAACTTTTGCAAATTCAGCAGTTTTTGGAGCTGTAAATTCAAGAGAATCAACGGCTACAAATTTGTTTTCAGCAACTTTTTCTGAGTAAACAGATTTAAGCGCAAGGCGACGAACTTTTTGAGGAAGTTTGTACGCATAGCTACGTGGAGTTGGTCCGAAGACAATTCCACCACCACGCCATTGTGGAGAGCGGATAGAACCTTGACGAGCACGTCCAGTTCCTTTTTGACGCCATGGTTTGCGTCCGCCACCTGAAACAGCTGAGCGGTTTTTAACTGCATGAGTTCCTTGACGAAGGCTAGCACGTTGGCTGATGATCACATCAAACACAACAGATTGGTTTGGTTCGATACCAAAGATTGCATCGTTAAGAACAACTTCGCCCGCTTGTTTACCAGTTTGGTCGAATAATGTTACATTTGCCATTTTGACTGTATTCCCCTTTCCTTATTATTTACCAGCTTTAACTGCTGACTTGATAGTGATAAGAGATTTCTTAGCACCTGGTACGTTACCTTTGATAAGGATAACGTTCTTTTCTGGAACAACTTGTACAACTTCAAGGTTTTGAATTGTTACACGGTCGCCACCCATACGTCCTGCAAGGTTTTTACCTTTGAATACGCGGTTAGGTGCAACAGGTCCCATAGAACCTGGACGACGGTGGTAACGAGAACCGTGAGCCATAGGTCCACGTGATTGTCCGTGGCGTTTGATAACACCTTGGAAACCTTTACCTTTAGATGTACCAGTTACATCAACAATGTCTCCAGCTGCGAAAGTTTCAACTGTGATTTCAGCACCAACTTCCAAGCCTTCAACGTTTTTGAATTCACGAATGAAGCGCTTAGGAGCCGTGTTAGCTTTTGCCACATGTCCTTTAGCAGGTTTGTTGCTCAATACTTCGCGTTTGTCATCGAAACCAACTTGGATAGCGTTGTAACCATCTGTTTCAACAGTTTTAACTTGAAGAACAACGTTTGGAGTTGCTTCGATAACTGTTACAGGGATCAATTCGCCAGCTTCAGTGAAGATTTGAGTCATTCCCACTTTTTTCCCTAAGATTCCTTTTGTCATGAGAAAATAGTTCCTTTTCTATATTTTTTATTCAAAAAGTTTTTAACGAGCGTTTTTTATGCTCAAAGTTTCAAACTTCAGATTAAAGTTTGATTTCTACGTTTACACCACTTGGAAGATCCAATTTCATCAAAGCGTCAACTGTTTTTTGAGTTGGGTTGATGATATCGATCAAACGTTTGTGTGTACGCATTTCGAATTGTTCGCGAGAGTCTTTATATTTGTGAGTCGCACGAATAATTGTGTAGAGGCTACGTTCAGTTGGAAGCGGGATTGGACCTGCAACTTCTGCACCTGTACGAGTAGCTGATTCTACGATTTTAGCAGCCGCTGTGTCAAGCGTACGGTGTTCGTAAGCTTTCAAACGGATACGGATTTTTTTGTTTGCCATCTTTTTCTCCTTTTCGTCTATTTAAGATAATAGGCTAGCTCCACAAGAAAACCGACGCGCGTTGCGTGGCAATGCAACCGAGCGTGTCGCAACCTCTTGCATCAAAGCTAAGGCTGTAATTTACAGCACCATAATAGAATAACACAAAGCCCCTGCGATTGCAAGGGATTTGACAGGATTTTTTTAATTTTTCGAATGAAACTGTTTTCTTATCGCTCCTTATCTCAAAAACGCATAAATGAAGAGCGAATTTTTATTTTTTCTTCTATATAATGTTCGTTTTGATCTGAAATTTATCATTTGATTGATTTATCAAGATATCCGCTTTTGAATCAGTTTCTTTATAGTATCGCAGATACTGTTCTCGTCTCATTTGCTGACTAGCCAATATAAAGGATGCAACGCTATTTCTCACAGTCGTATCTCGAGCTAGACGCCTCTTTAATTCGGTCTCTTCATTCGTGTAGAAACAGACAGTTTTGTCAAAGAGTTCCTTGGGTAGAAAACCCACAGACATCCCTTCGACTATCAGAATTGGTTTTGATCCAGACAAGATTTCACTAGCTTTCCAAGGTTCATCTATGGTTAAGACATCCATACCCGCCTGTAGGGCGAGAATATCTCTCTGCAAACTTGCCAGTTCATGCGCCACTGGCAAACAAGCTGTCACCTTTTGATCAGGTGCTTGCTTTGGTACTACCAGGTGACGGTCTGAGGTGATATAGGGATCTGTTTCTAGCAAATTTACTGTAGTAGAATCTAGGGCTTGATATAATTCCTGAGCGAAGGTTGATTTCCCTGAAGCCCCATGACCGTAGATCCCTAGCGTCCTAATTCTACCCGTTTCAATCTCTGAAACCAGTTGTTCTATCAGGTCTTTTTTCTTCATTCTCTCTTCACCTGTTCATAGCTTTCTTTTCCGTCATTAAGCTTGTCCCAAATCACCACTTGCCCACTTTTGAGGGATTTTTGCACATCGATAATTCGTTGATTGGATGAGCCGCGGAACTGAAGCATGAGATTACGCTTGCTTTTATCATACCGTCCATCGACCAGGATATCAATCAGCGACAAGAGTTCCAGTTTATCAGGTGTCTCCAACATCATCTCTTCCCATGTGTATCCCGTCCAAGACCAGATATCTTTTTCTGGCAATTCTTTCCGTATACGTTTCACGATAGGCAAGAGAATTCCTGTATTTAGGAAGGGTTCTCCTCCTAATAAAGTCAAGCCTTGAACATAAGGCTGAGCAAGGTCTGCCATGATTTGTTCTTCTAACTCTGGGGTATAAGGTATGCCTGCATTAAAGGACCAGGTCGCTACGTTGTAACAGCCCTCACAGTGAAACATACATCCTGCTACGTAAAGGGAGTTGCGCACTCCTTCTCCATCCACAAAGTTAAAAGCCTTATAGTCAATGATACGCCCCTGACTGAGTTCTTCACTTTTCCACTCGCCTGGTTTTGGTGTATTCCATGTCATGCTGTCTACTCCAAGTCTACCCAATAGCGCTGACTTCTATCGATTGTATTTTCGTAAACACCGCCAGCGAAGAGAATCGTGCGGCGGCTGGCTTCGTTGTCCTCATCGCAGGTAATCAGCACTCGTTCCAATCCTTGCTTTCGAGCCTCTGCTAGTCCTAATCTCAACTGCTCCTTCCCATATCCTTTGCCTCGTTGACTGGGACGGATAGAATAGCCAATATGACCGCCTTCCACAAATAATTTGTCATTCAAGGACAAGCGCAGGGCTAAAAATCCCAAAGGCAAGCCAGTCTCACCAAAGGATAAAAATTTGATTGCAGGAACCCAGCCTACTGGCAGGTTGGCAGCATCCTCTTGCTGCTCTACAATCTTTAAACAATCCTCATAATCCTTTGCTCGCTTCCAAGCGGAGCCCATGCCACCGTGCATATAGGATTTTGCTGCATCGAACTCCGCAATCATCTCTAATATCGCTTCTTTATCTTCCAAAGTTGGTCGTCTTAGCTCCATGCTTCCTCCTTAATCGACATCAATCCAATAGCGCTCCGTTCCATTGCGATTATCCTCATAGACACCACCATTAGCTAAGATAACAGCTCGGCTGGCAGGATTTTCTGTGCTACAAGTTACCAGTGCACGTTTGATATTCTTTTTCTTGGCAATTTGTAGACCTTGTCGGAGGGACTCTTTGGCGTAGCCTTTGCCTCTTTCAGACGGTCGGATGGAATAGCCAATATGGCCCCCTTTTTCTAGTAAGTAGTCATTTAATCGGAGACGAAGGTTGAGAAAGCCAAGAGCCTGGCCTGCTACGTCAAAACTAACCAGCTGGATAGCAGGAACCCAGTTTTCAGGAATATTGAGTCCCGCTTCCGATTGAAGATTTTCTTCTAGCCACTCTTCATAAACAAAATTGTTGGCGTTCCAAAACCCACCATCGTGGGCTGATTGAGTCTGTTCAAACTCTGCCATCATCTCTAAAACTGTTTCTTTATCTGCCAATGTTGGTCTGCGTAGTATCATTTTTACCTCCAATTAAGAGAAAAGCGAGAGGCAACTCTCACTTTTTCTTATTTTTGTTTAAAAACTGTTCTCTAAGGCTAGCTACTCTGTCTTTTTTATTGACTCCACCCTTTGAATGTTTTTCGTGGAATCGTTGAACCAAGGCCTTGCCTTTATCATCTAATTGATATTTCCCCATGCTATCTCTTTCTAATTTCTTACTTCATGTCCTGCTGTTTTGATAGTAGAACCGTTCATGTGTTTGACACGCGCAGCAATTTCCTTGTGGCGTCCATTAACCATCGGACGCGCTTGTGGGTTCCCAAGATAGCCACAGGTCCGTTTAACCACATCTACTGTTTTAGGATCATTATTCCCACAGTTAGGACAAGCAAATCCTCTCTCAGTCGGTTCAAAATCTCCTTCAAAATCACACTTGTAGCAACGGTCAATCGGAGTATTGGTTCCGAGATAACCTACACGGTCATAAGCATAGTCCCACACAGCTTCCAAAGCTTTTGGATTTTGTTGGAGAACTGGGTACTCGCAGTAGTGGATAAAGCCACCCGATGCACCTGCTTCTGGGTAGACTTTCTCAAAGTCTAACTTTTCAAACGGTGTTGGATTTTTGCGGACATCATAATGGAAGGAATTTGTGTAGTATTCTTTATCTGTAATATCTGGAATAGAGCCGAATTTCTCCGTATCCAAGCGACAGAAGCGGTCTGTCAAACTTTCAGACGGTGTTGAATAGATAGAGAAATGGTAACCATATTGGTCAGACCATTCTTCTACTCGACGTTTCATATCGCGAATAATATCAAGGGTGAACTCTTTTGCTTCTGGATTATTTTCCCAATTATTACCAAAGAAGACTGTCGCTACCTCGTACAAGCCAATATAGCCCAGAGAAATAGTTGCACGACGATTCTTAAAGAGTTGATCAACACTTTCTTCTTTTCCAAGACGACGTCCGAAGGCTCCATATTGATAAAGAATTGGTGCATTAGCTGGAGTGGCTTCCTTGGTTCTTTCCACACGGTAAACCAAGGCATCTTCCGCGATATTCATACGCTCATTGAAGATTTCCCAGAACTTATTCATGTCGCCTTCGGATTCAAGAGCAATCCGAGGAAGATTGACCGTTACCACACCTAGGTTCATACGACCCGAATTAACTTCAACTCCATTTTCATCCTTCCATCCTTGAAGGAATGAACGGCATCCCATCGGAACCTTGAAAGAACCAGTCAACTCGACAATCTTATCATAAGACAAGACATCCGGGTACATGCGCTTAGTTGCACACTCAAGAGCCAACTGCTTGATGTCGTAGTTAGGTGAGCCTTCCTCTAAGTTAAGACCTCTTTTAAGAGTAAAGATGAGTTTAGGGAAGATGGCTGTACGGTGTTCGGAACCAAGCCCCTTGATACGAATGTTCAGGATTGCCTTTTGAATTTCACGTTCAAAACGACTGGTTCCTAGACCGAAACCAAGAGAGGTAAATGGCGTTTGCCCATTTGATGTAAAGAGGGTATTAATCTCGTACTCTAGAGATTGCATGGCATCGTAGATGTCTTTTTGGGTTTTCTTCCAGGCATATTCTTGGCGCTTGTCAGGCAGAACCCATTCCTCCGCATCCTTGAGGTGCTTTTGGTAATTTTTCTCTGCATAAGGAGCCAAAACTTCATCAATACGGTCTGCTGAACAGCCTCCATACTGACTTGATGCGACGTTTGCGATGATTTGTGAAATTTGCGCTGTCGCAGTTTGGATAGACTTGGGACTCTCTACCTCAGCATTTCCAATCTTAAAACCATTTTCCAACATACCCTTGAAATCAATCAAACAGCAGTTAGTCATAGGGGTATAGGGACTGTAGTCCAAATCATGATAGTGGATATCCCCTTTTTGATGGGCATTAGCCACATGTTTAGGAAGCATTTGAAGTCCGATGGATTTCCCAACAATCCCTGCCGTCAAATCACGCTGAGTGTTAAAGACATCACTGTCTTTATTGGCATTTTCATTGACAACTGCCTGATCTTTGTTAAGAAGTTTATGAATACTAAAGTTGATATCTGTCGCTTTTGAGCGCTCAAAATCCCTTTGTGTTCGATAGGTAATATACTCCTCGGCCAAGGCATATTCTTTAGCTTCCAACAACTCGTGCTCTACGATGTTTTGAATTTCATAGATTTTTACACCTTGTGGGAAACGGCTATGAATCTCTTCGACGATACGTTCAACTAGGGTACTAAGTCGTTTTTCAACCAAAGGGGTTACATCCATAACCTTTTCAGCAGCCTTATGAAGCGCTTTGTCAATCTTGTCTACATCAAAAATTACACGTCTGCCGTCACGTTTTTCGACGAATAAAGTCGGATCAGGGACAGCCTTCTCTTCCAATACAATCATATCCATACCCTTTTCTTAAATATAATATTGATTCTAAAAAGTATTATATCACTAAAAAAATAAAAATCAATATCTTGTGTCAAAAAATAAAATTTTTTTAAAATTACACAAGATATTGATAGTTTTTATTTTAATTTGTAGAGTTTAAAATCTTTGAATTCACTTTGAACCGCTTGATAATTTTCAGCTAAAAGTTGCTCAACTTCTGTCCATAGACTTGTTTTTGTATTCACTACAATCATCTTTGGTTGATTATCTCGTAGATCATTTACAAGCTTCGTACGATTTGCATCAAGTCCTGTATGCAATCTAGGCGAAAGCAACTGACTAGCAGACAAGCGTTCGCTAGCTTTATAGCTACTTGTCAGATTATCCCAAACATAGATACGATCTGTAGCTTGAGTTTCCCCTTTGACCTTAGCTTCAATGCTTGTGCGCTCTTGATATTGTTCCGCATGAAGTAAATATCGTGATACTAGAGGGGCTGAAAATAGATAAACGAGAGCCAAAATTGGTAGATAGGCATTTCCTTTTACAAAAGCTCCCCATACCGAAGTTTCTTCTCTAGATCTTCTACGACGATTCGCTCCTTCTGGCTTCTCTGTAGGAATTCGTGTCAGCAAAAGAAGCGACAAGAAAGGAAGTAACTCAACCATACGACTACCATTGATAAGATCTGTAGAGAAAATTTCTAAAACTAATACCAAAACAACAGCTATTGCAGCAGTGATTGATAAGACTGATTGCTTCAATGGTTTATATTTGAAGAGACCTGTCAATGCAAACGTCAATGCTCCAAGAGCAATTGCTAACAATCCATAAAAGAGGATATTGTCGAGTAATCCCGAGTTAGACGTAAAGTTTAAACTATCTAATGGATAAAGGATTTGACTAATCGCATTTCCAAAGCTACCTTTATAAGCTGTATAATATCCGATTGGATAAAAGAGAATTGAAAAACCAAGGCCCGCTGCAAAAAATTGGTAGACACCATGAGCCAAATTTTTGCGACCAACATTAAAAGCTGTTACAGCAAAAAACAAGACAAAGGCGTACAAAGTTGTAACCAAAGGTGCAAAGAAAAATGCTAGAGCTAAGCTAGCTCCGATACGGATAAATCCTTTGTCAAGGCTTGGTTCTGCCAAATAAGCTGTTACTAAACTCAAGGAATAGAACAAGAATGGGAGTGCAAGAATAGTTGCATAGCCCCCACCAAAACTAAGAGCACTAGCCAGGATATAAAAGACTGTCAATACTTGTTGCGATTGCTTATTTTGTTCCGTCAGATTGTAAGCCGAACGGAAAAGAAAGAATCCGGCACCTACTAAAGCCAACCAATTAAAGACGGCAAATAAAATACTGCCCTTGGTTAAATACTGTAAAAAGTAATAGAGGAGACCACTAGTTCCAAAATAATCTGCGTAGATATCTCCACTCTGATGCATAGCCCATCCAATATAAAAATCCTGAGACTGCTCCGGACTTATTAACCCTAAGAAGAAGGGTAAAATTACGGACACAAGCACCACTATAGTACTCAAAAAGAGGATATTCAAAAATGGTAAGCGGGCAGGCTGACGAGTTTCAACCTCGAGTTGCTCCTCATTTTCTACTGGAGCATCCTGACTTCCCATCCAAGTTGGAGTTGGTTCGTCTTCTAATCTGCCATATACGTTCATTCGCTCTCTCCTATATTTTAATTTGTTCTAGTATATCAAAAAGTCTAGTTCTTGTCAGCCTTTGGCGGACGTTCGCTCAACTTTTCAGACAAGGTAACAAAGCGTTCAATCTCATAAAAACGATGATATGAAACTCTTTTATAGCGGTCTAAAAAATTTTTTTCTTCTACTGTAAGCATAGTCATTTCTCCTTTTCTCTTAATTCGAAAAATGAAGAAAAATTTAAAAAACTGAATTCTCAAAAGAGAATTCAGCTTTTTATTTTTAGTCAGCTTTCTTTTCTAAGTTTTTAGAAATGCTTCGATTTTTACCTTCTAAATACACCATAAGAATTGAAATATCTGCTGGGTTTACACCTGAAATACGGCTAGCTTGGCCGATGGTTTCTGGATTGATGAGCTTGAACTTCTGGCGAGCTTCAGTCGCGATAGAGTCAATATCATCCCAGTCAATATTCGCTGGAATCCGTTTTTCTTCCATGCGTTTCATCTTGGCAACCTGATCCATGGCTTTTGAGATATAGCCTTCGTACTTGATTTCTGTTTCAATCAATTCGATAATTTTGTCATCTAACTCTTCAGCAGCAGGTCCGATGAAGGCCACCACATCTTGGTAAGACACTTCTGGGCGACGAAGGAATTCCTTGGCTGTCACCGCATCTGTCAATGGCTTGAAGCCCATCTCCTCAACCTTAGCATTTGTTTCCTTGACTGGCTTGAGTTTGATGCTGTCTAAACGCTTCATTTCATTTTCAAATTGATTTTTCTTGATTTCAAAACGAGCCCAACGTTCATCGTCAACAAGCCCAATCTCGCGCCCCATCTCAGTCAAACGCATATCGGCATTGTCATGACGGAGGATGAGTCGGTATTCTGCACGACTGGTCAAGAGACGGTAAGGTTCAATGGTCCCCTTAGTTACCAAGTCATCAATCATCACTCCGATATAACCGTCGCTTCGTTTTAGAATTAACTCAGGCTTACCTTGGATTTTCAGAGCCGCATTGATACCCGCGATAATCCCTTGACCAGCAGCTTCTTCGTAACCTGACGTTCCATTTGTCTGGCCAGCAGTGAAAAGTCCTGAGATTTTCTTGGTTTCAAGCGTTGCACGCAACTGATGAGGCAAGACCATGTCGTACTCGATAGCATAACCAGTTCGCATCATCTCTGCATTTTCCAAACCTTTGATGGAATGAACCAAATCACGTTGGACATCCTCAGGAAGACTGGTTGAGAGACCTTGCACATAAACTTCTTCTGTGTTTCGTCCTTCTGGTTCAAGGAAAAGCTGGTGACGTTCCTTGTCTGCAAAACGCACAATCTTGTCCTCAATCGACGGACAGTAACGAGGTCCCACTCCCTTAACCACACCTGTAAACATAGGCGCACGATGGAGGTTGTTTTGGATAATCTCATGACTGGTACCATTGGTGTAGGTTAACCAGCATGGAACTTGGTCTTTAACATAATCTTCATCGCGTGAAGTGTAAGAGAAGTGATTTGGTGTTTCATCTCCTGGCTGAATCTCTGTCACATCATAGTTGATAGAGGAAGCCTTGACACGTGGAGGCGTTCCTGTCTTGAAACGACCGATTTCAAGTCCAAGTTCCTTGAGATTGTCAGCAAGGTTTATAGAAGCTAGGCTGTGGTTTGGCCCTGATGAGTACTTGAGATCTCCGATGATGATTTCCCCACGGAGGGCTGTCCCTGTGGTCACGATAACAGCCTTGGCAGCATATTCCTGATGGGTAGCTGTACGAACACCGACAACCTTGCCTTCTTCCACCAAAATCTCATCAATCATAGTTTGACGAAGGGTTAGATTTTCTTGATTTTCAACCGTCTTGCGCATTTCCTTAGAGTAAAGTTCCTTATCAGCCTGCGCACGAAGGGCACGGACAGCTGGTCCCTTCCCAGTGTTGAGCATCTTCATCTGGATGTAAGTCTTGTCAATGGTCTTAGCCATTTCGCCACCAAGGGCATCTACCTCACGCACGACAATCCCCTTGGCAGAACCACCAATAGACGGATTACATGGCATGAAAGCCAACATTTCAATGTTGATAGTCGCAAGCAAGGCCTTGCAGCCCATACGGCTCGCAGCTAGGGAAGCTTCGACCCCCGCATGTCCCGCACCGATTACAATAATATCGTATTCTTCCGTAAAATTATAAGTCATTTTCTCTCCTATTCTTCAAGGTGAATGTGTCTTAGTTGCCCGTCCCAATCTGGTAGGGCTGTTTTTAAAAAGGTTGGAACCAGCTGGATATTCTGGAGTTTATCCAAATCAATCCACTCACAGGGCTGCCTTTTATCATCTTCCTGCATGGTCAATGGGGCATCCTCTAGCAGGTTCACCAGATAATGAAACTCAATGTTGTGATAGGAAACACCGTCCTGTTCAAAACGATTTTCAACCACGAAAGCTAGTTGTCCAGCTTGAGCTTTGACACCCAGTTCTTCCCTCACTTCGCGGACTAGGGCATCTTCCGTACTTTCATTTACTTGGATCGCACCGCCAATAGTGTAATACTGGTCCTTATCTTTGGTGACTAGAAGCTGGCGATTATTGATAATTAAGGCTGTCGCCCGAACACCAAAGACCGTATTTCCCACTTTTGTCCGAAAATCTTGTTGAATCATGTTACCCTTTCCCTTAAACGACACAAAAACAGTCAAAACTCGTAAGAAGTGCAGGACAAAAAGACCTGCAACATCCATGAGCTTTGACCATCATTTCTATTGCTGTTATTATTGTAGCAAATTGAGAACATTTGTCAATCTAAATGTACTGACAAACCTTGCCATCACGGTAGGCATTGTCAATCAAACCACCACCGAGACACTCTTCACCGTCGTAAAAGACAACTGCCTGTCCTGGTGTAATGGCGCGCTGTGGCTCCGCAAAGATGACCTCTGCCTTATCCCCTTTGACATGTACAGTCACCTTAGAGTCAGGCTGACGGTAGCGGAATTTAGCCGTGCATTCTAGCGTAAATTCCTCTGGCATATCACGAGTAAAGTGGACTTGACTAGCCTCTAAGCTTGTTGACATGAGCGAATCATGATAGAAGCCTTGGCCGACATAGAGGATATTCTTGCTCAGGTCTTTTCCGACAACGAACCAAGGAGCATTGTCCCCACCGTGTTGCCCACCGATACCGAGGCCGCCACGCTGACCAATTGTATAGTACATCAGACCAGCATGCTCGCCCATATCGCGACCATCCACAGTCATCATTCGACCAGGCTGAGCTGGTAAGTAGTTGCTGAGAAATTCTTTAAAGTTCTTTTCTCCGATAAAGCAAATTCCTGTCGAGTCTTTCTTCTTAGCAGTCGCAAGACCTGCTTCTTCCGCTATTTTTCGTACTTCAGGTTTTTCCAAATGTCCCAGTGGGAACATAGTCTTTTGGAGTTGTTCTTGCGAAAGTTGGCTGAGAAAATAGGTCTGATCCTTGCCATTGTCCACGCCACGAAGCATGTGAACAATGCCATCCTCATCACGCGCCACACGGGCATAGTGCCCAGTTGCCACATAGTCTGCTCCCAAGGTCATGGCATAGTCCAGAAAGGCCTTGAACTTGATTTCCTTGTTACACATAACGTCTGGATTTGGCGTGCGTCCTGCTCTGTATTCCGCTAGGAAATACTCGAAAACGCGGTCCCAGTACTCTTTTTCAAAATTGACAGAGTAGTAAGGAATGCCAATCTGGTCTGCCACCGCAGCCACATCCTTGTAATCTTCGGTCGCCGTACAGACGCCGTTTTCATCTGTGTCGTCCCAGTTCTTCATGAAGATACCGATCACATCGTAGCCCTGCTCCTTGAGAAGAAGAGCCGTCACCGACGAATCGACACCACCACTCATCCCCACGACAACACGTGTTTTAGAGTTATCACTCATGGTAGTTCTCCCATCTATTCGTTTATTCACGATTGAAGGTCGTGTTTGCTATCACGATTGAAGGTCGTTTGAGCAGTTTTCATTATAACATGCTTAGATAGAGAAGACAAGGAAGATGCTGACAAACTATCAACCTCTTCTGTCAACACATGAAAATCAGGATACAAAAGAAATCAATTCATCCCTAAATCTCTATTCTCTTTAAAAACTTATTTTTAAAATCAACTAAAAATGATATACTTTAATAAGGAGGAGTGCGCACATGATTCCATATATACACCATCATCCATGTGCGTAGGACTAATGTGAACAACTACAAAGATATTCTAAAATCAAAAAATACTATTTTTATTATTACACTTATTGCAGGTATTGGACTTTTGACAGGCTTAGTCCTCCATCAAGAAAAAATCCAAGCAGAGAGAGGGAATGTTGCTCTCATCAAACAACAAAAAAATCAACAAGATGTCGAACAAGTAAAAAACGCCATTAAAGACTTCAATATTGATTCTGAAACCATTATAGAAGATTGGAAAAAAATTCAAGAATTAAAACCAACTACTGATGAAGGAAAAAAGACATTAGCAGACTTTCTCGCTTCTACTGCCGATAAAGTCACAAATCATTATAGTGAAAAAGCTTTGAAATTAGATATAAAGGATTCTGATAGCCAGTTTCAAGATAAACAAACACTTGAGACAGCCATCACTTCCTTGCAAAAAATAATAGACATCATTAAAAACATTAATTCTGCCAGCGACCAAGTTGTTCTTGAAGAAAAGATAAAACCAATTCAAGAACTAATCTCTAAATTCCAAAAACAAGTTGAAGTCTTGACCAAAAAAGAAGAAGAAAAAACTACCCAAACAGAAACGACTACTAGAGATGCCGTAATAGAAGCCAGCCGTTCAGAAGATAGTAGCTATATTCAAAGCTATCCAGAAACAAATGGAAGCATATCTAATTCCCAAGCACCTGCAGCTGAGCAGTCTTCATCTGGTAGTACTAGTAGTGGAGGAGATAATAGCGCTAATACAGGAGGTCAAACTGCTGATTCTTCAGGTTCTCAATCAGAGTCTAATAACGATACAACCAGTTCGTCTAACTAATAATCTAGATGGCGAAATCCCATAAACTTGTAAGCCCTCAACACCAATGTTTATAATGATCTCTCATCAAATGTAAACACACAAAAAGAGCCGTTTAAGGCTCTTTTTTAGGGCTCTATGATATTTGTAGTAGGTAAATTCCCTATAGATATTATGGAGCCAATTATTGATAAAACTTTAGTCATCTTCGTCTCTATAAAAATATTTTCTATACACCCTTGATAATATCAAAATTAATGCCCATATCGTACTAAGAGCTATAATAATAGAATTTATTGGATTTATTTCAGTATGTCCAATCACTAGTCCAATAATTGGACTAGTAGACATGCTTAGATATAATAAAAATGACAAAATATGATGTTGCTGCTGAATCTCTCAACTCTTTATCTTTACAATGGTGATAAGTTACTTTGCAAACTGCTTTGCTACACTCTCTTGGAGGAAGCAAAAATAAGCAGACAGTACGACACACTTGCGTTTTCCTATATTCGTATAGGCATTTGTACTAATGATGCTCAGTTGATACAAAATGGACTCTCCTTAGCTAAGCTAGTAAAAGATGAGCACTTACTAACAGATCTAGAGCGAGAAGTTGATATTTTTGTAAACAAAAAAAGAAAGTCATTGAGACTTCCTTTTTTATATCTTCTTAATACCAACCGTTGTTAAGCCAGAAGTTCTTAGCAGCTGTCCATGAACCGTAACGTCCTGCAACATAAGCGTCTGCTACACGTTCTTGGTTTTCAGCTGAGTAGTCACCGTTCAAGTAAGAATCTGTCAACTGGTAACGTCCGATGTAACGTCCGTTTGTAGCTGTGTAGCTACCGCCTGATTCTTTTTGAGCGATCCATTCTTTCGCTTCTGCTTCAGATCCGCTTACAGTTGCAGCTGGGGCTGAATAGCTTTCTGTTGCTGCAGGTGTTGGAGCTTCGTAAGTAGCTTCATATGTAGTTTCTTCTACAGTAGTTTCAGCAACTGCAGGAGTTTCTTCAACTTCTGCTACAGGAGCTTCTGTTGTAGTTGAAGTAGCTGGAGCTTCACCATCGATTACCAATACTTGGTCAACATAGATAAGGTGAATATTTTTAATGTTATTCAATTTAGCCAATTTTTCAACTGTTGTGTTGTGAGTTTCAGCAATTTCTGAGAGGGTATCTCCAGCTTTAACTGTGTAAGTTTTTGTTTCTTGTGCAAAAGTTAGTGATGGTGCAAGGAAAGCAAGTACAACTGCAAATCCTGCAAGTTTAGTCTTAATGTTTAATTTCATTTAAAAAAGTTCTCCTTTTTTCTTATACTACCATGATACCTTTCTAATATTACTATTTGTTAACGAATTTGTGTAGAAATGTTACAAAACTGTGATTTATTTACTTAAAAAAGCCACTTTTTGTTACAAAACCCTTGTTATTAAAGCTTTTTAATCTTTTTATATATTTCAGAAAGTAATTAAGCACTTACATCTAATCTTTGCTATAATAGAAGTAAGAATCTTTTTAAGGGGAAACAGATGCAATCACTTCGTTTTCAATCTGTCTTTGATATTATTGGTCCTGTGATGATTGGACCGTCTAGTAGTCACACGGCAGGAGCTGTTCGAATTGGTAAAATTGTTTCATCTATCTTTGATGATACTCCAACCGAAGTCGAATTCCAGCTTTTTAATTCTTTTGCAAAAACCTATCGCGGACACGGGACCGATCTTGCCCTCGTTGCTGGGATTTTAGGAATGGATACTGATGACCCAGAAATTCCAAATAGTCTAGAAATTGCTCATAAGCGTGGCATAAAAATTGTATGGACCATTCAAAAGGACAGTAATGCCCCCCACCCAAACACCACGAAAATCACTGTGAAGAACGATCGCAAGACTATCAGTGTAACAGGAATCTCAATCGGCGGTGGAAATATCCAGGTGACAGAATTAAATGGTTTTGCCGTATCTCTTAACATGAACACCCCTACCATCATCATAGTCCATCAGGATGTTCCAGGTATGATTGCTCATGTGACTGAAGCTCTTTCTCGCTTTGGCATCAATATCGCCCAAATGAATGTAACTCGAGAAAAAGCTGGCGAGAAAGCAATCATGATTATTGAAGTTGATAGTCGCAACTGTGAAGAATCTATCGAAGAAATTCGGAAAATTCCTCATTTGCACAATGTCAATTTCTTTCAATAGGAGAAAATATGTTTTACTCTATCAAAGAATTAGTCGAACAAGCCGAACTTGACTTCCAAGGAAATGTTGCTGAGCTCATGATTACTACTGAGTATGAGCTAACTGGTCGTGAGCGAGAAGAAGTTCTCCTCCTCATGGAACGTAACCTCGAAGTCATGAAAGCTTCCGTCGAGCTTGGTCTCAGCGAAAAGAAATCTCGTAGCGGTTTGACTGGTGGTGATGCAGCTAAGCTCGACCACTACATCAAAAAAGGAAAGACCTTATCAGACTTCACTGTCTTGTCTGCCGCCCGTAACGCCATTGCCGTTAATGAGCACAATGCCAAGATGGGCCTTGTGTGTGCGACACCAACTGCAGGTAGCGCAGGTTGTCTTCCTGCAGTTCTCACATCTGCTATTCAAAAGTTAGATTTAACGCATGAACAACAACTAGATTTTCTCTTTGCTGCCGGTGCTTTTGGGCTCGTCATTGCTAATAACGCTTCTATCTCGGGAGCCGAAGGAGGCTGTCAAGCCGAAGTTGGATCTGCCTCTGCCATGAGCGCTGCTGCCCTAACTCTAGCTGCAGGTGGAACTCCCTATCAAGCGAGTCAGGCTATCGCCTTCGTTATCAAAAACATGCTCGGTCTTATCTGCGATCCCGTTGCAGGTTTGGTTGAGGTTCCATGTGTTAAGCGTAATGCCATGGGAGCAAGTTTCGCCTTCATCGCAGCCGATATGGCTCTAGCTGGTATCGAATCAAAAATCCCCGTTGACGAAGTCATTGATGCCATGTACCAAGTAGGCTCTAGCCTCCCAACTGCCTTTCGTGAAACTGCCGAAGGTGGTCTTGCAGCCACACCGACAGGCCGTCGCCTTCAAAAAGAAATCTTCGGCGAATAATTTCAAGATTACTAGGAGAATCAATGTCATCCCTATCAGCCATCTTTTTCGACTTAGATGGAACCCTTGTGGACAGCTCTATCGGTATTCACAATGGCTTCACCTATACTTTTGAACAACTGGGAGTCCCTAGTCCAGATGCAAAAACCATCCGTGGTTTTATGGGGCCGCCATTGGAAACTAGTTTCGCTAGTTGCTTACCAACTGAGCAGATTGAGCTAGCTATCCAGCTTTATCGTTCCTACTATAAGGAAAAAGGAGTTTACGAAGCCCAACTATTTCCACAAATCAAGGAACTACTCACTGAACTAGCTCAACAATATCCTCTCTATATCACGACAACAAAAAATACTCCGACAGCAGTCCATATGACAGCTAATTTTGAAATCGATCACTTCTTTGACGGCATCTATGGTTCAAGTCCTCAAGCGGTGCATAAGGCAGATGTCATTCATCAAGCTTTGACAACTCATAAATTCGATCCAGAAAAAGTGGTCCTTATCGGAGATACTAAATTTGATATGATTGGCGCCCAAGAAACTGGCATTAAAAAACTAGCGGTTACTTGGGGATTTGGTGACGAGAAGGACCTCATGACCTATCAACCTGACTGGGTCGCACATCAACCAGCAGACATTTTACATCAACTATAATTGAAATCCTAAAAAAACACTCCAATTAAATTGGAGTGTTTTTTAATTTGTTCTTGCTTTGATCTGTCATTTATTAGCTAGTTACTTCCTTGGTTGGCATTGCAAGCAAGACTAAAAGAATAAATCCTCCCATTGGAGCGAAAGCGAGAAAAATGAAGGCCCAGTGAAATCCTGCGTCACGTAAACGACGAACTCTTAGAGCGATACTCGGTATGAATATCACTAGATAAAAAATGATATAAAAACTCAGAATTCCCACACTTGCGATAGGGTCTGCTACTTCTTCTTCAGCGAAGACAGCCTGAAAATAGGTAATATAAAGAGGAATGGACAAAATAGTGTTCATTATCCAAACCCACCAAAAATCCGGACGCGTTGAACGGCCTGAAAAGTCTGCAAACCCTTTAAAGAAATTTTTATAAGCGTTAATCATATGATACTCCTAATTATATGTTAAACAGGCATAAGAACTACCAGACAAGATTCAACCGTAAAGCAAGAATCTCTTAGTTCTTATCTGATTCTTCGAACGGTGTATCTTCGATGCCTTCTTCGACATTAACTGCCTGAGATTCACTATAGTTTACCACTTCAGTTTCTTTTGTCGGCATAGCATGTAAAATCAAAAGGGCAATCCCCCCCATAGGGACGAAGCGAAGGAAGATAAAGGCCCAGTGGAATCCGGCATCACGCAAACGGCGAACTGATAAAGCTAAAGTCGGTACCAAGATTGCTAGGTAGAAAATTGCATAAATAATGACAACTAAACCCAAAACCATAAAAGTAGCTTCGCTTACTGAATCGTCTATTGAATCCATCACGATACTAAGAAATACAGTGTAGAAATAGATAATCCAGAAAGGAATAGAAAGGATGAGGTTTCCTAACCAAACCCACCAGAAATCTGGACGCGTCGAACGCCCAGTGAACTCTGCATAATTCTTAAAAAAATTCTTATATGCGTCAATCATATGATACTCCCAATTTTTATTTTATCAGTAGATACTAAACTGTACAGTTATAGAACACTCCCAAATCTAGTAAAAGACCTGGGAGTGTCAGCAAATTATTCGACAAGACTGAAAATTCTTCGTCCTTGTAGCATTCTTCAGATAGTTAATCTTATAGGGTTTCCTTGGTTGGCATAGCGAAAAGAACTAGAAGAACAATACTACCTAGTGGAACGAATAAAATAAAGATCAATGCCCAGTGGAAACCAGCATCACGAAGGCGACGGACCATCAAAGCAAGTGACGGCAATAAAAGTGCTAGGCCAAAAATAAAATAGATAATAGCGATAAAGCCCAAAGTTATAAGAGCACCCTCTTTTCGCGAATTAGCCAGAGCATTTCCGTATGTTAAGAAGAAAGGAATATAAAGAATAATATTTCCAAGCCAAACCCACCAATAGTCGGAACGTGTTGAACGACCTGCAAAATCTACATATCCTTTAAAAAAATTCTTATAAGCGTTAATCATAAGTTACTCCCTAATTTTTTATTTACTATAGTTTACCATATCTGTTCAATAATAACAAGTTTGTTCAAAAAACTCTGAAAGTCTCTCGAAATCTAGAAAAAAGATACTATCCGCTCTTTCTCATAAACAGAAGTTGCAGATAATATCTTATCTATTTTTAGTCAGCATGTGTTGTTTCATTAGCAAAAGCTATGATTGCTCTCTTCAATTCAGAGCCTTGCAAGGTACGGAACTCTTCAATCTTCTGATTGATCATCTCAAGAGGCATTACATTTACTTTACCAACAAAGATTTTGTCCATTACTTGATTATCAACTAATTCAGTTGATACAAGCAACTCTTCGTATAGTTTTTCACCTGGGCGAATACCTACTTCTACGATTGGAATTTCATTTTCAGTATGACCACTGAGTAGAACCATTTTCTTAGCCAAATCGTAAATGCGTACTGGTTTGCCCATATCAAGGATAAAGACTTCTCCATCCTTTGCATAGGCACCCGCATGAATCACCAAGCGACTAGCTTCTGGAATGGTCATAAAGTAACGAGTCATTCGGAAGTCTGTCACCGTTACAGGCCCACCTTCAGCAATCTGACGTTCAAAGACAGGAATTACACTACCACGGCTACCGAGTACGTTACCGAAACGAACCGCACAGTAGGTAGATTGGCTACGTTGATTAAATCCTGTAACAATTAACTCAGCCACACGTTTAGTTGCTCCCATTACGTTTGGTGGATTAACGGCCTTATCTGTCGAAATCATGACCATTTTTGGAACTCGAGCAACGTCAACTGCCTTAGCAACATTATAAGTTCCAAGGATGTTATTCTTAAAGGCTTCTTTTGGATTGCGCTCCATCATCGGAACATGTTTATGGGCTGCAGCATGGTAAACAATCGCTGGTTCGTACTGTTCAAAAACTTGAAGCAGACGATCGTAATCTTGAATATCAGCAATGACAGGAACAAAATCAATTTCCTGGAACTTGCGAATCAATTCATGGTAAATCAGATAAATAGAGTTTTCTCCATGACCGAGCAAAATGACACGTTCAGGATTGAATCGACTAACTTGACGGCAGATTTCTGAACCAATCGAACCTCCGGCTCCAGTCACCAAGATTGTTTTGCCAGTGATTTCAGAACCCAGACGTGATTCATCAAGCTGAATCTCTTTACGTCCCAACAGGTCTGTGATATCAATTTTCTGGAAACCACCTGCTTGAGGCTGGATACCTTGCACAACTGACTCAATCATCGGCATCTTAAAGCATTTTACACCGATATGGTTACACATTTGCAGGATTCGTTCATATTCAGATGGATCTAGAGACGGAATCGCAACGATAACTTTTTCAACTCTGTAGCGTTTAGCCAATTCTGGTAGATCATCATAAGAACCCAAAACTGGGATTTTCCCAAGCTTTTGTCCTTTTTTCTTTTCATCATTATCCAGAATTCCGACCAATTCGAGGTCACTGGTAGGATGTTGGTAGCTATCCATAAAGAGCGCGCCACCATCACCGGCACCAATCAAGAAGGTACGACGGTGTTCTCCTTCGCCATTTCCCTTTCTACGTCTTGAGTAAATCAACTGCCAGGTGATACGAGGAAGGAGAATCAAGAAGGTAGTTAATAGGATAAAGAGTACGATAAAGCGGACAGAAAAGAGTGGCAAGAAAGCATAGCAGATCACATAAGATAAGATACTACTGATAGTTACTCCGAAGAAAATCTTCATAAAATCTGTGATTTTGCTATATCTACTAATACTAGCATTCAGCCCCCAAAATCCAATCATAAGCTGGTAGAAAAGGAAGGTTAGACCTGTATAAATGACATAGTCTACCGGGGCTGGATTAATCAAGCCATAAAATAGAATATAGGAAACAATAATTGATAAGACCATACTGGCAATATCAAAAAATCCCCAAAATATTTGTTTCTGTTGTTTATTTAATACTTCAACCAGATCAATTACGTAATCTGTTATTTTTTTATTCATGTGAATGGTATCCTCCTATACAGAATCACATTTTCTAGCAGTAATAAGATATAGTTTTAAAATCCTATCAGCTAGACATTACTTGCTTTTTCTTAGAAGTTTCAAAAATATAAACTGTCGCACAAATCCTGGACATAGGGCAACGACAACTTGGATTAAAACACTTTTCAGATATTCGCCATAAGAAATCTGTCCTCGAGCGTGCATTCTTTGACGTGCTTGGCGATAGAGTTTGAGGTAGCGAAGACCTCCACGGCGTTCAAACATCCCCGCTCCCACGCGCACCTTACATAGAATTTGATCCACATTTCCAGTTCGAGCTCCAGCACTAATCATATTGAGCCAGAGAAGATCATCTTCCATATAAAGACCGTCCTCGTAGTTACCAGCCTTTAGCACCATTTCTTTTTTGAACATAACAGTCATATGATTAAAGGCACTTCTCATACGTTGGTAGACAATGATATCCTCATGCTTAGTCGGTACACGACGATAAGACACAATCTCGTCAGGTTGGTCGATAAACTCTGCGATATGACCACCTAGCAGGTCCAAGTTTTCTTTTTCCATCAATTCGAACTGTTGTTCGAAACGGTCTTCAACAGCAATATCATCTGTATCCATACGAGCAATGACATCATACTGACACTGTAAAACACCATATTGAAGGGCCAAGCCTAGACCACGATTTTGTTCAAGTGGGCAACGTTTGATTGGGATACTTGACTGTGCTTCCAATTTCTCCAAAACTTGATACAGTTCAGGTGTTAGCGGACCATCTTCGACGATTACCACTTCGCTAGGTTTGAGCGTTTGATGTAAGATACTCTCTACTGCCTCTTCTAGGAAGGCTGGATTTTCTTTAACATAGACTGACATCAGGACGCTAAATTTACGATTTTCAGACACAGTAGTTCTCCAATGTATAGATTTTCTTTCACTATTTTATCACAATTTTTCAGACTTTCCTATTTTTATTTGAATCCCAGAAAAAAACTAGTAAATATATTGTCCTTATTTTCTATGATTTCCTTTGGGAAAATCGAGGATTACCTCACGTTAGCTTGACATCTTTAGGGAAAAAAATTAAAATAAGCTGTTATCAAAATCAGCTTATTGAGGTTCACATGAAAAAACGATCACTCTTTTTTATTCTAGGAATTATCTTAATCGGAGCGGTCTTAAGGGCTCCTTTCACAGCTTTGCCAACTGTTTTGGGAGATATTGCCCAAGGTTTAGGCGTGGAAGTTAGTTCACTTGGTGTTTTGACCAGTCTCCCTCTCTTGATGTTTGCCATCTTCTCCTCTTTTGCGACCCGTTTGGCTCAAAAAATTGGACTCGAGCACCTTTTCACCTATAGTCTTATCGTATTGACCATCGGTTCAGTGATTCGTATCTTTAATCTTCCTCTACTCTATCTAGGGACTTTACTTATCGGAGCAAGTATTGCGATCTTTAACGTGCTCCTTCCTAGCGCCATTCAGGCCAATCACCCACAAAAGATTGGCTTTCTGACAACCATCTATGTGACCTCTATGGGGATTACAACGGCTCTTGCTTCCTATCTCTCTGTACCCATTACTCAGGCGACATCTTGGAAAGGCTTGATCCTCTGTTTATCCTTGGTCTGCCTACTAACTTTAGTTGCCTGGCTCCCCAATCATCGTCACAATCATTTTCTAAAAGGATGTGAGAAAAAACAAAAGAAAGAGAATATCTTAAAAAACAAGGAAGTTTGGGCTGTTATTGTATTCGGTGGACTTCAGTCCTTACTCTTCTATACCAGTATGACCTGGTTACCAACCATGGCCATCAGTGCTGGCTTATCTCACACAGATGCCGGTCTTTTAGCTTCGATCTTTTCTCTGACTAGCATCCCCTTCTCGATGACTATTCCAAGTTTAACGACTCGTTTGTCCAATCGTCACCGTCAAATCATGCTGACAGTCATCTCTGTCGCTGGATTGCTTGGAATTGCCATGCTTTTATACCCGAACAAGAGTTTCCTCTACTGGTTAGTAGCGCATCTCTTGATTGGTACTGCCTGTAGCGCTCTTTTCCCTTACCTCATGGTTTGCTTCTCCATCAAAACTAGCTCTCCTGAAAAGACAGCCCAATTGTCTGGACTTGCCCAGACCGGCGGCTACATTTTGGCAGCTGTCGGTCCAACTCTCTTTGGTTATAGTTTTAACTTTTTCCATTCGTGGATCCCAGCTGTACTGGCTCTTCTAGTTATTGATATCATCATGACGGTCGCCCTCTTTATGGTGGATAAATCGGATAAAATCCTCTAAAAAGGTTTTTAGAATTTGCCACAAATAAACACACTTTGAAAGCCAGACTGAGTCTGGTTTTTTTGGATCTTCACAACATTTTAAAAAGTATAGATTTACCAAGTATACTACTGTTTCTACGCGCAAAAATGGTATAATAAAGCTAGGAAAACTCCGGTTACACTTTATTAGGAGTAGCACTATTTGGGTACATTAAAGGTTATTACTTTGGGAATTGATAGTTGATGCGATGCTAAAGTAGAAATTATAAACGTCTACATTTATAATTGTTTTAACACCATTAAGAAATTTTGATTAGATAAAAAATCTTGATTAACTAAGGACCATCGAATCATATAAGGAGAAATTTGTATGCTAGCAAAAGCAGGGGACGTCTATTGTGTTTACAATTTCCATCTAAAAAAATACATAGCTTGCCAGATAACCAAGATCGAAGAGGGGGAGAAAAAGTCGCAGGCTGTCCTACTGTCATTAGACTGGTCAGGAGAACAACCTCTTAGAGAAGAAGAACTATCTTCTTTGAAGCCACTCTATATAGATTTTATGTACTGGGAAAGAGACTTACATCTTAGTAATGTTGATATTCATGTACCGTCACATTATATTTTTATTGGTAATACAACACCATTAACAACTGAAAGCACCAATACTTATGCTATGTTTTGGGGAAATGGTTACGATATTTACAGGCAACTGAAATGGCAAGAAATACCAAAAGAAAAAAGAGATTTATTTAAGAAAGCAGATAAAAGCAAGGAAAAAGTTTCATTTGCAGGAAATGAGTGCCGTATTTCTAAACACAATATTAATGACGAGTGGACGCCTTTTGAAGACGCATTAGAATTAAAGGTCTTTCCTTGTTTATCTAAGTTGGCATTAACTAGATGGCACAAAAATATATATGAGTATTTGCAGTCAACTCCTTTTATTACAGAACTAGTTCTTAATAATCATGGACAAACAAAACTGGATTTTTCTAAGACATCCATACATCGGCTTTCCATTGATTTGACAGGCGTAGAGGAACTTAGACTAAACGATGATTTGGAGGAGCTAGTCTTATTAGGAGACATGAGCGACAATTGTCAAATACTTGTAAAGGACCATGGAGCCAGCTTACGATTACAACTTGATAGTTCTCTACCTAAGGCACTGGGATTAAAAGATTTAGGAGCCATCCATTGTTCTAACATCCTTGAAATAGACTTTGCACAAATCTTGAATAACTATCCAAGACTTAGGGAATTAAGATTGTGGGGGAAACCTGGTCATATTCTCAATTTCCATAAATTATCAGAGTTCAAAGAGTTAGTCATGTTTTCCACTGTTGATTTGTTTGGCTTTACTGCAGAGGATATTCCCAAACCAGAAGATTTACCTCGATTAAGTATGTTTTGGATGAGCAGCTTACCAGAAGAGGCCGCTAAAGTAGCCAAAAAATATTATAAAAAACAGCAGGACAAGGGACTGAATCTTTGGATAACAAAACCGAGAAAAGCTGAATGGCTAGCCCAAAACCTAGACAATCCATTTCGCTCATGGGATGGACAAGAAAATATTTCAACCGCAAACGCAGAAAAAGCAGCCTCTCTATATAGAAAGACTAGAGCAAGTGTTATAAAGCTTCTAGAAAACCCCAACGAGGACACTATGAAACACATAGAAGTCCTCATAAGAGAGTATACTCAAGGTTTCAATAAAATGGACAAGCGTAACTATTTTATTGAAACAATCGAGAGAGAGGATATCTATGATGCCCTGGTCAAGATCTTAGTTTTACTACCTGAAGATTTAGGGATGGACAAAGAAAAATTTATAGAAATCTTTGATGAGCTAAAAGATTTTTAAATGAGAAGTTTTTCTAGTTCATTCTTGAAACGGAGATTATCATGACTAACTTTATACAGACTATCACAGTAGAAAATCGGCAGGTCGACAAAGAAAATTACTTTACAATTGGCTACTCTCCAGAGATAGAAAAATCTTTACTGTGTGTTTATATTTCTTGGATTGCTGGTTACGAACGCTATTACGAGTTAGATGACGAAGATTTGGCTCTCTTTGAAAGCAAACGAGAAGAATTTCTCAAAAAATATGAAAAAGAAATCAAGGCTTATCGGACTGAAAGATTGATTGGTTCTGGGGCTCTGAAGGATTACAATTTTAGTTCTTTGCCTGAGAATATCCTAAAAAACTTGGATAGCTATCCTCCATTTAACGGATATGTCTATCAAAACGGCATCCTCTGTGCCAAAATCAAGATTGAAGACAAGTATTTTTATCTTCCGCCCATTTATGATGAGGATTGCAGATAAGTATTGCCTCAAAGTAATGCAAAACAGCCTCCAATCTTCTAGTTTTTACTAGAAGATTTTTATATATAAAAATTTTACACATATTGCTTGACAGGGCTTACATTTAGATGTATGATGTATGTGTAGAATAATTATATATAAAATTTTTATATACTAAAAAGGAGGTGCCCCATGTATTTTCCGACATCAGCGGCCTTGATTGAATTTCTCATCTTGGCCATCCTAGAACAAGGGGATTCCTATGGTTATGAAATTAGTCAAACAATTAAACTCATTGCCAAAATCAAGGAATCTACCCTCTACCCCATCTTGAAAAAACTGGAAACCAACCGCTATCTGACTACATACTCTCGCGAATACCAAGGTCGGATGCGGAAATACTATTCCTTAACAGAGATTGGAGAGGAACAATTGCTTGTCCTTCGAGAAGAATGGACACTCTACACTGACACTATCAACGGCATCATAGAAGGGAGCGTTCGCCATGACAAGAACTGAATATTTGAATCAGCTTGAAGCCTATCTGATGAAGCTTCCTCAATCTGATCGTATCGAAGCCATGGACTACTTCAAAGAACTCTTTGATGATGCTGGTCCTGAAGGCGAGGAAGACCTAATAGCTAGCCTGGGAAGTCCAAAAGAAGCTGCCCATGATGTCCTGACTACACTTCTTGATAAAAAAATCAACGAAGAAAATTCCAATAAGAACAACCGTCAGGTTTTACAAATCGCAATCATCGCACTTCTGGCAGCTCCTATCGGAATTCCAGTCGGAATTGCTCTTCTCATGGCTATCATCGGGATTTTTATCGCTGCTGTCAGCGTACTTATGGCCTTCTTTGCTGTATCAGTGGCTGGACTAATCCTAGGAGGCGTTCTCCTATTTGAAAGCTTCTACGTTCTGACTGAATCGACATCTGCTTTTGTGCTGATTTTTGGAGGAGATTTATTAGCGATTGGGGCTTCGTCTCTAGTCTTACTAGCAACTTCTTATGTGACCCGTTTCTTTGGATTACTAGTCCTTCGACTTATCCAATGGATTCTTAATAGAGGAAAGAGAGGTGAAAGACATGCGTAAATGGACAAAAGGATTTCTTATCTTTGGTGTTGTTACCAGTATCATCGGTTTTTCAATGATAATCATCGGCATCCAAACAGACGGTGTCAGAGGCCTCCTTGCAATGTCACAAAAACCAGTCTTTGAGAGCCGAATGGAAGAGATCGTTTTTGATCAAGATATTGAAAATCTTAACATGTCACTGACAGAACATTCGTTAGTCATTAGAGAATCTAGCGATGACAAGATTCACCTTCAGTATCACCCGACCATCTCTGAAAAAGAAAACCTTCAACACTCTATCAAAGAGAAAAGTCTTGAAATAACTGATACTAAATCAACTACACGTCGTTCTGTAGGTTCTAGTATCGAGGGTATCCTATTTATCGTAAGCGGAGTCTCTAGCCGCAATGATGAGGTCGTTCTATCGTTGCCAAAAGGAAGAGAATTAAAAGATCTAACCGCCCAGGTCGACCACGGTGTCCTTTCGATTGCCGATGTAAAAGTCAGCAATGCCAAGATCCAGTCAAATGGCTATCTTCTTCGTATCACTAATAGCGAGATAAAAAATAGCCAACTGACCACAACTGGAATTGTCAATGTATTTGGAACAAGTCTAACAGATAGCCGTATCCTAGCAGAACATGAACATATCTCTGTAGACGACATCCAAGTGCACGGTAAGGTAGAATTCGAAGCAGAAAATGACATCATACTCATGTTGTCCCGAAAAGAGCTTGAACGAATCAATCTCAATCTCTCATCAGAATATGGGGCTATCTATCATCGAACTCGAGAAGGAGTGAATCCTGTCCAGGGAAATGATGTAAATAGGGACGAAGAATTCTCCAATCCTTACAAAGTAGAGAAAAAAGATACACAAGACCTCCTCGTCGCAAAGGCAGGTCAAGATATCAACATTCCAGACGAACCGGATCGCTCACCCAATTCGAGAAATCATTAATAACCATCATTTATCATTACTACTCAAACAAGAAATAAAAAAGGAGGTCTCATCATGACTCAAGAATGGTTCGAAAGTGCTGATTTTGAGAAAACAGCCAACAATGAGAAAAAAGAAAACCCATCTGATCCAGTCATTCCCGAGGAAGAACTGAAAGAAAAAGAAGAGGCGCCAGTGGCTGAAGAAAATCTTCAAGCCAATCCTGAAAATCAGGAAACTGACCTAGAAAAAGTAGAGGCTGAAGAAGAAGAAACTGAAGAAGCTGAAGAAGAACTGGTAACAAAGACAGACAAGTCAGAAGAACCTGTTAAAGAAGTTTCTCAGACAAGCAAATCTTTGGAAAGCCCGTTTTTACCAGATCCTACACCTACAAAAACTGCAATCTTCAAAGAAGAATTGGCTGATTTTTGGACTTGGCTACTAGGTGCTCTTAAAGAGCCGACAGCAAGCATTGATACAGATAAAAAACATAGTTATAACGCCTTTGCGCTCCTAACTATCTTTTCTGCTCTTAGTTTCTTCTGTGCGATTTATCATATCAAGCATAACTACTACGGCCATATGGCGGCTATCAACTCTCATGTCAGCGAGCAGTTCCCTTCACTGAATCTCTTTTCTATCTTCTCCATCTTGGTAGCGACAAGTTTATTCTTCTTTTCTATCCTTATGGGTGGATTTGTAGTTAAACGTTTTGTCAATCAGGACAATGACTGGACGCTGGAAAAATCCTTGCAAGAGTACAGCAGACTCTTCGCCCTTCCTCTCCTACTCACAGGTATTGCCAGTTTCTTTGCCTTCTTTAATAGTCTACGCTTTGCGGCTCTTCTCTGCCTCATTAGCATTGGTCTGGTACTTCTTGCCAACCTCTATACCATCTCAAGACCAAGTAAAGATAGCCAAACTGATCCCTTCTATCGCCTTCTCTTGGCATTTCTAGTTAACGGTGGTATCCTATTTCTCTTCTTCCTAGCAGAAATGACTCTGGTTTTTGAATATCTACGAATCCTAGCCTTTATGTAAGATAAAATCCTGTCACTCTGACAGGATTTTTTGTACACAAAAAGCAGACCAAAAATCTGCCTTTTCTTATTTTTTATAACTACTATCTTTCGTTTATTTCTCTAGTTCACTATTTACTAATGCTTCAAAATCTTTCCCTAAAACAGGGCCTACTTCTACTTGGTTAGCATCTAAGTCCTGATAAAGTTCTTTTGGCAAAGCTTCTAAAAACGCTTGATAATCCAGTCTAGCTACTGCTTCATAGTCTTCTGGTTTTGAACCATCTCCAGAGATTTTCACTAGGTCAATCTCCCATACAAGCTCCTTGCCTACTAACTGTTCAACGTAAGGTGCTGGAATCACAGGTTCTTTTGGTAAGATAGTTTTTACTCCCTGAGCTAGGTGGTAGATACCATGAACCTTACCTTCTCCATCTGGATAAAATTTAGCGCTGGCAGGATAAGCATCTGAACCTTGAACTTTCTTGACTAATTCTTCAAAACGCGCCAAACCACCTTCTTCTGAGAAGCTTTCCAAATCCTTCTTATCAAAATAAATAGGTGATAAAATTCCTTGGCAGAAGCCCAAACGAGCAGCCTTATCCGCTAGATAGCTCTTGACAGTTTCTTGGAAATAGTTTTCCAAGTCAAAGTCTGCTAAGCCTTCAACTGCTTCACCAACCTTACTAGACAAAGCACGCAAGAGCCCTTCTACAATTTCCCAGTCAGCTCTTGTAATCAAGTCAGGAATGATGACTTGATAGCCTTTTTGAGCATCTAGATATCGAACTTTAAAGAGAAATTGAGACTTACCTACGATTCCACACTCGATATACTCAAGGCGATTGAGGGGTTGACGGAGGTAGACAGCATCATAACTATGCGACTCTAGGCCTTCTACTAAACCTAAAATTGATTTGGCCGTAAGAATCTCCTGTTGTCCTAAAATACTTTGTTTATTTGGAATAAAAAATGTTTTCACCATAAATGGTCTCCTTTGAAATCGTTTACATATAGTATACACCATTTTCCTGAAAGATGCAGAAACAAATTTAAGATTTTTTGGTCAAAAGCATAGAAAAACAGCCCTGAAAGGCTGTTAATACCTATTATATAACTTCAGAATGATCTAGGTTCTCACCAATCGCTGCTAAACGCTCGATAACTTGATCTTGCGTCAATTCATGTTCTAAAACATAGCGATTACGTGGGTGAACACGGCACTCGTGCGAGCAACCACGGAGATATTTATCTTCGTTGTCTTCTGATGCCAAGATACGACGGTTACAAAATGGATTTCCACAGTTGACATAGCGTTCACATGGTGTTCCATCAAACCAATCTTTCCCTACAATGGTTGGATTGACATGGTTGACATCGACTGCAATACGCTCGTCAAAGACATACATTTTCCCATCCCAAAGTTCCCCTTGAACTTCTGGATCTTTCCCGTAAGTCGCAATTCCTCCGTGTAATTGACCGACATCTTTATAGCCTTCACGGACCATCCAACCTGAGAATTTCTCACAGCGGACTCCACCTGTACAGTAAACAACGACACGTTTATCCATGAATTTTTCTTTGTTATCACGGACCCATTGTGGTAATTCACGGAAGTTGCGGATGTTAGGACGGATAGCCCCACGGAAGTGTCCAAGGTCGTACTCATAGTCATTACGAGTATCAAGGACCACTGTATCTTCATCTAGGAGGGCTTCTTTAAATTCTTTTGGTGACAAGTAAGCACCTGTTGTTTCAAGAGGGTTGATGTCGTTATCAAAGTTATCATCCTCTAAACCAAGGTGAACGATTTCCTTTTTGTAGCGAACAAACATCTTCTTGAAGGCTTGCTCACTTTCTTCGTCAATCTTGAACCAGAGGTCTTCCATACCTGGAAGGCTGTGAACGTAGTCCATGTATTTTTGCGTTGTTTCGTAGTCACCAGAAACGGTTCCGTTGATCCCTTCATCAGCGACTAGGATACGACCTTTGAGGCCGATTGATTTACAGAAAGCCAAGTGGTCTGCAGCAAATTGTTCCGCGTTTTCGATGGGAACATATTTATAGTAAAGTAAAACTCGAATATCTTTTGACATGTGCTTCTCTTTTCTAAGATTAAATTATCAGAATTTTTCATTCAACTATACCAGTATACTCTCCCAAGAAAGCGAATGCAATTTATTTGACCGAAAAATAAAAAACAAGACTCATTTTCAGATCTTGTTTTAATTAAATATTCGATGAAGAAAAGTTAACAAAAAGATATCCATGACCTGTCTTGAATAAAATACTAATCATGATGCCAATAAAGACCAGATTGATAAGATTTCGAATCCAGAAAAAATTGCCAATAGTTTTGGATTATAAGTGTTAGCTGAGAAAGTCCATATACGAAAAATATGTAAGTAGGATAAGATTGCACTAATTTTGAAAATAAGATGGTATTTTTTCATGTACCTATTATCAACGCTACTTGTAAGGCAAATGTCTGGGTTTCAAGTACAGATAATTATATGTATTTGCTCAAAAAAAGAATCACCACCCCGTCTGGAAAATTCCAGACAAGGCAGTGATCGCATCTTTTAGGAATGAATACACGAAATCAATCTATCTTAAGATTTTTTGTTTTTCAAGAATTCGTCGTATTGTTTTTGCATTTCATCCAATACTTTTTGGTAAGCACCTTCAGATTTAAGTTTTTCCATCAATTCTGGAATAGCTTTTTCTGGGTCTACAGTACCAGTGTTGATAGCTGTATCGAATTGTTGCATAGTGTTAGTGATAGCTGAGATTTCAGATTTCACGTTGTCAGTGTTAAAGATGAATCCAAGCGCTGGAGATTCTTTTGCAGTTTCCAAGTCTTTCTTAGATTGTGCAATTTGTTCATCTGTAACGTTTTCGTTGATGTAAAGGATCCAGTTGTTACCAGTGTTCCATCCTGACATGTGAGTGTTTCCTTTGTATCCGTCAAGAACTTTAACACGGTTTTCTTTACCTGCTACTTTTTCCCAGTTCTTGCCTTCTGGTCCATAAACAAGGCCGTTCAAGAGTTCTGGGTTAGTGTTCAAGAGGTTCAACACTTCCATTGCTTTTTCTTTGTTCTTAGAGTTGTTTGAGATTACAAAGTTTGCAACTTGAGTTGTTTGGTTTTTCTTGATGAAGTTAGTGAATGGTTTGATTTGGATGTCTCTGTTAGCAACACGAGAAAGCAAGCTGCTACCGTAGTCAGCTGGTCCTACTGTTTCTTCGCGAACAAGCCAAGTATCTTGAGTAAGGTCATATGAAGTATCACTAGTTGCTACGTCTTTTGGAATGTATCCTGCTTCATAGTATTTGTGCATAGTCTTCAAGTGTTCTACGAAACGAGGAACTTCGTAACGGTTTACGATCTTAGTAGTGTCGCCTTCAAGGTCAATGACGAATGGAAGACCATTTGCAACTGGGTAGTCAAAGTTTTCTGATGGGATAAAGTTTTTACCAACAGCGAATGGCATTACATCTGGAGCTTTTTCTTTGATTTGTTTCAATACTGGTTCAAGTGTTTCGTATGAAGTTACACCTGAGATATCGATACCATATTTTTCAAGAAGTGGGCCGTTGAAGGCAAAGTTTTGTGAAGATGCAACGTTAGCTGCAACTGGAACTGCATAGATTTTACCGTTTACAGTGTTACCCTTGATGTAAGCTGGATCAAGCGCTTTGTAAAGGTCAGCTCCTTCTTTCTTGTACAATTCTGTCAAGTCAGCATAAGCACCTTTTTGAGCGTTTACGACATAGTTATCTGCAAAGGCGATATCATAGTTTTCACCTGATGAAGTGATAACTGACATTTTCTTGCTGTAGTCACCCCAACCAAGGTATTGGATATCCAATTTAGCACCAACTTTTTCTCCGATGATTTTGTTTGCATTTTCTAGCAATTCATCCAAGTTATCTGGTTTGTCACCGATTTGGTACATTTTGATAACAGTTGCATCACCTGATGATGATGATTCAGCAGCTTTTTGGTTATTTCCTTTAAGGTTACCACAAGCTGCAAGGCTAGCAGCCAAAGCTACAAGGCTAGCTGATGCAAAAGCATATTTTTTCCAGTTTTTCATGATAAAAACTCCTTTTTTTATTTTTAAATTTAAAACAATTTTAGTGATCTACTTTTCAACAAAGAAAAGTTAGATAGGGTAGAGAAAGCTTGTTTCTCAGTGTCTCTTATTCTTTAACACCACCGATAGTTAAACCTTTTACAAAGTAGCGTTGGAAGAATGGATAGAGAATCGCAATTGGAACAGTCGCAACTACGACCATGGCCATACGACCTGTTTCTTTTGGTAGGGCAACTGCAAGTTGTCCTGACATCCCAACTGACTTAGCAATGTAATCCATGTTGTTTTGAATTTGCATGAGCAAATATTGCAATGGATACAAGTTATCACTCTTGATGTAAAGAAGGGCATTGAACCAGTCGTTCCAGAATCCAAGTGCTGTCAAAAGTGTGATAGTCGCAATCCCTGGAAGAGAGAGTGGTAAACAGATTTGGAAGAAGATCCGCGCCTCGCTAGCACCATCGATACGAGCTGATTCGAGGATTGCTTCTGGAATGGTTTTCTTGAAGAAAGACCGCATCAACATGATGTTGAATGGTGATAGAAGCATCGGAACAATCAAGGCCCAAATAGTATCACCCAAGTGAAGTAACTGAGTTACCACGATATAGCCTGGTACCAAACCAGCATTGAACAACATACTAAGAAGAGCAAAGATTGTAAAGAATTTGCGATACTTAAATGTTGAACGTGAGATAGCATAAGCGTATGTTGTTGTGATAAATACGTTTGTCAATGTACCGACAACTGTCACAAAGGCTGAGATAAAGAGCGCTTGTAAAATTTTGTCTTTAAACTGAGCCAAGAATTGGAATCCATCTACACCAAACTTGGAAGGGAAGAAACTATATCCATATTGAACAATACTCTTCTCATCTGTAACTGAAATAATGATTACGAAGATGAAAGGCAAGATACAAGAGAAGGCCAGCAAACCAGATATGATACTAAAGAAGATATCTGCCTTTTTGCTGAAGGAGTGTATGCCAACATTATCAATTTTTTCTTTTTGAATTTTTTTTGCCATATGCTCCTCCTTTCTAGAATAGTGCTGAGTTAGGATCAACACGTCTTGCAAGTAAGTTTGATAGGATAACGAGAATCAAACCAACGACTGACTGGTAGAGACCGGCTGCTGAAGCCATACCGATATCTGCTGTCTGAGTCAATCCGTTAAAGACATAGACGTCCAATACGTTTGTTACACTATAGAGCTGACCAGCGTTGTGAGGGATTTGGTAGAAAAGACCGAAGTCTGCACGGAAGATATTTCCGACTGCAAGGATGGTCAATACTGTCACAAGCGGTGTCAACTGAGGGATGGTTACGTTACGGATACGTTGCCATTTGCTAGCACCATCCACTGTCGCTGCTTCGTAGTAAGTTGGGTCAATACCCATGATCGTTGCGTAGTACATCACACTACTATATCCAAAGCCTTTCCAGATACCTAGGAAGAGGAGGAGGTAAGGCCAGATACTGACATCAGCGTAGAAGTTAATACCCTTCATCCCTAGAGCTTCTAAGGTATGGTTGATAAGCCCTTTATCGATATTTAGGAATGCATCTGTAAAGAAACTGATGATAACCCAAGATAGGAAGTAAGGGAATAACATAGATGTTTGGTAGATTTTAACCATTTGCTTAGAGCGAAGTTCACTAAGGATAATGGCGATACCAACTGACACAACCAAACCGATAAAGATAAATCCAAGGTTGTAAAGTACTGTGTTTCGAGTGATGACAAAGGCATCCTTGGAACTAAACAAGAATTTAAAGTTATCTAGTCCGACCCATCTACTATTTATAATACTGTGGACGAATCCTTCACCAGTCATATGGTAGTCTTTGAAGGCAACCACATTCCCAAAAACTGGAATGTAGAAGAATAAAATCAACCAAATTGTTCCTGGTAGAACCATTAAGAGAAAAATCCAATTATCTCTTAAAGTTTTTGAAAACTTGTTCATAATTTCCTCCCTTTTTATTTTCTAAAACTTCATAATCTCACATTTTTAAACTTGATAACGTTTACAAAAATAGTATACTCTTATTTTTAGGACAGTTTAAACTACAAATTATAGAAAAAACTCCACAAATTATTTTATGTGGAGAGCTTTTTTATATAAGAAGGATGTTTCACGAGAAACTTTCTTCCTGAATAGAGTTTTCCTAGGTTGTATAAATGGTCGAAGCTGTCGCAATAGTATGCCACTGGTTGGCTGTCGTTGCTGCGAAGTCCTTACCCCCATAGAAATCATTAAATGGCAAGATGTCTACTTCTAGTTCGTCGATACGAGAGATTTCGCCTGCTAGATAGTTTTCAATGCGACTTTCTGCGCGCTTGATCCGTTGCAAGAGCCCACCCATACGGATGTCCACTGTATCCAAGCCAAAGACCTTGTTTTCTTTCAACCATTGGTAGCTAAAGAGCTTGTGGAAGGTTTCAATCTGGCTTCTTAATTTTGGTAATTCTTCCCTAGCAATTTGTTGCAAGCTCTCTTTATCACCTTTTTGATAGGCTTGACGAATGCGTCGGCCCACATCCACTTTACTGCTTAAAATCTGGTTCAACTGAGCCTGAGTTTCAAAGAGATAAGCATAGTTTCCTGCTTTTTCTTTAATAGCAACAAGAGTCTCAGCTGCTTGGGTAAAGTGTGGTTTGTCCTGCTCAGGAGTCATGTGCTTGTCAAGGATTGGGCAAAGAACATCCTGATAAAAGACATAGCGATTAGGGTTGATACCACTGAGATTATCTGGTAGGTCTGGCAAGAGGTTGGCAAGATCAAGTTGCATAAAGTCCTCAACCGATAATCCTGTGTTGGTCTTGAAGTGAGCTGATAGACGCTCTAAATCATTACGATAGCTAAGTTCTGCCCAGATTTGTAAGCTAGGCAGAATCGAGAACTGGGCCGTTTCACCACCGTTGTCCCCCCAACCTGTCACGATGACTTCCTTAATCTTGTTGGCACGGCAGGCTTTATTGGCTTCAAGAGCGATTAGACGACTGAAATGATTGTGTGGTGTGAAGCCAATCCACTTCCAAGCACCACCAGCAAAAGCGATATCCTGGCTAATCTTATGGTGGTTACTGAAGTTGCGGTTGTATTTTTCTTCGCTATCTTGGTAATAATCCCAGTAAACCAAGGTGACACGGTCTTTGAGACGGTCAAGGTAAACACGAGTTTCCTCTGGAATTTCCACGTCACGGTCATATTGGCCATCTGCTGACATGAGCTTGAAGAACATATCACTCCACATCTGGCAGTGGAAACCATACTTGTCTGCAATATCCAGCACGCGCTCCAAGTGTTGGCACATGAGGAGACTACGATCAACCACACCGTTCAGGATAAGGTAACGTCCCAAACCAACTAGGTGAGCTTCGTCCATTCCGATATTGACCTTGCGAGTTTGTAGTTTAGATAACGTCGCAAACATACCGTCAATCAGGTCGTAGACTTTTTCTTCACCGATGAGAAGAATGTCTTCTACATCGCGGAGTTGCTGGACTTCTTTGACACCCCATTTGACAAAGGCTGATAAGTGGGCCAGGGTTTGGATACATGGGACAAAGGTCATGTCAAACTGCTGGGCGTATGCTTCGATTTCCTGTAATTCCTCAGCTGAATAAGCCCCACGGAAATAACCAAAGTAAGGTTGTCCTTCAATTTGATAAGTGTCTTCCATGTAGAGCTCAAAGGTTGAATAACCCATCAGAGCTAAGACTTCAATCATCTGCTTGGCAGATGCGACATTGAGCACGGCATTGCGCGAACAGTCCGCCATGTAGGCTAAATCTTCATAGGCCGCCTGCTCTTCAATCTCTACCTTGTCCCCTTCTGCTAAAGCTGTTACTAGCACAGACAAGGCACGGTAGAGTTGATGAGGTTTGCTGTAGGTCAGTTGATACTGCCCATTCTCACCCTTGATAGAGATAGAAGCTTGATCAGACTGAGAGACTGCCACCTCTACATCTGGTAGAGAAATGTGATTTTTTAATACTTCGATAGATTGGGCCTGTTTGGGACTAAGTCCTGTAAAACTTACCATTGGTTTTCCTCCTGTAACCAGTTGACAAGGGCACCGTAGAGATTGGCATCTGCATGATAGGTGCAAGCTTGAATGACTGGAGCAATTGTATATTCTTCATAGGTTTCGACAAAAGTGTCTACTGCTTCTTGCACACCTTTGATAAAATCTGGATTTTGACTGATAGAGCCGCCTAGGCTAATGACATCTGGGTCGATGAGATACTGGATATTGAGCAGGCCTTGAGCTAGGTTACGATTCATGCGCTCAATGGCTTCTTGGCAGAGGGCGTTTCCTGCTGCAGCCTCTTGGTAAACCTTACGGCCATCCCAGTCAGACTGACCTGATTTTTCAATCACATAACGCACCATGTTTCCCGTAGAAGCTAGTAACGACCAGTTGTTGAGCCTTTCTTCAGGCTCGATAGTTGTCATATAGCCAAACTCCCCACCCAAGCCATGACGACCTCGGTGAAGTTTTCCATTGATAATCATAGCGCCACCGATTCCTGTGCCAATCACGACACAGGCTGCATTTTCAATCTCAGGATGAGCTAGCAATTCACTGAGCCCAACACAGTTGGCATCATTTTCTAAATGAACAGGTAGCTGGTGATGAGCAAGGGCCTCATACCATGAAAAACCATGGATGTAAGGAATGGCACTGATTCCCTCAATCACCCCAGTTTCTTGATTAACGGCTCCTGGCACACTCATGGCAATCCCACGGTAGTCACGTTCTGACAATCGCTGGTCCAACCAAGCCAACAAATCTTCTAGAGTTTCTGGAGTTGGGGTGCTGGCCTTATCTAAAATCTTTCCATCAGGAGTGAGACTAGCAAACTTAATCCCAGTCCCTCCAATATCAATGGTTGCAAGGGTCATGGATTTCACCTGTAAAAAGGAGCGAGTCAGTAGTTTGTTCTTACTTTTTCGCTCCTCCTTTCTGTTTATGTTTTCTTGTTGAAATTAAATTTCTTCTTTTTTGATCAATTCTGTACGAATTTCTTGTGGCGCTAATAGTCCTGAATGAACTGGATATGGGCGTTCCAATAAGTCAAGAATGGTTTGTTGTTTGTCCGACACGCGAACATTTTCTTGGCTCATGTTGTAGTAACGAAGAACATAACCTTTTTCATTTTCAGCTACCTTAAAGGCTGTTGGGCAGACTTGTGGCAAGTTGAGGGCTGCATGGTTGAAGAGACTACCTGTTGCAGCGACGCTACCTTCTTGTTTTGCAACTTGAAGAGCTGTAAATGGCACCTGGAAGGCTTTGGCACGACGGAAGGCTGAGAAACGTTCCCCTGCTTGATGGCATTCTACTGCAAACTCAACTTCGATATCGCGCAAACACTGGGCTTCTGGTGTTGGGAAGTAGCCCCAGTCACCTAGCTCCCCTGAAGCACGGAGAAGGGTTACAGCCATAGTATCGTCTCCAAGGATTTCGTATTCGTGCAATCCTTTATTGGATACGGTCACGCCTTTTACATCATCATACAAGCTGACAAAGGCTTGTTGGTGTTGTGGATTTTCAGGATTTTCCCAAGAAGCTGCCGGTTTATTTGGTCTTGTCACAACTTCATAGATACTTTCAGAATCATTACTTGGGCGTGTGTTATGAGTTTTGACCAAGAGACGAATGCGGTGGTCTTTGGCTGTATTGGTAAAGCGAGTCTTGAAGCGAATCTGTGGATTGTCCACAAAGACAGTCATTTCTGTTTCAAGAGGAATGGTTGTCAACTCTTCTGAACGACCTGCATCTCGTTTCATGAACTCGATGATACCTCTTTGTTCAGCGTCCAATTTTTCATCTGCGCTAACTGGAATAGTCAAATCATGTTTGAACAATATTTTTGCATAGCGAGCATTGTTTTCTATGACTTCATAGCCTTTCAGTTGAGCGTAGATTGGTTCAGTTCCTTTTGGTTGGAAATAAATGTACTCATTCCCGATATCTCCACGGTCCTCGAATTGGATGAAATCTTCGTAGGCTTCGTTAGTAGTCTTGTCGTAGACTGTAATTCCTTCATCTACACTCACTGTCACGAATGGTGTATCAATGACTCCATTTTGGTAAATACCATCACGGTGATCTACTTGACCTTCGACCAATTGGAAGCTTGCCCAAGAAAGCGGAGCAAGGTGGACTGGGATTGTCACGCGCACTTGGCGTGCAATATATGGTTGGCGGAATTTATCCTTAGGCAAGGTATAACCAAAACTTGCTCCCAAGTCTTCAATCTTGGCTTCAAGGACATGGCCATCCAAATCTTGAACATGGTAATCTGGCAAGGTCACAGCTACCATCTTCTTGTAACCTTCTGTTGGATGCAATTCTTTGAAATCACAAGTCACAACATCCACTACAACACTGACTGTATCAACCTTGTCATGTAAAGTTGTATTGACAACCGTAAAGAGGTGGTCACTTTGCGCTTCTTGAGTTGCTATTTTATGTTTCCACTCATTGAGAAGGTTGGTCTTGACAAAGTTTCCAACTTGGTTGACCTTGGCAAAACGAGTTTCCATTTCACGGTGTACTTCATCAATACTGCATCCACAGATGCTATCGTGTGGTGCATTTTGCAAGAGTACTTTCCAAGCATAAGTTAATTGATCCTTGTGGTTATGTCCACCAGTAATGATGGTCAAAGGTTCTACTACTTGCTCCAACAAATTGCTGTTTTCTTGGAAGGCTTGTTTGAGATAAACGCGTGAAGAAGAGGTGTTAGCAAGGGTGTACCAACCATCAGTTTCCTGGCTAGTCAACTCACCTGTAACTGTTGATAGGTGTTCAGGAAGTGCACTTTCCACTGCTTGAACGTATTCATCAAAGGAGCTATGAATAAAAGTCACGTCAGGGAAAAGTTCGTTTGCCACACGAATGGCTTCACTCAAGTTCCGTTGAACTGGTTGGTGGTCACAGCCGTTCATCATCAACCATTGGTTAGTAGAAGCATAGTCACGAACGTCTGCCAATTTTTGTTTCCAGAAGGTCAAGGCTTCATCTTTATCAACTGGAATTTCGTTCCCGTTACTGTACCAGTTAGCAAAGAGAATACCGAGTACACGGCTACCATCAGCACCCTGCCAGTACATCTCAGAGAATTGAGAGGTAAATTGCTCGTCTTCGAGGACTTGGTTGTCAAAGCCGATCGGTTTGACACCACGACCAAAGGCTGCTACGTGAATCCCTGATTTTTGAAGGATTTGAGGAGCCTGCCCCATATTTCCAAAGGTATCTGGGAAGTAACCAATTTGAGTAGATTTGCCCCATTTAGCACATTCAGCTTGGCCAATCAAGGTATTGCGGACATTGGCTTCACTTGAAATCAGGTAATCATCCTGCAAGATGTAAAATGGTCCAATCTTGAGCTTGCCTTCGTCGATATAACGCTGCATCTTGTCACGGTTTTCAGGACGAATTTCTAAATAGTCATCGAGGACGATGGTTTGTCCATCTAGGTGGAAACTCTTGAACTCAGGATCATTTTCAAAAAGATCAAAAAGATTGTCAAAAAGTTCCACCAATTGCATACGGTGACTTTCAAAAGGTAGATACCACTCACGATCCCAGTGGCTGTGAGAGATGATATGTACAACAACATTTTCCATGAGTAAAACCTCATTCTAACTTAAATTTAAAAATAGATTTGTGATTCTTTACAAGAACCTATTGAGCTAAGGCTCATTAGCGAATATCTAGGTAATCCAAGACCAATTCGCAGAACATCATGTTGGCCCATGAGAACCATTCACGAGAATAGAGAGTCGGATCGTCTACGTGGAAGCTTTCGTGCATGACACCTGTTCCACCATCGCAGGCAACGAGTTGATCTAGCAAATGTTTTTTCTCCGCCTTATCCGTCGTTGTCAATCCTTGGATAGATAGAGCAATCGGCCAGATATAGCGGTAGAAGGTATGTGAACTTCCGAGTCCACTAGCGTATTCTCCTTGGTAGAAGTAAGGATTTTCCGGGCTCAGAATGGTGCGACGAGTGGCTTGATACACTTCGTCATTGACATCACAGTAACCAAGATATGGAGCAGCCAACAAACTTGGCACGTTCGGATCATCCATGATGCTAGCATTCCCTAAACCATCTACCTCAAAGGCATAAATTTTTTCACCCTTGCTGTTTGTAGTGTAGGCGTAATTTTCGATACCTTCTTGAATCTCAGCTTGGAGACGTTTGGCATCAGCAATAATGCTCTCGTTATCAGCTAGATTCAATTCTGCAAAGATTTCTTGGACATAACCCAAGACAACGACCGCAAACATATTGGATGGAATCAGATAGCTATACTGACAGCAATCATCACTTGGACGAAAGGCTGACCAGGTCATCCCTGTCACGGCAAAGTCAGGACCAAATCCATCATTTACCAAGGTGTCTTCCTTACGATCGGTATCACGGACGAAACGGTATGGTGAGTTATTGTGATCTTGCTCCACGGTCCAAAGGTGAAGGATTTCCTTGGTCGCTGTAACAAAAGTCTCATCAAATTGGCTAGTCTCACCAGTTTCCTTCCAAAGAAGGTAAGCCAATTGCAAGGGATAACAAAGCGAATCCACTTCATACTTACGTTCCCAAATCCAGCCATTGAGGTCTGTATGGTCTGTCTCGTGATGACCCTTCCAGTTCTCCTCAATATTGAAAGAGTTGGCATAGGGATCCTTGAGAATCAAAGTCATCTGGCGTTTAACCAAACCAGCAATGGTCTGGCGCAAACGAGGTTCTCTTTTTGCCACATGAAGGTATGGTCTAAGCTGAGCAGTCGAGTCCCGAAGCCACATAGCTGGGATATCCCCAGTCAGCACAAAGGTCGAGCCGTCTTCTAAAATTTCAACTGTATTGTCTAAAGTGTCCGTGTAGCAACGTTCAAAGACATCTACCCATTCAGGATGATCCTTGGCACGCTCCGCTACCTCATCCAGCCACTCTCTAACGATTTCTTTAGAATAAACCATAAACTATTTTGCCTCTTTCAAACAGATTTTCATTTTCAGTATATAGCTTTTAGCCCAGAAAATATATACACAAATGATAGTCATTTTTCTACAAAATTGTTATATTTAAAACTCCTTTTCTAAAGGCTAAATTTTCTGATATAATGTAGAAAACGACTAAAGGATATTCTATGAAACCTATACTTGAAACCATAGATACGCGTTTTGGAACAGCCAGTAAACATGCATTTTCACGAGGAAATACACTACCATACGCTGGAGTTCCTTTTGGGATGAATTACTTTGTTCCACAAACGAGTGACCAGGAAGGATCTTGGTTTTTTGATCCCCATCTTCCCATATTTCAGGGCATTCGACTAACCCATCAGCCTAGCCCTTGGATTGGCGATTATTCTTGGTTGCTACTGACTCCTGTTACAGGAGAAATCAGCGGAGACACCCTCTTCCATCGTCAGTCTTCTTATAACCTTGATCGTGCTATTTTCAATCCCCATTATCTCAGAATTTTTTCTGAGCGTTATCAGATTGAAACCCAGTTAAGTCCGACTTGCTATGGGGCTTCTATTCAACTAAGACAGATACAAGGCAAGAAGATCTCACTCTATCTGCATGCAGCTGATGATTTATCATTAGAGCAAATAGATGAGCGTACTGTCAGCCTTGGTCAAAGCGGATTAACCGAAACCAACAAAAGTCCCCTCGTCATGTTTACTGCTCTCGTATTCTCTACGGATATTCTATCTATCAATCAAGTGGGGCAAAACTGGTGTATCGACTTGGCTGGAGCAGAAGCTCTGGTTCAACTAGCTACTTCTTTTATTTCTAAAGAACAGGCCCTCTTTAATCTGCCTAGAAAAGACTTTGAAGAAACGAAATCAGAGGCTAAAGCAAGTTGGGAAGACCTTCTAGGCCGTTTTGATGTCGTGGAAACTGGCTCTGTAGACCGAACATTTTTTGATCACTGTCTTTATAGACTCTTGCTTTTCCCACAAACCTTCTATGAGGTAAATGAGCAAGGCGAGAATATTCATATAGACCTTGCTTCAGGGACTATCAAACCAGGGCTATTCTTTACCAACAATGGTTTTTGGGATACCTTCCGCACTTCATTCCCACTCTTTGCCTTGATTATTCCAGAGCACTATCGTCAGTTTCTTGAAGGCTTCCTCAATAGCTATAGAGATACCGAGTATCTCCCTAAGTGGCTGGCTCCTGACGAAAGAGGAATGATGCCTGGAACTTTGATTGATGGCCTTCTTGCGGATAGTGCCTGCAAGGATATGGCACCTGAGTTTGAAGAAGAATTTCTCAAAGCCATGATTGAAACTGCTACTAAGGGAGATCCAAAAGCTATCAACGGGCGACACGGCCTAAGCCAATACCAAGAACTGGGCTATTTATCCACAGACTACCACGAAAGTGTCAGTCATACGCTAGATTATTCCTACAGCGATTTTTGTATCTCTACTTGTGCTGAAAAATTAGGTCAAGAAGATCTGGCTCAAACCTATGCTCAATATTCTAAAAACTATCAGAATCTATTTGACTCTGAGACGGGTTACATGAGGGCGCGTGATGTAGATGACAACTTCCGTCCTGACTTTTCTCCCTATAGTTGGGGTCGTGACTACGCTGAGTGTTCAGCTATTCAAGCCAGTCTCGGTGTCTTACACGATATTTCTGGACTTAGCCAACTAATGGGAGGGGAAAAAGCCTTTAGCAACTATCTTTTGAAAGCTTGTCAAAGTCTCCCACTTTTTGAAACGACTGGCTATGGATATGAAATTCATGAGATGAGCGAGATGGCAACAGCGCAATTTGGTCAACTAGCCATTTCAAACCAACCAAGTTTCCACATCCCTTATCTGTTCCGCTACAGTAGTTATCCCCAATATACTAGTCTCTTAATCAAGACCCTCCGTCAGAAAGCCTTCCGAGCTAGCTGGGATGCTTATCCGGGCGATGAGGATAATGGTAGTCTTTCGGCTTGGTATGTCTGGTCTGCTCTTGGGCTTTACCCAACCTGCCCAGGAAAAGCAAGCTATGATCTTGGAATTCCGCTCTTTGATCACCTTCGTGTCTATCTGGCAGAAAAAAATCAGTGGTTGGATGTTCGTACTCAACAAAATTATGAACACTTCCACTTTGTACAAGACTGTCATCTTGATGGAAAAGAAGTTCAGAGTGTCAACCACCAAGATTTACTAAATGCCCAATCTCTCAACTTTACCCTCAGCTGGTTACCGAAGCATAATTAGTAGCTAGTTGCTTCTAAGTTTTCCACAGGTTGTGGAAAAAGATAGAATACTAACACGCCTGAAAAGGATATAAAAGAACTCTCTCTCATTAAGTTTGACTAGCTCCTTAAGCCCCAAAAAATATACTCCTACAAAGATTACTAGTTACTAGTATATCGTAAATGATTCCTGTCTCTTGTTTTCATACCACTTTATGATTGACTATCAAATTGATAAATAGTTTTCCACAGGTTGTGGATTATCTCAAATAATTTCTCCGGAAGTTACCATTCCAAATTTGATAAAATCCCCTCAATAGACTGAGGGGATTTTTGTCTTTAGTTTTAAACAAGCTCTACTTAGCTTCGTACCAAGTTACGCCTTCATTTTCATCAGCAATCAGTGGCACACTGAGTTGAATGGCTTCTTCCATGGTTTGTTTGACGATTTTTTTAATGGATGCCAATTCTGACTTAGGCACTTCAAGAACAATTTCATCGTGTACTTGTAACAGCATCTTAGTTTGATAACCACCTGCCACCAAGGCTTTATCTAGCTGAATCATAGCGATTTTGAGAATATCTGCAGCCGATCCTTGAATCGGTGAGTTGATAGCTGTACGCTCTGCAAAACCACGAATGTTAAAGTTACGCGAATTGATATCTAGCAACTCACGACGACGTTTGAAGAGAGTTTCTACATAACCCTTATCACGCGCTTCACGAACCACTTCATCCATGTAATTTTTAATTCCTGGGAAGCGTTCAAAGTAGGTATCGATGTATGCTTTAGCCTCTTTACGGCTGATACCTAGGTTATTGGATAAACCAAAGTCTGAAATTCCGTAAACCACTCCAAAGTTGACAGCCTTGGCATTGCGGCGGTCGTTCGGAGTCACATCCTCAGGACGTTCAATTCCAAAGACACGCATGGCTGTCGAGGTATGGATATCAGCTCCCTCTTGGAAGGCCTTGATTAAGTGCTCATCTTTAGAGATATGCGCCAAAACTCGCAACTCAATCTGTGAATAGTCCGAGCTGAGAAGGACACTATCCTCCCACTCTGGCACGAAAGCCTTACGAATGAGGCGACCTTGTTCCAAGCGAACAGGGATATTTTGCAAGTTTGGATCCACACTAGATAGACGACCTGTCTGAGTCAAATCTTGCACATAGCGCGTGTGAATCTTGCCATCCGCTAAAATCCAATCCTGCAAACCAATCACATAAGTCGATTGAATCTTAGCAATCTGACGATAATCTAAAATTTTCTTGACGATTGGGGCAATAGGAGCTAAGCGTTCTAGCACATCCACTGCTGTTGAGTAACCTGTCTTGGTTTTCTTGGTGTATTCTATAGGGAGACCTAGCTTTTCAAAAAGTAGTTCGCCCAACTGCTTAGGCGAGTTGATGTTAAACTCCTCACCAGCCAATTCATAAATCTCTTGAGTTAGCTTTTCAATGACAAGCTCATTTTCAGCTTGCATCTCGAGTAGAGTTTCTTTTTTAACCTTAATCCCAGCGATTTCCATCTTAGCAAGAACAAGGGCCAAAGGCTGCTCCATATCATAGAGAAGGTCTAATTGTCCGTTTTCACTTAACTTTTCAAGCAATACAGGCTCTGTCTCAACCAGCACAGCAACCTTGCGAGCCAAGTGCTCCAAGAAGATTTCTCTCTCAGGGATAGCTTTCTTGACACCCTTACCGTAGAAGGTCTCATCATCGACTAGGTAAGTTTGACCATAGAGACTAGCAATGGTTGAAATTTCATTATTCTCTACAGTAGAGAGAAGGTATTTGGCCAAGCGACTGTCAAAAGCAGGAGCCTGCAAGTCCAAGCCAAAACGATTTAAGAGAACTTTAGCTTTCTTAAAGTCATATACTTTCAAAGGTGTTTTTTCTAGAAAATCCTTAAAAATCGGAGCCTGCAAGAGTTCCAGCTTATCTGTAGCATAGAGCTTGTCTCCGCATGACCAGGCAAAACCAATCAAGTCATCTGTATGGTAGTTTTCACCAAAAAGTTCAAAGTGGAAGATAGAGTCGGCACTCAGCATGTCTTCACTCACTTTGTCCACCATGGTGAAATTCAAAGTCTCAGATTGATTCGCCTGAGAAGCATTCAAGGCTTGTTTGAGCTGTTTAAAGCCCATCTCATCGTAGAATTTACCTAAACTTTCTACATTTGGACCACTATAAACCAAGTCATCTAGACCTATCTCAATTGGCGCCTTGGTATCAATAGTTGCCAGTGTTTTAGACAAAAAGGCCTGTTCCTTGTCATTTACGAGATTTTCCTTCATCTTGGAAGCCTTCATGCCATCGATATTTTCATAAATACCTTCGAGTGAGCCGTGTTCTAACAAGAGCTTAATACCAGTCTTTTCACCAATCTTGGTCACCCCAGGGATATTGTCAGACTTATCCCCCATAAGGGCCTTAAGATCAATAAACTGAGCTGGTGTGAGGCCCATCTTTTCCATGAGATACTCTGGGGTAAAGGCCTCAAACTCGGCGACACCTTTCTTAGAAATCTCAACTACCGTATGTTCATCCGTCAACTGAATTAAGTCTTTATCTCCACTGACGATTGTTACATCAAAAGATTCCTTTTCAGCCAAGCGACCAAGAGTTCCAATGATATCATCCGCCTCATACTGAGCCAACTCATAGTGGCGAATCCCCAGATGGTCTAGCAACTCACGAATGAAGGGGAATTGCTCCCGAAACTCATCTGGTGTCTTAGCACGACCGCCCTTATAGTCTGCATACATCTCTGTACGGAAAGTCGTCTTCCCTGCATCAAAAGCAACCAAAATATGGCTTGGCTGAACACGTTCCAATAGGTGATTTAGCATCAGGTGAAAACCGTAGATTGCATTGGTATGTAGGCCATTGTCATTTTTAAAACGATCCAGCTGCTGGTAAAGTGCAAAAAATGCTCGGAAAGCAACTGAAGATCCATCAATCAATAATAATTTTTTCTTGTCCATACACCCATTATAAAGGAAAGCAGGGAAAAATACCATTGCCAAGAGTTAGATTATCGGTCAAGGCTTATTGGGATGTTTTTTCAACTCGCGCACCATTGCTATCAACTTGGAAACCATCGATAGTCGTATCTACTGCCAATTCTCCAGATGCGTTCACGTAATAATATTTCCCTGAAACCTGGAACCACTGACTAGCTTTCATAGCACCCGAGCTTTCGAGATAATACCAAATACCCTTATCCTTCAACCATCCTGTCTGCATTTCTCCAGATGATTTCAAGTAGTACCACTTGGAACCGTCTTTTAGCCAACCTGTTCTCATTGAACCATTAGTTTGGAAATAGTACCAACTGCCGTTTATCTTTTTCCATCCAAGTGCGACTTTGCCATTTTCATAGTAGTACCAGATTGTTCCCTGTTTTTCCCATCCACTCTTCGAGGTTACCGTTTTAATTAAGGGGATATAACGTCTGTTCCCACTTCTTGAAATATAACTAATCCATCTATAGCCATCCTTTTCAAGAGTTTGATCATAATGAACACTCATTCCAGGTTCGTAGTAATCGATAATAGTAGATGTCAATGATGGCTGATTCATAATAGCTGCCTTTTCTGTAAAGTAATGAGTTCCACTAGAAGCTAGTACAGATTGATAATTTCCTACACTAGCATTCCCCACATCTTTAAAATGAATGAAACCAGTCATAGAGCTTGCTTTTACTATTCTACGATAATACGTTTCTGTATAATCGTAATTGTACTCCTCGATTTCAACCATGTCTCCAATCACGTTAGAAACCCAAGCTACGTGGCCATGTGTTCCCCTCGTACTCCAAGCAATAGCTCCAATCGCTGGTCTCTGATCTACACGATATCCTTCTTTTTGAGCACGGTATCCCCATTCTTTCGCATGCCCATAAGCAGCTGGTAGTTCAAATCCATTAACACTACTTAAACGAAAGGCAGCGAAAGATGTACACTGTCTGGAGTATAGACGCCATTTATCAATTTCTTGACTTCCATTTTTATAATAATAGGGATAATCATCTCCTCGTGCCAGTGAGCCATTGTTTGCCTGATTGGCATGAACAGCTCCTCCGCCAAACAAAAAAGCACCTGCTAACAGTAGGGAAGCTGTCCCCACTGTCGTTCTCTTAAGAAAAGTTCCCTTTTTACTATATGTCATTCATTCTCCTTCGAATAGATAAATTTTTGAGGTTGACCTCATTTATATCATTCGAAAGAAAAAGAAAAAAGTGAGAAAACTCCCACTTTCAACCTTAATCCAAATAGTGAATCAAATTCTTTTCCGTTAAAATATCAGAATAGGTGAAGGATTCAACGTAGACGTTGGCCTGTTTGTCCCCTTCAACATCCCCAAATTCAACGATAAAGAGCGATGGATAAACTTCAATAAGTCTTCCCAAGCGATTCTTTTGGCGTTTACGACCATTTTCCAAGGTCATTTCCACGACTTGTCCTTCATGCGCCTTGATTTCTTCTTTGATTTTTTTCATCTTGGCTACATCTGTAAATGCATCTGTCATCTTTGTTCCTCTCTCTTCGAAATACTTGAAAACTTGTTATACTCTTTTTGAAAAATCAATTCTACCGTTCCACGTGCCCCGCTACGGTTCTTCTCAATAATAACTTCTACCTTGTTATTTGGAAGTCCTTCCTCTTCTTCACCACCACGCTCATAATAGTCATCTCGATAGAGAAAGGCTACGATATCCGCATCCTGCTCGATAGATCCAGACTCACGAATATCTGATAATACTGGCCTTTTATCTTGACGTTGCTCAACACTACGTGACAGCTGACTTAGCGCGATAACAGGCACCTTCAATTCCTTGGCCAGAATTTTCAACTGACGTGAAATCTCTGAAACCTCTTGTTGACGGTTCTCACGACCAGTTCCTGTAATTAACTGCAGGTAGTCAATCAAGATCAATCCAAGATTGCCTGTTTCCTGAGACAATTTTCTGGCGCGTGAACGAATCTCCGTAATTCGAATTCCAGGGGTATCGTCAATATAGATACTTGCTTTTGCAAGATTACCTTGAGCAATCGTATATTTGCGCCACTCTTCCTCAGTCAATTGCCCTGTACGGATAGAGTGAGACTCTACTAGTCCTTCGGCAGCCAACATACGATCGACCAGACTCTCAGCACCCATCTCGAGAGAGAAAATTGCAACGGTCTTGTCAAGCTTGGTTCCAATATTTTGAGCAATATTCAAGGCAAAAGCAGTCTTACCAACCGCAGGACGAGCAGCAAGAATGATTAACTCCTCCTCGTGCAAACCAGTTGTCATATGATCCAAATCTTGATAACCAGTAGCAATCCCCGTAATATCCGACGTTTGTTGTGATCGAACTTCCAGATTCCCAAAATTAAGATTTAAAATGTCTCGAATATTTCTAAAACCACTACGGTTCGCATTCTCACTGACATCAATCAAACCTTTTTCTGCTCGTGCAATGATTTCATCTACAGGACTAGAGGCCTCATAAGCTTGATTGACAGATTCTGTCAACTTAGCAATCAAGCGACGAAGCATGGCCTTTTCTGCTACAATCTTTGCATAATATTCAGCGTTTGCAGAGGTTGGTACAGAGTTTATAATCTCAACAAGGTAGGACAAGCCACCAATATTTTGCAAATCACCTTGATCATCTAATATCGTACGAACAGTCGTTGCATCAATGGCTTCGCCTCGATCTGACAAATCAACCATGGCTTGAAAAATCAAACGGTGAGCATACTTAAAGAAGTCTCGAGAGTCAATATATTCTCGAACAAATACGAGTTTACTCTCATCGATAAATATAGCTCCCAATACAGATTGTTCTGCCAAAATATCCTGGGGCTGAACTCGTAGTTCTTCTACTTCTGCCATCAGACTTTCCTTCCTTTTACAAAATCATTACTCAAATCTAGCTTAGCCTTCTTTTACACGAAGATTGATGACGCTAGTTACATCCTGATAAATTTTTACCGGAACATCAATCAAGCCAACTGCTCGAATTGGAGATTGAACTTGAATATGACGTTTATCAATTTTAATTCCAAATTGTTTTTGGAGTTCTTCAGCAATTTTCTTGCTAGTAATTGAACCAAAAGTTCTTCCATCTGGACCAACTTTTTCAACAAACTCAACAATTGTTTCTTCTGCTTCAAGTTTCGCCTTAATTTCTTGTGCTTCTGCAAGAAGTTGAGCATGTGCTTTTTCTTCAGATTTTTGCTTCCCGCGCAACTCACCAATTGCTTGAGAAGTCGCTTCTTTAGCAAGGTTTTTCTTAATCAAAAAGTTTTGCGCATAACCTGTTGGCACTTCCTTGATCTCGCCCTTTTTCCCTTTTCCTTTTACATCTGCTAAAAAGATTACTTTCATTCTTCTGTCTCCTTTTCTCTAATTTCATTAGAAATAACGGTTTTTAGTTTATCACCCGCTTCTTGCAGACTCATATCTGCAAGTCGAGCAGCTGCCAAGTTGAAGTGGCCTCCGCCACCCAATTCTTCCATAATCCGTTGCACATTAATCTTACTACGACTTCGTGCAGAAATGGAAATATCCCCTTGGCGGTTTTTTGCAATGACAAAACTAGCTTCAATACCTGACATGGCCAGCATCGTATCGGCTGCTTTACTAATCACTACAGTATCATATTCCTTAGTATCCTTGGCCTGAGCGACAAGAATAGAAGGTTGTACAGCCTGTCCTTGCAAGATGAGTTCATTCACCAATCGATACTCTTCAAAGTCAGTCGCTGCAAGTTCTTGAATTACAATACTATCACTTCCACGTGTTCTTAGATAGCTCGCTACGTCAAATGTTCGACTGGTCACACGAGAGGTGAAATTCTTGGTATCTAGCATTATACCACCCATGAGAACACTTGCTTGAATGCGACTTAAGCGTGATTTCTTAGAATTCTGGAATTGAATCAACTCTGTCACAAGTTCACTTGCGCTACTTGCGCCACTCTCGATATAGGTAATCACTGCATTATCTGGGAAATCTTGATCTCGTCTATGATGGTCAATAACAATCGTTTGCGTGAATAAATCATAAAACTCTTTTGACAAGGTCAAGGCTGTCTTAGAGTGGTCCACCATTATAAGCAAAGAACGATTAGTGACCATTTCCATAGCCTGATTTAGAGTAAGGAGTTTTGTTACTCCCTCATTCTCTAAAAATTGAATTGCGCGATGAATATCAGGAGACATTTGTTCAGCATCATAGACTACATAACTTTCATCCGAGACATTACTCGAGAACAATTGCATTCCGACCGCAGAGCCCAAAGCATCCATGTCTAAGTTTTTATGACCAACAACGAAAACATGATCAACACTCTTCAATTTCTCAGAGATTGCTGTCATCATAGCTCTAGTACGTGTTCTTGTTCGCTTAATAGAAGCCGCCGTTCCACCACCAAAATAAATTGGATTCTTCGTTTCGTCATTTTCTTTGACAACAACTTGGTCTCCACCACGAACTTCTGCAAGGTTGAGATTTGATAAAGCAACTTTACCAATACCCTCATGATCGCCATCACCGTATGACAAGCCCATACTCATGGTTAGGGCTAAATCTCTCTGCTTAGCTTCTTCACGGAAGGTATCAATTACAGAAAATTTATCCTGCATCAATTGCTCCAATACCGTATAGTCGGTAAATAAGTAAAAACGATCCATGGTCACTCTACGAGAAAACATCTGATATTTTCCAGTAAATTCTGATACAAAATTTGCAACAAAACTATTAATGTGACTGATGTCAGATTCAGATGTTTCGTTCTCTAAATCATCATAATTATCTACCGAAATAATACCAATAACAGGGCGACTTGTAACCAATTCTACTGTGGCTTCGTACTCTCCAGAAACGTCAAAAAAGTAGAGCACACCAGAATTTCTATCTAGATGTACCGCATAACGTTTTTCTCCCACATTTGCATAAATTCCAGGAGAAGATATGGATGTTTTTATAATTTCTTGAACTTGAGGAAGGTCAATTTCTCCATCTTCCGTTGTCAGCATTAACTCTGCGTAGGGATTGAACCACTCAATCTCACTACTTTCCATGTTTAGTTTGACAACTCCAACCGGCATCTGTTCTAAGAGTGAACTTAAACTATCTTCCGCTTGATGGTTTACGTACTGGATTTGTTCAATTTCTGTTTTTTGATAAGATTTCTTCTGAAAATAAAATAGCAAAAGAAATGCCACCATTAAGAAAAATAAGCATGCTATTGTGACTAAGTTATTTTGAAGAAAAATAACCAATACAGTCATGATTATAAAGGCAATCCCAACAAATAAGTATATAAAAAAGGGATTCATTTCATTTTTTTTCATTACAAACCTCTTGCGCAATATTATACCATATTTGCACTGAAAAAGCGACCTTTAAAGAAGGAATAACACTTGTGCTCAAATGTAGTATTCATGAACACAAAAGGTGGTTTACACTAGTGTAAACCACCTTTTTAATCTAAGCATATTAAGTATTATGATTCTTTCACTTCAAGAAGACCAATATCTCCATCTTCGCGTCGATAAATGACATTTGTTGTTTCATCTTCAACATCGATATAAATGAAGAAATCATGGCCCAATAAGTCCATCTGAAGAAGTGCTTCTTCAAGGTCCATTGGTTTTAAATCAATTTGTTTTGAACGAACAACTTTAGGTTGAGCAACATCTGTCTCTTCTACCAAGGCATCTGTAAATAGTTGGCTAGTAGAAACTTTATTTCTGTTCTTACGTTCAATTTTAGTTTTATTTTTACGGATTTGACGTTCAATCTTATCTGTCACCAAATCAATAGATCCATACATATCTTGAGAAACGTCTTCTGCACGAAGAGTAATAGATCCAAGTGGAATTGTTACTTCTACCTTAGCAGTCTTTTCACGATACACTTTCAAATTTACACGTGCATCTAGTTCTTGATCTGCTTGGAAGTATTTTTCGATCTTTTCGAGTTTAGAAACTACATAATCACGAATTGCTTCTGTTACTTCTAGGTTTTCACCACGGATACTATATTTAATCATATAAGTACCTTCTTTCTAAACATATTTGTTTTTCTATATTTATTATAACGCTTTCAAAAAATTATTGCAATCTTTTTCCTCATCTTACGAGGGAAAATGTTCTAACCTCTTCTGCTCCTGCATTCTCTAGCATACTCTTGATACGGTTAACAGTCGCTCCGGTAGTATATATATCATCAATCAATAAAATCTTTTTGGGGACCGTGACACCATCTTTAATAAAAAACGGAAGTTCCGTGGCCAAACGCTCTGAACGATTTTTAGAAGAATTTGCTTTTTCTTCTCTTTTCCCTAATACATCCAGATGGGAAAGTCCTGTCGCTTCTATTAGGCCTGCAACCTGGTTAAAACCTCTTTTTGCATACCTCTCAGGGCTTAACGGTATTAAAATAAAATGATAATCCTTGTATTTTTTTAAATTCTCTTTTAAAATCATAGCAAAAACTTTTCGGAGAATATAATCGCCATCAAATTTGTAACGATTAAAGAAGTCTTTCATGGCTTGATTATAACTAAAAATCGCTTCATGGCTTACTTCAATCCCTTCTTTACACCATAGTTGACAATCTTGACACGAACTTGACACTCCTTTTTTATGACAATTTGGGCAATGTTCTTCCCCAATCATTTCAAAACTTGAGTAACAAGCTAAACAAAGTGAGCCCTCCTCCTTTTTCAAAAAAAGAAGCTCTCCAAAGGTTAGATTTTTCTTCAAATGTTGGGCACATAGTAAACAAATCATAGGCCTGCCTCCTTGTTCATCAGTTTAATTTCCTTTATAGCATTCTTAATCGAACGATTTAATCCATTATGAAAGAACATTAGATCTCCTGTAGGTCTATCCATGCTACGACCTACACGTCCTCCAATTTGAATGAGGCTTGATTTTGTAAAAAGACGATGGTTTGCTTCTACGACACAGACATCAACACAAGGGAAGGTAACTCCGCGCTCCAATATTGTTGTGCTTATCAATATGGTCAATTCCCTATCCCTAAAAGCTTGAACTTGCTCTAATCTATCTACAGTAACTGAGGATACGAAACCAATTTTCTCATTTGGAAATTTCTCTTGTAAGATTTCCTTCAACTTCTCTCCCTTTGTAATTTCTGATGCAAATATTAGTAAGGGGTAGCCAGTTCTTCTCTGGTTTTCAACATATCTTTTTAGCTTTGGTGGTAGGAGAAACTTATCCAAACATTTATCCAAATCAGATAACCAAACGGGTTTTGGAATAATTAAAGGATTTCCATGGAACCGCCTTGGCAAACTCAACCTTTTCAGTTCTCCTAAGCGAACCTTCTTATCCAACTCATCTGTAGAAGTTGCAGTGAGAAAAATTCTGAGTCCATTTTCCTTTACACAATTCTTTACAGCTTTGTAAAGCATCTTGTTGTCAACATAGGGAAAAGCATCTACTTCATCTACTATTAGTAAATCAAAAGCGTGGTAAAACTTTAATAATTGATGAGTTGTTGCAACAACTAGTGGTGTCCGAAAGTATGGTTCAGACTCACCATGCAGTAAAGCTATTTCGCAAGCAAAGTCATTCTGCAATCGCTTATACAATTCCAAACAAACATCTATCCGTGGACTTGCTAGACAAACTGCGCCACCATCATTAATAACTTTCGCAACAACTTTATAAATCATCTCTGTCTTCCCAGCGCCAGTCACTGCATGAACTAAAGTCGGTTGCTGGTTCTCTACTGCCTGAAGTAATCCTTCTGATACTTTCTCTTGAAATGGAGTCAATTGTCCCTTCCATTTAAGAACATCTTGTTTAGGAAAATCTTCTTGAGGGAAATAATATAAGGCCTGATCACTCCTAACTCGCTTCATCAACAAACATTCTCGGCAGTAATGAGCATTAATAGGTAGAGACCATTCATCTTGAATCATACTATCACATCGTTGACAGAAGAGTTTCCCCTTCTCTTTTCTCATGCTTGGCAGCTTCTCCGCCAGTTGTCGTTCTTCAGGGCTTAATTCTTGTTCTGTAAAAAGTCGGCCTAAATAGTTTGGATTTATTTTCATACTTCTTTATTCGTAAAATCTAGAACTTTAGACTATTTTTTAGTACAATAAAAATATGGAATTTAGAACGATAAAAGAGGACGGACAAGTCCAAGAAGAAATCAAAAAATCACGATTTATTTGTCATGCAAAACGTGTCTGTAGTGAAGAAGAAGCTCGTGCCTTTATCACTGCTATCAAAAAAGAACACTATAAGGCTACCCACAACTGCTCTGCTTTTATTATCGGTGAGCGCAGTGAAATCAAGCGAACCAGTGATGATGGGGAGCCAAGTGGAACTGCTGGTGTACCTATGCTAGGAGTTCTAGAAAATCACAATTTGACCAATGTTTGTGTAGTTGTTACCAGATATTTTGGTGGTATCAAATTGGGAGCAGGAGGTCTTATTCGCGCTTATGCAGGTAGTGTTGCCTTTGCTGTCAAAGAAATTGGAATTGTTGAAATTAAAGAACAAACAGGGATTCAAATTCAAATGAGCTATGCTCAATATCAAGAGTATGGGAATTTTCTTAAAGAACATAATCTTATGGAACTCGAAACCAACTTCACAGATCAAGTTGACACAATTATCTTTGTCGATAAAGAAGATAAAGAGTATACCAGAGCTGCCCTTATAGAATTTTTTAATGGGAAAGTTATCCTAACAGATCAGGGCTTACGAGAAGTTGAAGTCCCTGTAAACCTTGTGTAAAGCACTTTTAAATATCTTCCCTCCATTTTTAGATTTACACTGACTATTTTTCAGATTGTTATAAAAAAATCCTATCGCTTCGATAGGATTTCTATATTTTACAAAAGTTTAAGATAGCGTTATACTAGAAGCATCTTATATAAAGAGGTGCTAACATGGCTATTTATAACAATATCACAGAACTTATCGGAAAAACACCGATTGTTAAATTGAATAACATTGTACCAGAAGGTGCGGCAGACGTTTACGTAAAACTAGAAGCTTTTAACCCAGGTTCATCCGTTAAAGACCGCATCGCTCTTAGTATGATTGAAAAAGCAGAACAAGAGGGTAAACTGAAACCAGGCTCTACTATTGTAGAAGCAACAAGCGGGAACACTGGTATCGGTCTTTCATGGGTTGGTGCTGCTAAAGGTTATAAAGTTGTCATCGTTATGCCTGAAACAATGAGTGTTGAACGCCGTAAGATCATCCAAGCTTATGGTGCTGAACTAGTCCTCACTCCCGGTAGTGAAGGTATGAAAGGTGCGATTGCTAAAGCGCAAGAAATTGCTGCTGAACGCGATGGTTTTCTGCCATTACAGTTTAATAACCAAGCTAACCCAGAAGTTCACGAAAGAACAACAGGAGCTGAAATTCTAGCTGATTTCGGAGCTGATGGTTTAGATGCCTTTGTTGCTGGTGTAGGTACTGGAGGAACTATTTCAGGTGTCTCTCATGCACTTAAAACTGCTAACTCAAACATTCAAGTTTTTGCAGTTGAGGCAGACGAGTCAGCAATCTTATCAGGTGAAAAACCAGGACCTCACAAAATTCAAGGTATCTCTGCAGGATTCATCCCAGAAACACTTGATACAGAAGCTTATGATGGTATCGTTCGCGTGACATCAGACAATGCTCTTGCACTTGGTCGCGAAATTGGTGGAAAAGAAGGCTTCTTGGTAGGTATTTCTTCTGCCGCAGCTATCTATGCAGCAATCGAAGTTGCTAAAAAACTTGGGGCAGGTAAAAAAGTCCTTGCGCTTGCACCAGATAACGGAGAACGTTACCTATCTACAGCACTCTATGAGTTCGAAGTCTAGTCTCCTAAATACACAAAGCCCTTTAACAAGGGCTTTTTAATTTTTTTTATAAAATTTTTTTATATGAAAAAGGAAGCAAATCTGCTTCCTCTTTTTATTATTAGTTATTCAAAGCTGCTGCCATTGTAGCTGCAACTTCAGCTTCAAAGTCATTTGCAGCTTTTTCGATACCTTCACCAACTTCAAAGCGAGCAAACTCAACTACTGAAGCGTTAACTGATTCAAGGTATGCTTCAACTGTCTTGCTGTCATCCATGATGTAGACTTGTGCAAGAAGTGTGTATGCTTGGTCAACTTTAGTGTTGTCAAGCATGAAGCGATCCATTTTACCTGGAATGATTTTATCCCAGATTTTTTCTGGTTTACCTTCTGCAGCCAACTCTGCTTTAATGTCAGCTTCAGCTTGAGCGATAACTTCATCAGTCAATTGTGCTTTTGATCCATACTTCAAGTGTGGAAGAGCTGGTTTGTTAACCATTGCACGGCTTTCGTTATCTTGGTCGATTACGTGGTTCAATTGAGCCAACTCATCTTTAACAAATTGCTCATCCAATTCTTTGAATGAAAGAACTGTTGGTTTCATCGCAGCAATATGCATTGAGATTTGTTTAGCAAGTGCTTCGTCTCCACCTTCGATTACAGAGATAACACCGATACGTCCGCCGTTGTGTTGGTAAGCACCGAAGTGTTGTGCATCTGTTTTTTCAAGTAAAGCAAAGCGACGGAATGAGATTTTTTCTCCGATAGTTGCTGTTGCAGACACATAAGCTGCTTCAAGAGTTTCACCTGAAGGCATTGTCAAAGCAAGAGCTTCTTCGTTGTTAGCTGGTTTTCCTTCAGCGATTACTTTAGCTGTAGCATTTACCAATTCAACGAATTGAGCATTTTTCGCAACGAAGTCAGTTTCAGCATTTACTTCAACTACTGCTGCGACGTTACCGTTAACAAATACACCAGTCAAACCTTCTGCAGCAACACGGTCAGCTTTTTTAGCTGCCTTAGCCATACCTTTTTCGCGAAGCAATTCAATCGCTTTTTCGATATCACCTTCAACTTCGACCAATGCTTTCTTAGCGTCCATGACACCAGCACCAGATTTTTCACGCAACTCTTTAACAAGTTTAGCTGTAATTTCTGCCATTTTGATTCTCCTATATTTTTTAAAAATAGGAGAGCCGGGCTAAGCCCCGCCCTCCTAGGTAATGATTACTTATTTGAATTAAGCGTTGTCGCCTTCTACAACTTCAACGATTTCTTCGATTGAGTCTGCTTGAGCTTCTGAAGCTGCAAATTCTGCTTCAACTGCTGCTACAGCATCTTCACCTTGGCGACCTTCGATGATAGCGTCTGCCAATTTAGCTGTGATCAACTTAACTGCGCGGATAGCGTCATCGTTAGCTGGGATGATTACATCGATATCATCTGGATCAGTGTTTGTGTCAACCATCGCTACAACTGGGATACCCAATTTTTTAGCTTCTTTAACAGCGATTTGCTCTTTATGTGGGTCAACTACGTACATTACATCTGGAATGCGAGGCATGTCTTCGATACCACCCAAGAATTTTTCAAGACGAGCGCGTTGTTTGTTAAGAAGTGCAACTTCTTTTTTAGGAAGAACGTCGAAGATTCCTTCTTCTTCCATGCGTTTGATTTCTTTCAAACGAGCGATACGTTTTTGGATTGTTCCCCAGTTAGTAAGGGTACCACCCAACCAACGGTGGTTGATGTAGTATTGACCTGAACGTTCTGCTTCTTCTTTAACAGCGTCAGCAGCTTGTTTCTTAGTACCAACAAACAATACAACTGCATCGTTAGCTGCTGCATCACGCATAAAGTCGTATGCTTGGTCAGCGTATTTTACAGTTTGTTGCAAGTCGATAACGTGGATTCCGTTACGCTCAGTGAAGATGTACTTAGCCATCTTAGGGTTCCAGCGACGAGTTTGGTGACCAAAGTGTACACCAGCCTCAAGAAGTTGTTTCATTGAAATTACTGCCATGAGTATTTCTCCTTTTTTGTTTTTTCCTCTTCTTGATTTCAACTTGCAAAACAACCCAAAGGCAACAGTTTCACAATTCATCAAGAATGAGTATTATCGTTCACACGACAAGTTTCATTCTACCACAATTTCTCAATATTATCAAGCTATTTTGATAGTTTTTTAGCAGAACGTCACAATTTAAAGACAAGAAAAGAGACTCGGAAAGAGTCTCAATTTTTCATTAGTTTGGATAGATGTAAGTAACATAACCTTCAGAAGTTGTAGTTGGGTTGAACCATCCACGTTTGTTACTGATTGTACGATCTCCACCGTAATTAGATTCTGATACTTGGATACTTGATGATGATGAAACAGCTGTAACAACCGCTACGTGTCCATAGCCACCATCATTCCAACATGCAATCGCACCAACTTGTGGTTGAGAACCAGTACGGAAACCTGCTGCAGCTGCACTTGTTGCCCACTGCGCTCCGTTACCCCAGTAATCTCCAGCCCAAGGTGCCAATGTTTTAGCTCCCCATGTACATTCACCTGTTGGATAACTTGAAGCGTTTGTACTATATGTAGGACGTTGGCTTACAGGAGTTACTGCAGGTGTGTAGCTTGAATCATCGTCTGATGATGAGCTTGAAGTTGCTTGTACTTGTGCTGCAAAGGTTGTATTTGCTGAAGCAGCAACTGTTTGTTGTTGACTTGTTTGTTTCGCTTTGTATGCTGCTTCTGCTTCAGCTGCTGCCTTAGCTTCTGCTTCAGCTGCTGCTTTTTGCTCTAATAAAGTAGCTTTTTCACTTTCTGCGGTAGCTTTTTCTGCTGCAAGATTCAACTCAGCGGCTTTCAATTCTGCCTGTTTTGTTGTCAAGGCTTGAGCGTCATCAGCAAGTGTTTGTTGGTTGGCAATAACTGTGTTGATTGCATCATTGTTTGCAACTTGTTTTTCAGAGATAGCTTTTTTATCTTCTTTTTGTTGTTGCAACATTTTATTATTTGCTGAGACAATTTCACTCATAGCTGCTACACGAGAAATAGCTTCTGTGATTGAGTTAGAGTTAATAATTGTATTAATGTAGCTTGTAGCAGTTCCGTTAGTTTGTGCACTACGAGCTTGGTTTTCAAGCGATTCATTACGAGCTACGATATTTTTTGAAAGCTCTGTGATTTCACCTTCAAGTTTTTTAGACTCTTCTTGAAGTTTTTCATTCTCAGCTTGCAACTTTTCTTGTTCCGTTTGAATAGCTGTTACTTGAGTTTGAATCTCATCAACTTGTTTTTGAGCTTCCTTTTGTTGTGTTGTCAATTCACTGATTTTGCTATCTTGAGCAGCAATTTTTTCATCTGTTGTATTGGCTTGGACACTTGAAAGTACAGCTCCTTGTGAAACTAATACTGTACTTAATAAGAGTGATGCTAGAATTTTTTTCTTCATAGTGTAAATACTCCTTCTTTAAAAAGACAATACTAGTATATCAAAAAAAGGCCTAATAAATATTACGCCTTTATTACAGTTTTGTTTCTTTCTCATAGATATATTTTTTCAAAAATATATTGGAAAACTAACATCCATATAAAATTCAATATCATAGTAGGACCCAGACTATAAACTATAAAAACAGGTAGATTCTCGGCTGTTAGTCCAACCGCCTCTACCAACATAAAACTGCCAAACTCAAATATAAAAGTCATCATTAAAACGGCAAGTACTCGAGTCCATCTATTTGACAAAATAACTGAGTTGCTTTTATACACTATTGCTCCAATAATTACAAATAGTAGACTAGCTATTCCAATCAAATGGAAGAAATAAATATCGTATACAAGTCCTACAACTAGGCAATAAGCTAAAAACAGATACTCAGATACTTCTATCGTTTCAAATAATAAGAAGATAAAAATAAAGTGGCTAACAATTTGTATATGTGGGAAAAAACTATTTACAAACTGCCCTAAATGGCTATCAATCAAGATAATCAAGGGCAATAGTACAAACATTCCTATCTGCTTAAAAAGTCTCATGATGGATTCCCCACTAACTCTACAACCTTAAGGTTCATTGGATCCGCATGCAATTTAACCATGACTTCTCTTGTTAGATAGTCCGTACTATGTGTCACTGATACGACTTCTCCTACAGGGATATCTGTAGCATTAAAATTTCCCAAACCTCCAGTTACCACTTTGTCTCCCTGACTAATGTCGCTATTGCTATTTAATTGACTAATTTTTAGAAGATCCTTTTCCTTATCATAACCAATGATGATACCATAAATGCTACTAGAACCATGCTGGATTTTAACAGAAATCTTCTCTGTATTTTCAGCATTTGTTAATAAATTGACTATGGTTGAGCTATCCTCTACTTTTTCAACGCTTCCAACCAACCCTCCACCAGAAACAACGAGCATACTAGTTGTTACACCTTGTTGGGAACCAACATTAATTGTTAGTTCTTGTTTCCAAGCCGCAGGAGTTCTAATGATGACATCTGCAGCAATTAGTTTGGTCGCGTTTAATTTTGACTTCATGTCTAACAATTGACGTAATTGTTCATTTTCTTCCTTCAGACTGTCTGCTTCATTTGTTTCTTTTTCCATTTGATAGAGTTCTTTTTTAAGAGTCTCATTCTCATTATAAGCTCTCGTCAAATTTCCTAAATCTGACTTTGTAGATTCTAACCATTGAAATGGTTTCTGTACAATTCTATCTATCAGAGAAATGCCATCTCCAGCTTTTGTCACAACTGTACTTGATTGTGTCGTCACTAAAAAAACAGAAACTACTAGTATAACGACAAATAGAACAATGATATATTTTGATTTTTTAAAACGATTCATACCTCTACCCTATCTCATTCTATATTTCACTTTAGGATTTCAACAAAAATAGAATACCACCCAAGACACAAATAAGTAATAGAGCTACACTATCTTTATTCATCCATTTCAACTGTCGATATTGACTACGTCCATTCCCACCTTGATACCCTCTAGCTTCCATAGCTGTAGCAAGAGAATCTGCTCGTTTCAAACTTGTAGCGAATAAAGGAATCAAAATAGGTATCATAGCCTTAACTTTTTGGATTACATTTCCTTCTCCAAAATCTACACCACGCGCCTTTTGAGCGTTCATAATGCGAATCGTATCATCCATTAAGGTTGGTACAAAACGTAAACTCATAGACAACATAAGCCCGATTTCATGAACAGGAACCTTAAATCTTTTCAAGGGTCCAAGCAAGGATTCAACCGCTGTAGCCAAGCTTAATGGCATGGTTGTCAAGGTAAGCAAAGTTGAGAAAAAGATAATCAACACAAATCGGCAAAAAATGATTCCCGCCTGCTCAATGCCATGACTCGTGATTTTAATAAACCCCATCTCGAATAGGACTTGACCACCAGAAATAAAGAAAAGTTGAAAAAGTGTTGTAAAGGCGATCAGAAAAAACATAGACCGCAAACCTTTTATGAAAAAAGATAAGGGAACTCCTGATAAAGCTACAAAAATGCCAGTTGCAACGAAAAGGATCAAATTTGTTATTGGATTATTGGCCCAAAAAACAATCAAAATTAATAAAATCATCGCTACTAACTTACTACGAGGATCCAAACGATGAACAATCGAATTTCCTGGTATGTAACGACCTAAAATCATGTTATCCATTGATGAACTCCTTAAACTCCTCTATCGTTATCGGCAATTGTTTAAAAGAAACTCCTCGTTCAGCTAGCCTTTGAGCAAATCTTGTGATTTTTGGAACACCTAATTGGATTTCTTCCATGAATTCGACATTTTGAAAAACAAGACTTGGGTTCCCACTCTTGACCAACTTTCCTTTTTCCATCACATAAACTTGGTCAGCAAATTCGGCCACGTCATCCATCAGATGAGTCACTAAAACAATCGTGATTCCTTCCTGATGAAGTTTTTTAAACAAGGCCATTAACTCTTTTCGACCAATTGGATCCAAACCAGCTGTTGGCTCATCTAAGACCAAAATGCTAGGCTCCATCGCCAAAATACCAGCAATCGCAACCCTTCTCATTTGTCCGCCTGAAAGTTCAAACGGGCTTCGTTCAAAGAGTGACTCATCAATTCCTACTAAAGCTAGTTTTTCACGCGCAATAGCTTCTGCCTCTTCTACAGAAACTCCAAAATTTTGAGGTCCAAAAGCCACATCTTTTAAGACTGTCTCCTCAAAGATTTGATTTTCTGCAAACTGAAATACCAACCCAACTTGTTTGCGAATTTGACGAATTTGCTTATTAACTGATGTTGGTGTAATCAATGTATCAAAAACACGAACACTTCCCTCCGTAGGAACTAGCAGCCCATTCAAAAGCTGCAAAATTGTGGATTTCCCACTTCCTGTATGCCCAATAATTGCTGTATAAGATCCATCCTCTATTGACAAATTAACATCGGACAAGGCAGCTGAGGCAAAGGGTGTTCCTTCCTGATACGTATAACTCACATTGTCTAGAATAATTCCCATAAAGCCTCCTCGAGCTCCTCTTCGGTCAGGTAGTGCTCTGGTAATTTCAAGCCACTAGTACGTAGCGATTCTTTTAATTGGTTGACAAAGGGTTGATCTAAACCAATTTGATCTAAATCTGACCTAGAGAATAATTCTCTAGGAGTGCTTGTTGACTCGACCTCTCCTTTTTTCATCACCAAAACACGGTCACTCATGGCCACCTCATCTAAATCATGCGTAATGGAGATCACTGTCATTTGGTGATCTTGACGAATCTTTTGGACGATCTTAATCAACTCAAGTCGTCCCTCTGGATCCAACATGCTTGTAGCTTCATCCAAAATTAAAATGTCTGGTTGCAGAGCAACAACTCCTGCGATAGCCACTCTCTGTTTTTGGCCACCTGACAAGCGAGCTGGTTCCTTTTTAGAAAATTCAGCCATCCCAACTAATGACAGAGCTTCAGAAACTCGCTTCTTCATCTCTTCAAGTGGAATCCCTTGATTTTCAAGCCCAAAAGCAACGTCATCTTCTACGGTTGCCCCCACGAATTGGTTATCAGGATTTTGAAATACCATACCAATCTTACGTCTTTTTTCCCAGACGTTTTCCGGAGTTAGGCAATCACCGTCTATCCAAATTTCTCCAGATTCCGCTTCTAGCAAACCGTCAATCAAGCGAACAGTTGTTGATTTTCCACTACCATTATGACCAACGATAGACAACCATTCTCCACGTTTCACGTGAAACGAAGTGTTATGAACATCATAGTGTTCTTGATCTGTCTGATATCGAAATGACAGATTCTTAATTTCAATAATCGATTCCATATCTAGCGAAAGGTTCCTTTAAACAAATACGCGCTTCCCTTGAAGTAATCATAACCAGAATAAACTGTAAAGAACAAAGCGATATAAAGAGTTATCTGACCAAGTAAATTCCAATGAAATAACAAGAAGATAATCGCAAACATCTGGCTAAATGTTTTTATTTTTCCTGGCATTGCTGCAGCTAAAACAGTTCCACCAGTTTCAACTAAGAGTAGGCGCAACCCAGTAACAGCAAGTTCTCGGCAAATGATTACAGCTACTACCCAAGCAGGAGCCATATTTAAACCTACTAGCATGATAAAGGCCGACATAACTAACAACTTATCTGCCATTGGATCTGCGAATTTCCCAAAATTGCTAACTACTTGCCATTTTCTTGCTAAATAGCCATCTAGATAGTCAGTGATACTGGCAATGGCAAAAATAATTGCTGCTATTTTATGTAACACAGGAGACTGTCCAAATGATAGAAGGAGAACAAAAATCGGAATAAATAAAATTCTACCAAGCGTAAGTATGTTAGGAATATTCTCTTTTTTCATGTTATCCTTCCTTAATTTGAACTTAATTTCAATGTAATCCAGCCAGTTTGACCAGTTAATTTCGAAGTATCAATTTCCTGATTATCGATCTTGATTTTCACGCCTTTGACAACGCCTAATGTGATAGTTACTGGAGAGCCTTTAGAAACTGTTGTTTTGGCCATCTTATTATTAGGCTCAAGAGTAGTTCCTCCAGCCAATTCAGTATCTGAAACACTAACCCAACTTGTTGCATCCGTTACAGATAGTTGAAGTTCGGCAGTATCTTTAGCAGTTTTATATTCTACCGATATAACATCTCCCTGACCAGAAACCGTCACAGTTGATGCGTCGCTCGAACTTGATGGGCTAGTGGTTTGATTGCTAGTTGTTGTTTCACTACTTGTTGCACTTGTTGTCGTAGTCACAACATTATAGTTAGCTGAAGTTGTTGCTGTCGGTTGTGTTTGAATGTAATTCCAAACATAATAAGAAACAAAAATTATAATAGATAAGGAGAAGAGAATAAAGTAAAACAGAGGGAGCAAGGAACGTTTCTTGCGATTAGAACGTCTACGACCTGATAGTTCTATCTCATCAACATCAACTTCCTCATAGGTAATCATACTCCCTGAATCATATGCGTCTAAAACAAGATTTTCATCCAACTCAACTGCCCAAGCATACTTCCTCAAAAAAGAACGTGTATAAAAAGGGCTTGGCAATTGGTCGAAATCATCTGATTCTAAAGCCTCAAGCAGATTCAGTTGAATGTCTGTCTTGCGCTGCAATTCCTCTAAACTCAAACCTTGATTAATTCTTGCTAAACGTAACACTTCACCAATTGTTTTTTTTCTCATACTTACCATGCCTTCTTTCTAGTTTATTTTATATTTCAATGGCTATAGTGGAAAAATTGTAAATTCAACTATTTCACTATTGTCGATAAAATGATGTCCTACCTCAAGAACATCATCCAAGGTCATTTCCTGTATAATCTTTGGTAAATCAAACAGGGTTGTTTCTTCAGAATGTGACTGATATTGGGTCGCAATAAACTCTAAAGAGTTCATACTATGGATAAATTCTCCATAAATTTCACTTTTGATCAAATCAAGATGTTCCTCTGATACATCCGAATCTGTAGCAAAATTCTTAATTGCCTTTCGGAATTGATGCGAAATAGCAACAGGTTCCTTTGTGTCCATTGTCAGCATCAAAAAGTTAAAACGTCGATTGATCTCAACTTCTAAAGATAATGAAGAATCTAATTTTCCAGTTTCATACAAACTCTGAAATCTTTTAGAGGTCCAACCAAACATCATCGTAAATAACGCTCTTAATAGAACGCTATATCGATAGCAGTCCTGATGCCCCATATCAGAATTCGTTCGAACTCCTATTGCTAATTTAGGTGATGCAACATCCCTACGAATGCTCTCAACCTTCTTTACAGGGTGTAAAGCGATTGGTTCTTTTGGATTTTGAACTATACAACCTCCAACATCCTTTTGCAAGAAATAATTCTGTATCAACTCTAAATCAAAATTTCCAACGAGGAAAATTTGGCTATTGACAGGAGTGTAAAATTCATCAAAATTGTCCCGTAGATCCTCTAAACTAATATCTTCTATCGAATCTTCAGTCCCAACAATATCTGAAGCTAGTGGAGTTTCCGGATATAGATTTGCCAGTGTTTTAAAGAACAAGCAAGAATCAGGATCATCCTGATACATTTCGCGTTCTTGTTGAATAATATCCTTTTCTCGTTCGACAGATTCTTCAGTAATGTTAAAGCTAGTAACAAGCTCGTCAAGCAATTCCAAACACTCAGCGACATTGTCAGAGGTTGAAAAAAGATAACTTGTATTTGTAAAGCTTGTAAAGGCGTTACTATCTGCACCTAATTTGGTAAATGCAGCCATGATATCTTCAGAATTTTCTCTTTCAAAAAGTTTATGTTCTAAAAAATGAGCAATCCCCTTAGGATATGTTTTCTTTTTACTATCTCTAGCTGTAAACTCAGTGTCAACTGAACCAACGTAGACAGTTACTACACCATAAACTTCGTTAAAATCATTTTTAGGAAGTAAAGAAACTGTCAATCCGTTTTCTAATTTTGCTTGATAAAGAGTTTCCTTTACAGCAGGATAATATTTCTCTTGAAAAGTAACTCTAGTCATTCTGCCCCTTCCATAAAATAGATAGCCTGCAATTTCAAACTAGATGCCGCCCTACAGATTTCATCCTTGTCAACTTGCTCTAGTCTCCCTATCAAAGTATCCAGGTCTAAAACCGATTTACCAAAAAAGAGGCTTAAGCATTCTCTATCTATAATCGAATCTTGATTATCCTGACTCAACAACATCGTCCTACGAATCATTTCCTTAGTTTGATTAACTTCAGCATCTGTAAATCTACCATTTTTGATAGCTAACAATTGATCATTCATCAATTTTCTTACCTTGTTTCGGTTTTGACGATTTATCCCAGCAAACAATCTTAAAAATCCACTAAAGAGATCCAAGTGACTAAAAACAGTGTAGGCCAACCCTTCCTTCTCCCTAACTTGGGTAAACAATTTAGAGTGCGGGTAAACTCCAAGCAAACCATTCACGAGAAGCAAGGCCATCTTTTGATCATCTCCATAACCAATTGTGCTATGATAACCCATTTCTAGAATAGACTGACCTAGGTTTTTCCTAGCAATTCCTTCTCTAAGAACATTTGAATAACCTTGCTGATATTGAATGTTTACAGTTTCTTTACGACCTGTCAAGTTAAATTTCTTCAGGCTTTCTAGAACTTCAATTTCATTAAAATCACCTAAAAAGAATAAATCAATTCTATCTTCTTTCAGCATTTTTTGAAAACTTGAATAGCAAGATTTAGAAGTCTCTTCAGAAATTCTGGCAATTAAATCTCTAGGAACTAACTGCATTGATTCTTCTTGGAAAAACAACTGATCCAATTCTTTATGGGCAAAAAAGAAAGGATCCTCTAATTCTGATTCTAGTCTCGCCAACAATTGTTTTTTTTCAATTTCAAAGGCATTGTTCTCAAATTCATCTTCATTTGACAATGGATTAAATATGACTTGATACAATAATTCTAAAACCTGAGCAGTTAATACGTTTTTCTTACTTAAAAATTCATCTCGAACATAAGTCAAACTCACGTCTACTAAGTGACTTTGTCCCCTTCTATAAGCATGAGTTGACAAATCTGCTCCATACAATGCTGCCAGATGTTTTCTAAGAACCTGGGCAGTTGGATAGCCTTTATTAGCAGTTTCAAGCATACTGGCACTTAGCATGCGACCAGAGATTAAATCCAGAGATAATGGAGCTGTGAAACGCATGGTTATTTTATTTGTCTTAAACTTTTTAGATTGGATAAAATGCACTGCAATTCCCGGGAATAGCTCCATCTTTTACCTCCTTTTACATAGAGTTCTATTATACCATGAAAATGAAAATTTTTCTTGTTCTCTTTGACTCTTTTGAAATTAAAATCGTTTTCACTCAACGGGTTTCTTCTCCGCTATTTTAAGCAAAATATGGTATAATACCAAAGATTGAGGTGAACTATGGAATACAAATTATTTGAAGAATTTATTACTCTCCAAGCTCTTTTGAAAGATCTTGGAATCATCCAAAGTGGAGGTGCTATTAAATCTTTTTTAGCGGACCATCTTGTATATTTTAATGGGGAATTAGAAAATCGTCGTGGCAAAAAAATTAGAATTGGTGATACTATTGACATTCCTGATTTAAAAACTCAAATTGTTTTAGTTCAACCAAATCCTGAAGAACTTGAGGAATTTAAACAAGATAAAATCGAGAAAGAGCGTGTAGCTAAACTTGTTAAAGAAATGAATAAAAAGGTTCAAAACAAACCAGACAAAAAGAACCAGACACCAAAAGCAAAAAGTGCACCACGTTTCCCAGGTAGGTAAATATGTGGCTGAAAAACTTATCCATTAAACAATTTCGTAACTATCGTAATACAGAAATTGATTTTAACCCAAAATTAAATGTATTTGTTGGCCGGAACGCTCAAGGAAAAACAAATCTTCTTGAAAGTATTTACTTTTTAGCTCTAACAAGAAGTCACAGAACAAAGACTGACAAAAATTTAATTCAATTTGAAGAAGAGCAACTACAAGTTTCTGGAATCTTGCAGAAAAAAACGGCAACTATACCACTTGAAATAGATCTCACACAAAAAGGTCGAATTACAAAAGTAAACCATTTAAAGCAAGCTCGTCTTTCTGATTATATCGGACATATGAACGTTGTCTTATTTGCCCCAGAAGATTTACAGCTTGTCAAAGGTGCTCCAGCCATTCGACGTAAATTCATTGACATGGAGTTGGGGCAAATCAAACCAATATACTTGTCAGACCTGTCAAGTTATAACCACATCCTTAAACAGAGAAATAGCTATCTAAAATCTACACAAAACATAGATGAGACTTTCCTATCTGTTCTTGATGACCAACTAGTAGAATATGGCTGTCGTGTAATGATTCATCGAGCTGACTTTATCCAGAAAATGGAACTCTTTGGCAAGAAAAAACATTTTGACATCTCAGGTCAGTTAGAAGAACTGTCAATCCGTTATCAACCTTCTGTAAACTTTGTTGACAAGGAACATTTGGCTGAATCTTTCCATATAGCGCTTCAAAAAAGTAGAACCAGAGATTTATTTAAGAAGAATACTGGAGTTGGTCCTCATCGGGATGATATGATTTTCATGATTAATGGAATGGAAGCAAGTTTCGGAAGTCAAGGGCAACATCGTAGCTTGGTGCTTTCTATAAAACTTGCTGAAATCGAATTGATGGAGAGCATTACCAAAGAATCTCCCATTCTTTTGCTTGACGATGTCATGAGTGAACTTGACAATACTCGTCAACTTAAATTATTGGAAACTATTTCTCATAACATTCAAACTTTTATTACAACTACTAGTTTAGACCATCTTCAAAACTTACCTGATAACTTGAGCGTCTTTACAGTAGATAATGGTCAATTGACTGTAAATTAAACTTTACATCTTTGTAAAATAAAAAAATCTCCCGTTTAACAGGAGATTTTTTTATTACATTGAATAGTTTGGTGCTTCATTAGTGATTTGCACATCGTGTGGATGGCTTTCTTTTAGACCCGCACCTGACATTTCGATAAACTGAGCATTATCATGTAATTCTTTTAAGTTAGCAGCACCACAGTAACCCATACCAGAACGAATACCACCAATCATTTGGAAAACAATATCAGCTGCTGCACCTTTATAAGCAACACGACCTTCGATTCCTTCTGGAACTAGTTTGTTTGCTTCATTGACAGAACCTTGGAAGTAACGGTCGCTTGAACCCTTCTTCATAGCAGCGATTGAACCCATACCGCGGTATGTCTTGAACTTACGCCCTTGGAATATCTCAGTTTCACCTGGAGCTTCATCTGTTCCTGCAAACATTGATCCGAGCATCACTGCGTTTCCTCCAGCAGCAAGGGCTTTTACAATATCTCCAGAATATTTGATTCCACCATCAGCGATAATTGTTTTACCATATTCACGAGCAACTGCTGCTGCATCGTAAATTGCTGTTACCTGGGGAACTCCTACACCAGCAATAACACGAGTTGTACAGATTGAACCTGGGCCAATACCGACTTTAACAACGTCAACACCTGCATCATAAAGAGCACGCGCACCTTCAGCAGTAGCGATGTTCCCAGCAATCAGTGTACGGTCTGGGAAATGAGCACGAATTTCAGCGATTTTACGAAGTACACCCGCTGAGTGACCATGGGCAGTATCGATAACAATAGCATCAGCTCCTGCTTCAAAGAGGGCTTCTGCACGTTCAAATGTGTCAGAAGTAACTCCTACCGCACCAGCAACTAGAAGACGACCGAATTCATCTTTTGCCGCATTTGGGAACTCAATCACTTTTTCAATATCTTTAATGGTGATTAAACCAGAAAGACGACCCTCTTCGTCAACTAGAGGTAGTTTTTCAATACGGTGTTCTTGAAGAATACTCTCAGCAGTTTTTAAATCTGTACCAACCGGAGCAGTAACTAGGTTTTCACTAGTCATGTGTTTTGAAATTGGTTGGTTGTAGTCAGAAATGAAACGCAGATCTCGGTTGGTCAAAATACCAACTAACTTACGGTTTTCTAGAGTTTCAACCACTGGGACACCACTGATACGGTAACGGCCCATGAGTTCATCTGCTTCAGCAATTGTATGTTCAGGAGTCAAGAAGAATGGATCAATGATAACACCATTTTCAGAACGTTTTACCTTACGAACTTCATCTGCCTGTTGTTCGATAGACATATTTTTATGGATAACTCCAAGTCCACCTGCACGCGCGATTGCAATGGCCATTTGGCTTTCTGTTACAGTATCCATTGCAGCTGTAATAATTGGGATATTTAAAGTCAAATTATCTGCTAATTTTGTTGTTAAATCCGCATCATTAGGCAACACATGACTCTCTGCTGGAATTAGCAATACATCATCAAAGGTAAAACCTTTTTTCAAAAATTTAGTGTCCCAATTAGACATTGAAGTTTCCTCTTTTCTTTCTTTATTGAGCTAAACGCTTTTTGTATTGTATCTATCATACCATTCTATGAAAATTTGTCAATTAAATTTATAAGAGAATAAATAAAAAACTATCCCTCTTATTTTAAAGAAGAAATAGTTTTATAGTTCATATTTTATCCATTAGTGAAAGTAATTTAGACCCATTGCAGCTTTTACTTCTGATAGTGTTTGCCCAGCAACTTCTCGAGCTTTTTCACTACCTTTTTGGAGCATGTTATAAACCTCACCCATATCTTTAGCATATTCTAGGCGACGTTCACGGATTGGACCAAGTTCACGTTCTAGGATTTCAAGTAGGTAACGTTTGGTCTTAACATCACCAAGGCCTCCACGTTGATAATGTTCCTTCATTTCAGCAATTTCTTGAGCATCCTCAGGTCGACCGAATACGTCCAAGTAATGGAAAACCATATTTCCTTCAATCTTACCTGGATCCTCAACACGAATATGGTCTGGATCTGTATACATACTCATTACTTTTTTACGCAAAGTATCCGCATCATCAGCTAGGTAAATTCCATTATTAAGTGATTTCGACATTTTGGCATTACCATCAAGACCTGGTAAACGTCCCGCACCTTCATGCTCAGGATAAATTCCTTCTGGTTCTACTAAAACATCACAGTTATAGGCATGGTTGAAAGAACGCACAATTTCACGTGTTTGTTCAATCATCGGCTTTTGATCATTCCCTACTGGAACCAAGTTAGCCTTAAATGCTGTAATATCTGCTGCTTGCGCAACTGGATAAACTAAAAATCCAGTTGGAATACTTTCTCCAAAGCCTTTTTGAGCAATTTCAGTCTTTACGGTTGGATTTCGTTCCAAGCGAGCTAATGAAACTAGGTTCATATAATACATAGAGAGCTCTGCCAATTCTGGAATCTGGCTTTGAATGAAAATCGTTGCTTTATTAGGATCTAATCCCACTGCAAGATAATCCAAAGCAACATTCCCAATAGACTCTACAATAGTTTGTGGATCTTTTGCATGGTCTGTTAGTGCTTGCTGGTCAGCTAAAAAAACAAACATGTCATATTTATTATCTTCTTGTAGTAAGACACGATTTTTCAAACTACCAACGTAGTGCCCAATATGTAATTTCCCCGTTGGACGATCTCCTGTTAAAATAATGGGTTTACTCATCTTATTCTCCTTTGATATGCTCCTTTCAATTATAGCATTTTTTTAATAAAAAGACAGATAATTTTTTTATTGAAACAATAGAGATGTTACCCCTTTCAATCGTAAAGGGGTTGTCAACTTTGTTTACAGAAAATTGACAAATAAAAATTTGAATAATTGGTGATTTTCTAGTAGAATTAGAGTATTACATATAATAGGAGAAAAACTTTGCTAACAGTATCTGATGTTTCACTACGTTTTAGTGATCGTAAACTTTTTGATGATGTAAACATCAAATTTACAGAAGGAAATACCTATGGTTTGATTGGTGCCAACGGTGCTGGAAAATCAACCTTTTTAAAAATCTTAGCTGGGGATATTGAACCGACAACTGGGCATATCTCTCTTGGACCAGACGAACGTCTTTCAGTACTTCGTCAAAATCACTTTGACTACGAAGATGAGCGTGCTATTGATGTTGTTATCATGGGTAATGAAAAACTATACAACATCATGAAAGAAAAAGACGCCATTTATATGAAAGAAGATTTTTCAGAAGAAGATGGTGTTCGCGCAGCTGAACTTGAAGGAGAATTCGCTGAACTAGGTGGTTGGGAAGCTGAGAGTGAAGCTTCACAACTCTTACAAAATTTGAATATTCCAGAAGAACTTCATTACCAAAATATGAGTGAACTAGCAAATGGCGACAAAGTAAAGGTTCTCCTTGCTAAAGCCCTCTTCGGTAAACCAGATGTCCTTCTTTTGGACGAGCCAACCAATGGTCTGGATATTCAATCCATCACTTGGCTAGAGGATTTCCTAATCGACTTTGATAATACTGTCATTGTAGTATCCCACGACCGTCACTTCTTGAATAAAGTATGTACTCACATGGCTGACCTTGACTTTGGAAAAATCAAACTCTATGTAGGAAACTACGACTTCTGGAAGGAGTCTTCTGAGCTTGCTGCTAAATTACTAGCAGACCGTAATGCTAAAGCAGAAGAAAAAATCAAACAACTTCAAGAATTCGTTGCTCGTTTCTCTGCTAATGCATCTAAATCAAGACAAGCAACTTCACGTAAAAAAATGCTTGACAAGATTGAACTTGAGGAAATTGTCCCTTCTAGTCGTAAATACCCATTCATCAGCTTTAAAGCTGAACGAGAAATTGGGAACGACCTCTTGACAGTAGAAAACTTATCTGTAAAGATTGATGGTGAAACTATTCTTGACAACATCAGCTTCATCTTGCGTCCAGGTGACAAGACAGCTCTTATTGGACAAAATGACATCCAAACAACTGCCTTGATTCGTGCAATCATGGGTGAAATTGAATATGAGGGAACTGTCAAATGGGGAGTTACAACTAGTCGCTCTTACTTACCAAAAGACAATTCAGCTTATTTTGCTGGCAGTGAATCAATCCTTGACTGGTTGCGTCAATTTGCAAGTAAAGAAGAAGATGACAATACCTTCCTACGTGGTTTCCTTGGTCGCATGCTCTTTTCTGGAGACGAGGTTAACAAGCCTGTAAACGTCTTGTCAGGGGGAGAAAAAGTGCGCGTGATGCTTTCGAAACTCATGCTTTTGAAATCAAACGTTCTTGTACTTGACGATCCTACTAATCACTTAGATTTGGAATCTATTTCAAGTTTGAACGATGGATTGAAAAATTTCAAAGAATCTATCATCTTCGCCAGTCACGACCATGAATTCATCCAAACTTTGGCTAACCACATTATTGTCTTATCTAAAAACGGCGTCATCGATCGTATTGATGAAACCTATGATGAATTCTTAGAAAATGCTGAAGTACAAGCAAAAGTAAAAGAACTTTGGAAAGATTAAGTATAACTTTAAAAAACTCAGTTGGGAGCCCAACTGAGTTTTTTTATTTCTTATGAATTTTTAGTTGATAGTTCTGTCAATCTGATTCTATTCAACATATTCATTGTTTCACGTGAAACATTCTATTATTAGATTTATAAATTCTTAACATGATTCATACTCACAAAAAATCGACCAAATTGGTCGATTTTTTTTTAATCTTCTTCCAGTTTTTTAGGTTGATAAGCAAGCATACCTAATCCTATGAATAGAATTAAAGTTACAAGAAGGAAAATTACCTGATGATGAATATTCCCTGTCATTGAAATTGTTTGTCTCAAACCTGAAACTGAATAACTCATTGGCAACCAAGGATTGACAGCCTTAAAGAAACTATTTGTCAGAGCAAGTGGATAAGTTCCTGCACTTGATGCTAATTGTAATAATAATAAAATAAGAGAGAAGAAAGCACCTAAGCGACTATTCCATGTCGTTAATGCGGTTACCATAGACATAAAGGTCAGACTTGCGATGATGATTAAGAGTAAAGTCCTCATTTCATGATTTGATGTTAATCCAATAAGATGAACTCCTCCATAGACTAAGACAGCGGCTAAAACAGCTATAACTCCATTTATCTCAAAGCGAGATTTGAACCAAGCCCAGCGAGTTTCAGGATGACGACCTGAAGGTAATTTAGCAAAAATCATATTTGTTGATAATGCAGCGACAAAGAGAGCGACTGATATCATATAAGGAGCCATAGCAATCCCATTTACAGGAACTTGATCATTATCTTTTTTTGAAAGACTCAAAGGCTCAGATAATATTTCTGCATTATTAGACTCTGTTGATGCTGATTTTAGTTGATTGCTAGCACTTCTTAAGCCTTGTCCTAGATCAGTAGTTCCTACTTGTAAACTTTCAATACCAGCAGTTAAAGTTGCTCCACCTTCAGCTAATTTTCCAGCACCATCTGCAATTTTTGCTGCTCCATTTCCTAACTGAGAGCTAGCTGAAAGCAATTGACTTGATTTATCTGTTAATTGACTTGAACCAAGCTGTATTTTATCAAGTCCTGCAATTAAGTCTGAACTCTTACTATTTAATTGGCTAGAACCAGATGATAGTTTTTCAATACCTGTTACTAATTCTGGAGTTTTCCCAGCTAGCGAATCCAAACCAGATGTCAAGGTTGAAGAGTTTTCTGTCAACTTACTTGATCCAGAAACCAATTGATCCAAACTTGTTGTTAAAGTTGTATTCTTTTCACTTAGTTGGTTTACACCTAAAGAAATAGTATCCAACCCTTTAGTATAGTCATTAACTCCATTTTCAATCGATTGACTTCCAGGAACTAACTGATTATCTACAGCATTTTGCAACTGTGTAAATCCACTTGACATAGATGTCAAGGAACTAGACGCCACAGGTAATACTTGATTTGCTTTAGTCTGTAAAGTAGAAAGATTAGAGACTGGTTGGTTTACACTTCCCAAATTTTCTTTTAAATCTCCTACCGTCGTTAAAATTGCTTTTGCTGACTCTATCGTAGAATTAGAATTATTTGAAACAGCTGCAGTCAGTTCTTGTTTCTGAGTATCAGTAAGAGATTGATAAGTTGCTGTTGCTTGAAGATTGGTAAGAGTTTTCTCTTGCTCTGTTTGACTATTAGTCACAATAGTTTGAGCAAGAGTAGATATATTCGCTAAATCATTAGATATTGTACTTTTAAGTTCAGTATTATCTGAAACAGTTACAGCTTGAAGTGCTTTATTCAATTCATCTAAACTAGTTGCTAATTGAGTGATTTCCTCTTTTTGTTGAGATGAAGTATTCAATTGAGTAGAAATTTCTTTAATCCCTTTATTTAATTGGGTAATACCGTTTCTCAATGTATCTGATTGACTAGATAATTGGTTTGCCCCAATAGATAGCTTGTCAACACCGCTTGTATAAGCATTGACACCAACTGAAAATTGATTGAGACCTGTATTCAGTTGCGAAACTCCTCCTGCATATGACTTCATTCCAGTATTTAGCTGATTGACACCTGCTACTAATTCTGGAGTCTTAGAAGATAATTGATTAAGTCCAGTGTCAACCTGTGAAACTGCACTTGTATAGTTCTGTAAACCATCATTAAATGTACCTAAGCCACTATTCAGTTGCTTTACTCCTGTTACATACGTTGTCAATCCTTTTGTAAATTGATTTGTGCCATCAGAAAAGGTTAAACTTGAACTAGCTAAAGTATCAAGATTAGAAGACAATGTCTGACTTCCTACAGCTAACTGACTAGCCCCATTGGCCAATTGTTCACTTCCATCAGCTGCCTTCGTTAAACCAGATTTTAAATCTCCCATCTTTTGAAATAAAGCTTTCGTATAGGTTTCGGTTACATTAGCAGAAACATTCTGTTTTAACTGTGTCATGGCAGAATCACTCATCTTACTTGCAATGAAACTATGTCCACTAGAAGTTTGATAGTTAATATTCATTTGTTCTGGGTGATCTGATAGAATAGAAGCAGCCTTTTCAGATAAGTCACTTGGCAAAGTTACTACCATATAGTAATCACCGTCTTCTAGACCCTTCTTACCTTCTTCTTCACTGACAAAATGAAAATCTAATGATTTATTTTGCTCTAAATTGGACACCATGTCTTTTCCAATAGTCATTGTGTTTCCATTATAAGATGCTTCTTTATCATTATTAACGACCGCTACAGGCAACTCAGATAATTTGCCATATGGATCCCACATAGATGATAAAAATATGATGTTGTATAAAGCAGGAATAAGAGAAATCCCTATCATTACAATGATAAAGGTTGGTTTTTTAAAAATTGCTTTCCATTCTTTAAACATATTGTCTCCTTTTTTACACATATTGTCTAAAATTTTGATATAATAGATTATACATTAAAAATTCTTATTTACAAGTCAAAATTTTTATTTTTAGACACTGAGTCTATTTTTGTTCACAAGGAGGAACTATGAAAGAGAGCAACAAACGCTTAAAAACCAAACGTACTATTGAGAACGCCATGGTTCAATTATTAACGGAACAACCATTTGATCAAATTAGCACTATTAAGCTGGCAGAAAAAGCCGGAATTAGTCGTTCTAGTTTTTATACTCATTACAAAGATAAGTATGATATGATTGAACATTACCAAAGTAAGCTTTTTCATACCTTTGAGTATATTTTTCAAAAACACGCAAATCATAAAAGAGATGCTATTCTAGAAGTGTTTGAATACTTAGAGTCTGAACCTTTACTAGCTGCTCTTCTATCTGAAAATGGTACAAAAGAGATACAAAACTTCTTGAGAAATAAACTTCACATTATGCTTAGCACTGACCTCCAAAAACGCTTTATGCAATTAAATTTAAACAATATTGAGTTAGAGTATAGCAGTATTTATCTAACAAACGCACTATTTGGTGTATGCCAAACCTGGATTGCTCATGGAAAAAAAGAAAGTCCACAAGAAATGACAAACTTTCTTATGAAAATGTTGGGAGATGCAAATTAGAGACAAAAAAAGAACACCATTGGTGTTCTTTTTGTTTAACTCCGCCAGTAGGACTCGAACCTACGACATCATGATTAACAGTCATGCGCTACTACCAACTGAGCTATGGCGGATAATATAGTCCGTACGGGATTCGAACCCGTGTTACCGCCGTGAAAAGGCGGTGTCTTAACCCCTTGACCAACGGACCATCTATCTGTAGCAGATATAACCATTATATCAATTTCTTACTAATTGTCAATCACTTTTTAGATTTTTTCTCCAGAATATCTCTTAATTTCCGTACCTTTAGACGGGTAATTGGACAACGATGATCCTCATAAAAAACCACTTCTAAATTTTTTCGATCAATTTCCCTAATATTTCCTACATTGACAAGAAATGATTTATGAGCAGAATAAAATCTTTGAATATCTTTATCTTTTTCTTGAATATCCGCCATAGTACCATAAAATTCTTTGGCAAAATTCTTACCAATAATCCTTAACTTATGAGATACTCCTGTTGTTTCAATATATAAAATATCATGGTAGGGAATTTTCAAATCATTTCCCTTGTAATTATAGTCAAAATAATCCACAACATCTTTATTTTCAAGTAGCATACTTTTGGTATATAAGATACTCTGTTCGATACGTTTTTTAAATAATTCATCATTGATATCTTTATCAACAAAATCCAAGGCTGATACTTGATATTTGTAAGTTAAGGTAGCAAATTCTGATCTACTAGTGATAAATACGATAATTGCATAGGGATTGTGGCGACGAATAAACTGTGCTACCTCAAATCCTTTTTTCTCAACGCCATGAATATCAATATCTAGAAAATAAAGCTGGTTTACTTCATCATTTTCGATATATTCCTTAAATTCTCGTTCTTTACCTGTTGTTTTGTAAGAAATAGGAATATTCAATTCCTTTGAAATTTCATCCAAGGTTCTTTCTAATCTGACTTGATGTTGAATAACATCTTCTAAAATTAATACTTTCATTCAAACTCTCTCTTAAATCTAATAATCTGTCTAAACTTACTATCTTCCATCTCTGTCTCTAAAATGATATTTTCATACTGATCCAAAATCTCTTTGACATTATTAAGGCCTATTCCTCTATTTCTACCTTTAGTAGAAAAACCTAGTTCAAACAAGTCTTCTGAAGGCATCATAGTATATTTACACGAATTTTGAATCACGATAACTATTTCTAAATCCATCTTAATCACTGCAACCTCCATTTGTTTCGAGTAACTTTCTGCAGCACCTTCGACAGCATTGTTCAATAAAACGCTCATAATACGCACAAGATCAAGTAAATCAATTGACAACTTTGTGATGATATCCTTTACTTCTAGTGTAAACTCTACGTCCTTATTTCTTGCATATACAATGGATTGTGCAATTAAACTTCGTAAAGCTGTATCTTCTATATTGTTTAAATCAAAGTATGTATACTTATCTGAACGTAATTTTTGATTAGCTTTTACTAAGACTTCATTGTAAATTCTGTCAATTTCCTGTAAATCTTTACTGTCAATAGCCATTTGCATACTGACAAGCATACCTGCATAATCATGACGGAAACCACGGATTTCATTATACAAACCAACAATTTCATCTGTATAGGTCTGTAAATGTTCTTGTTCAAATTTTTTCTGTTTTAGGGCTATTTCTTTTTCAATTTGAACCTTCTTGGCATTCATTGCAAAGAAGATTAGTAGTAAACAAATAAAGACAATTGTTGCTAAAATACTACTAAAACTATAAAAGTGTTCATGAATATTCACCATGTCTGAAATAAATAATAGAATATGTAAAGCAAAGAAAGCAAAAATGACCTTTTTAAAAAATGGATAGAGGTAATCTTTATCAAAATAATTGATTTCCAAGTGGAAATAAAAAATAATTTTTTTGATTACAAAATAGGTCAGCAATAAAACTACTACAAAAAAGAAATCTTCATATTTTGTTACGAAAGAAACACCTGTTATAGAGGATATGATTACTGCTATAAAAGTATGAGTACTTTGATATAGTAGAGACAATAGTAAACTGATAAAAATAGCCTTGAACTTATTATATTTTTTAAATCCTATTAAATAAGCAAAGATAATACAGGTAAATGAAATTTTTTCCATTCCTAATCCATGTAAAGAAGTTAAATAGAATAAAATTTCAACAATAGACTGTAATATAAATACCCAAGAAATAAACAGATATCTTTCTTTTTTTGTTGCCTTACAAATGAGTTCATAGCTATTTGTTAGAATAAGAATATGAAGAATAACTATGAGTATTTTCAATAAATCCATTATATCTCCCTATAATGTTTTCTCTTTTTTCTTATAAATGAACTTACCAATCTATTATACAAAATGTGATTTATATTATAAGTGATCATTCTCAACTGCACATTTTTGTACCTGAACTGTCAATTTTTACAAAAAACGCTGGGTCACCCCAGCGTTAAATCTAGTATATGATCCCAGCAGGATTCGAACCTGCGACCGTTCGCTTAGAAGGCGAATGCTCTATCCAGCTGAGCTATGAGACCTAACTAGTTTATCTTATCAAAATAATCGAGAATAGTCAATCCTATTTATGATAGGGAGAACCTTGTTGGATGGTAAAGGCTCGGTATATCTGTTCTACAAGAACTAGACGCATTAATTGATGTGGAAGAGTCAGTCTACCAAAACTAAGGGATAGATTCGCTCGATTTTTTACTTGAGGAGAAAGACCCAGACTCCCACCAATCACAAATGTTAAGGTGGAATAACCATTAATAGAAGCTTGTTCTAGTTGTTTACTGAATTCTTCAGAAGAGAGGGTTTCCCCTTCAATGGCTAAAACAACAACAAATTCTCTATCACCAATTTTGGAAAGGATTCGATTTCCTTCTAAATTCAAGATTTTTTCATTTTCTAAATCGCTGGCACGATCTGGTGTCTTTTCATCAGCTAATTCAATCATTTCTACGGCAGCAAATCGTGATATTCTTTTAGAGTATTCTGCAATTCCATCTTTGAGATACTTTTCTTTTAGTTTTCCAACTGTTACAATTTTTATTTTCATGCTTCTATTTTATCATAATCGCATTCTATTCACAGCTTATTCACAAATGAAAAAGGTGAAAAACACAATAAATTCACAAGTTTTAATCAGTTATCCACAGATTGTTAAAAACTTAAACTTTTTTAAGCTAGGATTAAGTTAATAATTTTATACTTTCACTAATTAATCAAATATGGAGGATTCTATGAAAAACTTAAACAAGTTTTCAAAAACAATTGGACAACTTTTACTAGTTATTCTTATTAGCTTTTTTAGTGGTCTATTAGGAAGTTTGGCTGTTCTTCAGTTCAACCAAAAGCAGGGAAGTGGAGAACAAAATAGTGCAGCAGTCACTCAGACTGCTTCGAAAAATGAAAATTCTACCACACAGGCTGTAGATAAAGTTAAAGATGCAGTTGTATCGATTATCACTTATTCAGAAAACTCTCAAGGTGGCTTTGTTGGAACTGATGATACTGTTACAGATTCAAATACTGAACAAATTAACAGTGAAGGTTCTGGTGTCATCTATAAAAAAGATGGGGATGATGCTTATATTGTAACCAACACTCACGTTATTAGTGGCGCTAAAAAAGTTGATATTCGTCTAGCAGATGGAACAAAAGTACCAGGTGAAATTGTTGGTTCTGATACCTATTCTGATATTGCAGTAGTAAAAATATCTTCAGAAAAGGTCTCTACAGTAGCTGAGTTTGGTGACTCAAGTCAATTATCTGTTGGGGAAACAGCTATCGCAATCGGTAGTCCTTTGGGTTCAGAATATGCAAATACAGTTACACAAGGGATTGTATCAAGCTTGAACAGACACGTTTCTTTGAAATCTGAAGATGGCCAAGCTATTTCAACAAATGCCATCCAAACAGATACAGCTATTAACCCTGGTAACTCTGGAGGTCCTTTGATTAATATCCAGGGACAAGTTATCGGTATTACATCAAGTAAAATTGCCTCTAATGGTGGAACATCCGTAGAAGGTCTTGGCTTTGCTATTCCTGCAAATGATGTTAAGAATATTATCAAACAGTTGGAAAAAGATGGAAAAGTAACTCGACCAGCTCTTGGTATACACATGGTTAATTTGACAAACCTTAGCACTGCCGATCTACAAAAATTAAAACTTCCTGACAACGTTACTTCTGGTGTAGCTGTTCGTTCTGTTCAAAAGAACATGCCTGCAAATGGACATTTACAACAGTATGATGTCATCACAAAAGTAGATGATACCAAGATTTCATCTACTACTGAATTGCAAAATGCGCTATACAGTCACTCTATTGGAGATGAAATAACTGTAACTTATTACCGTAATGGTAAAGAAGAAAAAACTACAATCAAACTAGATAAGAGTACAAGTGATTTAAATCAATAGTTTACATATTTGTAAACCTACTTTACAGAATATCAAAGATGTGATACTGTAGAAATATGGAAGAATTCAAATTAATTCGTATCAGTGATATTCAAAAAAATCCCTATCAACCTCGTAAAGAATTTTCAAAAGAAAAAATTGAAGAACTTGCCCAATCTATTAAAGAAAATGGTTTAATTCAACCCATTATTGTCCGTCAATCTCCAGTTATCGGATACGAAATCCTAGCTGGAGAAAGACGGTATCGGGCATCAATAGCAGCTGGGCTCACAGAAGTTCCTGTAATCATCAAAAAGTTATCTGATCAGGATATGATGGTTCACTCAATCATTGAAAATTTACAACGAGAAGACTTAAATCCGATTGAAGAAGCAAAAGCTTATCAATCTTTAATTGATAAAGGATATACTCATGCAGACATTGCTGCAAAAATGGGGAAATCACGTCCGTATATCACTAATCTTGTTCGATTGCTAACGCTCCCTGATTTTATTTTAACAAAAGTAGAAACTGGAAAATTGTCTCAAGCACATGCTAGGCTCCTGATTCAACTATCTACTGACGAACAAAAAAAATTACTCAATCGCATTCAGACTGAGGATTTATCGGTTCGACAGGTGGAAGATCTACTTAAAGAAGAAAAAAATAATAAGAAGAAAAGTAGAGAAAAAGATCACTTTATCAAAGAAGAAGAAGAAAATTTGAAAAAATTGTTGGGATTAGATGTCCAAATCGTCCTTCAAAAAAAAGAGGCAGGAAAAATAACTATCTCTTTTCATAATCAAGAAGAATACCAACGTTTTATTAACAGCCTGAAATAAGGCTGTTATTTTATTTTTCTAAACTCACATACTTATCCACTGGATTAGTATAGAAAAAGTCTATTAAATCAAAATCTAGACCTTTTATCCACAAGTTGTGGATAAACCTTTTAAACATTGTGGATTGTTTTTCACAAGTTGTGGAAAAATTGTTTGCTATGTGATAAAATAGTGTTTGAGATTACACCATTTAGAAAAGGAGGAGTTTGTTGTTGAAAGAAAAACAATTTTGGAATCAGATTTTAGAATTAGCTAAAGAGAGATTGACACGATCAATGTTTGATTTCTACGCAACACCTGCTGAATTAATAAAGGTTGAGGGAAATGTAGCTACCATATTTTTGCCAAGATCTGAAATGGAAATGGTTTGGAGTACAAAACTCAATGATATTATTGTAGCTGTCGGTTTTCAAATCTATGACACTGAAATAAAAGCTCAATATGTATTGACTAAAGAAGATTCTAATACCTCCGATATAGAAAGCAATGTTGAAAATAGTAATTATCAACAGGAAGAAATTAAAAAATCTATACCCTATTCAGAAACAGGATTAAGAGACATCTATACTTTTGATAATTTTATCCAAGGTGATGGAAATATTTGGGCTAAGTCTGCTGCTTTAGCTGTCTCGGAAGATCCCGGACTAACTTATAATCCTCTGTTTATATATGGAGGACCTGGTCTAGGGAAAACTCACTTGCTCAATGCTCTTGGGAATGAAATTCTCAAAAAAAATCCTAATGCGCGTGTAAAATATATTCCTGCTGAAAGCTTTATTAATGAATTTTTAGATCATTTAAGACTGAATGATATGGATAATTTTAAAAAAACCTATCGAAGTCTAGATCTCCTTCTTATTGATGATATTCAATCTCTCAGTGGAAATAAAGTGCAAACTCAGGATGAATTTTTCAATACATTTAACAAACTTCACAGTAATAATAAACAGATCGTTTTAACGAGTGACCGTAGGCCAGAACAACTAGAAAATCTACCTGAACGACTTGTCACGCGCTTCTCATGGGGATTAACAACGGATATTACTCCACCTGATTTCGAAACTCGTATCGCTATCCTAAATAGTAAAACAGAGGATTTAGATTATCATTTTCAACCTGACGCAATCGAATATTTGGCTGGCCAGTTTGATTCAAATGTACGTGAATTAGAAGGTGCGCTCAAAGATATTAGTCTCATGGCTAAAGTCAAACAAATCAACACTATAACTGTTGATATTGCATCTGAAGCTATACGTGCTCGAAAACAAAGCGTCAGCACCATGATCGTCATTCCGATTGAAAAAATCCAAGAGGAAGTCGGAAAATTTTATGATGTGAGCGTTAAGGAGATGAAGGGAACTAGACGTGTTCAGAATATTGTTCTAGCTCGCCAAGTTGCTATGTACCTAGCTAGAGAATTAACTGATAACAGTCTTCCAAAAATCGGAAAAGAATTTGGTGGTAAAGATCATACAACCGTCATTCATGCTCATGCAAAAATCAAATCTATGATTGAAACTGATGATAAATTACGTATAGAAATCGAAACTATCAAAAAGAAAATCAAATAACTTGTGGATAAGTGTTTAAAATTTTACTGATTTATTAACAAATTTTAAACAAGTATAACTTCTTGATTTTTCTAAACTAAACTTGGTTTTCCACAGATTTCACACAGCCTACTATTACTATTAACCTTCTAATAATAAAAATAAATAAAGGAGATTCCATGATTCATTTTTCAATTAACAAAAATTTATTCCTGCAATCATTAAATATTACTAAACGTGCTATTAGTTCAAAAAATGCTATTCCTGTTTTATCAACTATTAAAATTGATGTGACTAACGAAGGAATTACATTAATTGGATCAAATGGTCAAATTTCAATTGAGAATTTCATTTCTCAAAAAGATGAAAATGCAGGTCTTTTGATTAACTCTTTAGGTTCTATCCTTCTAGAAGCTTCTTTCTTTATCAATGTAGTATCAAGTCTTCCAGATGTGACTCTTGATTTTAAAGAAATTGAACAACATCAAATTGTACTAACAAGTGGAAAATCAGAAATTACTCTGAAAGGAAAAGACAGCGAACAGTATCCACGTATTCAGGAAATTGCAGCAAGTAATCCTCTAATTCTTGAAACGAAACTTCTTAAGAAAATTATCAATGAAACTGCTTTTGCTGCTAGTGTACAAGAAAGCCGTCCAATCTTGACTGGTGTACACTTTGTCCTAAGTAATCATCAAGAATTGAAAACAGTTGCGACAGATTCTCACCGTCTCAGTCAGAAGAAATTGACACTTGAAAAAAATAGTGATAATTTTGATGTTGTCATCCCAAGTCGCTCTCTACGCGAATTTTCAGCTGTTTTTACGGACGATATCGAAACAGTAGAGATTTTCTTCGCAAACAACCAAATTCTCTTTAGAAGCGAAAATATTAGCTTCTATACACGTCTCTTAGAAGGTAATTATCCTGATACAGATCGTCTGATTCCAACAGATTTTAATACGACAGCGACTTTTGATGTTGTGAATCTACGTCAATCTATGGAACGTGCACGTCTTTTATCAAGTGCTACTCAAAATGGAACTGTAAAATTAGAAATCAAACAAGGAGTAGTTACAGCTCATGTAAATTCTCCAGAAGTTGGTAAAGTAAACGAAGAAATCGATACAGAAAGTGTATCTGGTGAAGATTTAACTATTAGCTTTAACCCAACTTACTTGATTGAAGCACTAAAAGCTTTGAATAGTGAAAAGGTAACAATCAGCTTCATTTCAGCAGTTCGTCCATTTACCTTGGTACCAGCTGATACAGATGAAGATTTCATGCAACTGATTACACCAGTTCGTACAAATTAATGGAAAGAGGTTGAGCTTAGCTCACCTCTTTTATGATATAATCAGAAATATGAAAAGGAGAGTAGTATGTATCAAGTTGGAAATTTTGTTGAAATGAAAAAACCACACGCTTGTACAATCAAGTCTACAGGTAAAAAAGCCAATCGTTGGGAAATTACACGTTTAGGTGCAGATATCAAAATAAAATGCAGTAATTGTGATCATGTTGTCATGATGAGTCGCTATGATTTTGAAAGAAAAATGAATAAAATCATCGACTAGAAACACTGAATTAGAGGGTTAGCAAGTTTTCCCTTTTTGTGTTATAATATTGAAGATTGAAATGTGAACGGAGAATGAGAAATTATGGCTTTAACAGCAGGTATCGTGGGTTTGCCAAACGTTGGTAAATCAACCCTATTTAATGCAATTACAAAAGCAGGAGCAGAGGCTGCAAATTATCCATTTGCAACTATTGACCCAAACGTTGGGATGGTAGAAGTTCCAGATGAACGTCTACAAAAATTGACTGAAATGATTACTCCTAAGAAGACAGTCCCAACAACCTTTGAATTTACAGATATTGCAGGGATTGTAAAAGGTGCATCAAAAGGAGAAGGTCTTGGGAATAAATTCTTGGCCAATATTCGTGAAGTTGATGCCATTGTCCATGTAGTTCGTGCCTTTGATGATGAAAATGTCATGCGTGAGCAAGGTCGTGAAGATGCTTTTGTAGATCCATTAGCAGATATTGATACCATTAACCTAGAATTGATTCTTGCTGACTTAGAATCTGTTAATAAACGCTATGCGCGTGTGGAAAAGATGGCACGTACGCAAAAAGATAAAGAATCAGTTGCAGAATTTAACGTTCTCCAAAAGATTAAACCAGTTCTTGAAGATGGTAAATCAGCTCGTACGATTGAATTCACAGATGAAGAACAAAAAGTAGTTAAAGGTCTTTTCCTTTTGACCACGAAACCAGTTCTTTATGTAGCGAATGTGGATGAGGATGTTGTTGGAGACCCAGACTCTATCGATTATGTGAAGCAGATTCGTGAATTTGCAGCAACAGAAAATGCAGAGGTAGTGGTTATTTCTGCGCGTGCTGAAGAAGAAATTTCTGAGTTAGACGATGAAGATAAAAAAGAGTTTCTTGAAGCCATTGGTTTGACAGAATCAGGTGTGGATAAGTTGACTCGTGCAGCTTACCATCTATTAGGACTTGGAACTTACTTCACAGCTGGTGAAAAAGAAGTTCGTGCTTGGACCTTTAAACGTGGTATGAAAGCTCCTCAAGCAGCTGGAATTATCCACTCTGACTTCGAAAAAGGATTTATTCGTGCAGTAACTATGTCTTATGATGATTTGATTAAATACGGATCTGAAAAGGCTGTAAAAGAAGCTGGACGCTTGCGTGAAGAAGGAAAAGAATATGTCGTTCAAGATGGCGATATTATGGAATTCCGCTTTAACGTATAATCAACATTTTTAATAGTGTCAATTAGGTTGGAAAAAAATTCCAGCCCTTTTGGCTTTTGAAAGGAAATTTAAATGACAAAATTACTTGTGGGATTGGGAAATCCAGGAGATAAATATTTTGAGACAAAACATAATGTTGGTTTTATGTTGATTGACCAACTAGCAAAAAAACAGAATGTATCCTTTACACACGATAAAATATTCCAAGCTGAATTAGCTTCATTTTTCCTTAATGGTGAAAAAATTTATCTAGTGAAACCAACAACTTTTATGAATGAAAGTGGGAAAGCAGTTCATGCTTTATTAACCTACTATGGTTTAGATATTAAAGATTTACTGATTATTTACGATGATCTTGACATGGAAGTAGGAAAAATTCGTCTTCGCGCTAAAGGATCAGCTGGCGGTCATAATGGTATCAAGTCAATTATCCAACATATTGGTACACAGGTTTTTAATCGTGTAAAGATTGGTATAGGTAGACCTAAAAAAGGAATGTCTGTTGTTCACCACGTTTTGAGTAAATTTGACAAGGATGACTATATAGGTATTTTACAGTCTATTGACAAGGTTGACGATGCTGTAAATTATTATTTACAAGAGAAAAACTTTGAAAAAACAATGCAGAAATACAATGGGTAAGGGAATGTCATTAATCGAATTCTTTTTAGAGAATAATCATATACAATCATGGAATGGGCATTTATCTCTCAAACAAAGACAATTACTACTTGGTTTATCAGGATCAGCAAAATCCTTAGCTATTGCAAGTAGTGCTAAAAATCAGGACAAGATTTTAGTGATGACATCTACTTATGGAGAAGCTGAGCGTCTAGTAAATGATTTAATTTCTATCCTGGGTACTGATATGGTTTATCCATTTTTAGTAGATGATTCACCAATGGTAGAATTTTTAGTATCGTCACAAGAAAAGATTTTTTCTCGCGTTGAAGCCTTACGTTTTCTAAGAGATAAATCTCAAAAAGGAATATTAGTTTGTAACATGGCAGCTAGTCGTATATTCTTGCCTGATCCTAAGATTTTCGATGATAGTGTTTTAAAACTGCAAGTCGGACAAGAGTGTGAACAAAGAGAATTAAAAAATAAGTTAACTGCACTTGGTTATAAGAAAGTTACACAAGTTCAGAGTCAAGGTGAATTTAGTCTTCGAGGGGATATTTTAGATATCTTTGAAACATCACAAATTTCTCCTTACCGAATTGAATTTTTCGGTGATGAAATAGATGGGATTAGAGAATTTGATGCAGAGACACAATTATCAAAGGAAAGTCGCCCTGAAATTTCTATATATCTCGCTAGTGATATTTTACTAACTGCTGAAGATTATCATCGTGGTCAGGAATTTTTAGAAAAAGAGATTGACAAGACATTGTCACCAACTGTAAAGTCTTACCTAGAAGAAGTTTTTAGTTGCACGAAAGAGCAAGTTTTTCATGCAGATATTCGAAAGTTTTTATCTGTTTTGTATAAAAAACAGTCGACCTTGATTGACTACTTGAACCAAGCGCCTATTATCTTTGATGATTTTCAAAAAATCATGGATCAGTATGATATTTTTGATAAGGAAACAGCTAGCTACTTTACAGAGGATTTACATAATAGTAAAGCTGTATCAAGTTTACAATACTTTGCAGATGTAGAAAGTCAATTTAAAAAATATTTACCAGCTAGCTTCTTTTCTAATTTTCAAAAGGGACTTGGAAATCTAAAATTTGATCATCTTTATCAATTTAATCAATATCCAATGCAAGAGTTCTTCAATCAATTTTCTTTTCTGAAAGAAGAAATTGAACGCTATAAAAAATTAAAATATACGATTGTTCTTCAGTCAAGTAGCGAGAATGAACTAAAAAAATTGTCAAGTATTTTAGAAGAATATGACATAAAAGTTGATAATATTAGTGCGAATGAATTCTGTAAAGGAACTGTCAATATTGTTGAAGGAAACCTTCGTCATGGTTTTCATTTTGTGGATGAGAATCTTGTATTCATCACTGAATATGAAATATTCAAAAAGAAGATTAAACGCAAATATAGAAGACAAAATATTAGCAATGCTGAAAGATTAAAGGATTATAGTGAACTCCAAAAAGGAGACTATGTTGTTCATCAAATTCATGGGATTGGTCAATTTTTAGGAATTGAAACGATTGAAATCAAAGGGATTCATAGAGACTACGTAAGTGTTCAATACCAAAATGGAGATCGAATTTCTATCCCTGTAGAACAAATCCAAACCTTATCTAAGTATGTTTCAAGTGACGGTAAGGCTCCAAAGTTAAACAAATTAAACGATGGACGTTTTAAAAAAGCTAAGCAAAAAGTTAAAAATCAAGTTGAAGACATCGCAGATGACTTAATTAAGTTATATGCAGAGAGGAGTCAACTTGAAGGTTTTGCATTTTCAAAAGATGATGAAGACCAAGTTGCTTTTGATGAGGCTTTCCCTTATGTTGAAACTGAGGACCAACTTCGAAGTATAGATGAAATTAAAAGGGATATGCAGACTTCTCAACCAATGGATCGACTCTTAGTTGGAGATGTTGGTTTTGGTAAGACAGAAGTTGCCATGCGAGCTGCATTTAAAGCTGTCAATGATCATAAACAGGTTGTCGTTTTAGTGCCAACAACTGTTCTTGCGCAGCAACATTACAGTAATTTCAAAGAAAGGTTTGAGCAATTTGCTGTAAACGTAGATGTTTTAAGTCGTTTTAGAAGTAAAAAAGAGCAAACTGAAACACTTAAAAAATTGAAAAAAGGCCAGGTAGATATCTTGATTGGGACCCATCGAGTTTTGTCTAAAGATGTTGAATTTGCAGATTTAGGATTGATCATCATCGATGAGGAACAACGTTTTGGTGTCAAGCATAAGGAAGCACTTAAGGAATTAAAAAAGAAGGTGGATGTCTTAACCTTGACAGCTACACCAATTCCTCGAACTCTTCATATGTCTATGCTAGGTATCCGAGATTTATCTGTCATTGAAACCCCTCCAACAAATCGATATCCTGTTCAAACCTATGTTCTTGAACAAAATGATCGTGTGATTCGTGATGCTGTGTTGAGAGAAATCGATCGTGGTGGTCAGGTTTACTATCTTTACAACAAAGTTGACACGATTGAAAAGAAGGTTTCAGAATTACAAGAACTGATTCCTGAAGCTTCTATTGGTTTTGTTCATGGTCAAATGAGTGAAATTCGTTTAGAGAATACATTACTTGATTTTATTGAAGGCGAATATGACATTTTAGTAACTACGACAATCATTGAAACAGGTGTAGATATTCCAAATGCTAATACCTTGTTTATTGAAAACGCAGATCACATGGGCTTGTCAACCTTGTATCAATTAAGAGGTCGAGTTGGTCGTAGTAATCGAATCGCTTATGCTTATCTCATGTATCGACCAGACAAATCTTTGACAGAAGTTTCAGAAAAGAGATTAGAAGCTATCAAAGGTTTTACCGAATTAGGTTCTGGTTTCAAAATTGCTATGCGTGATTTATCCATTCGTGGGGCAGGTAATCTTTTAGGAAGTTCTCAGTCTGGTTTTATAGATTCTGTTGGTTTTGAATTGTATTCTCAGTTACTAGAAGAAGCAATTGCTAAGAAAAATGGAACTGACAAGAAACGTGAAAAAGGAAATGCTGAGTTAATTCTACAAATTGATGCCTATCTTCCAGATGAGTACATATCAGATGAGCGCCATAAAATTGAAATTTACAAGAGAATTCGTCAGATTGACAATCGTGTCAACTATGAAGAATTACAGGATGAGTTGATAGACCGATTTGGAGAATATCCAGATGTAGTTGCCTATCTCTTAGAAATTGGATTAGCCAAAGCATATCTCGATAAAGTATTTGTCAATCGTGTAGAAAGAAAGAATAATAAGCTTGTCATTCAATTTGAAAAAATATCGCAACAACTATTTTTAACCCAAGATTATTTCCAGGCTCTTTCTCAGACAAATCTGAAGGCTAATATTTCTGAGAATCAAGGTTTGATTGAAGTTGTATTTGATATCCGAAATAAAAAAGATTATGAGATTTTAGAAGGACTCTTAACCTTTGGAGAATCGTTATCGAAGATAAAAGACTTAAAAGAGTCACATTAGGGATTACCTTTTTTCTTCTATAAAAGGGAGAAAAATGGTACAATAATAATTTGAGGTATTATAAGATGAGATTAGATAAATATTTAAAAGTATCACGAATTATTAAACGCCGTACGGTAGCTAAGGAAGTTGCAGATAAAGGGCGAATTAAGGTAAACGGTATCCTTGCTAAAAGTTCAACTGATTTAAAAATCAATGATCAGGTTGAAATTCGTTTTGGAAATAAATTGTTGCTTGTAAAGGTGCTCGAAATGAAAGATAGCACAAAAAAAGAAGATGCAGCTGGAATGTATGAAATCATCAGTGAAACAAAGGTAGAAGACGATGTATAAAAAAATAGTCCAAATGAATAATTCATTTATTCAAAATGAACACCAACGACGTAAATACATGATGGAAGAACGTCAAAAACGTAATCGTTTTATGGGTTGGGTTTTGATTTTGATTATATTGCTATTCATCTTACCAACTTACAATTTAGCACAAAGTTACCAACAATTACTAACACGTCGCCAGCAACTAGCTGATTTGAAAAAACAATATCAGGACTTGAGCGATGAAAAGGATAAAGAAACTAGTTTAGCAACTAAGCTAAAAGATGAATCCTATGCGGCTAAATATTCCCGTGCAAAATATTATTATTCAAAAACATGGGAGGAAGTTTATACAATTCCGGACTTACTTCCTAGGTAATGCGAAATGGAAAATTTATTAGATATTATCGAACAATTTTTAAGTCAATCAGATGAAAAATTAGATGAGTTAGCTCAAAAGAATCATCTATTACGATTGCAAGAAGAAGAGGGGAAAAAGAATGCGTAAATTTTTAGTGATATTACTACTTCCTATTTTCCTAAAAAGTGTACAAGTAGTAAGCACTGAGAATCAAGTTATTATTCCAAAGCAAGAAGTTTATTCCTTAACTCACGCTCCGTATCATTTTTATTATCAAGATACTATAGAATCTCCAAAATTTTATGGTGAGACGCCAGTTTATTCTACAGAAGACCTGATTAATGAATCGGGTAAAGTAAATGCAGAAACAAAATTATCTGTTTTAGAATGGCGATTAAATAAACAAGGACAGCCTGTCTTTAAATTGTCTAATAATCAATTTGTAATGGCTGATAAACGACTTTTATACGATAGTTCCATCGTAACCGATTTTTCTAAACGAGTATGGCTAGAACCGGGATTTGTCGTTTATAATAGTCCTTATGATCAACAAGAATTAAAGTCTACTTTAGCGTCTTATCAAGAAGTTGAGGCAGATATGTCAGTTTTTGCTGAAGGTCGTGAATTCTTACATATCAAGCAAACGGGCTGGATTTCGACGGATTATATTTCCGATGATGATAATCGTATTCAGAAAGTACAAGAGTTGCTATCTGCTAATTATCAAAATGAACAGTTCTCTATTTATATTAAACAATTGAGTACAGGTAAGGAAGCTGGCATTAATGAAAATAAAAAAATGTACGCTGCTAGTGTTATGAAATTACCTTATCTTTATTCTGTTCAGGAAAAAATCAATCAAGGTGATTACCAACTTGACACGAAATTGAAGTATGTTTCCGAAGTTAATGATTTCCCTGGTTCTTATAAACCGGAAGGAAGCGGAAGTCTTCCTAAAACAGCGGACAATAAAGAATACACAATCAAAGATTTAATCACAAAAACTGCAAAAGAATCTGACAATGTAGCTCATAATATTCTTGCTTATTATATTACGAATAAATCAGATGAAGCCTTTAAAAAAGAGATGACTACTATCGCAGGTGAGGAATGGGATGTGACAGATAAGATGGCTTCAGCTAAAATGGCTGGTCAAGTTATGGAATCTATTTACAATCAGAATGGTTTTGTTTTAGAATCTCTTTCACAAACATCTTTTGATAATCAGCGGATTGCTAAGAATATTTCTGCTAAGGTAGCCCATAAAATTGGGGATGCAGATGAATTTAAACACGATGTGGGAATAGTCTATACAGATTCTCCTTTCGTTATTTCAATCTTTACCAAAAATTCTGATTACGATACTATTTCTAAAATTGCTAAGGATGTCTACGAGGTCCTAAAATGAGAGACCGCGATTTTTTAAATCATTTTCTAGAAAAAGGTTACTTTGAAGGGCATTCAAGAGTTGTGCTGGCCTTGTCTGGTGGATTGGATTCGATGTTTCTTTTTCAACTTCTTTTGACCTATCAAAAAGAACTTGGTATTGAATTGTTTTTAGCTCATGTAAATCATAAACAACGACCAGAGTCAGATAAGGAAGAAAATGAATTAAGAAAATTAGCTGAACAAGCTGGAGTTCCAATTTATGTAGCTTGTTTTACTGGAGATTTTTCAGAAGCGAATGCTCGTCAATTTCGCTATGAATTCTTTAGAGAAGTGATGGAGAAAACTTCATCTACAGCTCTTGTAACAGCTCATCATGCAGATGATCAAGTTGAGACAATCTTTATGCGATTGATTAGAGGTGTTAGACTACAACATTTATCAGCTATTAAAGAAAGACAAATATTTGATAAGGGAGAGTTGATTCGTCCTTTGTTGTCTTTTTATAAGAAGGATTTTCCTGAAATTGAGCATTTTGAAGATTCAACGAATAAAGAAAATCACTATCTTCGCAATCGTATTCGCAACCTCTATCTGCCACAGTTAGAAAAAGAAAATGTTCAGGTAAAAAAAGCAATTTTAGAGTTTGGAAAAGAAGTTTCTGACTATCAAATTGCTTTGGCTGAATTATCTCAAGCGGTTGATGTAGAAGATTTAACTCAGTTTTTATCTTTTAGTGAAGCAACGCAAGGAGTTTTACTACAACAATACCTTCGTCGTTTTGCTGATTTAAATGTAACAAGAGAACAATTTCAAGAAATTCATCATATTTTAAAAACTAAGAGTCAATATCGCCATAATATAAAAAATGGTTATGAACTTATAAAAGAATACCAGCACTTTCAAATTAGTAAAATCAGACCAAAGTCTGATGAAAATAGTAGTGAGTGTGTGTTAAACTATCAAAATCAAGTTTTTTATAAAGGTTTTCTATTTTCATTTGGAATTCCTCTAAAAGGTGAAAATGTTCAACAAATAAATGTTTCCCGTGAAACATCATTGATTTTGCGACATCGACAGCCAGGTGATTATTTGATAATAAATGGTCATCGAAAAAAAGTAAGGCGACTTTTTATTGATTTAAAAATTCCTGCAGAAAAACGAAAAAATGCGATTATTGTTGAGCAATTCGGAAAGATTTGTTCAATTTTAGGAATTGAACTCAGTGATTTGAGTATAAAAATGAAAAATGATATAATGAACACTGTACTTTATATAGAAAAAATAGATAGGTAAAATCATGTTAGAACAAGACATCAAGAAAATTATGATTTCGCAAGATGAAATTACAGAAGCAGCTAAGAAGTTAGGTGCTCAATTGACAAAAGATTACGAAGGTAAGAATCCAATTCTGGTTGGAATCTTAAAAGGATCTATTCCTTTTATGGCAGAATTAGTCAAATATATCGACACTCATCTTGAAATGGATTTTATGATGGTTTCTAGTTATCATGGTGGAACTGTAAGTAGTGGTGTCATCAATATCAAACAAGATGTCACTCAAGATGTTAAAGGTAGACACATTGTCTTTGTAGAAGATATTATTGATACTGGACAAACATTAAAAAGCTTGAGAGATATGTTTACTGCTAGAGAAGCAGCGTCTGTTAAGATTGTTACTATGCTGGATAAACCAGAAGGACGTACTGTAGAAATTGAAGCAGATTATACATGTTTTACAATTCCAAATGAATTCGTTGTAGGCTATGGTTTAGACTATAATGAAAATTATCGTAACCTTCCTTATGTAGGCGTATTGAAAGAGGAAGTTTACTCAAAATAGAAGGGTAAGTTGTTGAATGCAAAAACAAAATAATGGTTTTATAAAAAATCCATTTCTTTATTTATTGATGATTTTCTTGCTAGTAACGGGATTCCAGTACTTCTTTGCTGGAAGGGCTGCAGGGCATAGTCAACAAATTAAATACTCAGAATTGGTGCAGGAAATCACTAATGACAATGTAAAAGAAATAACCTATCAACCAAGTGGTAGTGTTATTGAAGTGTCTGGTGTCTATAAAACTGCTAAAACAGAAAAACCGGAAACAGGTATTCAGTTTTTCACACCTTCTGCAACAAAAGTAGAAAAATTTACAAGTATTATTCTTCCATCGGATACTACTGTAGCAGATTTGCAAAAACTAGCTGGTGAACACCAAACACAAGTTGAGGTCAAGCACGAAAGCTCAAGTGGTATGTGGATTAACATCCTAGTTTCGGTAGTGCCATTTGCCATTTTATTCTTCTTCCTATTTTCTATGATGGGAAATATGGGAGGAAATAGTGGACGCAATCCGATGAGCTTTGGACGCAGTAAAGCTAAGGCTGCTAATAAGGAAGATATCAAAGTACGCTTTTCAGATGTAGCAGGAGCTGAGGAAGAAAAACAAGAACTTGTTGAAGTTGTTGAATTCTTGAAAGATCCAAAACGCTTTACAAAATTAGGTGCTCGTATCCCAGCTGGTGTTCTCTTAGAGGGACCTCCGGGAACTGGTAAAACATTACTTGCTAAAGCAGTAGCAGGAGAAGCTGGAGTACCATTCTTTAGTATTTCAGGTTCTGACTTCGTAGAAATGTTCGTCGGTGTCGGTGCCAGCCGTGTACGTTCACTCTTTGAGGACGCTAAAAAAGCAGCACCAGCTATTATCTTCATCGATGAAATCGATGCCGTTGGTCGCCAACGTGGTGTCGGTCTTGGTGGAGGTAATGATGAACGTGAACAAACCTTGAACCAACTCTTGATTGAAATGGATGGTTTTGAAGGAAATGAAGGGATCATTGTCATTGCGGCAACGAACCGTTCAGATGTTCTAGATCCAGCTCTTCTTCGTCCAGGTCGTTTTGACAGAAAAGTATTGGTTGGTCGTCCAGATGTTAAAGGACGCGAAGCAATTCTGAAAGTCCATGCTAGAAATAAACCTCTAGCAGAAGATGTGGATTTGAAGTTAGTCGCACAACAAACTCCAGGTTTTGTTGGTGCTGATTTAGAAAATGTATTGAACGAAGCGGCATTGGTTGCTGCCCGTCGTAACAAATCAGTCATTGATGCTTCTGATATTGATGAGGCAGAAGATCGCGTTATTGCAGGGCCTTCTAAGAAAGATAAAACTGTTTCCCAAAAAGAACGTGAAATGGTTGCTTATCACGAAGCCGGGCACACTATCGTAGGGTTAGTCTTATCAAATGCGCGTGTCGTTCATAAAGTAACAATTGTTCCACGTGGTCGAGCTGGTGGGTACATGATTGCTCTTCCAAAAGAAGATCAAATGTTGCTGTCTAAAGAAGATATGAAAGAACAATTAGCTGGTTTGATGGGTGGACGTGTTGCTGAAGAAATCATCTTTAATGTCCAAACAACAGGTGCATCAAACGACTTTGAGCAAGCTACACAAATGGCGCGTGCAATGGTTACGGAGTATGGTATGAGTGAAAAACTTGGACCTGTTCAATACGAAGGAAATCATGCAATGTTTGGTGCTCAAACTCCACAAAAATCTATTTCAGAGCGTACAGCTTATGAAATTGACGAAGAAGTTCGGGCATTGTTGAATGAAGCACGTAATAAAGCAGCTGAAATTATTCAATCAAATCGTGAAACGCATAAATTAATTGCAGAAGCATTATTGAAATATGAAACATTGGATAGTACACAAATCAAATCTCTTTACGAAACAGGGAAAATGCCTGAATCAGTAGAAGAGGAATCACGTGCCCTATCATATGATGAAGTCAAATCAAAAATGGCTGAAGAAAACTAAAATATTAGTAGACGAGATACAAGAGAGGATACTATTATACCCTCTCTTTCTTATTTATAAAAACTAATCTATGAAAACCAGTAAAAAATTTCAG
>NZ_JASHEB010000005.1:0-189569 GCF_047463315.1 Streptococcus infantis | reverse complement strand
TACAACTACGACTGAAGAGCCTAAGACTTCAACTTCAACTACTACAACTACGACTCCTGAGTCTACAACTTCATCCACTACAACTACGACTGAAGAGCCTAAGACTTCAACTTCAACTACTACAACTCCTGAAGAGCCAACTAGTCAAAATAGTAGTGAAGAATCAAGCTCTACAACAACTACAACTACTGAAAGTTCAACTTCAGAGACAACAGCTCCAACTGCAGATACAACAGCTTCAACTTCGGAAACAACAACTCCTGAAGCTAATGGTTCAACAACCACTACAACTACTGGAGAACCTACAACAGTTTCAACAACCGGGGACAAACCAGGACTTCCGAACACTGGTGAACGTAATAGCCTAATTGTTTCTGTTGCTGGTGTTGCAATGCTTATCGTAGCTGTAGGAACAGTTTTACATTATCGTAAAAAATAATCAACCAATGTAGAAGTGATATGAATAGGGATTCAAAAGATAAACATCTTTGAAATACTTTATCCACAACTTCACTTGTTAGATTCAAAAAAGCGGACATGATTGTCCGCTTTTTGTTTGCTCGTTTTATCATTTAAAGTCAGAAAAAGCTTTGAATAATGATTTCCAAAACTTTCTTATGTCTGCTTTTTACAAGGGGTAGACCTTACGAAATTCTTCTAAAACCACCTTACTGTCAGGTGTAAACGTCAGACCTGCTTCTCCTAAGCAGTCTTTGAAAAAGTCTTCATGAACCTGACGCCAATAGGCCAGAGATTTGTCACCTTCGCCTTCCTTGTAGGCATGCTCAGCAGACACTTGATAGAAGGGCTGAACAGAAACCTTGGTAATTTCGACAATGCAGATAGCCTGATCTTGGCTATCTAAAATGATATCAAAGGTCCCTTCTTGGGGAATGGGTTCGTCCTCTACTGCGTAAAGATCGTAAGCTGAGGCAGTTGCTGTTTTTTCGCCTCTTAGAACCAAGTCTGCCAAGAGATCTGCTTCCACCCCAAAAGCCCAGGCATCTATCTCATCTCCGATAGAGGGGTTAATTTGCTTGTAGGCATTCCACATTTCTTGAGGTGTCATAGGTTGCTCCTTTGTATTTTTTTACTTTCTTCTTTTACACGTTTGAGATGATCTGGATGGTCAATCTCTAAATTAAAAATCTCTGGAATAGAACTGTAATGGATAATACATTTGATATCCATTTGATTCATTTTTTGTATGAAAGAAGCATTCAGATATCCTGCTACGGCGAAATCTATCTTTTTCGTCCTTGCTTTATCCTGCATCTGTCTCAGCATTTCTAACATAATGGGACTTTCCATATCATGCCATTGACTGTTCCTCACAGTGGCAAAAACAAAAGAAGTCAAATCATTCATTCCAACTACAATCTTTGAAATACCAGTTTCCAGTATCCTGTCCAAGTCGAGATAAGCTGACGGTAATTCAATCATTGTTCCAACTTTTCCAGTAAAACCATGCTGACGCAATACTCTAATAGCTTGTTTTAACTGTTCAGCATCGTTCACAAAAGAAAAAATAACAGACAGATTGGGATTGGTTTGATAAACTTCTGTAACAACATTTGTCTCAGCCTGAAATTCATCTGGACACGCCAACAAACGCCTGATACCTCTGTATCCAAACAAGGGGTGGCGTTCGTCAAAATACTCTTTAGTCCCGTCTAGAATATTTGCTTCTGCATTTGTTAACTCTGAAAAGCGATACCAGAGTTCTTCATCTGAGTACAAATGACAAATAGTGTCTAGATAATCTTTCACAAATTGCTGACAATTTGGTAATAGTATGTTTTGGTTTAGTTCTCTCAACAAGTATTCCCCACGAATCAAGCCGACGTGGTGCAATAAATGGGGATAAACTTTTTCAACAATTTTTTCGCCACTAAGAGCTAGTTGATTTTGCATGTTCATTCACCTCGTCTTAAAAGATACAATATCAGATATCATTATACGACACTTTCCTCTAGTTCAAAAGCTTCATAAGGTCCAACTAACTCATATCCTAAAAATTCTGCTACTTTTTTAGAAGCCACGTTATGAGCATCCCAAAGTGGAAACGTATCTCTATTTAAACTCTCTAGAATCATTGCAGCACCAAGCTTTTTAGCAAATCCATTTCCTTGTTCGTTTGGTCTAGTTGCAACTTCCACTTCAACTGCTCCTTGGTAAACTAACCCTGAGGAAATCCCAGCAATCAGTTCTTTATTTTTAACAATCACAAAGCCAAATCCACCTTTTAAAGTAAAATTCTGGTAGGACTCAAAATCTCCCTGTAAATCTTGTGACCATTCTTCCTCAGAAAAACAGTCATAAATATGATTATCAATAGGCACAATATTGTAACCTTTCTCTAACTGACTAACTAGATCATTTAGAAATTCAACTTGAAAATTTGCCTTATCCTTAAAAGAATAGCGAGTAAAAGAAATTAACCCAACTTGTCGACGCAGAAAATCTTGCCACTTAGTGTCTTCTGAAATAATAATCTTATAATCTAAACCATATTGCCTAATAAAATCTTCCCAAAATCTAGAATTTAGCTCCCCTGCTAGGTATAGAAAATTCCCAATATCATAAAAACTTGTTGCCCCATCACTGTTTCGGTATACAGTTCCAATTTGAGATTTAAGACCATAGAGAACCATATTTTTCTTCCAGGTTTTAAATAGTTCCATTATCCCTTTCTTTCACCTTCCAATTCTTATAGCTTGTCAGTTCTAATTCAGGAAATCCTTGTAACTCTGCCTTCACCTTTAATACTAAAGGCGAGGCATTTTCTTGGGTCATCTGCTCAAGAGGAAGCCAAATGGCATTTGCTGAATCATTACTTCCATCAAGAACCTCCTGAGGAAGGGATTTTTGAGAGCGCTCGAAATCGAGCACTACATCATAAAAGGCCATGATATGGTGTACTGCGAAGTCTTGCCCCTCTTCTTGAACCAGCACGTCATAAATCCTAGGATTTAAGTAACGGCTAAGCGTATAGCCCGTCTCTTCCAGAACTTCTCTCTTAAGGGTTTCTGTCAACCCCTCACCGAGTTCCTGACTACCACCCGGTAGATCAAAACGATGTTGATAAGGTCCTCTCGTTTTTTCAATGCAAAGCAATTTCCCATTCTCATAGCAAACGCCATAGACACCAAAGTGTTTTTTTATTTCCATATTCTACTCTTTCTAAAAGTCCAAGATCGCTAACTTACCTTATCCCTTAAAAGGAACGAGGCTATAGATTTCATGCTCCTTGATATACTTCTTTAGTATCTCCATATTCTCTTCGATTTTTGCTTGGATATCTGTCTCTTCAAACGTTGACTCAGCAATAAAGAGGTGAATCTTCAATAGATCTGTCAAGTATAGCAAACGGCGTTCCATTTCTGATTCAGGACTTGAAGCTTGCTCGATTTTTGCAAGCTTTTGCTCCAAGCTATCACCATTCAAAAATCTCTGATGAACTCTCCTTCTAATTTTTTGAGTTGATGCCTCCCCTTGTTTTAATGGAGATAAAAGGAGTTTTTTATAGACGAGTACTTGATTTTCTGCCTCTCTTTCCAGATAGGCCAATAAAACCAGAGAACTATCAACAAAGGTCCAGGTGTTATAATTCCCTTCAAATGGAACTTGTATGATACGATCTAATAATTCCTTAGCCATTTCCTCTTGACCATCCAGATAAAGTAAATAGGCCAGATGATTCAGTGATTCGAGATAGCTAACTTGGGTCTTCTTATTCTTTTTTAATATTTTATCTAAATAGGGATGTAGGTCTGGATTATTTTCCACTAGCTCAACTACTTCTGATAGCTTCATCTGAAATCCTTTCTATTCTTTTTTAAAATAATTTAAAGAGATTTTAGTCAACTAATCCAACTCTGCTCGACTGAACAAGTCTTTCATAGCTTCAATATCATCGCAAAATTCTTTAAATTCTAAAGCGAATTTAGCCAAGGCGTCCACCTTGGAAGAATAGGCGCAAAACATACTTCCTTCAGGATCAAAGTCGATAGTATCGCTTAATTCAGGCATTTTTTCCTCCAAAAATACCAAAGCCAAGGATGCCCAATCGTAGCCATTTCCTTCAAATCCCTCCTCTTCTCGAGTGTTAAACACTTCCTGTCTGTATTCTCCATCAGGGTAATAAATGAGCGACCCTCGAACATTTTGAGGATCCTCATCATATACAAGCAGGCTAAAAGGGGCAATTTTTTCATTTATGTTTTCGTAATCTATCATTTCTTAACTCCTTGTTGTATTTGTTAATTATCAATGAAACTGCATAAATCTAGTATGCTTACTAGCTTTCAAAGTTCATAAAGATATCGTACCGATTATAATAATTTAAAGCATCAACCAAGTTTTGGAGACTTGCATCTGGCTTTTCTTCAAGTGCAACCGAAAGAACATCAATCAACTGCTATCCATAGTAGACTAGCTGGAGATCTTGCTCCACTACATCCGTCGGGTAGACATCACGGTCTTCCACGACATCCGGATAATCTGATACCCAATATAGGCTATTAAGTCTCAGTTCTCCATACTCCTCAGCATAGAGGCAAAAATCATCTGATGATAACTTGTCCAAACGCATCTGCTCGATGATCTGCTCTAGTGAAAGTTCTTGGTATTTCCGCATCCCATCTCCTTTTTCGTCTCACTCTTCAACAAAGGAATTCAAAAAATCCTCAAAAGATGGCCATTGACCATACAACTCAGCTTTTTCTTCTAAAACATAGAAGTAAACCTTGCCATAATCCTCTGCCCTTAGCGAAAGAGCATAGTGACCCGATCCAGGATCATAAGCAAAATGGAGAAGATCTGTGCCCTTAAATCCCGCGGGCACAGCATCATCGTCAAACCATTTCATAGACTTCCTCATCTCATCAAGTGAATTAAAGGAATTAAAAGGAAAGAGATGATGTCCATCGTGGACACCCCTTACTTGGGGCTGACCACCGTTGTGCTTGAGATAAAAGCCCAACATAGTTTTTGGCAGTTTCTTCCCAAGAATCTCCTCAAATTGCAAAAAGTCTTCTTTTGAAATCGGTGAATCTGCTTCCAGCACTCTAAACATGATTACTCCCTTCAGTTTTCTACAATTTTTCTTCCAATACCTTATCAATAAAGTCATAGACGTTTGCAGCTACTTTTTGCATTTCCAAGGAACCTAAAACTCCTAAGTCATTTTCATAAATGCAATCATCAGAATTTTTCTTAATAAAGTAAGCCAAGTCTCCTTCCTGTCCAATCATAAAGTAATCTGGCTCTACTTCCTCAATCTGATAAGTCTCATTACGCTCTTGAAGATCCTCCCTGGCATACAAACAGATACCAGTATCTCCAATTTCATAAGGGTCAATCTCTTTACACTCCGTTAAAAACTGATAGTAGAGATTGGGTAAGACGAATCCAAACTCATCTCTTTTCATAGTTCACCTCCACATATTCATTGAGTATCAACTATATTACTTCAAAGACCAACCACCATCAATAGTCAGAATCTGTCCCTGCATAGCACTCGCTTTCCCGCTTGCTAAAAAGAGGCTGACTTCTGCTATTTCCTCTGGCTCAATCCAGCGTTTGATGGGTGTTTCACTGGCTACCCAGTCTGCCAGACCACCTGGTTCAAAGTCAGCAGCGGTCATACCTGTCTTAACTGCACCAGGAGCAATGCCAAAAACCTGAAGCCCAGCTTCAGCATAGTCTAAAGCTAATTGCTTGGTAAATCCTGCTAAGGCATGTTTAGAAGAGGTATAGGCGTGACCACCTCCACCTGCTAGACTTGAAGCAATGGAACACATATTGATGATAATCCCATGTTTATGTTCCAGCATGTTTATCAAATAATAGCGGGTCAACTCTACTGGTGTCACATAGTTGATTTCAAAAATCTCTTGGATTTCCTGGGCGGATTGTTCCAGTAAAGGTTTATAGTCATCCAAAACCCCAGCTGTATTACACAGAACATCCACCTGAGGACACCAATCAAAAATGGGTTCCAAGTCAAGCGTTAAATCACGTTGTAAAAAGTGAAAGTCACCCTGTAAATCAGGATTTTCACCCTGATCCACTCCAAAAACCTGATAACCTTTTTCTAAAAAAAGTCGCGCTTGAGCCAGACCAATCCCTGAGCTAACACCTGTCACCAAAACTCGTCTAGTCATGAACTTCCACCCAATCCGTCGCTAAGACATCACAAGGAGTTGGGCTCCACATAGAAAAACCTTCCCCTTCACCAGATACGTTGATGAGGAAATAAGGCGTCACTTCTAGAGCCACTCCATTTTGTTCAATGGTATCAAAGAGCTGGACATAGTTCTCTGCTCCGCCCCAACCAGTTCGTACATATTTTTTCTTGGCCTTTAAGCCTGGTAAAATCTCTTCAAATGTCATATTTTTCTCCTTTGTTATCTATAAATCTTAATTTCATTATAACAAAAAACCGTTTTTCAACGGCTTTTTGACTGTGATTTCTGAAATGTAATTTCCCCTTACGGCAAATCATTCCCTGCTGCTAGGTAAATCTCATACCATTCTTTTCGAGTTAGGTTAACATTACTTGCTTGGCTAGCTTCTATCAAATGTTTAGGGTTAGTTGTTCCCACTATTGCCTGCATCTTAGCTGGATAGCGTAACACCCAAGCAATGGCAATAGCTGATGGGCTTACACCGTATTTTAAGGCTAGTCGATTTAGAACCTCATTTAGATCTTGAAATTGCTCTTTGCCAACAAAATTACCCTTAAAATAGCCAAACTGCAAGACTGACCAAGCCTGAATGACCATGTCGTTTAACTTGCAGTATTCAAAGACGCTACCATCACGGACAGTTGCCTTGTCACCTTCCATATTGACATGGAAACCAGCGTCAAAACCAGGTGTGAAAGCTGCGCTTAGCTGTAATTGATTGATCGTTAGAGGCTGTTTGACTTCTCTCTTCAGTAATTCCATCATCATAGGATTTTGGTTAGACACACCAAAGTCTCGAACCTTACCCGATTTGTGAAGAATTTCAAAGGCCTCTGCCACTTGGTCAGCTTCCATCAAGGCATCTGGACGATGGAGAAGCAAGCTATCTAGGTAATCAACCTGCAATCGTTGTAGAATCCCATCAACTGACTCTAAAATATAATCTTTTGAAAAATCAAAATAGGTAAATTCTTCTATGCGAATGCCACACTTGGACTGAATCCACATCTTTTCTCTCAAATCAGGGCGATTGTTTAACACTTGACCCAGTAATCCTTCGCAACGTCCACGACCATAGATATCTGCCAAGTCAAAGGCGTTGATTCCGACAGATAGGGCTGTTTCAACCAGCTCCTCAACCTCCTTTACCGACTTGTCACTGATTCGCATCATGCCTAGAACGATTTCGGACAATTCTCTTTTCTCTTGACCAAATGGAATGTATTTCATGGCAACTTCCTCCGTTTTTCTTCATTATAAAGCAGAATGCCACTTTTATCAACCGACACCTTACAAAAAAAGAGAGTGGGACAGAAATCGGTCATTCGTTAGAATTCGATTTCGTCGTCCCACCTCCACACAGTTGAGTAGGGCTGTAAAAGCTGATGAAATCAGCCTAGTAGAGCCCACTCAACCACTGCGTCTTGCTCAACAATCCAAAGACAATTGAGAGGCTAGGACTTTTGTCCCAGCCTTTTTAAATCTTAGCCAATCACACTTCCGTTTGGTACAGCTGGATCAACTGTGAGAAGGGTTAATTTGCCATCATGTTCAGCTGAGAGAATCATACCTTGGCTGACATATTTTTTCATCATTTTACGTGGTTTAAGGTTGGCAACGATTTGTACTTTCTTGCCGACCAATTCTTGCTCATTTGGATAGAATTTCGCAATACCAGATAGGATTTGACGATCTTCACCATCACCAGCATCTAGGCGGAATTGAAGCAATTTGTCAGAACCTTCCACTTTAGAAACTTCTTTGACCTCTGCAACACGAATTTCAACCTTGTCAAAGTCTTCAAACTTGATTTCTTCCTTGTTCAGTTTGAGTTCAACTTCATCTGGATTCCATTCTTTTTCGACTGCTGGTTTGTTGCCTTCCATTTGTTCCTTGATATAGGCGATTTCTTCTTCCATATCGAGACGTGGGAAGATAGGTGTTCCTTTGGCAACTACAGTGACACCTGCAGGGAAATCAGCCAAGCTCAAGTTTTCAAGGCTAGAAACTTCTGCTAGACCAAGTTGAGTCAAAACTGCACGACTAGTTTCCATCATAAATGGTTCAATCAAGTGAGCTACGACACGAAGGCTGGCTGCCAAGTGGCTCATAACACTTGCCAATTGGTCACGGTGTGCTTCATCCTTAGCTAAGACCCAAGGTGCTGTCTCATCGATGTATTTGTTAGTACGTGAGATAAGAGCCCAGACTGCTTCAAGCGCACGTGGATAGTCAACTGCTTCCATGTAGGTATGGTAGTCAGCGATTGATTGTTCTGCAACGTTAGCAAGTGCATTGTCAAACTCTGTCATACCCTCTACATAAGCAGGGATTTGACCATCAAAGTACTTGTTAATCATAGAAACCGTACGGTTGAGGAGGTTTCCGAGGTCATTTGCCAATTCATAGTTGATACGTCCTACATAGTCTTCTGGAGTGAAGGTTCCGTCTGAACCGACTGGAAGGCTACGCATGAGGTAGTAACGAAGTGGATCTAGTCCATAACGTTCTACTAACATTTCAGGGTAAACAACATTCCCTTTAGACTTAGACATCTTGCCGTCTTTCATGACAAACCAACCATGGGCAATCAAGCGATCAGGCAATTTCATATCCAACATCATAAGAAGGATTGGCCAGTAAATCGAGTGGAAACGAAGGATGTCTTTCCCAACCATATGGAAGACCGTTCCATTCCAGAATTTATCATAGTTAGCATGATCGTCTTGACCGTAACCAAGAGCAGTCGCATAGTTAAGAAGGGCATCGATCCAAACATAGACAACGTGTTTGGGATTTGATGGGACTGGAACACCCCAGGTAAAGGTTGTACGAGAAACCGCTAAGTCTTCCAAACCTGGCTCGATGAAGTTACGCAACATTTCATTAAGACGACCATCTGGAGTAATGAAGTCAGGGTGCGATTTGAAAAATTCTACCAAACGATCTTGGTATTTGCTGAGGCGAAGGAAGTAAGACTCTTCTGAAACCCACTCCACTTCATGTCCTGATGGAGCGATACCACCCGTTACATTTCCAGCTTCGTCACGGAAAACTTCCGCAAGTTGACTTTCTGTAAAGAATTCCTCATCTGAAACTGAATACCAACCAGAATATTCACCCAAGTAGATATCATCTTGAGCAAGCAAACGTTCAAAGACTTGAGCTACTACTTTTTCATGGTATTCATCTGTGGTACGGATAAATTTATCGTATGAGATATTAAGTAATTGCCAGAGTTCTTTAACTCCAACTGCCATACCGTCAACATAGGCTTGAGGTGTGATACCAGCTTCTTCAGCTTTCTGTTGGATCTTTTGACCATGTTCATCAAGACCTGTCAGATAAAAGACATCGTAGCCCATGAGACGTTTGTAGCGAGCTAGGACATCACAGGCAATGGTTGTGTAGGCAGAACCGATATGAAGTTTACCAGATGGATAGTAAATCGGTGTTGTAATATAAAAATTCTTTTCAGACATAATATTTCCTTTCCAGGCAAATGAAACCTGTTTTTCTAACACTTCATTATACCACATTTTTAGTGATTTTCGATAGAGAAATCCATACAAAAAACAAGATAGACAAGTGTCCATCTTGTTTTTCCTGTTGATTATCTTATTCATAGCGAAGTGCTTCGATAGGATCCAGCTTAGAGGCTTTATTGGCTGGTAAAACACCAAATATCATACCGATACTAGCTGAGACCGCTAGACTAAAGAGGGCGATTGGGATGGATACACCTACTTCGATTCCTGCAATCATGTTTTGAAGTAGAATACCTGCAAGCATAGTCACCCCTGCAGCGAGCAGAAGACCAATGAAGCCACCTAACATGGTTAAAATCATAGATTCAATCAAGAACTGAACTAGAATATTCCTACGTGTTGCTCCTAGCGCTTTACGTAGACCAATCTCACGGGTACGCTCTGTCACTGAGACGAGCATAATGTTCATAACACCAGTACCACCGACAAAAAGGGAAATCCCCGCAATAGCACTAATAATCGTTGTTATGAAGCCAAAGAGTTGTTGAACTTCGTTGAAGGCTTCCGTTGCATCGGCAACCTGATACTCCCCTTGTTGGAGGCCTGCAATCTCTGTCATTTTTCTAGCCAGCTCTGGTCCTAAAGTCTGGGTCAAGCTAGTATCATTGACACGAAAGACAATATTTGAAATCTCATCTGTGTTAAAATTGACCGCTAGAGATGTATTAGTCGTAATCGGGAGCCCTCCAACGCCAAAGGTTTTTGCAGCCTTAGCTTCTTTACTTGCATAAACACCAATAACACGGTAACTGATTTCATTTACTTCAACAATCTGGTTGAGGGCATCTTTTGCTGAACCAAAAAGGCTATTGGCTAGTTCTTCATCTAGGATAATCACACTTGCGAAATCCTTATAATCTTGCGCTCTAAGTCCACGACCTGCAATAATTTCATTTTCGACCGCATCCATATAAGTGACATTCCCACCGGTCATGTTAGCGTGTTCGACCTTTTTATCCTTATAAGTCAAGGTCACATTGGCTGAGTTGGTCACATAGTAGCTATCCACTCCCTTGAGCTTAGCAGCTTCCTTGACCCAAGCTTCTTGAGGTTTTGGTGGTTCAACAATATCTTCTTCTTGTCCGCCAGACAAGGTCAGGGCAGATTGTTTTTGGGTGAAGGAACCATCTGTACTCTTGTTAGGTGAGAAAAAGACATGAATATTTTTCTGGGATTTGGTCAAATTTTTATTGACCTGACGAGACATGGAATCTCCCAAGGCCATGATAACGACAACTGAGGAAACACCGATGATGATACCAATCATGGTCAGGAAGGACCGCATCTTGTGAGCCATGATAGATGAAAAGGCAAATTTCAGATTCTGCATCTTAGTTTTCCTCCTTTTCTACGATACCACTATCAGACGAAATGACACCATCTCGGATGACGATTTGACGTTTCGCATAGGCAGCAATTTCAGGCTCATGCGTAACCATAATGATGGTTTTTCCTTCTTTGTTTAATTCAACCAAGAGTTGCATGATTTGATTTCCAGTTTTAGTATCAAGAGCTCCAGTTGGTTCGTCTGCCAAGATGATAGAAGGATTATTGACCAATGCACGCGCAATGGCAACCCTCTGCTTCTGACCACCCGATAATTCTGATGGTAAGTGATGGCTACGCTCGGTCAGTTCAACCTTTTCCAGATACTCTTCTGCTAATTTACGACGTTTTGATGCAGCAACTCCTGCATAAATCAAAGGGAGTTCTACATTTTGTAGAGCATTCATTTTGGACAAGAGAAAGAATTGTTGAAAGACAAAGCCGATTTCTTGATTTCGAACCTTGGCTAATTGTTTTTCACCCAAACCGGCCACTTCTTTTCCGTCTAGAAAATACTGACCACTTGTAGGTGTATCTAACATACCAATGGTATTCATGAGGGTAGACTTACCAGAACCAGATGGTCCCATGATAGCCACGAATTCTCCCTCATGAACTTCTAGGTTAATGTTTTTAAGGACTTGAAGTTCTTGGTCACCATTACGATAGCTACGGCAGATATTTTTGAGGCTAATTAGTTGCTTCATCAGTCTTCACCTCTTTTCCTTCTTGCAAGGAAGCTGTCGGATTACTGATGACTTTTGCTCCATCTGTCAGACCAGATGTAATTTCTTGGTTTTCTGCATCTGCATTGCCCAATCCAACTTCAACTTTTTTGGCCTTTTGATTTTCATCAAGAATCCAAACATAGTTTTTATCTTCTTCCATCACAATGCTAGTAATCGGTACAAGCAATGCTTTACTCATGCTTTTCACTTCGACACTGACAGTAAAACCTTGTTTCAGATCACCAATTTCACTAGTTACATCGACCGTATATGGGTATTTAGAACCTGTGTTTGAACCAGCTAAGCTACTGCTTGCTTCACTACTGTTCTTTGGATAATTTGAAATATAGCTAATCTTACCATTCCAAGTTTTATCTGGGTAAACCTTTGAAGTAAAGGTGACTTCTTGGCCTACAGATAGATTGGCAAGGTTGTACTCAGAAAGTTCTCCCTTGACCTGCAAGTTATCGTTACTTACGATATGAACCAAAACTTGACTATTTCCTGTTGGAGATTTTGAAACATTCCGATTCACTTCAACAACTGTTCCCTCTACCGTACTCAATACCGTAGCAGCATTCAACTGGGTTTGAGCTTTTTCGAGTTGCGCTTCTGCATCTGCACGCACATCACGAGCATCGCTGATTTGAGAATCAATAGCAGCTGTGGCAGAACCGGATGACTGAGCTGGCGCTTGTCCAGTTGCTCCTTCTAGACCTGCTTGCGGAAGGCTAGGTGTTGCTGCGGCGGTATTTCGAGACTCATTCAGTTCATTGATATGACGGTCAGCCTTAGCCACAGCACGACTGGCAGCATCATAGGCAGCCTGGGCTTCTGTACTACTATACTTGACTAGTGCCTGCCCCTCGCTAACCTTATCTCCTACAGAAACCAAAACCTCATCCAAGTCACCCTTACTAGCATCATAATAAACATATTGTTCATTCTGAGCCGTCACAGTACCGGATAAGAGAACTGATGAAGCTACTGAACCCTCTTTTGCAAGAGTAATCTTTGCAGTTTCATCTTTTGTTGCAGCTTGATTTGGTTGTCTTAATAGAAGAACGGCAGCCGCTCCCACTACAAGAACTGAGGCAACACCGATAGCTGTAAATAAAGGCCATTTCTTGGCTTTTGACTTTCTTTTCATATCAATACTCCTTTTTAATTGCATATATTAAGATTATAGCACATATCTTAAAAATGGACAATTTATTTCTAACTATCCAAAAATATTTGCTAAATCTTTTATTGTTGTGTTAGTTATATAATACAATATCTTTTATATTTTTGCAAGCATTTTCATAAACTATTTAAGCGTAGCAGATTTTTGCATTGACCTCCAAAAAAAGATAGAATATGACTAGAAAACAACTAAAGGAGCTTTCAATGAGAGAATATGATATTATCGCCATCGGAGGAGGTAGCGGGGGTATTGCTACCATGAATCGTGCTGGTGAACACGGAGCCAAAGCCGCAGTTATTGAGGAAAAAAAATTAGGGGGAACCTGTGTCAATATTGGCTGCGTTCCTAAGAAAATCATGTGGTATGGAGCGCAAATTGCAGAGAGTATCCACAAATATGGACCTGACTATGGTTTCACAAGTACTAATAACAAATTTGATTACGCAACACTTCGTAAGAATCGTGAAGCCTACATCGATCGTGCTCGCTCTTCTTACGACGGAAGCTTCAAACGTAACGGAGTTGACTTAATTGAAGGACGTGCTGAGTTCGTTGATGCTCATACTGTCAGTGTTAATGGCGAATTGATCCGCGCTAAGCACATCGTGATTGCGACTGGTGCACACCCTCAAATTCCTGCCATTCCTGGTGGAGAACTAGGTGGCAGTTCTGATGATGTCTTTGCCTGGGAAGAGTTGCCTGAATCAGTAGCTATTCTGGGTGCCGGTTACATTGCTGTCGAATTGGCTGGCGTACTCCATACCCTTGGTGTACAGACTGATTTATTTGTCCGTCGTGAACGTCCACTTCGTGGATTTGATAGCTATATTGTTGAGAGCTTGGTTCAAGAAATGGAAAATACTGGACTAAACCTCCACACCCATAAGGTTCCGGCAAAACTTGAAAAAACCGAAGAAGGCATTCAAATTCATTTTGAAGATGGTAGCACGCATACTGCTAGTCAAGTTATCTGGGCTACAGGTCGTCGTCCAAATGTTGAAGGACTAAATCTGGAAAAAGCAGGCGTTACCCTTAACGAACGTGGTTTCATCCAAGTTGATGAATACCAAAACACCGTCGTTGACGGTATCTATGCTCTTGGAGATGTCACAGGCGAAAAAGAACTAACACCTGTCGCTATCAAAGCTGGTCGTACTCTCTCAGAAAGACTATTCAATGACAAAACAAATGCCAAAATGGACTATACAACTATTCCAACTGTTGTCTTTTCACATCCAGCTATCGGAACTGTCGGTCTGACTGAGGAAGAAGCTATCAAAGAGTATGGACAAGAAAACATCAAAGTCTATACTTCAAAATTTGCTTCTATGTATTCATCAGTGACTAGCCACCGTCAAGAAGCTCGCTTCAAGCTCGTTACAGCAGGTGATGATGAAAAGGTCGTTGGTCTTCATGGTATCGGCTACGGTGTTGACGAAATGATTCAAGGTTTTGCAGTTGCTATCAAAATGGGAGCTACAAAAGCTGACTTTGATGCTACCGTCGCTATCCATCCAACTGGTTCAGAAGAGTTTGTGACTATGCGTTAATCCCCCAAAGAGACCTCTTGGTCTCTTTTTCGTTTAAATCGGCCGTTACAAGTTTGTAACCTTTATTTTTAAAATAGGTTGACATTTACATCTCTTCCAGTATAATAGTTACTATAAATTATAAAAGAGGTTAACTATTATGAAAAAAGCACACATCTATGCTATTCCTGCTATTGGGGCCGCTCTGATTGCAGTATTAGCCCAAATTAGCATTCCAATTGGACCTGTTCCATTTACTCTGCAAAACTTTGCTATTGGTCTCATTGCTACTGTTTTTAGACCAAGGGAAGCTGTTCTTTCTGTTGGACTTTACCTCTTACTAGGTGCTATTGGACTACCAGTCTTTGCTAACGGTGGAGCTGGATTTCACGTTTTAGTTGGACCAAGCGCTGGTTATCTTTGGTTCGATCTTGTCTATGCAGGGCTTGCTTCCTATCTCATTCACACCAATAGTGATATCCTCCGTATTTTCTTTGCAAATCTCTTGGGAGATTCACTTGTTTTTGTCGGTGGTATCCTCAGCCTCCACTTCCTTGCTGGTATGCCTATTGACAAGGCACTGGCTGTCGGTGTTATTCCTTTTATCATACCTGATCTTGCCAAAATTGTAGCCATTAGCTTCATCAGCCGACCACTACTCCAACGTCTTCGTACACAAACTTATTTTTCAAGCAAATAAAAGAGGTCGGGATTTTTTCCCTTCCTCTTTTCATTTATGTTTGCATGAACGCTTATTGATTCTTGAAGGCATCTACCATCACTTGGAACTCCTCGTTTGAGAGCGTGATTCCTTTCCCCATCTTTGTGTGATCAGGACTCCAGCTACGAATGTCAAACTTTGCTGGAGCTCCATTAAAGCTGACACGATTGATTTCCTTGGTCCATCCTTTATCGTTTTCAGATAAAGTGAGTAAGTGTTCTTCAATTTCAAAAGTAAATTCTGCCATGTCCTTCTCCTTTTTGTTCTCAATTGATAATTCGAAAAATCTTGTAGATTTCATAAAATTTTTATATAATGATGTAAAGAAGGGAGGCCGGAATGAAAGATTTCTTGAAACAAGCTTTACAAAAAGTCCATGATTTTGTGAATGGTCATGAAGATTCCATTCCTGAAAAAAGCGATCCCCTCATTGCTAGACTTGAAGAAGCACTAGCCAAAAAAACGGCTGTCCATATCATCTTTGCTGAAACGAGTTTTACAGGCGATATTATCAAGTATGATACTGACCGCCAACAAATTATCGTTAAAAATTTTGCCAAAAATGTAAGCCGTATTATTCGAGTATCGGATATCCGGAGAGTAACATTTGTTCCTTCTACTATCCAAACTGCTCAAAAAAGAAGATTTAAGAAAGAGTGAGATGCTTCTATCATCTCACTCTTTTTATCTTAGCGAATTTGTTCAAAATGTAAGTGAACTGCGATGTGGTCACCATAACCACTTCTTTCCAAATCACGTTGCAAACGATAAGAGATATAGTGTTCTGCGATGGTAATGTATCCCGCACCAAGTAAGCGATGCTCAACCATTGATTGGATCATGCTGATGGTTGCACGCTCTACTTTTGCTTCTTCCAAGTCCAAAACAACTTTTTTAGTCACTTGAGCTAGATTTTGGCGCAAATCGTCCGTCAATACATAGACTGTTTGAGCTGCCTTAAGGATAGCTTGGTAGATTTTATCTGGATCAAAATCAGCGACTTGTCCATCACGTTTGATTACTTGCATAGTTTTCTCCTTTTAATTGTTATTTTCTTTAATTTCTGCTAACATTTTTTCTTCTTCTGCTGTCAATTCATAGTTGTCCAGCAAATCAGGTCTACGTTGGTAGGTTTTCTTGAGGCTCTCATAGAGTCGCCACTGACGTATGTTTTCATGGTGTCCACTCATAAGAACATCTGGAACTAGCATTCCACGATAATCGTAAGGTCTTGTGTACTGAGGATATTCCAAGAGTCCTGATGAAAAGCTATCATCTTGGTGACTTGCTTCCTTCCCAATAACTTCTGGAATCAAGCGAACAGTCGCATCAATCATGGTCATCGCTGCTAGTTCTCCACCAGTCAAGACATAATCTCCAAGAGATATCTCATCGGTTACCAAGGTCTTAATACGCTCATCATAGCCTTCGTAGTGACCACAGATGAAGATAAGCTCTTCTTCTTGCGCCAAATCCTCAGCGTAAGCCTGATCGAACTGTTTCCCAGCAGGGTCTAAGAGAATCACGCGCGGGTTCTTTTTTTCAATGGCATCAAAGGCGTCAAAGATGGGTTGGGCTCTAAGGAGCATCCCTTGACCACCTCCGTAAGGTTCATCATCCACATGACGGGCCTTTTCAGCGTAGTCACGAAAATTATGATAGTGGATATCTAAGAGTCCTTTTTCACGAGCCTTGCCAACGATGGAATGTTCTAAGGGTGTGAACATTTCTGGAAAGAGAGTTAAAATATCAATCTTCATCGTCTAACCCTTCTAAGAGTTCAACATCCACACGGTTATTAGGAATATCTATATTGAGAACTACAGGCGGGATATAAGGTAAGAGTAAGTCTCGTTTGCCTTTTCGTTTGACTACCCAGACATCATTGGCGCCTGGCTGAAGGATTTCCTTGATGGTTCCAATCAAGTTATCTCCCTCATAGACTTCTAAACCGATAATCTCGTGGTAGTAAAACTCACCTTCATCGAGGTCATTGAGATTCTCCTCAGCAACCTTCAGACTGTGCCCCTTATATTTTTCGATATCATTGATATGGTACATATCTTTAAACTTGATGATATCGAAGTTTTTATGTTTACGGTGGCTTGCAATGACCACTGTTCGCACAAATTGATCTTTTTCATCAAATAAGGCAAGCTCTGCCCCTTTTTTAAAGCGTTCTTCAGCAAAATCCGTCACAGACAAGACTCGCATCTCACCTTGCAAGCCTTGGGTATTGACAATTTTCCCAACATTAAAGTAGTTCATCTGATCTCCTGTATCTGTTTCTCCCTTTATTTTATCATGTTATAGGGATTTTCACAAGTTGGAGAAAAGAGCAACTATGGATGGTTTCTTGCTAAAAAGCCTTCCAAATCTTGTTCATGCTGATACTTGATGGCTGCCTTCTTGTCTTTTTCAAAAATGGTCTTCGTTAGGTCAATATCGTTGATAGCTGCAATTGCCACTGTATAGTGAATGATATCTGCCAACTCCTTTGCCAATTCCTCGTTTGAATCTTGGACACCCTCTTTTCTACCGGAACGTCCATTTAAAACCTCAGCGACTTCTCCAACTTCTTCAACTAGTTTTATAAAGAGTCCTTCTTCTGTCCTAGATTGTTGATAATGGTCAAGTAAGTATTCCTCTAGTTGTCTAACTGTTAAATCTCTCATTCCTTCTCCTTGCAAAAAAAGCGAGACTATGTCCCGCTTTTCTTATTTTTCGTCAATAACGATTCTTACTTTTTTGTCTTCAGTTGGGACAGAGTAGACAATCGTTCTTATCGCAGAAATAGTGCGACCCTTACGACCGATTACACGACCCACATCGCTCTGGTCAAGATCCAAATGATATTCCAAAAATTCTGGTGTATCTTCAATCTTGATAGTTAAGGCATCTGGTTGTGAAATCAAGGGTTTCACAATTGCAATAATGAGATTTTCAATCGTATCCATCTGTCAACCTACTTTAAACTTATTTTGAGAATTTAGAATCGTGGAATTTCTTCAATACACCTTCTTTTGAAAGGATGTTGCGAACTGTATCTGAAGGTTGAGCTCCGTCAGCCAACCATGCCAAAATACGGTCTTCTTTCAAAGTTACTTGATTTTCTTCAACAAGTGGGTTGTAAGTTCCAACTGTTTCGATGAAACGTCCGTCACGTGGTGAACGTGAATCTGCTACGTTAATACGGTAGAAAGGTTTTTTCTTAGAACCCATACGAGTCAAACGGATTTTTACTGCCATTTTTAATATCTCTTTTCTTTTATTTTTTATTTCGGTGAAATAGCTAAGCTATTTAGCACATGTTCTATTATAACAGATTTCTGAGAGGTGTCAAGAAAAAAACTTGACAGACTTTAAATATTTTTAAATTTTTTAGACTAATAGGGATAAATTAGAAAGAAAAAATTAACTTCTACACCTACAAAGCTTTTTCTGATAGACTTTATAACAGCCTAATAAAAAAGTAGAGTTTCATACAGTATCTAGATTTTCCAAATATTCTTTATCATCAAATATTATTAACAAAACTATCCAAACCAAATCCGATGCATTGTTTCAAAGAATTCTTTAGTTGTTTGACTAGCAAGGTCTTTAATTAAAAAATTTTTTCAAATAATTGCCACATTGACACATAAAATTCTTGCTTTCTAAATTTAAGTGTGATATATTTATAACATAACATTTAAATGTTATATATTTATAACACAAAAAAAGGAGTCTATCATGAAAAAAAGTCAAAAAATGCGTGGCCTCATTGCAATGATTGCCGTAGCTCTCTTTATTGATTTTATTGTTTTATTTGGTTCTAATCTTAATTGGGAACCCAAGTTAGTTATTGTTGGTATTTCAGTGTCAGGTCAAATTATAGCTATTTGGAGCTGGCTACATATGAAACCACGGCCTCATAAGAGTCAGAAAGATAAGGGGAAGATTATTTTTGACTTGTCTGCAAAGCTTTACTCGATACTTATTTTTGCAGCTAGCATTTTTTATACAGTAGGGATTTGGCTTGCGACCCCAAGCGTAAGTTCTGGTATTAAAGAATGGATTTTGGGAATTGGCCTCGTTATTGAAGTGATTGTATTTGGTTTTTTCTGTTTGAAAAATGTCAAGGAAACTCCGGACGAACGCTTTTATGCTAATTTAGCCAAGGCAGCTAGCTTGATGTTTGTTTTTATACTAGGCGCACTGATGATCCTAGCAGTTATCATTGGGTATATGGGGTCTCTCACTCTTTACATGGGCCAAATATTTATTAGCATAGCTGCCTTAATTTGCATCTTTGCGGTTGTCTATGTTATCTTAGAACGTAGAGGATAAGCATGGCCAAAGAAAGCAATATTATTACTAATCTCAAATCAATTCGTGAGTCCACAGGCATGACCCAGCAGGAGTTAGCCGACCTTATCGGCATGCGACGCGAGACAATTCTGCACTTGGAAAATAACCGTTACAATCCTTCACTGGAAATGGCTCTTAAAATTGCTCAAGTTTTTAATCTGAAAGTAGAAGACCTCTTTGAACTCAGACAGAAAGAGGAAGCATAATTCTTTTCGAGACCTAGTATTAAATTCATTGATTCATTAGGAATTGAAGCCGAAAGAAAAATCCTTAGAAAATATACTCTTTTAAAATATAGTAATTCTTATGGCATTGATATCCCAAAACATTTAGATACGCTTGTTGAAAAAGAATATGCTATTATCGAAACCGCCTTTGACTCGCTTTACCATCTAAATGCTACTATGAAAAAGAGTATCCTTAAAAAGAAGGGTGTTACTGGACTCTCCAAGATGAAGGCCACCGAATTGAATCAAGCACTTCATGATCATTTTTCAGAAGAAGAATTAGCTAACCGCTTCTCTATCCGTTGCTATAAACTAACTCCCAAAGGAGAACAGGCACTCAAGGATCATCAAGTAATCATTGACCGCCATCCTAAAAAGAATCTTTAATCAACCAATACTGGTTGATTTTTTTGTAATTTTTTAAAATACTTACAAATCATTACAATTATTGACAAATACTTATAAAAAGAGTATAGTATTAAAAAAAGGAGGAATTCCTATGTACCAAGCACAAAGATTAGAAGAAATCATAAAACTTTTAGAAGATAGAGGAAGTCTATCGGCAAGAGAAATGGTTGACTATTTCCAAGTATCCAAGGATACTATCCGGAGAGATTTTTCCATTCTTGCAAAGGAAAAGCGAGCGCAACGAACTCACGGAGGTTTGTTGCCAATAAAAAAACAAGTAATTCTTGGTTTTCAAGGTCGAGCAGAACAGTCTTCTAAAGAAAAAGCGAAAATTGCTCATTTAGCTACCCAACTCATTTCCGATTCACAACTGATATTCTTTGATGTTTCAACCACTATACTTGAGTTAGCAAAAATTATAGATAAAAAAGTTACTATTTTCAGTCATTCATTAGATAACGCACTTATCTTAGGAAATAATGAAAATGTCGATTTTCATATTCTCGGTGGAAAATTTCATAGACAGAATCGTTTTTATTATTCACTAGAAGAATCCAATACTTTAGAGGGAATTAGATTTGATGTAGCATTTTTTGGCGCTGCTAGTCTTTCAGACGGGCAAGTTAGCTTTGAGGATCAAGAAGATGTTCTCATGAAAAAAAGAGCATTTAAAACAAGTGCTATTCGTGTTTTGCTAGCTGAAACAGGAAAGATAAACAAACACTCTCATTTTATACTTTCTGAACTAGCTGATTTTGATTACTGGATTACAGATAAAGAGCCTGATGTAGAAATACAAGAATCTTTAGATGGTAGAACAACGATCCTCTTTTAAAAAGGAGCAAAATATGTCAAGAATTAAATTAATTATGAGTGATATTGACGGCACTATTCTGGATAAAAATCACCAATTAGATTCTCATTTGATAGAACTGATGCCACTTTTAAAACAATGTAATATTCCTTTTGTTCTAGCTTCTGCTAGATCTCCTCTCGGTATAGCTCCAATTTCTAAAGAACTTGGCATCACCGACTTTCCTATTGCCTGCTATAATGGAGCACTCATCAGTTTAGGAGATAAAATCCTAAGTCAGTATTCTATTGATAAAAGCGAATTGCTCTTACTTCATGACTTTTTGAAAAAAGAATTCCCGACAGTTTCTATAAATGTTTATTCTGGAAAAGATTGGCTTGTGAATACTATTGATGAATGGGTAGAAATCGAAGCAACTATTACTGGAGAAAGTCCAAAAGTTACATCTTTAGCAGATTTTATAAGAGACGAGAAAACTCTTGTTCATAAACTTTTGCTGATAGATAATACGGATACCATACAGAAACTTCAAAAAACCTTATCCTCAATAGATTTCCCTCAAACCGACTTCTATCTCTCTAAAGATAACTATCTAGAAGTTACACATAATCAAGTATCCAAAAAACAAGCTCTGTTAGAATTAGCAAATTACTATCAACTTCCCCTTACCTCAATTATGACTCTCGGTGACAATTATAATGATATTCCCATGATTGAAACCGCAGGGCTAGGTATAGCCATGGGGAATGCTCCTAGAGATGTCAAAACTTGTGCAAAAGCAGTTACTGACTCTAATGAACAAAATGGAGTAAGTAAAGCTATAAAGTTACATGTGTTAGATAAATATTCTTAATTGAAAATTTGAAATCCCCTTTCTTTTACGGTACAATAGTAAAAATGATTTTTGAAAGGACTAATATGAAAAAATTAGCTACACTACTACTCATTTCAACTTTTGCTCTTGGTGGATGCACAAGCATCCAACGTGCACTTCGTGGTGATGATTACGTGGATTCTAAAATTGCTGCTGAAGAGAGTTCGAAAGCTGCTGCCCAAGCAGAAAAAGATTTGAAAGACGCCTTAACAAACGAAAATGCTAACTTCCCTCAACTTTCTAAGGAAGTAGCTGAAGATGAGGCTGAAGCTATCCTTCACACAAGTCAAGGTGATATTCGTATCAAACTCTTTCCTAAGTTAGCTCCACTTGCGGTCGAAAACTTCCTTACTCATGCTAAAGAAGGTTACTACAATGGTGTGACTTTCCACCGTGTAATTGACGGCTTTATGGTACAAACTGGGGATCCTAAGGGAGATGGAACAGGTGGTGAATCTATCTGGCATGATAAGGATAAAACCAAGGACAAGGGAACAGGTTTCAAAAACGAAATTTCTCCATATCTCTATAATATCCGTGGTTCTCTATCTATGGCCAATACTGGTCAACCAAATTCAAATGGTAGCCAATTCTTCATTAACCAAAGTACAACAGACTATTCATCTAAACTTCCTACAAGTAGCTATCCTAAGAAAATTATCGAAGCCTACAAAGAAGGTGGAAATCCAACTCTTGATGGGAAACACCCCGTCTTTGGACAAGTGATCGATGGGATGGACGTAGTCGATAAAATCGCCAAGGCTGAAAAAGACGAAAAAGACAAACCAACTACTGCTATCACTATCGATAGTATCGAAATTGTTAAAGACTACGATTTCAGTAAACAATAACATCATTAATTATAAGGAGATGTAAAAATGATTCTATTTTGGGGGTCAAAAGGTTACCAAAAAGTGTTGGGACATACACAGACTACTATCGAATGTGGCCATTGTAACAATGTTGATACTTGGGAAATTACGGAATATGGACGTAAGTTTACACTTTATTGGATTCCACTCTTTCCTTATGGTAAAACTTATTTCGTTTCTTGTCCGATTTGTCACTACGGTAAAGAAATTCAAAAATCTGAGATTGATCAATATCTCAACTATTAAAAAAGATAGGTCATAGGGCCTATCTTTTTTATGAACGCTTCCATGTAAACGCTCTTTTTCTTCTCCAGTTATGCTATAATACAGTTAACCGTAACAAAGGAGGTTTACCTATGAAACCTTATAAAATAAACCTATTCCGGCTTGGTTTACTCTTGCCAACATATTTAATCTTTAATGTCGTTTATTCGATTACTTATGATTCTGGAGGTTTTGCTTTTATAATCTTGTGGCCAGCTTTTTTCGCATCATATGCAGGAATGGTGCTAGGAAATATTTTTATGTTTAGAGATATCTCAAAATTAAAAACTTCCTTTGAAGATAATGAGTTGATCCAAAAGACTTCTACTATACAGTTAGTCTTAGCTACAATTGGATTTTTCATGCAAATAATCGGTTTTAAGGGTGCTCCACTTAATTACATTGATAATTATCCACTACTAGTTAGCGCTAGTATTGTGTACTCTATCATTCTCCTTATCGGTATTTATCAGACGATCAAGTTAGGGCAAGGGAAAGATACTTTGGCCATACTTGGTTTTATCTTTGGAGTTACGGTAATTTTTTATACTAACCTAACACTGCTTACAACCTCTTTCTCTCCCTCTTCGCCAGCCAATACATACTCTACTCCCAATTTTGCTGAAGAATTTCAATCACTTGGACTAAAGGGTAAAGTTGAGTTAACTGATAAACATAGAGAGATTGAAGCATTTAATGGAACAGTCTACGAGCTAACATATACCGAAAATTTATCGGATGGAACTATTTTAAAAAATATACTGACGCAAAAATTCATAAAATGAATGGAGAACACTTATCAAATTTCTATCTTCCTTCAGGAACAGATCTCGAAACACTTCTTAACGACGAAGAAAAAAAACTGTTTAAAACTGTCAAACAAGACGAGTTTGACTTCTTACTATATGTACACCAAGAGAGACCGAATCTTCAACAAGAAGAAGATAGTATCAAAAATGCTACTGCTGATAAAATAAATAAGCTTTTTGATACACCAGAAAAAATTGCTTCTAGTTTTGAATTTAGAAAATACCCTATAGAAAACTACTATGTTGCAATGATTAAGCAGGCTGTCAGCAATCGAGAAAAAGGGGATTCTGACGCAGCTGGCTTTTATAATATTACAACAAAAGATCTCATGAAAAACAAAGGTCTTACTCTCGATTTTGATTGTGACCTTTCGAATATAAAGGCAGAAAATGCTAGTCCTGTGGATGCCTTTAAGGAAAAAATCTTATCTTTACCAAAAAATTCATTTTCCGATGGAATCTATAACATCACTTGTTCCTATGATGAAAATGGAATAAAAAAGAAAGTTACTTGCCCATTTGTTGTTGAAGATGGTGTGGGACACTTTGAAGAGGATGAACTCGAAGAAGCTAAAAGCTAAACAGAATACGACTTAAACCTTGTATGAATATATAAAATCTTATGAAAACTCACATAGTCTTTTAGCTATCCATCAAAAAAGCCAAGTCAAATAGACTTGGCTTTTTGATGACTTTTATGTTAGCTCATTGAAATCCCATATTTGGTCCATCCAACCTTCATAGAAATCTGGTTCGTGGCAAACCATTAGGATAGAACCCTTATACTCTTTCAGAGCTCGTTTAAGTTCATCCTTGGCATGCACATCCAAGTGGTTGGTTGGCTCGTCAAGAACAAGGACATTGTTCTCACGGTTCATCAAGAGACAGAAACGCACCTTGGCTTGCTCTCCACCTGACAAGACTTGAATCTGACTTTCAATGTGTTTAGTCGTCAAACCACAGCGGGCAAGAGCTGCACGGACTTCTGCTTGATTGAGCGCCGGAAAGGCATTCCAAACTGCTTCCAGTGGTGTCTGGCGATTGCCACCCTCCACTTCCTGTTCAAAGTAGCCGAGTTCTAGATAGTCCCCACGTTCAACCTCCCCAGCAATTGGAGGAATAATCCCCAAAAGAGACTTCAAGAGGGTTGTTTTCCCGATACCGTTAGCACCAATGATGGCAACCTTTTGATTGCGCTCAAAGGTAAGATTTAATGGTTTAGTAAGGGGACGGTCATACCCAATCTGCAAGTCCTTGGCTTGGAAGATAAAGCGTCCAGGTGTACGAGCCGTTTTGAATTCAAAGGATGGCTTTGGTTTCTCACTTTGAAGTTCGATGATATCCATCTTGTCCAATTTTTTCTGACGAGACATGGCCATGTTACGAGTTGCAACACGTGCTTTGTTTCGAGCCACAAAGTCCTTGAGATCCGCAATTTCTTTCTGTTGACGCTCATAGGCTGCTTCCAGTTGCGATTTCTTCATGGCATAGACTTCTTGGAACTGGTAGTAATCGCCTGAATAGCGTGTCAACTGTTGATTTTCTACATGATAGACGATATTGATCACATCATTTAGGAAAGGAATATCATGCGAAATAAGAACAAAGGCATTCTCATAGTTTTGGAGATAGCGCTTGAGCCAGTCAATATGTTCGGCATCGAGATAGTTAGTAGGCTCGTCAAGCAGCAAGATATCTGGCTTTTCAAGAAGGAGTTTGGCTAAGAGAACCTTGGTTCTTTGTCCACCTGACAAGGCGGTTACGTCCGTATCCATACCATAATCCATGACACCAAGAGCACGCGCGACTTCGTCAATCTTAGCATCCAAGGTGTAAAAGTCACGGCTTTCCAAACGGTCCTGAAGTTCGCCAACTTCTTCCATCAGAGCTTCGATATCTGCACCTTCTTCTGCCATTTCCATGTAAAGGTCATTGATGCGAGCTTCGGCTTTGAATAATTCGTCAAAGGCAGTACGAAGAACATCACGTACGGTTTGACCTTCTTTGAGCACAGCATGCTGGTCCAGGTAACCTGCTGTCACGTATTTAGACCATTCCACCTTACCTTCATCAGGTAGCATTTTACCAGTCACGATGCTCATAAAGGTTGATTTCCCCTCACCATTGGCACCGACTAAGCCGATGTGTTCACCCTTGAGGAGACGGAAAGACACGTCTTCAAAAATCGCACGGTCTCCAAAACCGTGACTCAAATTCTTAACTTCTAAGATACTCATTCTTATTCCTTATCTTGTTTCTATGTAGTAGTTTATAAAGGACCCAAGCCAGGTAGCCACCCAAAGTATTGGTCCATAAATCATCAATCTCAAATACCCGGTTAAAATCAAAGAAAAAGTCTAAAACTAGTTGTGTACACTCGATGCTCAAGCTCAATAAAAAGCTAAACAAAATTACTTTCTTCGTTTTTCTTAGAGCAGGTATAAGATAGAGAAGCTGGAAAATTAATGGGAAAAGCAAGAGGATATTTAAGGCATTTTGTAAAAATATCCAAAACAGCTGTAAAAGACTGGTTACTTCTCCCAGTTTCCATAGGGAGTTAAAAGGGGTCAAAAGAAAAACCAGGCGTCCAAAAGTTTGAATACCTGGAGTTTCCACTCCTGTAGGAAGTTGAGGCTGGGGAGTAAAGCAAAAACAGACGATACAAAGACTGTATAGTACGACTCCCAAGCTTAATAATTTTTTTCGTTTCATCTTATGGATTTACTTCAGCTACTGCTTTTTGGCGATCACGTTTCATGGTATTTGAACGCAATTGTCCACATGCTGCATCGATATCAGTACCGTGTTCCTGACGAACAACACAGTTGATGCCTTTTTTCTTAAGGGTATCATAGAAAGCCATCACGCGCTCTTTGGGACTACGACTATATTGATCATGCTCACTAACTGGGTTGTAAGGAATCAAGTTGACATAAGACAATTTCTTGATATTTTTCAGCAATTCAGCCAACTCAAGTGCTTGTTCAACTCCATCATTCACTTCATTTAGCATGATATATTCAAAAGTTACGCGACGGTTAGTTGTTTCAATATAATACTCGATAGCAGCAAAGAGTTTTTCGATTGGAAAGGCACGGTTAATCTTCATAATACTTGAACGAAGTTCATTGTTTGGTGCATGAAGAGAAACAGCAAGGTTGACCTGCACACCTTCATTAGCAAACTCACGGATTTTGTGAGCCAAACCTGAAGTTGATACAGTAATATGGCGAGCACCGATAGCCATCCCCTTATCGTCATTGATGGTACGGATAAAGTTCAAAACGTTATTGTAGTTGTCAAATGGTTCTCCAATCCCCATAACAACGATATGGCTAACACGTTCATCTTGTCCACGTTCGTCAAAATATTTTTGAACCAACATAATCTGGGCAACGATTTCCCCGTTATTGAGGTCACGTTGCTTCTTGATCAAACCTGATGCACAGAAGGTACAACCGATATTGCATCCTACTTGAGTTGTTACACAGACTGACAAACCATAATGTTGACGCATTAGAACTGTCTCAATCAGCATCCCATCTGGCAATTCAAAGAGATACTTCACAGTACCATCGGCTGACTCTTGAACGATACGTTGTTTCAAGGGATTGACTACAAACTGCTCGTTGAGTTTGGCAATCAAATCCTTAGACAAGTTAGTCATTTCTTCAAATGTCTGAACACGTTTACGGTAAAGCCATTCCCAGATTTGATCCGCTCGGAATTTCTTTTCTCCTTGCTCTAAGACCCATTCTTGCATTCCTTGACGAGTTAAACTATAAATCGACGGTTTCATCTTTTCTCCTTATTTTCTAGTCTTTCTTACGGATGACGAAATGACGTTGTCCCTTTTCTTCATTCTGAGGTTTCTGTTCTTTACGGCGACGTCTATTTCTCTTGTCCGTATGATTTTTTTTCTTATTTTGAGAAGACTTTTTCCCTTTACGGTTGTCTTTCTCTTCTTCTTTCTTGCGCATTTTTTGGTCAAACGGTGCTCGTTTAGGAGTCTCATTTTCTAAGACAAAGTAGGCACATCCATAGCTACAATACTCGAGTAGGTAATCTTGTAAACGACTGATTTTCTCGAGAGACTCTTCAGCTCTCTCATTTTTGTAGAAACCACGTAAGCGTAGCTGCTCATTGCTCCAGTCTCCTACAATATAATCATACTTGTTTAAAACTTCCGAAAAGCGTTGAGTAAATGCCGTTGCATCAAAAGCATCCTTGCTATTTTCAACCAAAGTAAAGGTAAACCCTTCAGCTTCGACTTTATCACCAGATAGATGAAATTCAGGACCAGGGAATTTATTGTAATTATATAATTCAGGTGCAATTTCTTTACGCATAATATTCCTTTTTAACGTTTACTTAATACTCTATTTTACCATATTTTTGCCATATTTACATCTTTTGATTTAAAATGAAAAAAGTCTGACGATTTCACCCTTTAATTCTAAAAGACACAACTGTACAAAAAAGAAAAAACTGGGAATTCCCAGTTTTTTAATGATTACATGTAAAGTAATTTGAAGAGTGCTACTGCGGCAATACCAGCTGCAATCGGTGCAACTACTGGTACCCAAGCATACCACCATTTTGAATCACCCTTGTGTTCGCCAAGGATTGATTTTGGAAGTACTGCGTGAAGAAGACGTGGTCCAAAGTCACGAGCTGGGTTCAAACCTGGCCCTGTTGGTCCACCTAGTGAAGTAACCAAGGCCATTACAAGGAAACCAAGAGCCAAGTGTGCAACAGCAAGACCTGGTGACAAGAACGGAGCTACTTGAGTTTTTGCTTGTTCAAGAGCTGCAGTAACTTGTTCTTGAGGAATTGTTTGACCTTGAGCAGTCGCTTGTGCAACTTGATCATTAATCATTCCTTGAGCTTTAGAAAGCAATTCAGCACCAAAGAAGTTCTTTGTCATACCAAGTGCTGCAAAGAAAAGTACGAATGAACCAACGAACTCGTTGATAAAACCGTTAACTGAAGCTGCAAAGCGTGATTCTTTTGTTCCGTGGTCGATACTTGAAATTGTTGAGAAAGTTCCCAAGATGTTGTTTGGGTTTTCTGTCTTCAAGTAGTATGGACGGTGAGCTGCAACAACCAAGGCTTGTCCAAAGATTGCTCCCAAAACTTGAGCGATGATGTATTGAGCTACTTGTGACCAAGGGAAAAGTCCGCTAACAGCAAGACCAAGTGTGAAGGCTGGGTTGATGTGGTTACCAGAAACATTACCAAACATCAAGGCAGGGATCATAACCCCCATACCGTAACCAACAGCGATAACGAGCCAGCCACTTTGGTGACCTTTCGTACCTTTAAGTTCAACGTTGGCAACTGCACCATTACCCAAGATAATCAAGATTGCTGTTCCCAAAAATTCAGTGGCATATTTGACTGCCCATGTGAAATCCATTGATAGATTCTCCTTAATATTTTTTTGACAATCCCTATTCTATCAATTTTTAAGGCTTTTAGCAACAGATTTTCTAAAAGAATCCTATGGAAAACGCTTTTATTTAGGGCTTTAAAAAAAGACTTAACAAAGAGAGTTTGTTAAGTCCTGATTTCGATTATTCTTGACGCTGACCAAAGTCCTTAATCATCTGCTCCATTTCCTCACGACTTGGTGTCGTAAGCATATAGAGATAGTCTCCTTGCAATTCAGCAAAGGCTGCCGGCATGATTTTCTTGACCTTGAACTGCTGACCATATTTAGCGAGCAAGTCTTCTTCAGAATAAACATAGTTAGCATTGGCGCGACGGGATGTTGCCAAGCAATACTGGGTTTCAAACGGAGACTCTGGGAATGCTTCACCTGCAACGATAGCTGCATAACCCTTGTACAAATCCAAGGAATGCGCATAGTTATAGACGTCAATAGTGAAGCCACCCGCTGGACGGTTATTGTACTCAATGGCAATATAATCATCACCCTCACGGAAGAACTCGATATGGAAGAAACGTTCTTTCATACCAAATTCCTTGACAATAGCCTCACCATATTTACGCAATTTTGGATCCATATCTTTAAGAACATAATAAGAATTGTCCATCTTGTAAATCATGAGATCAAGCGGTGTATGTGCATAGTCAAAGGTAGTTGAAAAGACAATATTTCCATCTCTATCTACCAAACCATCGAAGGTACAGATTTCACTAGAGGTAACAAATTTTTCAAAGAAATAAACTGTTGAATGGTCCCATTCAGCCTTAAAGTGGTTTACATCATCTTCTGTTTCAAGTTTGAAGGTTGCAGCTGCACCTACTCCATTATCAGGTTTGGCAATCATGGGAAGACCGATTTCTTTCACAGCTTTGTCAACATCTGCTTCAGATTCAATGACAGCACCTGGAACGACTGGTACGCCCGCTTTTTTGAAGAGTTTTTTCATCTCAGACTTAAACTTGGTCTTCTTGAGGTCTTCTGGTTTGGCACCAAAGACATGAAACTGTTCACGAAGAGCAGCATCTAACTCAAGCCAGTATTCATTGTGTGATTCAATGCGGTCAATTGGTCCATGTTTATAGAAAAGAAAAGCTACTGCACGTTTAACTTCATCGATATTTTCAAGATCATCAACTCGGAAATACTCAGCCAGGCTATTTCGCAATGGTTCATCTAGTTGTTCGTAGGGTTCTTGCCCAATCCCTAGAACTGTGATTCCTTTATTGGCTAACTCAATACTAAATTGCTGAAAATTTTGTGGGTAATAGGGTGAAATTACAAGATAATTCATAAGCAACTCCTTTTATAGACTCATGTGACCAAGGAAATAAGGCATTTGTTTGCGCCACCATTCCCAGTCATGGGCAACATCGTGCCCCCATTCTGCAAACCAGGCAGGAATTTGTTTTTGGTCAAAGGCTTCTTTTAACTTGTAGTAAGAAGGCAGGCCATCCTGTTCCCAAGCACCTAAGCCAGTACAAATCACAATTTCAGCCTGACGGTAACGGTCAATAAACCAACCATCATTTTGATTCCAGATGTAGTCTACTGGTGAATTTTGATAGATAGCATCATCATTATAGTAGTCACCTACAAAAAAGCGTGCGTCATAGACACCACTAAGGGCAATTACCTTGGTAAAGACATCTGGATGCTGAAGGAAAAAGTTAAGTGCATGGTAAGCGCCCATTGAGCAACCTGTCGTCATCATACCGTCAAACCAGCCTGTCTTGTGCTTGATAAAAGGAATAGCTTCTTCAATCACATATCGTTCATAGGCACGGTGCATTTCAGCTTGGTCATGACCATTTTTCCAAGTAGCAAGCCAGCTCTCGCTATCGACACTTGAAAGGGTGAAGAACTGGACACGGCCTTCCTCGATAAAGGACGCACAAGCATCAATCATGCCAAAATCATAGTATTCATTGTGGCTACCACCTGAAGAAGGAAAGACTACAATAGGGATACCCGCATGTCCGTATCGATTGACATACATTTCACGATTAAGATGACCACTCCAGTGGCTAAGATGTTCAATATGCATATCCTGTCTCCTTTATACTAATTACCAATTCTCTGCAAAAAAGCGTAGGCAAGCTGGAAGATTTTCTGCCCATGGAATTTCATGGTGGATAGCCCCAGTCTGAACCTTGAGTGAAAGATTTTCTAACTGTACTCCTCCTGCTATCAAATCATGATAATAGCGAAGAGAAGAGTCAATATAGGCCTGCTTAATATTACCAGCCATAAGGGTCTTATCCGTGTCATCTGCTTCTTCCGTCCCGACATAGATAAAGACTCGTTGATCAGGTAATAGTTTTTTACGCTCCATATAGCGATCAAAGGCCTCTTGGTGAAGCCAGTTGGCTGATGAGAACACTCCCAAACACCCAATCTGATCCTGATACTCCAAGCCAATAAACTGGGTAATATTACCTCCCAGAGAAGAACCAACCATAGCAGTATGCTTGCGGTCTGATTTTGTACGATAGTTTTCATCGATAAAGGGTTTGACCACTTCCATGACAAACTCAGCGTACTCGACACCTTTGCCACCAAACTGTTGACCGGGAATATTAGACTCCTGGAATTTCCATGCCGCATACTCATTCATCCGTCCTAGACCATCATTATCAATGGCAACTATAATCATGCGGCTGATATCTGGATTCCGTTTAATGGTAGGAATGATCTTCCATGAATGACCGACATAGGATTCTTTACTGTAAAAGACATTTTGACCATCATGGAAATAGACAACCGGATAAGTTCGATCCGTGTCTTTCTCGTAATTTTTCGGGAGGAGAACACGTACACGGCGCTCCTTGCCTGTGTAGGGAACCACCAATTTATGCTCTCGCATTTTTAGGTAAAAGTAGGATTGATTCATTGTCAGAAAACTCTCTATATTCAAAATTTTATCTTATTATAGCACAAAAATAGAAAAAAGTCGGTTTTCGTCCAAATTTAGGATAAAAACTAACTTTTTTTCTTAGGAATTTCAGTTTCTTTAAATTAAAGAAGATCTTCAATTAATTCATCGACAGCATCTTTTTCGGCTTGAGGGGTAATTTCAGTAATCATAATTCCTGCTACTGCTCGCTCAACCAATCCTTCAACATCCATACGTGTTTCATACTGTTCAGCATTCTTAATCTTTGGATTTGTTTTGGGACGATCAGGCGCAAAAATCGTACAGCAGTCTTCAAAAGGTTGGATAGAAATTTCAAAAGTATCAATTTCCTGCGCAATGTCAATGATTTCCAACTTGTCCATAGTTACAACTGGTCGGATAATCGGTGTATTGGTTACGGCATTGATAGCCTGCATACTTTCTAGGGTTTGGCTTGCCACCTGACCAAGACTTTCACCATTGATGATGACCAAACCTTTTCTCACTTCACGGATACGGTCTGTAATTCGCATCATAAAGCGACGTGTCAAAGTCATGAGGTAGGCTTCTGGAGCCTTGGCTTTAATTTCTTCTTGAATCTCCGTGAAAGGTACTTCGATAAACTGGATATTGCCACCAAATTTAGTCAATTTACGGGTCAAATCTTGGGCTTTTTTGAGGGCACCTGGACTGGTATATGGTGGACTAGCAAAGTGGACAGCCTCAATATCTACACCACGTTTCAGCGCAAGATAACCTGCTACGGGCGAATCAATCCCCCCTGACAACATAAGCATTCCTTTCCCAGAAGTTCCAACTGGTAAACCACCTGCCCCACGAATGGTCTCATAGGAAAGATAAGCCGCCTCTTCACGAATCTCCACTTGCAGATTGATATCGGGATTTTTCATCTGGGCTTGTACATTTGGAATGGCATCAAAAACAGCACCACCAAGAACTTGGTTGAGTTCACGACTATCCAGTTCAAAGTTGTGATCACTGCGTTTGCTAGAGATCTTAAAGGTCATGCCTTCCTTATAGATGTCCTGCATAATCTCTTGGACAGCAGATTTAAGAACCTCGACAGATTTTTCAACCTTATATACTGGAGAAAAGTTTTGAATCCCGAAAACCTGTTTGAGAGACTCAGCTACTGCTGCATAGTCGGCTCCATTAAGATAAGCATGGGCACGGTCGCGATCAGCAGTTACCTTGACTTGAGGATAGATAGATAAAACATCTGAGATATTATTACGTAGTTTATTGATGAAACGCATACGGTTTTTACCTTTGGTTGAAAGTTCCCCGTAGCGAATCATAATTTCTGAATATTGCATGAATGCTCCTATCTTACTTTTCTAGTTTGATTGTAAATTAATTTTAGTTTGGTCAAAAATTGCTCAACTTGACTCATGTCATTTTCTAGGTCTAGGCTGACGCGTACTGCTGACTGAGCCTTATCCTTTTCAACCCCCATGGCAATCAAGGTACCAGCAGGTTTTCCTGCCTTGGACGAGCAAGCAGAGGTTGTTGAAATGAAAATATCATAGTCTTCAAATGCATGAACGATGACTTCCCCACGGACACCCTTAATCCCAAAGGTCAGAATATGAGGAGCAAAATCTTCTTCTCCTGTGAAAACAAAAATATCTGGATATTCGAGTAGAGCTTGACGGATGACTGCCTTCATCTGACTTGTTTTGCTTGTAAACAAATCCAGTTTTTCCATGGCCAAACGTAAGGCCTTGGCTGTCGCAGCAATACCTGCTACATTCTCAGTCGTTGAACGATAATCACGCTCTTGGCCACCACCAGTTAATAGGGGGGTGATTTTCTTGCCAGACTTGATATAGACAAATCCAACACCACGAACGCCGTGGAACTTGTGACTAGAGAAGGTCGCAAAATCCACTCGGTCAGTCAAATATTTTTCTGTCGGAATCTTAGCTAAAGCTTGAACCGCATCAACATGGAAGGAAATCGTTGGCTTATCTGCTAATAGTTCTGAGATCGCTTGAATAGGTTGGATTGATCCAATTTCATTGTTAACAGCCATGATAGAAATAAGTGTGGTATCAGGTCGTATTAGACTTTTTAATACCTTCAAATCCACAAAACCTTGCTCATCTACTGGTGCAAAATCCACCTCAAATCCTTGAGTCTGAAGCCAAAGAGCAGACTCCTTAACCGCTGGATGCTCAATTTCTGACACGATGACGTGTTTACCAAACTGAGCTTTTTCAAAAGCGACACCTTTGATAACCCAGTTATCCCCTTCGGTACCACCAGAGGTAAAGAAGACTTCTTCACTTTTCTTACCAATTAAATCTGCAATTTGTTGACGAGAAGCTTCTAAAATTCTGGTAGACTGATCACCCAAACGATGAAGGCTAGATGGGTTACCAATAATTTTTGCAGACACCTGCATGTAAGTTTCAAGTACTTCAGGATAAGGCTTGGTCGTTGCCGAATTATCAAAGTAAATCATTGTTTCTCACACTTTCTAAAATCACTCCTTCTATTGTAACACGAAACAGTTCAGGCGACAAGAAATGCCGTTCAGGTTCATTTAAGTTTTTTTTAAAGATTTTGGGTATAATGAATCATGGTAAAGGAGAGAAATTATGTCTAACTATCGCAGAAAATCAAAACCTAAAACTGAACATATCAAAAAAGGCTTTACCGTCTTTCAAAAAACAATTGCAACTTTGGCCAGTATCCTTGGTTTGATTACAGCTAGTATCACTATCATGAATGCTTTAGATAAAAACAAGGATCATAAAGATACGACTCCACAAACAACCATTATCAAGGAAGTTCAAAAGGAAGCTCCCGCTGAATCCAATGCACCTGCACAAAGTCAGTCTAATAATCAAGAAACAACTCAAAAAGAAGAAGTTCAAACACCTAGCAAGAAGGAAGATACAAAATCAGATGACAATTCTCAGAAAAATGAGCAATCTGATTCTTCATCAAATACTCCAACTACTGAAGCAGGAGTTAGCGCTAATAACGGAGCATCCTAAACATTGCTCAACGCCAACGGTTACTTCGTTGGTGTTTTTATTTGTTAGTTTTTCATTTCATTTTTATCACAAAAAACCAGGAACTAATGTCCCTGGTTTTTCTTTTTTAAAACAAGATATTCTGCATCGAATGGAGATTCGTACTTAGTCTTCTTTCCCTTTTTTGATAAAGGTTGCAGAGAGAACCAATCCAAGACTAGCTAGGAAGGCTAAGCCTACTGAATCTTGCTCACCAGTTGCTGGAAGTTGACCTTTAGCTTCAGTCGCTGGTGCATTTGGTCCTCCTGGTTCTTGTTTTTGGTTTGTTGAACTTGAAGGTTGCTTGTGATCCGCAATTGGTGTAACTGAGTTTGCAACAGGTTCTTTATATTCTGGAACCTCATTCTTAGCTGCTTCAACCCAATTAACGCCACCCTTGAATTCTGGAAGCTCATTCTTGTCCGCTTCAACCCAATTAACGCCACCCTTGAATTCTGGGAGCTCATTCTTGTCCGCTTCAACCCAATTAACACCGCCCTTGAACTCTGGGATTTCATGAACAGCTGCTTCTGCAGCGTTGACGCCACCTGTAAATTCAGGAATTTCAACTACTGGTGGTTGCTGATCTCCCTTACTTGAAAGGACTTCAGGTTCCGGAGTTGGTTTCGGATCTGGAGTTGGCTCTGGATCTGGAGTTGGCTCTGGATCTGGAGTTGGCTCTGGATCTGGAGTTGGCTCTGGATCTGGAGTTGGCTCTGGATTTGGAGTTGGTTCTGGATCTGGAGTTGGTTTCGGATCTGGAGTTGGCTCTGGATCTGGAGTTGGTTTCGGATCTGGAGTTGGCTCTGGATCTGGAGTTGGTTCTGGATCTGGAGTTGTCTCTGGATCTGGAGTTGTCTCTGGATCTGGAGTTGGTTTCGGATCTGGAGTTGGTTCTGGAGTTGGTTTCGGATCTGGAGTTGGTTTCGGATCTGGAGTTGGCTCTGGATCTGGAGTTGGTTTCGGATCTGGAGTTGGTTTCGGATCTGGAGTTGGTTCTGGATCTGGAGTTGGTTTCGGATCTGGAGTTGGTTCTGGATCTGGAGTTGGTTGCTCAGGTTCTTCTGAAAGTTCTTGATAGTAAGTGGTCATTTCATAGAACTCTGGCTTGCCACCTTCCCAAATGAGTTTAACATCAAGTAACGGAGCCTTATCTCTCACTGCAAATGTTTGGAAGCTTGAGGTAATTTCGCCCAAATCTGTCCAAGCACCGTCTCTGTCTGTTTTCAGAGTGCGAGCAAGTAGACGCGCTGCTACTCCTTGAGGTAGACTAGAAACAAGTCGGATGTGGTTAGCGTCTGTTGGTTCTGACAAGTGGTAAACCAACTCACCTTGGTCTTTCTCAGCCTTATAGCTTGTCAAGACTTTGCCATCTACAAGATTTGTGTAAAGGTTGCCTCTACTTTCTCCACCATTTCCTTGAACAGTTGGGTCGTTGATAGGTTTCACAAATTCGCCGTCATTGATAACTAACTCAGTAAACCCAACAAAACGAGCATCGTAATTAGCAGTGAAGAGAACACGGAGATAGTTAGCTTTAACTGGTCTTGCAAGTTCACCCTCGATGTAGCGATTTCCAGGCATCTTAGAATCATGTGTCCATCCATCTGTCAATGAATCATCACGCATTTCATTAGCGACACCATCACCTACTGTCACAACATCTGTCCATGTCTTACCATCTTGACTAACCTGAATCTTACCATCACGAAGATAGTTCTTAGTACCATCTTGAATGTAAGCTCTAATCTTCTTGATTTCACGTTCGCTACCAAGTTTCAAGGTTATGTGACCATCTTTACGTGCATAGTCAGAGAACTCTACAAAGTTATTGTAAACGCCATCAAACAACTGATCCAAATTCTTGATCTTGCGAACATCATTTGCACCATAGTAGGCATCAATTCCCATAGATGTAGAATCAAGTTTAGTTGGCTCCACTTCTTTTGTCTTAACGAGTAGAGATGTCGCTGTCACTGCTTGTTCTTGGTCAGTCTTATTAACCAAACGAGCATAACGTACCAAGGACTTATCAGTTACTTGGCTAGCTGGATACCATTCTTGTGCATTTGGAGAGAATTCCAAGTCAAGGGCTGGATTTCCAATACCGATAGCCTGAATGCTTTCAGCCTGGTGTAGACGGTCTAGCTTCATACCCAAGTAGCTATGAGCTGGAAGCTTAGTTCCACTTGGAATTTGCATGTCATAATGACCTAGACTGTCATATACTGGAGTTGATTTCAAACTTTCAACATTAGTATCTGTCATCTCGCTATTGCCAGCACGTGTTTCAACTGAGAAGTCAGCGATACGCCACCATAGATTGATATTCTTGGTGTTACGAACACGGATGTAACGAGCTGAAATTGGAGTTTCAATTTCTTTGGTTTGTTCACCAGCTAAACGATCCAATTCTTGCCATGAAGTACCATCTGTAGAATACTCAAGAACACCTTCTGCCAATTTATCTCCAGAACCTTGAACGAGGCGAACCTTAGTTACAGGTTTGACTCCACCCAAGTCTAGTTGAACCCAACCATCGACTGGAGTTGTATCTGTTCGATCTGCATTTGCCAGCATGGCTTCTGTATTGTCACGACCATCTGTAATCTGAGCAACTGTCGTATTGTACTTGTACATAAGATTTGGACTGATGGTCACTGTAGCTGCCTGTTTAGGACGACTTACTTCTACAGGACGATTCACAGCGATTTCTCGTACAGCAAACCAAGTGTTCTCACGATCAGAAGTTGCAATCATTCGAACAGCTTTAGCATTGATATTGAGATTTTCAAATTTAAGAAGAGGCTCATTACCAGTGTAGCTTGGTTCAGAAAGTGTTACCCACTCATCATTTTCATTGAGGTACTCAACCTTAGCATTGTTAAAGGTATCGCGTGGATTTGCTTGAGTTCCCATTGCAAATGTCAAGTTTTGAATTGGAACAGCTTTATTAAATTTCAAACCAATATAGTCACCTGTTTGGATGCTGTTTGGTGATTTGATAAGGGCATGTGTTCCTAAATCTCCATCAGTGACTTCAGCAAGTCCACCTTCTACTCCTGTACGGTTTGTGATAAAGGTGCTGATTACTTGGTCTGGGTGTAGGGCTTTTTGAACTTCAGTTGCCAATACTTCACGAAGGCCAAGCAAGAATGGACGGATATGTTGTACACCCAACTCAGCTCTTTCATCATGGTCTACATAATGGAAAGTATAAGTTTGTGATTGTTCATAAAGTTTCAAGCCCTTGTAATAGCTATCCCAAAGTCTAGCAGAATCATTGTTTTCAATAGCTTCTGATCCATCTAGGAAAGCACTCAAAGCATCCATTTGGTCAATTGTATTATCCAACCAATAGTGGATTTGAGCACGCATCTTTTCGTCACCAGATGCTTTATAAAGTTGTGCTGCAGCTTTTAGTTTAGCAAATTCTGCACGCAATTCTTGACGCTCTGCATTGACATCTTGACCAGCTTTCAACTTAGACATGAAGGCCGCCAATTTTGGTGCGAGTTCAACAGACTCTTCCAACTTCACAACACGACCATCCATGTTTTGGTTGATCATATGTTTACCAAGTTCACGGAAGGCAACAGATGTTTCACTGTCAGTAAACTTACCTGTTTCAACAAAGTTGAAGGCGATGTCATTTACTTTCTTAGCTTCGTCTTCAGATTTCCATTGTTTCCATGCATACTGAGCTGCAGAGAAGAGGGCAATCTTAGAAGGCTCAGATTGTTGCATTGGATTCAACATGATACCTGAAAGGAGACTTGGGTCAACATTTGGATGAAGGAATTTCTCACCACCACCTAAAATTAAGTGTTGTTTAGAGTTGTCTGTACATGGCCAGTTAATCCATAGGGCAACTGGACGGTAGGTCTTACCACCTGTAGTTAGGTTATTCTTCAAATTAGATAAGAAGTTTTCGGACACTTCACCCCAAATCTTACCACCAGTAAGGGTCATAGAAGTTGAAGTTGGAAGATTTTCATTTAGAGATTTCAACTCATCTTCACGACCATTACCCCAATACTGACCTGGGACAAAAATCATTTCCTTACGAAGGCCAACATAAGTTGCTTGTTTTTCAGTCAACCAATCTGTCATGTCCTTCATCAAGCGATTGTAGCTATTGTAGCCACCAACTGGACTTGGAGCATCATCGGCCAAAATACCGAACTCACGTACGCCGACATCCATCAATTGAGTGAACTTAGCCTTAATGGTCTCAAGGTCTTTTTGGTAGTCAGTGTCATTACCAAAGCGGATACGGTTGTTCATGAATGGGTGGATGGTCCAAACATAGCGAGTCTTATTTTGGTTTCCGACACGCGCCAATTCACGGATTTCAGCTAATTTTTCTTCTGGATAGAGTTCACGCCATTTCTTGTTGTGGTATGGATCGTCTTTTGGAGCAAAGAAGTATTGAGTCAACTTCAAGTCACCACCATAGCGCATCAATTCAGCACGATCAGCATTGCTCCATGGATTTCCATAGTAACCTTCGATAAAACCACGATTCTTAATTTCAGCGTAGTCTTCAACAGTTACATTACGTAAAACTGGAGCTTCACTTTCATTAAGCATGTGTTTAAGAGTCGTCAATCCATAGAAGACAGCATCTGTATCTTTACCGACGATAGAGATTGTATTGTTCTTGATTGACAAAGCATAAGCATCGATCTTATCAAAGAGTCCTTGAGAAATACCAGATATTTCTTTTTCAGCCTGTGAATGTTGACCATGAACACCAAGATAGATATTTGTAGCACCTGCTACTGCTGCTTGACTACTTGTATAAGAGATTTGATGATCTTGTAGTACACTCTTCAAGCGGTTGCGAGTATAAATATCTAGATGGTCTCCCATAACAAGATTAACTTGTTTTTGAAGTTTAGTGACACCTTCTCCATAAGTGACTTTTTGTGGTGTTGGGAATACCTTGTATTCTTTCTTGAGATAGTCTTGGCTTTGTGCTGCAGCAGCAATCGCATCATCACTAGCTGGTTTTGTAGCTACAAAGCTATCAGCAAGTTCAGTTGTACCATCGCCCACCTCTTCAACTCTTGGTTGTTCTGGAGTCACCGGTTTCTCAGGAGTTTCCGGTTTTTCTGGAACAACTGGTTCTTCTGTTTCACTATCAGAAAGCGGCTTGAGTAGTTGAATTTCTGCGGCACTACCAAATCCTGCGACACCTGACAGAACTTTAAATTCTACCTTATTAGTTTCAACTGCTGCAAAATTAACAGTTTTTTCTTTAGTATTATTTTCCCAAGTTCCTGAAGCAACCTTAACCATTTGACCATCTTTTTGAGCATAGATTTCATAAGAGGTCACAACTCCGTTACCACCACCTGGACGTGGAAGATAAGTCAAACCATTGACTTTTTCAGGAGCGTTCAAATTCATGGCAACGGTATAAGGAGCACGGTCTCCAGTCCATTTAGAATGCCAGAAGGTATTTGGATCATTATCGAAAGCTTTTTCAACTGGTCCTTCATTCTCTGTTCCTGGTGTTTCCTGACTAGTTGCAGAAACTGTGAAGTGATCTGTTGGGATTAAACGTGGGTTTACAAATGCTTCATTCGACAATTCTGCACTATGCAAGATTCCTTGGAAGCCACCGATTGTTTCAAGTGGAAGTACCAAGCTATTGTGAGCCAAGCGAGGATGAGCTGGATTTGCAATCCGTTCAACCTTTTCACCGTCTACATAAACTTCTGTTTTTTGTGGTTTCGTAACAACAGAGATTTGATAACGTTTATTCTTCTCTAGCTTCTTGTTAAATTGAATATGGAATTGTTCAAATTTATAAGCTAAGTAGCCATCCTTGTCCGCAAGGTAAAGTTGGTTGTCCCCACTTGTAGAGAAGACTTGCTCTCCATCACCTGTAACAGTTACATCCAATTTCAAAACGTGACTAGGACCAACATCACCTACTAAACCTTCGATACTAGAATCTTTTTCGAAGTTCAAACCTGCTTCTGTTTTCTTCACATTCTTAGCAAGATAATCTTTGACAGTCTCAGGATTAATCTTGAACAAATCTTCTTCAGAAACGGTCTTATCTGGATTAGATTGTGGTGCATAAACACTTGTTGGTTGGATACGGTCTGCATAGGTCTTAGCTGCACGATCTGAACCCCAAGTGCGTTCTGCAGTTGATTGCATACTCTTGAAGAAACGTTTAAAGATATCGTAAGAAGTAAGTCCTGTTTCATGTAGGTCAATGTTGTCATTCCAGACTGCATGACCACCACCAAGGATATTTGGATTAGATGCTTCTAGGCGTGGTCCTCCACCTGTTGAGAAGTCATTTGGTGTCCAGCGATTGTATTGAGTTTCGTAGTTAGCATAATCGCCATAACCACCTTGACTGTTGCTTCCGCTTGGGACACTATAGGTTGGAATATCTGTGATATTGATAATCTTGGCACCCTGAGCAATTGCTGCCTGTGGACGTTGCCAACCAATACTCCAGATATCAACTTCTACTCCATTCCAATCAACTGGCGTTGTGCCAGGCTTAGCACTAAGTGAGCCCCAAATACGAGGTGTATAACCTTTTCCTTTGATGTACTGAATCATATCGTTGACGTAGCGACGATAGCTTTCTCTACTGCCGTAGTACTCATCAGTTCCGATATGAACTGTTGAGACACCATGAAGTGGTGCATTTTCTCCATCGAGCAATTTATCATAGACTGATTTAACAAAAGCAAGAGTTTCTTCGTACTTATTATCCAAGTCCAACATAGCAACACGTTCTACATTGTGCTTACCTCTGTAATCGCTCAGACTACCTTTATACATAAGGTCTGGACGAACTTTAACAAAGGACAAAGCGTGACCTGGTGTGTCAATCTCAGGAACAAGGTTGATATGCAAAGCTTTAGCCAACTTGATGATCTGTTGCATTTCTTCCTTAGTATAATGCTCGTCTGATGTTAATTTTTCACCATTTTCACCGACAACATCAGTTTCTACACGGAAGCCTGTCTTAGCATTTTTAAGAACATAATCCAGTTCCTCTTGAGGAGTAAGATTTTTCCCTGCTAAATGATCTTTTAAGAAGATATAGTTGTCATTCAAGTGCAACTGCAAGTCGTTCATCTTGTAGTAGGCCATATTGAGCATGATATCTACAAGCGTATCATAAGGGATAAACTTACGACCTGTATCTAGCATAAAGCCACGGTGACTAAAGCTTGGGTAATCACGGATTTCTCCGTTTTGCAAATCATTTTCTCCCAACTGAAGGAGGGTACGTGTAGCATAAAATGCTCCTGCATTGGTCGCAGCTTCTACAGTGATAACTCCATCTTTAATGGTGATACCATAGCCTTCTTTGCCATAACCCTTGTCTTCAACCTTTTTGAACTCAATACGGTTTTGCGCTTCTTGACCACCGGTTGCGACTTCCAAACCACGATTTTCAAGGTCAGTTTGGTAGAACTTAGCTTCCTTATCAAATCCAGAATTCCCAACGGAAATGACAGTTTCAGAAGTAATAGAAGTTTTACCTTCAGTGCCGTACCATTGTTGAACTGCTGGGGCAACTGCAGGTTTAGTCCCAACGCCTTCATCAGCGTGCAAACCTTTAATGACAACTTCAAATTCTTTTGTGAAGGTATGGTTATCATTGGTTTGTTGGACCATCACTTTGACATGTTGTTCTGTCAGCGGTGTGTAGATTTTATTATTTAGGTCGATAACACCTTGCTTATTGCTTCCAATCAAGTTAACTTGACCAGGTAATTTAGGCAATACAAGTGATTTTCCGTCTTCAGCAACCGCTATTTCTGTAACTTGACGAATATCTGTTGGTTTGCTGGTGTCTGGAATATTTGAGTAGGCACGAATTTCTTGAATACCCACATTTTTCCATTGCATAGTACCGGCTTGATAATCTGTAATTTCAAGTTTAAGATACTTAGCTTGAACGGCTTCTTTTAAGTCAACTTTTTCATCTAGAACTGGAGTTCCTGTTCGTTGATGAGCCAACTTCCATTCTCCAGGACCTGATCCATTGACTTCGTCTTGACCTGCATAATAGAGATTCCAAGATTTGATATTTGGATCATTTTGCTCGCCACGAACACGACGATCCCAATCAATTTCCACATGCTTGATTAAGGTTGTCTTTTCAAGTTTAAATTCGATTGTTGGTTTCACAACATCACGGTCAGTTGCCCAACGAGTATCTGGATTTCCATCAATCGCCTTCTCAGCTGTAAATGGTGTGTTGGCTTCATGGTTTGATGCTGTCGCAGTAGCCTTTTCCAAATGATTGACATCTGGAGTTTCAACCAAATCTTTAGTAACTGGAGTTTCTGCTGGTTTAGCTACTGGTGCTGCTTCTTCTTTTGGAGTTTCTGCTGGTTTTGGTGTTGCTTCTTCCTTAGGAACTGGAGTTTCTGCTGGTTTTGGAGCTACTTCTCCAGTATTTTCAGGCTGAGCTTCCGCATCAGTCGGATTCGTTTCAGTAGGATCAGTTGGTTTTGCTGATTCAGCTTTTTCAATGGCTGCTGCTATATCCGCTGGTAACTTATCCAGGGGCTGAACCTGTGTCACCGTGCCTTCTGTCTCTGCAGGCCCTTCTGTTTCTGCTGCTTGAACCATACCAGCACCAAAAATGCTTGCACCAATCATGACAGAAGCAGCGCCTATTGCAAACTTACGTATACTGTAATGACACCGTCTCTCAAAAAAATGTTTTCCCATTTTCTTTATTTCCTTTCCCACGCTTAAATCGGGTAAGCGTTATCATTTCCCTTTTAAAAAGGGAGGACCAAGAGGTCCTCTCTAGGTGTTTGGTTTTCTCCATTACAATAAGTTAGGAGTTTGAGTTTTCATAGTATAAAACTCTATTATATTTTAATCTTCTTTTCTTTTTTGAAGAAATAGAGCAGACATTGCTAATGTAAGACCAGCTAGGAAGAGGTGTTCAGTTGTGCCTTCACCAGTTTCAGGAAGTTTAGGCTGTTCTGTTTCTTTTTGTGCCGCTTGCATAGCAGGTGTTGGTGTAAGAGCTGGTTTCTGATCAAGTTTTTCTGCAACTGGACTTGTCTGATTGTCTCCTGCACCTAATGTTTCTTTATACTCAGGAACGTCATTCTTAGCAGCTTCAACCCAATTAACGCCACCCTTGAACTCAGGAACGTCATTCTTAGCAGCTTCAACCCAATTAACGCCACCCTTGAATTCTGGGAGCTCATTCTTGTCCGCTTCAACCCAATTAACGCCACCCTTGAATTCTGGGAGCTCATTCTTGTCCGCTTCAACCCAATTGACGCCACCCTTGAACTCTGAGATTTCATGAACAGCTGCTTCTGCAGCATTAACTCCACCTGTAAATTCAGGAATTTCAACTACTGGTGGTTGCTGATCTCCCTTACTTGAAAGGACTTCAGGTTCTGGGGTTGGTTCTGGATCTGGAGTTGGTTTTGGATCTGGAGTTGGCTCTGGATCTGGAGTTGGCTCTGGATCTGGAGTTGGTTTTGGATCTGGAGTTGGTTCTGGATCCGGAGTTGGCTCTGGATCTGGAGTTAGTTTTGGATCCGGAGTTGGTTTCGGATCTGGAGTTGGTTCTGGATCTGGAGTTGGCTCTGGATCTGGAGTTGGCTCTGGATCTGGAGTTGGTTCTGGATCTGGAGTTGGTTTTGGATCTGGAGTTGGTTCTGGATCTGGAGTTGGTTCTGGATCTGGAGTTGAATCTTTCAATTGATCCAGATACTCTGCAAAGAATGTCACCATTCGATCTGTTAAGAGGTGGTTATCTGTTGCATATTTCATGCTAGCAATAACGCTTGCCACTTCTTCTTGATTGCTCTTATCAGTCAATTTTTGAGCTTTAGCTAAGGCTGCTTCATATGCACTTGTGTCAAGACCTGCTTCAGCAACTTGAGGACGAGCAAAGATCAATTCTGCAGCTGATTGATATTGATTACCACCATCTCCATAAGTTCTTGTTCCAGTTAGAACAATCTTCTTAGCCTTGATAGTCTTACCAAAGTCGATATCTTTTGGTTTGTTATTATCAGCCCAATTAGTTGCATTGAAGGTATGCTCCTTACCTGTTTCATCAGTAACAACAAGAGTCACATCTCTCAAGTTACCATTTGAACCTGAACCGCGTGGAACATAACGGAAGCCTGTAATTTCAGTTGGTTCTTTCAAGACCATGGTTGCTGGTTTACCAACATCTCCTCCGCCCCATGATGTATGCCATAGACTAGACAAGTTGCCATCAAAGGCATTTTCAAGACCTTCACCAGCCTGAGCAGGAGCTGAAAGACTTGCAAAGTCATCTGGCACAAGAGCTACTTTCTTCATTACTAAAGCATCTTTAAGAGCATTGACCTTATCGATTTCTGCTTTAGCTTCTTCCAGACTAATGTCATCATCTGCTTGACTGAGGTTGAAGACAGCTTCTTTCAAAGCATCCATACTTTCTTTGGTGTAGTTAGTCATGGCTACAGTTGGAAGATAATTCTTGACAGCATTTTCTGTCATCATCTTACCTGTCAAGACAATCTCTTCAATTTGAAGTTTATCCATGATGAAGTCATTGTAACCACGGAAGTTAGCATTACCACCAGAATCTCCACGAGTATTACTTGCGTTACCTGTAGAGTAGATACCTACCCAAGTATCGCCAGTTTCAGCACCTGTCACAAGGAAGGTTGCACGTTTCGCTTTTTGAGAATCTGTCCATGAGTTTGGTAATTCATGCATTTCGAGATCGCTTGCTTGACTACCACGACGGCCAGATTGGAATTCTCCCTTACCTACAACAAAGGCGTAAGTATTATCTGATCCAGCTTCGTAGTCAAATGTGATACGGTAGGTCTTACCTGCTTCAAAGCGGAAGTTTTGTGGAATTGTTTGGTAAACCAAGTTACGACGGCTAACGAGACCGTTTGTCTTGAGTGACCAATTTCCTTCGATAACGTCGTCAACTTTCTTGCCATTCCAATCACGTTGTGTGTATGGACCATGTTTTTCAGACAAGTGAGTACGGTTATCTTCAACACCTTCGATTCCACCGATGACAAATGGGAAGATACCTTGTCCGACATTTTCAAAGTCTTGTTTGAAAACGCCTGTTGCAGTATCATGACCATCACCATACATAGCAGAGTCATTTTCGAAGGTACGGATTTCATCGAAGTAAGTTGCTTCATCTCCTGCTTCACGACTCAAGGTCACAGTTACATTTGATACATCTGAACCTGTTGTGAAGAAGGCATACATGTTTTGGAAGTAACTTCTATCATTAACAGTTGCATTGTCAGTACGAGTATTATGAGCGTATGCTTTAACGTAGTTAAGGGCCAGTGACTTGTTCGTGTAGTTGGTCACTTCTTTCTCACCAGTGTTAACAGTAATGCTTGCTTTGGCATCACTACGGTTATCCACACCGACATAGACAGCATATTTAGTATTTGGTTTCAAACCAGTCAATTTTTGAGTGAGACTAACTTTTTCTTTATTGCCTTGGATGCGGAGCATTTGGTTTGCACCTTGAGATTTGACAACTGTTGCTTTAGAAGCGTCACCTTCAATCTTCCAATGATCCAAAGATTCACTGTTAAATCCTTGGTCATAGATGTGCATTCCTTCACTCCATGACATTTCAGGATTAGTTTGTTTAGAACGATAAAGAACATAAGGTTGATTTGCTAGAAGGTCAAGTGTAATCTTACCATCTTTGACAGCCACTTCTTGTTCTTCAGTCTTACCTTGGTCTGTTAGTTTGTAAAGGTAAACTTTGCCGTTTGCCCAATCGCTAGGAAGTGTCCAAGTTGTTGCACCTTTTTCAGTATTGAAGTAGTACATTTTTTCCTTGTCACCAGTAAGCTTGTTACCATTTGCATCCCAGTTCCAAGGTGTCAAGTAGGCTGAACCATCTTGAATGACACGATCATTAAGCGTAACAATCCGTTCACGGTATTGTGGGCTATTGACATCATTAGATTTACGAGTAACAACTACCTTGTTGTTTTCCTCATCAACCAATTCAACCTTCATCTCAGGTGTCCACTTGTAGGTACCACCATTGTCAGTCATGGTTACTGGTTTACCATTTTCCCATTTGCTAACAGTGAAGTGTTGGAAGTATTTAGTCATAACATCGTGGGCAAACAAGTTGGTTACATAACCATTATAGTCGCTACGACCTTGCCAACCTTCGAAGTCTTTCATGCTGTATCCGCCTAGAAGTGGGTAGTTTGCCGCACCTCCGTAGCTTCTGTAATCACCAACCCAAGCATCTTTCTGGTGGTTACGGATAAAGCGAGTAATGGCACTGTTGATACCTTTATTGGTATAGCCACCATAAGTCAAGTCAGCTGCCCAGTGATGGAAGGTAGAGTCATACTCACCACCATGGCCCCACTCAATTGCAAAACGCCAACCCTGTTGGTTGATTTCTTTTGCAAGAACGTGAGTTGCCCAAGCACCATTGTCTCCTGATTGACCGTTACCCCAAACGTCGACATAGATGAAGTCTAGGCCTTCACCCAATTCTTTCTTCAATTCTTCCCAACGCGCTAAACGTCCATGAGCCAAGTCATAGGCTGCATCGATGTTGATACCTTGGTCAAGCCAGTTCCAACCATAGCTATAGCTACCGTCAGCATTTTTACGAAGGATATTTTCATTGAAGTATTTTGATTCAGGATAGGTTTCTGAAGCGTTAACGTGGATACCGAGGTGGGCACCATATTTCTTAGCTTTTTCAATAAGAGCTTTAAAGTCTTCCGTACCACCGATACGTTTACCGATATCCGCGTAGTTTAAGTGACCTGAGTCATGTCCTTCACTACCGTAACCTTTAAGGAGGACACCCTGTCCAAGACCATCTGTGTGGAGGTTAATCTTCTTGATACCATCCAAGGTCATCAGGAATGGGTTTTGTGCCTGTGAACCAAAGTTCATGGCGATACGGTAGGCTGTAATATTTTTAACTTTTTCCCATCCTTGAGGGTTGTTCATGATGCTACGGTATGCAATCGCACCATCTTGCCAGTCTACTTTATTATCAGCATTGGCATCTTCTGTGATGACAACTTTAGCACTTGGAAGTTCCTTAGTATATGCTGGGAAGACAATACCATTGTGTGCTTTTTCCCATTGCCATTCAGAACTATGGATTTCAACGTAGTTAGCATTACCAATAGTATTCTTGTATGCTGTCAAACGTGTCCAGTCATAAGAACCACCACCGTAACTGTTTTGTGAGTTGCTCCATACACCAGCAGCAAGTTTATCTGTTGAAACAAATCCATACATGTAACCTTTGGCCAATTCTTTCATTGGATTGGTTACTTCGATATGGTCGTCACCACTTACGTGAGTATTGTTTGACATGGTTGCCCCATCAAACTTAGCTCCAGGTTGGTCACTTGAAACAGATACCAAGGCATTGCCTAGGAAGCTGATAGAAGAAAGTAATTTACGTTCATCATCAATTTTCTGTCCTGGCGTTACTTGGTTATGGTTGACAATCTTAGTCACATCAAAGTGAAGTTGATTGCCCACTACTTGTAAACGAACAGTCATATCTGCATTGATGAGATTTTCCTCATCACGAAGTTTCATTTCGTACTCGGCAGTCGTTGCATTTACTTTTTTATAGGTAACTTCCGGAGTTACAGCATGCTTATTGATAACAACTTGATTAATTGGTTGAAGTTGACCTGGAAGCTTGTTGCCATTAAGGACATATTCTTTAATACGAGGGAAGGCTTGGTCAATGACTGCTTTCAAAACAGTAGACTCAATTGTATCGTATTTCACATTACGATCATCGACTTCATCGCCTTTTTCTTTTTCAGCGACTTCTTGGTCTGCTTTAACGCCTTCTTGGTCATCTGTTTTAATGTTTACAATTGTTCTTTCACTACTATTGTATGTTCCAGCTTTAAGAACAATCTTCTTCTCATCTTTTAATTTGTCATTAACTGCAGAAGGTAAGGTAAGAGTATCGAATAACTTGACATCATTGTTTGTTGCGTTAAGTTGTCCATCCGATTTGAGACTGATTGTCAAATGGTTAACAGAACCATTTACTGGTGCTGCGACACGTTCGCCTTGATACCATAATCCGCTACCGTTTGTCTTGTATTCCCAGAACCATCCGCCTTGGTCATACCCTACAAAAACATTGTTATCAGTATCTTTAAATTTCATGAAGACACCAAAGCGAGACTTGCCTGTTTCAGACTCTTCTTTGAAGGTTAAATCAACTGTAGCATTCCCATTAGCATCAACTGTCAAACCTTCTTTTTCGAACAAGGCTGGATTTTTGCCGTTATCATTTTGAGCTGTTGAAGCTAGTTGATTGTATCGAACACCTTTTTCTTCACGAATTGCTACTGTTCCTTGTTGTTCCTTCTTATCAACAGTTTTCCATTCTGGTTTGACTTCTTTTCTTTCAGCTGGTTTATTTTCAGCCGGTTTGTTTTCAGCTGGTTTTTCTTCCTGAGGTTTATCCTCTTTTGGTTTATCCTCTTTTGGTTTTTCTTCTTTATCTTCAACTTGTTTATCAAGTGCATCTAGACCCGCTGGTTTAGTTGTTTCAATACCTTTGATGTAGTTTTGAATCCACTCTAATTGAGCAGGTGAGAAAAGAATACCTCCACTACGTTTACCAGATACACCGTTTTGATGAATCCCAATTAATTTTCCATTTTCATCAAAGATTCCGCCACCACTGGCACCAGGTTCACTTCCTTGGTAACTAATTCCACGAACGCCCTCTCCATGGTCATTAATATCTTCGACAGTGGTATTAAGAATTGGATCAAGCTCTCCTTTTGGATAGCCAAATACATGTACCTTATCTCCTACCTTAATAGTTGATGGTTTATCCGCAACTTCAACTGGAGCATTTGCAAGTGGACTGCGAAGTTTGACTATGGCTAAGTCATTTTTATAACCTTTTAGGAAGCCTTCACGGTCCCAGTGTTTTACATCATTTTTACTAAACTTAACGTCTGGTGCACCTTCATAAGAAACTGTATACACATCTTTATCACTTTCGATGTTGTCTGCTACCTTACGATTATTGCCATCCGGAACATCCTTGATAAAGTTATGAGATACTGATAAGACAAGATTTTCTCCGATAACAACCCCACTACCAATACCAGCTTCGCTCTTAATTTCAACAGTCGCACCGTAATTTAACTCACCGTTTTTAGTTTTAGCGACATCTTCTGGAACTAAACTTTTATCTTCTTTTTCTAAATCTTCTTTTGAAGCAGAATGTCCACTATCTTCAGCCTTATCGAGTTTTTCACGCAAATCCTTTGGAAGTTCATTTTCAGTTGCTGAACTTGTTGCAACTTCTTTTTCTTTCTCTAATAATTCTTCCTCAGTTTTTGGTCCTTCGGTAACTTCAGGAGAACCTTGATCTTCTCCAGGTTTTGGTGCTTCAAAATCATGTCCATTATCATCTTTTGCATTTGCCAGAGCAGCTGCTAAATCAGCTGGCATATTTGCGGTAGACCCAGTTTGGGCTGTATCTGCCAAAACAGTACTTGTTCCAAAGAATGTAGCACCAATGACAACAGAAGCAACACCTAATGAAAATTTCCGAATACTATATTTACAACGTTTTTCAAATAACCTTTTATCCATTATTTTTTATTCCTTCCTGCTTAAAAAGTAAGCGTTTGCATTTCGTCTTAAAAAAATAACCCCCTTCATTATTTTCGCTTATTTTTTAAACATATAAATATTTCTTAAACCATTTTAATATATCAAAAATCGGTTTAAAAATCAATACTATATTAGTTAAAATTAGTAAAAGTAAAATCTAAATTCCGAACCAGACTGAAAGTTTTTTTACTACAAGAACACCTATAATCATAGGCATAAAAAAGAAATTACCTTCGAAAAAATAGAGTAGATTATCCCAATTTCGAAAGGTAATTTCTTGAATTTTTATTCTATTTTCAAACAATTTATTGTTGTAAAACTTTACGAGGTTTTGTTCCTTCAGCAGGTCCAATAACACCTGCCATCTCTAATTCTTCCATCAATCGAGTGGCTCGGTTAAATCCAACCGAAAGACGGCGCTGAATCATGGATGCACTTGCTTTTTGAGTTTCAATAACTAATGCCTTGGCTTCTTCGAAAAGTGGATCTCCACCATCATCTCCAGAACCAAACTCACCTTCTGACTCAGATACTTCTCCTGGGTCAAAGCTTTCATCATAATCAGCATCAGCTTGAGCCTTAATGAAGTTTACGATACGTTCAACATCATCATCTGAGATAAAGGAACCTTGGAGACGAACAGGATGGTTTTCATCAATTGGCTTAAAGAGCATATCCCCTCGGCCGAGTAATTTCTCCGCACCATTTTCATCCAAAATAGTACGTGAATCTGTTCCTGAAGAAACAGCGAATGCTACACGTGACGGCACATTTGCCTTAATCAAACCAGAGATAACATCCACTGAAGGACGCTGAGTTGCAAGAATCATGTGAATACCAGCCGCACGTGCCTTCTGTCCAAGTCGGATAATGGCATCTTCTACTTCCTTGCTAGCAACCATCATGAGGTCAGCCAACTCATCCACAATCACGACGATTAAAGGTAGAGGTACTTGTTTGTACTCTGATTGAGCGTTGAATTCCTCAACCTTAGCATTAAAACCAGCAATATTTCGAACTCCGACTTTAGCGAAAAGTTCGTAGCGGTTTTCCATCTCATCAACGACTTTTTGAAGGGCCTTACTGGCCTTACGAGGGTTGGTCACAACTGGAATCAAGAGATGAGGGATATCGTTGTATACTGAAAGCTCAACCATCTTAGGGTCCACCATCATAAACTTAACCTGGTCAGGGCGGGCCTTCATCAAAATACTTGCGATAATTCCATTAACTGCAACGGATTTACCAGAACCTGTCGAACCGGCCACTAGCAAGTGAGGCATTTTTGCCAAATCAAAACTACGAGCCGTACCATTGACTGCTTTCCCAAGAGGAATTTCTAAAAGATTTTCAGGTTTTGTTTGTGATTGTTCCCAAAGCTCACGGAAGGATACAGTTGCAATTTCCGAGTTAGGAACTTCGATACCTACCAAGGATTTCCCAGGAATCGGTGCTTCGATACGGACATCCTTAGCAGCCAAGGCCAAAGCTAAATCGTCTGCTAGGTTTGAAATACGGTTGACACGGACACCAACTGCAGGTTTAACCTCATACTTGGTCACCGACGGACCGATTTCTGCTCTTTCTACAGTCACTTTAATACCAAAACTTGCGAAGGTCTCTTCCAAAATTTTAATATTTTCTCGAACGATTTTCTTTTCTTTTGACTGATCTTTTGGTTTATCAGGTGCAAAGAGTTGCAAGCTTGGAAGCTTATACTCCAAGGCCTTTTTAGCAGAAAAATCTACTTCAACCTCTTCGTCATCATCATCTTCTTCAGAGAAAACTTCTTCCTCTGGATAGTCTCCTTCTTCAGGGTAATCAAAATCAGCTTGCGGGAGAATAATCTCAGGTTCTACCCATTCCTCCTCTGGAAGTGGAGGAAATTCTTGCAGTGGTTGGTCTGATAAGATTTCTCCAGTTTCCATATCTACAGGCTGCATGTCAAGCAAAGCCTGCTCTTCTCTTTCTTTTTCAAGTCTTGCTTGCTCTTCTGCTTCTCTTCGTGCCTTTTCCTCTTCACGCTTGATAAAGCGCTCTTGTTTTTTCTGTTCACGGCGCTCCATCCAGATAGCAAATCGAGCTGAAAGAAAATCAGCAATATCATAGATAGACCATGGACTCATTAAAAGAGCTCCGATTAGGATTAAGATTGCCCCGATGAAATAGGTACCGATGTTTGAGAACAAAAATGCTACTGGTATGTAGAGACCTACCCCTAACAAGCCTCCCCCTGCAAAACTTGTTACTTGAAAACTGGTTAAATCTTTAAAGATTTGTCCAATCGTTCCTTGAAAAATAGCATTTGCCATGCTAAGCTTCCAGACAAGATAAGCTTGAAAGATGAGGAGCAAGCCTGCAAAAATAAAGAAGAAACCTGCTAGCAAGCCTTCTTGTTTATGAATCCATTTAAAGAAGAATAGATAAATCAAGAGAGAGAAAATAGCTAAGTATGCTAAACTCCCTACGAGTAAGCGAATCAGGTTATAAACAGTGATTCCAACAGCTCCCCATTTGAGGGCCGCAAAAATTAAACAGATAGCCAAAGCTAAGGAAATCAGCATTCGTTGAATCGCTTGTTTTCTTTCCAATTCTGCTTTAGACGGTCTTCGTCTTGTTTTAGTTGTATTCTTGTTTGCCATGCTTCTATTATATCATATTTCAGAAACTTTTCGAGGGGTTAAAAAATGACTGCCCACTTTCGTGTTCAGTCATTTGAATGTATTTATGATTATTTTTATAATGGTTTACGAAGGTAACCGTAAACTACACCACTGACAAGTGCTCCTACCAAGACAAAGACAAGGTAAAGAAGAGCATTTGAAGTAAGGGCGATAACGAAGATTCCTCCATGAGGAGCCATGAGTTTGATATTTGCAAGACCAACAAGTCCACCTGCTACTGCTGAACCAAGGATAAAGCTTGGAATAGCACGAGCAGGGTCTGCTGCACCGAACGGAATCGCACCTTCAGTGATGAATGACAAGCCCATAACGATATTCGTCAAACCAGAGTTACGTTCTTCTTTGGTAAATTTATTCTTGAAGAGAAGTGTTGCCACAAAGATTGCAAGTGGTGGAACCATTCCTCCAGCCATAACTGCTGCCATGGCTACTGAACCACCTGTTGCCACTGTTGCTGCAAGGGTACCAGTACCAAAGACGTAGGCTGCTTTATTGACAGGTCCACCCATATCGACAGCCATCATTCCTCCAAGAACGACTCCAAGAAGGACAGCTGATCCACCTTCAAGACCACCAAGGAAGTTGTTCATACCAGTGTTGATTGCGGCCATTGGGATATTAACAGCTAGCATGACAAATCCTGTCAAGATTGTTCCAAAAAGTGGCAAAAGAAGGATTGATTTAGCACCTTCAAGTGAGCGAGGAACCTTCACGTATTTCTTAACCAAGAGCACCAAGGCACCTGCGATAAATCCACCTACGAGGGCTCCAAGGAAACCTGATGATACCCCTGCAAGGGCTGAAGTTGCTTCGCCACCTTGTGCGTAAGGGATTTTACCAAAGGCATAACCTTCTTTAGCGATAGCACCAGCTACGAAACCGGCTACCAAACCTGGTTTTTCAGCGATTGAGTAAGCAACATATCCAGCAAATACTGGAAGCATCAAACCGAAGGCTGAACCACCAATTTTCATGAACATGGAAGCTAGCTCATGGTAGGAACCGAGATTGCCAAGACTATCCTGTGGCACACCCAAAGCACCATCAATCAAGAAGGCAAGGGCAATCATGATACCTCCACCGATAACGAATGGCAACATTTGTGATACACCACTCATCAAGTGTTTGTAGAAGGCACCACCTAGACTTTGTTTTTCATTAGATGCTGTTGAAGCTTGCGCTCCATTAGCAGCACGATATACTTCAGCATTACCAGAAAGAGCCAAGTTGATCAACTCTTCTGTCTTACGAATACCATCTGCAACCGGACGGTTCACCAATGGTTTACCATCGAAACGATCCATCTCAACTGCCTTATCTGCAGCGATGATAACAGCTTTGGCATTGCGGATTTCTTCTGCTGTCAATTTGTTGCCAACACCACTTGCACCGTTGGTTTCAACCTTGATACCAACACCCATTTCCGCAGCCACTTTTTGAAGAGCTTCTTGGGCCATGTATGTGTGGGCAATTCCTGTTGTACAAGCTGTAACTGCTACGATAAAGTCACCAGATTCATTTGCAGGAGCTTGAACTGGTTCTTGAGCTTTTTCTGAAGCTTGGTCAAAGAGTTCAATGACTTGATCAGCTGATGTTACTTGACGAAGTTTATCAGCAAATCCGTCTTTCATCAAATATTGTGACAATTCTGCCAAGGCAGCCAAGTGAGTATCATTGGCACCTTCTGGAGCAGCAATCATAAAGAAGAGGTCAGTTGGTTGCCCGTCTAAACTTTCGTAGTCAACACCCTTGTTTGACTTAGCAAAGAGAACTGTTGCTTCCTTAACAGCAGCATTTTTGCTGTGTGGCATAGCGATACCGTCGCCTAAGCCTGTAGAAGTCAAAGCTTCACGCGCTAAGATTCCTTCTTTAAAGGTTTCAAAATCTGTCACGTAGCCATGCTCCACCAAGCTATGAATCATTTCTTCGATAGCTGCTGTTTTTTCAGTTGCTTGCAAATCAAGCAACATGACATCTTTTCTCAATAAATCTTGAATTTTCATCTTTTTTCTACCTCAACTTTTTCATAAGTTTCTTTAATAAATGCTGCAGTTGCTAAATCATCTGAAAATGTAGTTGCTGTTCCACAAGCCACTCCCCATTTGAAGGCTTCTACTGCGTCTTTTGATTTGACAAACTCACCCGTAAATCCAGCAACCATCGAGTCACCAGCACCAACTGAGTTTTTCACGGTTCCTTTAATCGGTTTAGCAAAGTATGCTCCATCTGATGTTACCAGAAGGGCACCATCACCAGCCATAGAAATAATCACGTTTTGAGCACCTTTAGCCAGCAACTCACGAGCATATTTTTCAATCTCATCTAAGCTTTCAAGTTTGACTCCAAAGATTGCTCCAAGTTCATGATTATTTGGTTTGACCAAAAGAGGTTGATAATCCAAACTATCGATTAAGGTCTGACCTTCAAAGTCACAGACTACTTGAGCGCCTGTCTGACGGGTCAAGGCAATCAAATCCTTGTAGATAACATTGCCTAAGTTCTTTGCACTTGAACCAGCAAATACCACAGTATCTTCTGCTGTCAGACTTGAAAGAATGGCTTTTAACTCTTCAAGTTGTTCGGGCTCAACATTAGGACCTGTCCCATTGATTTCAGTTTCTTGGTCTGCTTTGATCTTGACATTGATACGCGTATCTTCTGCCACTTGAACAAATTGCGTTTCAATTTGTTCTTCAGCTAAAGTATCTGTGATAAATTTACCTGTAAAGCCACCGATGAAGCCTGTCGCTGTATTTGGAATATCCAAGCGTTTCAAGACACGGCTAACATTGATTCCTTTACCACCAGCAAACTTATCATCACTGTCCATACGATTGACACTACCAACTTCCACTTTGTCCAAACGGACAATGTAGTCTATAGATGGATTGAGTGTGACTGTATAAATCATACTTCTATTACCTCCGTTTTCTCTTTGATAGCTGGCAAGAGCTCGTGACCCTTGCTTGTAATGACAATAGCACGTTTTATAGGAGCTACCTTAGCAAAACAAGACTGACCAATCTTGGATGAATCTGCTAGAACATATGTCTGTTTAGCATTTTCTAAGATAGCACGCTTGACGGCGCCCTCCTCCATATCTGGAGTTGTAAAGTAACCTTCATCTACACCATTCATTCCAATAAAGGCACGATCAAAGTGCAGTTGGTTAATCTGATTGAGAGCTACTCCTCCGATACTGGCATCTGTTGTCATTTTAACTCCACCACCGATAATGACTGTTGGGATTTGCTTATCCACTAATTGAACCGCATGGTGAATGGAATTGGTTACCACTGTAATGTCTTTTCGCTCCAATTCCTTAATGAGAAAGGCTGTCGTACTTCCTGCATCCACAAAGATAACATCTTTTTCTTTGATGAGGGAAGCCGCTTTTTGCGCAATCAACTTCTTCTCTTGAAGGTTTTTGACAGATTTTTCTTGAATGGTTTCTTCTTCTTGCAAGGAGTGAGGCAACTCTGCTCCTCCATGCACTCGACGAAGTTTATTTTCGGACTCCAATTCATCTAAATCACGTCTGACTGTTGATTCTGAAGTATCTAACAAGCCTACCAATTTCTCTAGAGAGACGATTTTATGCTTACTCAATTCTTCTAAAATCAACTTTTTTCTCTCGCTTTTTAGCACGAACCCACCTCCTGTTAACGATTACATTATTCATTCTATCATAAAAAATATCAAAGTCAAGCATTTTTTGTCAATTTCTTTCATTTTCTATCACTGGATCCTCAACTTTAAATAAATTTGCAAGAAAGAAGGCTTTATGGTAGACTAGGTTAGTAAACAATGGAAGATTACTCAAGAGGCTTAAGAGGCCGTGTTGGAAACGCGGTAGGCGTGTTAAAGCGTGCGTGGGTTCGAATCCCATGTCTTCCGTTTAGTTTCAAAAAAGATACCCAAGAAATCTTGGGTATCTTTTTTCTTATATACTTGTTTTATAACTCGGGTGAATTTCTTAGAAAATATCAAATAACAATTTCACATTGAGAATTGTTAAGATAATGGAAACAATATAACCAAGGATGGTATTCCATTTAGCATTGGTAAATTCGCCCATCAGTGATTTCTTAGAAGTTAGATAAATCAAAGGGAAGATTGAAAATGGAAGAGCGATTGAAAGAAAGACCTGCGAATAAACCAATAACTGATCCAAGGTTTTTTCCTGATGACCAAACACAACCGCTACAATCATGACAGGCAACAAGGCAAAGAGACGAGTTGCCAAACGAATGAACCATTGAGGCAATCTCATATGCAAGAAACCTTCCATAACGATTTGTCCAGTCAAGGTACCCGTAATTGTCGAATTCTGACCACTGGCTAATAAAGCCAAGGCAAACAAGGTTGATAAGGTTGAGCTAGCTATAGCTCCTGCAATAGTAGAATCCTGCAAGGCATTATACATTTGAGAGAAGGCAGAAATCTCGGATGCATGGCCGAAAAAGAGAGCCGCCCCGAGAATTAATAGAAGGGAGTTAACGATAAAGGCCAAGGACAGTTGAAGATTTGAATCCCAGGTCATAAAGCGCACGGCTTTTCGAACATCATTCTTGTCCTTGTGATTGATTTTCCGAGTTTGAGACAAGGAAGAATGCAAATAGAGGTTATGGGGCATCACTGTCGCACCCACGATACCTAACGCCAAGGTTAATTGACTTTCATGCCCTGGCAAAGGACTTTCAAATAAGGTTGCATTCGGTAGATAACCCTCAACGATTCCTTGGAAGCTTGGATGTGACAAAGCTACCAGATAAGTAAAGATTGCTAAAATCGTTAAAATCAGTGTTGTCACAATAGCTTCAATCTTCTTAAAGCCAAATTTCATCAAAAGCAATAAGAGAAAGACATCTAGAACCGTCAAAAGGATGGCTATCATAATCGGAATCTTAAAGAGAAGATTGAGAGCAATCGCTGAACCTAGAACTTCTGCCAGATCTGTCGCCATCAAGGCTAATTCTAAAATCACCCATAGACTATAACGAAGCCATTTAGGTGAATGATGAGCCGTTGCTTGAGCCAGGTCCATCTGGGTTACAATACCAAGCTTTCCTGCCATCTGCTGAAGTTGCATGGCAATGAGAGATGAAATCAAGATAACAAACAAGAGACTATACTTATAGGAAGCACCACCGACTACACTGGTAATCCAGTTTCCTGGATCCATATAACCAACTGCGACAAGAGCACCCGGACCTAAAAAGGCCTTTAAATTTTGCCAGAAATGATTGTTATTTGGAGTATCGATAGATTGATTAATCTCAGAGAGTGACACTTTTTTATGAGAAGACATAGATACTTACCTCTTTCTAAACCTACTTTTTCATTATTTTCTATTAGAGAAAAATAAGATTGACTTTAAACTATTAAAACAATGAAAACTATATGAAAAACATTTAGTTTTTTCATTATTTTTCTTAAGGCACCTTAATATTTTTATTAAGGCACCTTAATTATAACACAAAAAATGAAAACTATATGAAAAACATTTAGTTTTTTCATTATTTTTCTTAAGGCACCTTAATTATAACAGAAAATATGATAAAAACTTAAGAAAATTCAGGACTTGATTTAATATTTAGGATACAACAAAATGTTGTATTCTTTTTTTGCAAAAGAATACCAAAGAATAAAATAAAAAACGTTGTAAAAACAACGTTTTAGAAAGATTTACAAAACAATGTAAATTATCAATGGAGCCGGTGGGAGTCGAACCCACGTCCAAACACCTGCTAACATATTTGTCTACAACCATAGGTTATGTATTGTTTTAACAGCATCTCGACACATAACTCAAGCCTAGGAACTGCGAGTCTATCAATCTCTTATCAAACTGCTAGACAAAGTTTGATCGTATCTCGCTAATAATAAGACCTGTCATCAGACACGAGCAATCCGAATCAGGTCACGCCTGCTGGTTTTTAGGCAGCTAGAGCGTAAGAAGTGTTATTTTTTGCAGTTATATTTAACTGAGCGTTTACGTCGCCACACGAGTCGCAAAATATGCCTCATAATGCCTGTCGAATCCGTAACGACCCCAAAGACTATAAAGATATTATACCTTATCTAGGTTAAAAAAGCAAAAATGCAAGTAGATGTCTAGAAAAGTCTAGTTTTCAAGGTTTCTGATAGAGCCTGATAGCCAGAAATGCTAAGGTGAAGCCCATCTGTTGTATAGTCAGATTTGAGTTGCTCTTCCTGATCGAGTAGCTCTTCAAAAGCAGACACATATTCTACCTGCATGTATGCAGAAGCTAGCTCTTGATAGGCTTGGTTCCAAGCCTTGATTTTCTCATTTGTACGAATATAAACTGTCTGTTTGTATTCTTCCCCTTGATGAACTGGCAGAATAGAAACTAGCTTAATCTGTGACAGCGGATAGTCACGAGAAATACTTTGAATCACACTTTCAAGATTTGTTAATGCTTGACTCATTGGAATATCTTTTCCAATATCATTGGTCCCAATCAAAAGCACAATTTGATCCACTGCATCACCATAGAGGTGGGAATCAAGGTTATCAAGTAAAAGGCCAGTTTGATAACCACGAATACCTCTATTTACAATGGTCTTTGTTGTCCCTAGTAATTCTTGCAAGGGATAATACTCAACAATAGAATCTCCAATAAAGATGATATCTGGTTCAATTACCGAAATCTGATTGAGTTCACGATACTTGGTTTGAATTTTCTCTTGCTCTTTTAAGAGCCAGTTTTCTAATAGCTGTACTGCCAAGTTATTCTCCTCTTTCTAACCAGTTCTCTAAAACTTTGTAAACACCTGCCTGACTATTGGCTGGAGCTACTTTTGTCGCAATTTCTTTTACAGCCTCTTCTGCATTTTCCATAGCGTATGAAATTCCTGCCAACTCTAACATTTCAATGTCATTTTCACTATCACCAAAGGCCATGATTTGTTCAGGTTTTAAGTTCCAACGTTTGAGCAATTCTACTAGCCCCCACGCTTTATGAATCCCATCTTGTAAGATATCAATACAGCCATAACCGCTGGAAACAGCTCGTACATGCCCATCAAATAGGTCATTAATTTCCTGTAAAACCGAATCGGATCGTTCTTCACCAACAACCATACTCATCTTGAGAACACCACCGAAGAGATTAGGGTCAAATTCATCAACAAAGTTCATTCGTTGATAGAGCTTTTCAATCATCTCTGGAGTCATAAATTTATCAAGTTCTGTAAAAACAGTACCTTTCTTTACAAAACCACCATTCATAGCAGTTACGACAAACTGATCCTGACATTCTCTACCTTTAAAATGGCTCAAAGCCCTATCAACCATGGCATCATCCCAAGTTTGTGCTTGAAGTAATTCATTATTTTCGAATATCCGAGCACCATTAGCAACTACCAGAACGACTCTTTCTGCTAGATGTCCCAGTAATTGTCTCATACGATGAACTTCATTTCCAGTCGCGATGACAAACCGAACGCCACGTTGGTCCAGCTTATCCAAAATTTTCTCTAAACGAGGAAGGTCTAATTGACCTCTTGGATCTAACAAAGTACCATCCATATCCGTTGCTACTATCTTAATTTCCATTGTGTCTCCTTGAGATTCGAATCACTACCACTTCAAACCTACATGTTCATTCATTTCTTTATAGGCTGTATCAATCCGTTCCTTGGTAGCCTCGTCTAACTGACTACGGTATTTCCCACCCTCAATAAAGTCTTCCAGGATATAAGTTTGGTAAAGATAGAGTGGGTATCCTTCTGGAGAATAGCCTCCCTTTGGAGTCCTACTCACCCAGCTTGGATGGGCTTGGGCAGTTTCGATAGTCGTTTTACCAGATTTCTTCTTAATGGTCACATCCATGAGAACTCCACGTTCCGTCCATTTTGCATTTTCCTCATCTTGCATGGTTTCAATACGCTGATTCGATAGGAAATTCCCCATAGAGTAGATAATAAGTTTCTTATCCCCGTCTTTTTCAACTGTCTCAGCTGGTTCAACAACGTGAGGATGTCCACCGAAGATAATATCAGCTCCCCAGTCAATCATTTTATGGTAGAGTTCCTTTTGCTCTTCAGTTGGTTCCAATTGATACTCAATTCCCATCTGAGGCATAACAACCGTTATATCTGCTTCTTTTTCAGCTCTTTCAATTTCGGCCTTCATTTTTTCTTCGTTGAGGTCAGAAAGATGATTGTCATAGTCTTCTTTAGAAATGTATTCTTCAATACCGTTAAAGCCATAAGAATAAGCTAGAAGAGCAACTTTTATGCCCTTGACTTCCTTGATGACGATAGGCGCCTTATCTCTTGGTTCGTGGGTGTAAACTCCGATTGGAGTCATTCCAGCTTTTTCGATAGCATCAGCAGTTGAAAAAACTCCCTCAATCTGAGAATCCAAGATATGATTATGAGCCAAGTCTAACACTTGGTAACCAGCATCCTTTATAGCATCCATGACTTCTCCAGGTGCATTAAACAAAGGATAACCTCCTAAGTAGTGATCCTTGTTTACAGTTCCTTCAAAGTCACCGATGACTAGGTCTGCTTGTTTGAGCCAAGGTTTTACATACTCAAAATTTTCATGAAAATCATAAGTCCCATCTTCTTTTAGGGCAGTTCGATAAATCGGAATATGATAGAGGAGGTCACCATTTGCCATGATGCGCACACTTGTTTCTTCTTCCGTTACGGAAGTCTTACCTTTAGAGTCTGAATTCTGACTCACTGCAGGTGCATTGCTATTCCACAATGGAAGTCCCTTTATTCCTTGAGCTAATAAAGTCAAAGCCATCGAAATCGCAACAACAATCAACAACACAACAACAAAGGTTTTATTACTCCATTGGCGATAGTTTCTAAAAAAACGAATAAATTTTCTGACAAGTCCTAAGACAGGATCTTTTTGATTTCTACTACTGCGTTTTTCCATATCTTTTCTCCTTGCTTTTTTGATGCAAGTCTCCTTACCTTATTATACCACAGACAAATAGCTATTTCCCTTTATTAGCAACTTCTGTGACTTTCTTTCTCAACTATTTTGTGTTATCATGGAATTGTAATGGAAGGAAGGAGAGAAGATGTCTGCTATAGAACGTATTACAAAAGCTTCACATTTAATCGATATGAAAGATATTATCCGCGAGGGCAATCCAACCCTACGTGCAGTTGCTGAGGAAGTCACTTTCCCATTGAGCGATCAAGATATCATCCTTGGTGAGAAAATGATGCAATTTTTAAAACATTCACAAGACCCAGTTATGGCTGAAAAGTTAGGTCTACGTGGAGGAGTCGGACTTGCTGCACCACAATTAGATATCTCAAAACGCATCATTGCTGTTTTAGTTCCTACTATCACCGAGAAAGGTGAAACACCTCAAGAAGCCTATGACTTACAAGCTGTTATGTACAATCCTAAGATTGTCTCACACTCAGTCCAAGACGCTGCTCTAGGTGAGGGAGAAGGATGTCTATCAGTCGATCGTGCTGTCCCAGGTTATGTTATCCGCCATGCCCGAGTAACTGTCGACTACTTTGACAAAGATGGCGAAAAGCATCGCATCAAGCTAAAAGGCTACAACTCCATCGTTGTACAACATGAAATCGATCACTTAAATGGTGTTATGTTTTATGATCGTATCAATGAAAAGGATCCTTTCGCAGTCAAAGAAGGTTTACTCATTCTGGAATAAAGAAAATCCCGTTCGACAACGGGGTTTTATGTTATAATAGAGCCATGAAAACAAATGATATTGTCTATGGCGTTCACGCCGTTACGGAAGCACTGTTAACAAATACTGGAAACAAACTCTATCTCCAGGATGATTTACGAGGTAAGAATGTAGAAAAAGTCAAGGAACTGGCAACTGAAAAGAAAGTATCCATTTCTTGGACTTCAAAAAAATCTCTTTCCGAAATGACTGAAGGAGCTGTCCACCAAGGTTTTGTCCTACGTGTTTCTGAATTTGCCTATACTGAACTTGAGCAGATTCTTGCTCAGACTCGTCAAGAAGAAAACCCACTCCTATTGATTCTCGATGGACTAACTGACCCTCATAACTTAGGTTCTATCCTAAGAACATCCGATGCAACCAATGTTTCAGGCGTCATTATTCCCAAGCATCGAGCTGTTGGTGTGACACCCGTAGTTGCAAAAACAGCAACGGGTGCCATCGAGCATGTGCCTATCGCTCGCGTTACCAATCTCAGCCAAACCTTGGACAAGCTAAAAGAAGAAGGATTTTGGACCTTTGGAACTGATATGAATGGAACTCCTTGCCATAAATGGAACACCAGTGGAAAGGTCGCCCTCATTATCGGAAATGAAGGGAAGGGTATCTCTAGCAACATCAAAAAACAAGTGGACGAGATGATCACTATACCAATGAATGGACATGTACAGAGTCTCAATGCAAGCGTTGCTGCTGCTATTCTTATGTACGAAGTCTTCCGAAATCGATTCTAATAAAAAGTTTCCAATCAGTTGATTGGAAACTTTTTTAACTATGTTCAGTAATAAATTTATAGGCTTCTTGACCTGCAATAGCTCCATCACCAACTGCTGTTGTAACTTGGCGAAGGTCTTTCTGACGAACATCTCCAACTGCAAAGACACCTGCAACACTTGTCTTCATGTGGTCATCTGTCACAATCCAACCTGACTCATCTTGGATTTGTAAATCTTTTGTAAAATCGCTAACTGGATCTAAACCAACATAGATGAAGACACCTCCAAAGGCATGTTCAATCACTTGATTTGTTTTAACATTTTCAATGACAACTGACTCCACACGGTTTTCACCCTTGATTTCTTTGACAACAGAATCCCAAATGAAGTTGATTTTTTCATTGGCAAAGGCGCGATCTTGCAAGACTTTTTGAGCACGAAGCTCATCACGACGGTGAACGATGGTTACAGTTTTGGCAAACTGTGTTAAGAAGATTGCTTCCTCAACCGCTGAGTCACCTCCACCTACAACCAACAAATCTTGGTCACGGAAAAAGGCTCCATCACAAACCGCACAGTAAGAAACACCTCGACTGTTGAGTTTTTCTTCACCTGGAACTCCTAAGAGTCGGTGCTTAGAACCAGTCGCCACAATAACTGTGCGAGTTTCAAATTCTTCATCGTCTGTGATTACTTTCTTAACATCACCATGGTTCTCAATATTTTTTACAAAGCCATAGAGATGTTCAACACCTAGATTTTCAAGAGGTTCAAACATCTTTTCTGCTAACTCAGGTCCACTAATGTTAGCATAACCTGGATAGTTTTCAATGTCAGAAGTGTTGTTCATCTGACCGCCAGGAAGACCACCTTCAATCAAAGCTACTTTGAGATTGCTGCGAGCTGCATACAAGGCTGCAGTCATCCCAGCAGGACCTGCACCGATAATAATCGTATCGTACATTCTATTTCCTTCTTTCTTGTTGTAACTATTCTTATTCTAACGGATAAAATCCTATTTGACAACTATTAAGCCTTGAGAACCAACAAGATGCTCATGGTTGCAAAAGACAATACTGGAATTGTTAGAACTCCAATCATAATCATATCATAGAGGTGAGCCTGACGCTCCTTAGCAGTTTTATCGACACCTGACAGGGCTCTAAAACCAATCCAAATCCCTAAGACAACCAAGACTAGTAAAATCGTCAAAACCAAACTCTCTAAATACAAAGCAAATAGCTGAACTAGCATGCTCTCTCTCATTTCTATTATTTTTAAAGAGCAAACCCAGTTAGCTTAGCCAACTGAGTTTTTCTTATCTTCTATTATATCAGATATAGGTCCGTTTGTAACTAGCAAAGAACTCTTTTGTTCGTTCTTCTTTAGGATGGTTGATAATCTCATCAGGTGTTCCAGATTCAATAATCTTTCCTTTATCCAAGAATAAAACCTTATCAGCCACTTGAGCAACAAATGACATATCATGACTAACCAAAACCATGGTTTGACCTGATTTTGCAGCATTGGCAATCGATCTTTCTACCTCACCAACCAATTCTGGATCCAGTGCTGAAGTCGGTTCATCCAAAAGTAAGACGTCTGGTTTCATGGCTAGGGCACGCGCTATAGCTACCCGTTGTTTTTGCCCCCCTGACAAGTGACGCGGATAATGCTGCTCACGATCAGAAAGTCCAACCTTAGCTAGCTCTTCCTTAGCAATTTCAGTCGCTTCTTCGTCCGATAGTTTTTTAACGACCACCAAGCCTTCTTTAACATTGTCTAGCGCTGTTCTACGCTCAAATAAATTAAACTGTTGGAAAACCATCGATAGTTTGCGACGAAGAGTTAGAATTTCTTCTTGCGTAATTTGAGAAAAATCAACTTTGAAATCATCAATCTGAATACTTCCACTATCAGGAGTTTCTAGATAGTTTAGGCTACGAAGAAAAGTTGATTTCCCAGCTCCTGAAGAACCAATTAAGGCAACAACTTCTCCTTTTTGAATATCTAAGTTCAGATGATCCAGAACGGTTTGACCTGAAAAGGATTTGCTTAAATTTGAAATTTTAATCATTAGCGAAGCTCTCCTTTCACATCTGTCTCAACATTATCTGGTGCTGTAATAGCCATTTTTCTTTCAATGAAACGGCCAAGATTTTCAATAACGATATTTACCACCCAGTAGACAAGGGCAACTGAGATAAAACGTTCAAAGTAACGATAGTCTGCACCACCCAAAATCTGAGCTTGAGCAAAGACTTCTACAACACCTGCACTGAAGGCTAGGGAAGTCCCCTTGGTCAAGCCAATCAAAGAGTTAATCAAGGTTGGTGTTGCAACTACTGCTGCATTGGGAATAATCACACGACGATAAACTTGCGCACGTGTCATACCAAGACTACGAGCAGCTTCAATCTCACCTGGATTTACAGAAAGAATTGCCGCACGAAGAGTTTCGCTGGCATAGGCCGCCTCGTTAAAAGCAAAAGCCACAATCGCAAATGTTGCTGCTGGAATAGCATTAATGTTCAGAGAAGTTCCCCATTGTTGATTCAAGGCTTTCAAAGCTAATGGAATCCCGTAATAGGTCAACATCAGTTGAACTAAAATTGGAGTTCCTTTTAAGAAACTTACAAAAAAGGCTTGTAATGGGTAAATAAATCTAACTCGGTTGATTTTCACGATAGCAAAGATTAGGGCTAGCATGATACCAAAAAAGGCACCAAATACCGTTAACATCAATGTTGTAGGTAATTGCTGTACAATTCTTGGAATCCCATCAAAGACAGAACGCCAACTAAAAAGTTTGCCATCTGGAATATATTGCATCAAATTTTGATACCAATCAGATGCTAAAATCGTTGTAACATTCATAGAAACATCCTCTCAAGATAATGATTCATTCTATCATACTTATGCTCTAATTAAAAATATTTGCTACGAGCATATCAGACTTCATCTACCTTCTAGTGTATCATACTTTAAAAGTGGGAGGTTATATATTTTATCTATCAAGGAGATAGAAAAAAACTAATTCAAATCCAAGTTATTGTATGATTTACGATAGCCAATTTGTTTTACAAGTCCATTTTCAACTAGTATTGGACGTTTCAATAACATACCATCACTGGCCAAGAGTTTGGCTGCTTCTTTATTTGACAATGTTCCAACCTTATCTTTCAATCCGAGTTCACGATATTTGATTCCACTAGTATTGAAAAATTGCTTCAATTCAAATCCCGAAGTTTCGAGCCAGTTTAAAATGACCTTTTCACTCGGAGTCTCTTCAACGATATGAACGTCTTTATATTCTAGTCCGAGTTGATCTAATTCTTTCTTAGCTTTTTTACAAGTTGTACATTTTGGATATTCGATAAATTCTAACATTTTCTTCTCTTTCTATTTTTTATTTTCTTGATAACCTGCACCTTCATGCCTCAAAAGCCAAGCCTTCTTTTCGAGTCCCCAAGCATAGCCTGTCAGACGTCCTCCAGCACCTAGCACACGGTGACAGGGTACAAGGATAGACCAGGGATTGCGACCTACTGCTCCTCCGACTGCTTGAGCAGAAGCCACCTGCAAGTCCTTAGCTATTTGCCCATAAGTAACTGTCTGACCAAAAGGAATTCCTCGCAAGTAGTTCCAAACTCTTTTTTCAAAGTCACTACCGACAGGAGCTAAAGGAATCTCAGATAAGTCTTGATCTTGCCCCTTAAAATAAGTCTCTATATAGGAAGTAATTTGATTTAAAATGGGATGACTCTCAACAATAGTCACATCATTTTCAGATAATCCCTTCTCAAAATCGCTCTCTTCTTCAATCCATATCCCAAACAAATAGTGGTCATCTGCTACCAGAGATAGGGGGCCAATCGGTGACTTGTATAGCATCTTTACATACTTCTTAGGCATTTGATTTTAATTTTTGATAGGCCAAGCGTTCCCCGTCTACTGGAACTTTACCAACCTGTTTGAAGCCAAGTTTTTCAAAGATATGCTGCATGGCTATGTTTTTAGCGTGTGTATCTGAACGAAAATCTAGGTAATCGAAGCCTTCAATCAAGCCTTCTAAAAAGGTCTGAGCAACACCTTGACCTTGCGCGTCTCTAGCAACAGCAATACGGTGAAATACTAAGTATTCTGCTTCATTTCCCTCCCAGTTGCCATCATAAATTGCTTCATAAGCTTTTTCGGGGCTCTTAGTCACTGCTGCATAGGCTAAGAGATCACCTTCGTCTAGGGCTACATAAGCTTGACCAGAGATGATATCTTCAATAATGGTATCTGCATCTGGGTAGCCGTTTTGCCACTGAGTACTACCAGCTTCTGCCAAATATTTCTTGGCTCCCTCAATCACTTGCATAATTGCATCAACTTCGTTTGGAAAGGCTAAGCGAATCTCCATCATTCATCCTCTTTTCATACTATTTCTCTCATCATAGCATAAATTATTTCTTTCTACAAGCACTTGAAACTTGACTTATTATTTCTAATATTTTATAATCTAGTTATTAAAACTAGATAAAAAGGAGTTGAAAATGAATACTACTTTTTCCTATCCAAAATGGGAAGAAATTCCAAGTATCAATCTCTATCTGGACCAGGTTCTGCTCTATGTCAATCAAATCTGTCCTCCTGCTTCTCCTGACAAGGAGAAAGGTTTGACAGCATCCATGGTGAACAACTATGTCAAACACGGTTACATCAGTAAACCTGAAAAGAAAAAATACCAACGCAAACAAATCGCACGATTGATTGCTATTACCACTCTCAAGTCTGTTTTTTCTATCCAAGAAATTGCTCAAACCCTTAATATCCTTCACACAGACACTAATTCAGAAGAACTTTACAATGCTTTTGTGGACTATATGAATGAAGATATTGATCCAGCTAATCCCATTATCCAGGCAAGCTGCCAAACGGTCAAACTCTATCATCAAACACTTGCACTAGTCTATACAGAAACCGAAAAGGAGGAAACAAATGAATACTAGTTTCAAACTTAGTAAACGACTTAGTTTTGGAGAAGAAATTGCCAACAGTGTCACCCATGCTGTAGGAGCATTTATCATGCTCATCCTACTTCCCATTTCATCTACTTACAGTTATGAGTCCCATGGTTTCTTATCGTCTATCGGTGTTTCCATCTTCGTCATCAGCCTCTTTCTCATGTTCTTATCATCAACTATTTATCATTCTATGGCTTATGGTTCAACTCATAAATATGTGTTACGAATTATTGACCATTCTATGATTTATGTTGCGATTGCAGGTTCTTATACCCCGGTGGTTTTAACCCTGATGAATAATTGGTTTGGTTATCTCATTATTGCTATCCAATGGGGGACAACTATTTTCGGTATTCTTTATAAAATCTTTGCCAAGAAGGTCAATGAAAAATTCAGTCTCATCCTATACCTCATCATGGGATGGCTTGTATTGGCTATCTTACCAGCAATCATCAGTCAGACAAGTCCAATGTTTTGGAGTCTTATGGTATCAGGTGGCCTTTGCTATACAGTTGGCGCTGGATTCTACGCTAAAAAGAAACCATACTTCCATATGATTTGGCATCTCTTCATTCTAGCAGCCTCTGCTCTCCAATACATTGCTATTGTTTATTACATGTAAAAAAGAAGTTGGAAAAATCCCAACTTCTTTTTTTATTTACACATATTTATAAAGTACTGATGCAGGCGAAGATCATTTGTCAATTCAGGATGAAAGGCGGTTACCAGCATATTTTTTTCTTGTGCCGCAACGATTTGATCGTTCACAATTGCTAAAACATCAACATCCTCACCAACACTACTGATAATCGGGCCACGGATAAAAGTCATTGGAATTTTTCCAACGCCCTTGCAGTCAGCTTCTGTATAAAAGCTTCCTAGCTGACGTCCATAGGCATTGCGCTCTACTACTATGTCCATGGTTGCTAGATGGCTTTCCTCTTTAGAAGTGATTTGTTTTGTTAGCAAAATTAAACCCGCACAAGTTCCAAAGACTGGTAAACCATTGAGAATAGCCTCTCTTAGAGGAATTAGCATCTGCTGATCTCGCAACAGTTTCCCCATGGCCGTTGACTCACCGCCTGGCAAAATCAATCCTGATAGCTCACTTCTATGTTGCTGAAAATCTTCTAGGTTTCGCAGTTCAATACTTTCAACTCCTAGTTGAGCAAGCATTTTCTCGTGTTCTACAAAGGCACCTTGCAAGGCCAAGATTCCGATTTTCATCTATTTTCCTCGCTCTGCCATGAGAATTTGGATTTCATTCTCATTGATACCAACCATGGCTTCTCCTAAGTCTTCCGAGATTTGAGCCAGAATTTGAGGATTCTGATAATTGGTAACAGCCTTGACAATGGCTGCTGCACGTTTAACAGGATCACCTGACTTGAAAATCCCTGAGCCAACAAAGACACCTTCTGCACCTAGCTGCATCATAAGAGCAGCATCCGCTGGTGTTGCAACCCCTCCAGCCGCAAAGTTAACAACAGGTAATTTTCCATGTTCGTGGACATATTGAACTAATTCTACAGGTACTTGGAGTTCTTTTGCAGCAACATATAACTCGTCCTCACGGAGGTTTTGAATGCGGCGAATTTCTTGATTCATCATACGCATATGACGAACCGCCTGAACGATATCTCCTGTTCCTGGTTCCCCTTTTGTACGGATCATAGAAGCTCCTTCAGCGATACGACGCAAGGCTTCTCCTAGATCTTTAGCACCACAAACAAAAGGAACTTGAAATTCTTTCTTGTCCACATGGAAACGGTCATCAGCTGGAGATAGAACTTCGCTCTCATCGATATAGTCAATCTCGATAGCCTCTAAAATCTGTGCTTCAACAAAATGCCCAATTCGAACCTTAGCCATAACTGGAATGCTGACTGCTTCTTGGATTTCCTTAATCATCTTTGGATCACTCATGCGAGAGACACCACCCGCCGCACGAATATCAGCTGGGATTCGTTCCAAAGCCATAACTGCTGCCGCACCTGCAGCCTCAGCAATTCTTGCCTGTTCAGGGTTTTGGACATCCATGATGACGCCACCTTTAAGCATCTGTGCTAAATTCTTATTTAATTCATAACGATTTTCAGTCATTTTTTTCATCCTCAATAGTTGTATTGGTAGCTACAGTTTTATTGTAAGGTATAAAAGACTGCATAACAAGATAAAATAAATCGATTTGTCCGGGTACAATTATCTCTATCACAAAAAAAGCACCCACATTGGGTACTTTTATTTCTTAGATTTTTTAATACTTTTCACAAGATAAAAGAGATATCCTGAAACCATGTAGGCAACAAAAATAGTTGCCGCCCATTTAAAGACAAAGCCCCAACCATGTTTGGTAGCATTCAAAAAGAAATAAGGGAAGGGACTATCCTTAGCATTAGGAACATCCATCTTTAGAACAAAACCGTTTAAGAGGGCAAAAATCATATAAAGCAAAGGAAGGCTAGTCCAAAGCATGGGATCAACTAACTTATATTGACGACTCTTATCAAAAATAATTGTATCTGCTAAAAACCAGAGAGGGACAATATAATGGCAAAGGAAATTTTCTAAACGGTAAAAATCTGTCGTCAAGGGAGCTAGCATGAAATGATAGATGACACAAGTAATCATAATACTCATAGTGACGCTACCTTTGAGACGTAGAATACCAGAACTCTGCCAACTATCACCGCCACTACGCATCTTTAACAAAAGATAACCTGTAAAAAGTACAACCAAAAGGTTAGAAAGTACTGTGTAGTATAGCAACATCCCTAAACCACCGCGTTTGGTAATCTCCAAGTATACACCGGTAAAGGCTGCTATAAATAAAAAGATACGACTATAAAATATTACTTTTTCATTTTTAATCATGATTAAATCTTCTTCACAAATTCTGATTTAAGCTTCATAGCACCAAAACCATCAATCTTACAGTCAATGTTGTGGTCACCTTCAACAATACGGATGTTTTTCACACGAGTTCCTTGTTTGAGGTCTTTAGGAGCCCCTTTAACCTTCAAATCTTTAATCAAGGTTACTGTATCTCCATCAGCTAGTTTGTTCCCATTTGCATCGATGGCAACAATGCCTTCTTCAACTTCTGCTTGCTCAGCAGGATTCCACTCGTAAGCACATTCTGGACAAACTAGAAGTGCGCCATCTTCATATACATATTCTGAATTACATTTTGGGCAATTTGGTAATTGACTCATGTTATCTCCTTAAAAAAATTTATGATTATTTGATTGTCAAATTTTCTTCAACAGCAACTATTATACCTTAAAACAGACTATTTGACAAATTATGATAAAAAACGACAAACCGAAATTCAGTTCATCGTTTTATAGTTCTTATAAATGTTTTTGAGCTTCTGATTTAATTTTTTCAACAACTTCTAAAATAGAGAGGCCAGTCGTATCCAAATAGATTGCATCCTCAGCTTGCTTGAGAGGTGAAGTTTCACGATGACTATCTTTATAGTCACGCGCAGCAATCTCTTCCTTCAAAGTTTCCAAATTTGTTTCGATTCCCTTTGAAAGATTTTCCTTATAACGACGTTCCGCACGCTCATCTACAGATGCTACTAGAAAAATCTTCAATTCAGCCTGAGGCAAGACTACTGTTCCAATATCGCGACCATCCATGACAATACCACCTTGTCGGGCAATTTCTTGCTGGAGGGCTACTAATTTTTCACGAACGGCTGGAATCGCCGCAAAGGCAGAAACAGCATTAGTTACTTCATTTTCACGGATTGGATTTGTTACATCAACATCTCCAACAAAAACAAGCTGTTCTCCTGTTTCAGCGCGGCCAAAACTAATCGGGTATTGTTCCAATAATTCAAGAAGTTGAGATGGCTCATCTGGGCTAATTTGGTTTTTCAATGCGATGTAAGTCGCTGCACGATACATAGCGCCCGTATCCAGATAAGTATAGCCAAAGTCCTTAGCAATGATTTTAGCTACTGTACTTTTACCACTTGAAGCTGGTCCATCAATAGCAATCTGAATTGTTTTCATTGTCTCTCCTATCTTGTCTTAAGGACATCACCAGGATTTGCAAACCAAGTTCCTGAAGACATATGACCAGGATTCAAGGCTTCAAGTTGAGCAATAGAGATTCCAGCACGAGCTGCAATGGCTGCTTCACCTTCTCCTGGTAAGACTGTGATTGTTCCTTCAGAGTCAGTATGCGCCTCTGTATGCTCTTGTTGGTTTGTTTTTGCTTCAGTTGTCTCTGTTGACTGAGTAGTTGTAGCCACTGTTGTAACTTCTTCTACTTTTGGAGCTGAAGAATCATAAAAATCTTTCAGAGCTGAAGTACGGTCGCTTCCACCTGATGACAAGTAGACTAATACAACTACCATACCAACAACAATGACAAAGAAAAGAACAGCCAAAATAGTTAAAATACGATTCGCCACGACACCTGAACCTTTTTTGTTTCGTTGACGACGCTCTGTTCTTGATTCCTCCTCTTGGTTTTCATAAATATCTTCTTGCCACGGTTCCTTTTCCATACCTTACTCCTTGAGTTTTTTTTAGTTTCTTATTACAATATAAATATGAAGATTAGACTTATACCTGAACGTTGCATCGCTTGTGGGCTCTGCCAAACTTATTCAGAATTATTTGATTACCATGATAATGGTATCGTCCGTTTTTACGATGAATCTGAGCAATTAGAGCGAGAAATTGCTTGCAACGACGACATTTTAGAAGCCGTTAAAAATTGCCCTACTCGTGCTCTGATTATAGATGAATCTTAAATTTTAGTGGAACATAAATCTCCATTTTCCACTCCTTCTAGTTTAGCATATTTTTCTAGAAAATTATAGTCTTTTGCTAGCTATTTTTATACAATTTTACTTTTATTTGTTCTAACATTTCAATAATAAATAAACCGTTCTTTTAAGACATTTTTCTATCACTTAAGCACTAATCAAATTTTTTATTTCAACCACATATAGAGTTATAAAAAAAGAGGAATTACTTCCTCTTTTTTTATTTAATCAAACGATTAGTCTTCAAATCCATTTGGATGCTTGCTTTGCCAACGCCAGGCATCTTCACACATTTCTGTAATACCAAGTTCAGCTTCCCAACCTAGCTCTTCCTTAGCTTTTGCTGGGTCTGAGTAGCAAGCTGCAATATCACCAGGGCGACGTTCAACAATACGGTATGGAATTGGGCGTCCAACAGCTTTTTCCATATTTTGGATAATTTCAAGAACTGAGTAGCCTTTTCCAGTCCCAAGGTTATACACATTGAGTCCTGAGCCTTTTTGAAGCTTCTTAAGGGCGGCAACGTGCCCTTTGGCCAGGTCAACGACGTGGATATAGTCACGAACACCTGTTCCATCTTCAGTATCGTAGTCATCTCCGAAGACTTGAACTTGTTCTAACTTGCCAACTGCGACTTGTGTCACATATGGCAAAAGGTTGTTTGGAATACCGTTTGGATTTTCACCTAAATCACCACTCTCATGCGCACCAATTGGGTTGAAGTAACGAAGTAAGACAACGTTCCACTCTGAATCTGCTTTATGGATATCTGTCAAGATTTCTTCCAGCATAAGCTTGGTACGGCCATAAGGGTTGGTAGCTGAAAGTGGGAAATCTTCTAGGATTGGAACAGTATGTGGATCTCCATAAACTGTTGCTGAAGAACTGAAGATAATGTTCTTACAGTTGTTTTCTTCCATTGCCTTCAAAAGGCTAACTGTACCAGCAATATTGTTATCATAGTAGGCAAGAGGGATACGAGTTGACTCACCAACTGCCTTCAAACCAGCAAAATGAATCACACCTGTTGGCTCTTCATGTTTGAAAATATCGCGAAGTGTATCCGTATCTCGGATATCAGCTTCATAAAAAGGAATCTCAACTCCTGTAATTCTTTCCACTACTTCTAAACTTTTACGGCTACTGTTGACCAAGTTATCCACCACAACAACCTGATGTCCAGCTTGGACCAGTTCGATGACAGTGTGAGTTCCGATAAAACCTGCTCCACCTGTTACCAAAATCTTTTCTTGCATCATTTTTCCTCTATTCTTGAATTATTTTTTTCATTTTACCATTTTTGATAAGGAAAGTCATTTGCTATCCTAATCCTATCGTAAAAACTAGGTAAAAAGTTTACGATTATTTCTCTTTAATATATCTTTCAGTCGGATAATCCGCTGGATCCAAGACTCCACTTTCCCCTTGAAGCATTTGGGCTAGGTGATAGCCTATAATGGGTCCAGTTGTCAATCCTGACGATCCTAATCCACTCGCAACAAATACTCCTGACAAGTTTGGCACTTTTCCGAAAAACGGCGAAAAATCACTCGTATAAGCACGAATCCCCACACGTTCACCACTTATCATTGCATCTTTTAAGCTAGGATAAAACGAACTTGCTGCTTCAGCCATTTGGTGGAGCAAATTCTCATCAACTGCTAGGTCAAATCCCATGTCATTTTCATGGGTAGCTCCTAGAGATAATTTACCGCCGGGAAATGGTATCAAATCCCACTCACCTTCCGGCATAACTACAGGATAAGCTCCCATGTCTTGTGGCACTTGATAATCTCGGAGTTGCCCCTTTTGAGGACGAACGTCTACCTCATATCCTAAGGGATCTAAGATGTGGCCAAGCCAAGCTCCTGTGGATAAGATGACTTGGTCAAACATTTGATTGTCTATCTGATAGCCCGATGATAGAGGGGTTAGACTGACCTCTTTATTTATGACCTTCACTTGACTGGCTCCCAGTAAGCGACTCACTAGGAGTTGCCCATCTACTCGAGCTCCACCAGAAGCATAGAGTAAACGTTCAAATCCCTCAAGACCGGGAAATAAGTTACTAGCAGTCGCTTGGTCCAAAATGGCTAATTCTCCAATCAAGGGAGATTCATCTCTACGTTGCAGAGCCAGTTGATAGAGCTCCTCTAGCTTAGAGTCATCGTTTTTAAGAAGAAAGACACCAGAACCTTGGTAAAAATCAACTTTTTGACCCGATTTTTCTAGGTCAGCTAATAAATCTACATAGAAATCAGCTCCTAGGCGCGCCATCTTATACCAAGCCTTATTGCGTCGTTTAGAAAACCAGGGACTAATAATTCCTGCCGCGGCCTTGGTTGCTTGGCCGTGTCCAAAATCAAAAACAGTTACTTCGATATCAGCTTCCTTAGAAAGATAGTAGGCAGCTGTGGCCCCTACAATTCCTGCACCTACAATGGCAACTTTTTTCATTGTCTTTACCTTCTAACTAGATATGATGGAATGGATTGGTGGACGCTTGACTCGCGATAACCTCTAGAGACCAAGCATTCTCTTCCTTCCATTCATTCAGGAACGCTGCAATTTTTTCAACAAAGAGAACTTCAATATAGTGGCCTGGATCCAGAGCCAACAAGCCGTCTGACAACATATCTTGGGCAGTGTGGTAATAGATGTCACCAGTAATGTAAACATGAGCTCCTTTGGCTATTGCATCAGAATAGAAGGACTGCCCACTACCACCACAAATAGCTACTCTTGAGATTATTTTTTGCAAATCAGTCTCTTTATAACACACCATACGAAGGCTATCTAGACCAAATACTTCCTTAACATGACTAGCAAATTCTTCAAATGTTTGAGGTTTAATATTGCCAATACGCCCGATGCCACGTTCAGGACCTGTTTCCTGTAGAAAAGTTGTATCCTTAATATCCAATAGTTGGCAGAACCAGTCATTAAGGCCGTTTTCAACAATATCAATATTAGTATGGCTAACGTAGACTGCAATATCACGCTTGATAAGATCAATATAAATCTGATTTTGAGGGCGACTAGCTACCAAGTCCTTGATAGGACGAAAGATAGGCGCGTGCTTAACGATAATCAAATCTACACCCTTTTCAATAGCTTCTGCCACTGTATCTTCACGTATATCAAGGGCAACCATTACTTTCTGGATGTCCTTGTCTAAAGTACCAATCTGCAGACCACGACTATCGCCTTCCATAGAAAATCCTTGGGGACAATAGGTTTCATAACGCTTAATCACTTCACTTGCTTTCATGGAGCACCTCCTTGATGGCTTGAATTTTATATACTAAAACTTGACGTTCTTCATGATTTTTTTCTGGGATTTGACTAAGCGCAAATTCGAGCTTACTTGCTTCTCTTTGCCACTTTTGGACAAATACGGAGCTAAGTTCTTTAGATAGAAAAGGACCAAAACGGATATCGCTAGCTGATAAATTCATTTTCCCAGCTTCCACTACTAGAATCTCGTAAAATTTTCCAGCTTCCTCTAAAATACTTTCAGCTACAATCTGAAATCCATGCTCTTGTAACCAACTACGTAACTCATCTTCACGATTATTAGGTTGAAGAATCAATCGCTCAACATTGGCTAGTTTGTCCAAACCCTCTTCTAATATCGTAGCAATCAAACGACCACCCATTCCTGCAATAGTGATAACAGAGACCTGATCACTTACTTCGAAAGCTGCTAAACCATTGGCTAAACGAACCTGAATTTTCTCAGTCAAGCTATGACTTTCAACATTTTTAACTGCAGATTGATAGGGTCCCTCTACAACTTCACCCGCGATGGCAGCTTCAATATGACCTTTTTCAACTAATTCAATAGGTAAATAAGCATGGTCGCTACCGACATCCAGTAAAACAGCTCCTTTGGGAACAAAAGAAGCTACTGTTTCTAATCTCTTTGAAATCATCTTCTCTCACTTTCAAAAACTCTATTTCCCTTTATTATACCATATTTTATCTGGCAATCCTGCACCTAAAAAAGACCGCAATCATGGATTGCAGTCTTTCTTTATCTTTTAACTTGATAACGACTTGTAAGTATGAAAATCACAATAAAGACGAGCATCATAATGCCATAGATAGGCAATGTTTGACCTGTAAGTGTTGAAATTTCAAGCAATTTTTGGATTCTTGGGAATAGAGCTGTCCCAAGGAAACCTCCAACTGACCAAATAATCAATAGCACACGCCACAGACTAAATGGCAAGCAAGCTCTAACTACAGACATGAAACCAATCGATGCCAATAGATAATACAGAAGTGTCGAAATTTCAATGGCTGTCCAGCCTTGACTGGTTCCAAAAATTTTAACAAAGAGAACACTAAAGACTACCATCAAGGCACTTGGTAAAGCTCGAAGCATGGATTTTCTGAGGAAGTTTTGTTCCACAGGTTTGATATTTCGTTCAAAAGTTAATACAAACGGTGGGAATCCTTCCACGAACTGGTCAATCATAGTTATCTGAATCGGAATGAATGGGAAAATCAAAATCCATTCAGTACGTCCCAACAAAGCACTGGCAATACAGATAACTGCTAGCAAGAAGGAATAGATTGTCTTAATCAAGAAAATCGGAGCAATGTGGGCAATGTTATTGACCACACGACGACCTTCGAAGAGAATCTCAGGAACATCATTGAAATCTGAATTCAAGAGGACCAGATTTGCAATCTGACGAGTCGCTGGATCTCCCTCTGCCATCACGATAGAACAGTCTGCCTCACGAAGAGCAAGGATATCATTGACACCGTCCCCTGTCATTGCTGTAGTATGTCCTGCTTTTTTCAGAGTTTGGATGATGAGTTTCTTTTGATGAGGCGAGACACGTCCGAAAATGGCTGTTTCTTCAGCCATGGCTATCAATTCTTCATCATTAATTTTCGAACAATCTACATAGCTCTGATAGTCTGCAAAACCTGCTTTTTGGGCAATACTTGAAACAGTGACTGGATTATCACCAGAGATAATTTTCAATCCCACTTCCTGAGAACGAAGATAGTCTAGCGTCTCAGCAGCACCTTCTCGAATCGGATCTAGAATCTCAAGCAAAGCCAAAGCCTGAATATCAGATGGCTTTTGTGGCTTGTGATGGTCAAGTTTTTCTTGACTGAGCGCTAACACCAAGACACGAGATCCTCGTTCAAGAGCTTCTCTAGCTTCAGGAACTTCAGCATCCAACAACATCTCCGGTGCGCCTAGGAAAACAGTTCCTAGACCTTCCAACTCCATTGCTCCCCATTTTCGATCACTTGAAAATGGAAGGCTAGAAATCATCGGATAAGCTACCTCTCCCGCAAAACGCTTTCGAATAGCTTGAGCTGTTGGATTTTTATCCTCACTGTGTGCCATATAGCTGGTTAGTATTTTGGCAATGGCATCTTTGTCGTAAGCTTGAGTAAGAGGAAGGACCGTCTCAACTTGCATCTTCCCTTGGGTGATTGTCCCTGTCTTATCCAAGCAGAGCATATCCACACGCGCCAAGGTCTCAACAGAATACATCTCCTGCACCAAAACCTTTTTCAACCCAAGCTTGATAACAGCAGTTAAGAGAGAGGTGATGGTCAAAAGGGCGATTCCCTTAGGCAACATTCCTAAAAGAGCTGTAGATGAATTGACTACAGAAGACTTGAGTGGCAGACCTTTTAAGACCAAGGCTTCAAGCAAGAGAGCAATACCAAAAGGAATGATGATTTTCCCAGTAAAGCCGGCTAACTGGTCTAGCGATTTCATGATACGAGAGTTAATTGGCTTCACTGTCTTAGCTTCAAGCATGAGTTTAGCAGCATAGTTATCCGCCCCAACATGATGTACCTGAGCAAAGACAGAACCACTTGCAAGAAAGCTACCCGACAACATTAAGTCTTCTACTTCTTTTTGCACCAAGTCGCTCTCACCCGTTAACATGGCTTCGTTGACTTCTGCAAAACCTTCTAATACAATGGCATCACTTGGAATCTGATCTCCTGCTGACAAGCGAATAACATCATCTAAAACAAGTTCTTCGGGGTCCAAAGCGATCTCTTGTCCATCACGAATTGTCGTAATTTTTTCTTTATTCAAGAGATTGAGTTTATCAACCATATGTTTAGCTCGTAGCTCAGTTACAATCCCAGAAAATGCATTAAAACAGATAACCGCAAAGAAAACTAGGTTGCTCCAAGCTTGAACAAAGGCGAGCGCTAGGGCAATGGCAAAGTTTAAAGCATTGAATAAAGTAAAGACATTTCTCTTCACAATCTGCCATGTACTAGTACTAGCTGAAGCTTGGAAATCATTGACCTGTCCCTGTTTCTGACGATCTTTGACTTCTGATTGGCTTAATCCCATAATTTTATTTTTATCCATGAATTCTATCATATCATTTTTTTTTGAATATTTCTAATTTCATATGAAAAGCTATTCAGCCTAAACAAAAACATTTGCCTGTCCTAGTATGATAAGGTATAATAAAAGAAAGAAAACTGAAGGAGACATCATGTTTTATACTTATCTGCGTGGGCTGGTTATGTTGATTCTATGGTCAATCAATGGAAATGCTCACTTTCACAATACTGAAAAAATTCCAAGTTTAGATGAAAACTATATCCTTGTTGCGCCACACCGTACCTGGTGGGATCCAGTCTATATGGCTTTTGCAACAAAACCAAAGCAATTTGTCTTTATGGCAAAAAAAGAACTCTTTTCAAATCGCATCTTTGGTTGGTGGATTCGCATGTGTGGTGCTTTCCCTATCGACCGTGATAACCCAGGTTCTTCTGCTATCAAATATCCAATTAATGTTCTTAAAAAAAGCAATCGCTCACTGATTATGTTTCCAAGTGGTAGTCGTCATTCCAATGATGTTAAGGGTGGTGTAGCCCTCATCGCAAAGATGGCTAAGGTTCGTATCATGCCTGTTACCTATACTGGTCCTATGACTCTAAAAGGGCTTGTCAGCCGTGAACGTATTGATATGAACTTCGGAAATCCGATTGATATATCAGATATTAAAAAGATGAATGATGAGGGAATTGAGATGGTTGCAGACCGCATCCAATCTGAATTTCAACGCCTGGATGAGGAAACAAAACAGTGGCACAACAATAAAAAACCAAATCCACTGTGGTGGCTCATCCGTATCCCTGCCTTGATTCTAGCAATTATAATCGGAATTCTGACAATCCTCTTTACCTTTGTTGCAAGTTTTGTTTGGAACCCAGATAAAAAGAGAGAGCAATTACAATAGTCTAATTTTCACAGCCCAAGTTTATTACTTGGGCTTTTCCAATGAGTTACCATGCTAATTAGCATATTGACAAAAGCTTAAATCTATAGTATACTTTCAAAGTAAGCTGATTTAGCTCAGTAGGCAGAGCGCATCCATGGTAAGGATGAGGTCGCCGGTTCGATCCCGGCAATTAGCATCAATTCAGCAGTTCCTATCTGGGGAGCTGTTTTTTTCTTGACAAAGTATTGGCTCTATAGTAAAATAAAGTCTGCGATGAGTCGATATGTAGCGAAAGCTACAATTGCGCAAAGGAGGTCATAACGCAGGAGCGGACCTTGAGAAATTGTGTGAACCAGTTTCTCACATGGAGATGCCTCTCACACTCTCTGGTTTTTCCAGAGAGTTTTTTTCTTTTCTTAAACAAATCGGGTTCTGGACCCTATGAAACAAAAAAAGACCTATCATACAAGCTGTAAAGCCTGATATGATAGGTTTTTAATGTTAGATTAACGTACTGTACGGATACGCATTGTGTTTGTACGAACAGCTTCTCCAAGTGGCACACCTGCAACGATAACGATATCGTCACCAGATTCTACAAGACCTGCTTCAACTGCTTTACGTTCAGCGATTTCGAACATATCATCTGTTGATGATGGAGCTTCAGTCAACATTGGGATAACACCCCAGTTCAACATCAATCCACGCTCTGTCAATTCGTCGAATGTCAATGCCAAGATATCAGCATTTGGACGGTATTTAGAGATCAAACGAGCTGTGTGACCAGTCTTAGTAAGGGTAACAACCAATTTGATATTCATTGAGTTAGTAGCGTCTTTAACAGCTGAAGCCATAACTTCTGTCTTAGAGTTACGTTCGAAAGTATCTGAGTTCAAACGTCCGTATTCGTTAAGAAGAGTTTGTGCGTTCTTGTCAATTGTAGCCATTGTTGTTACTGACTCAAGTGGGTATTTACCGTTTGCAGACTCACCTGAAAGCATAGTCGCGTCAGTTCCGTCGATAACAGCGTTAAATACGTCTGATACTTCTGAACGAGTTGCACGTGGTTTTTCAGTCATTGTTTCAAGCATGTTTGTTGCAGTGATAACAACTTTACCAGCAGCATTCACTTTTGTGATGATCATTTTTTGGTAAACTGGAACCATTTCGAATGGTACTTCGATACCCATGTCACCACGAGCAATCATGATACCGTCAGCAGCTTCAATGATTTCGTCCAAGTTATCGATACCTTGTTGGTTTTCGATTTTAGCGAACAATTGAACGTGACCGTTACCAGTTTCTTCACAGATTGCACGAACTTCGTTCACGTCTTTAGCAGTACGTACGAATGAGATCGCGATGAAGTTGATACCTTGTTCAAGACCAAAACGAATATCATCGTTATCGCGTTCAGCAAGGGCTGGGAAAGGAATTTTAGTGTTAGGGATGTTAACACCTTTTTGTTTAGCAATGATACCATCGTTTTCAACTTTAACAACAAATTCACGGTTAGCAGCATCTTTTTCAACAACGCGAAGACCAAGCTTACCATCATCAACCAATACTTGATGACCAACCTCAACATCATCAAAAATATCAAGTGCACCAGCTACGTTCAATGCAATGACATCACGAGTTGATTTGATACCTTGTTTAGTTGCAACACGGATTGTTTCACCAGTTTTGTATGAATATTCTTTAGCTTCACCTTCAAACAATTCAGTACGAATTTCTGGTCCCTTTGTATCAAGAAGGAAACCAACTTTTTTACCTGCAAGTTTTTCAGCAAGTTTTACAGTTGCCATACGTTCACCTTGTTCTTGGTGGTCACCGTGTGAGAAGTTGAAACGGAAAGTGTTAGCTCCTGCTTCAATCAATTGAGCAATGTTTTTTGCTGATGCTTCAACATCAAGCTTTTCACCCCAATATCCGTCATCACCAAATTTTTTACCACCACGGATTTCTACCGCAGGACCTAAAGTTGCAACGATTTTTACACGTTTATTCATGATTATGAAACTCCTTTATTTTTTAGACCTTTTAGGTCTGATTAACTAAGTTAATGAAAGTAAATTAGGACAAGCTCTTATTCAATTTGGCTAGTTCTAAGTCAGCCTTGTGAGGATTGTTGACAACAATCTTACCGTCAGCTGTTAGGCTAAACAAAGCTCCCTCTTCTGCTGTACCAAGAATTGGATTTTCAACCATTTTCTCGTTACGAATACCGACAGCAACACCACCGATTCCTTGTTTAAGGAGTTTAACAGCGTGTGCGCCCATACGAGATGCCAATACACGGTCACGAGCAGTTGGTGAACCACCACGTTGGATGTGACCAAGTTCTGTAACACGAAGGTCACTTGTATCGCCAGCTTCTTTTAATTTTTGACCAAATTCAGCTGCTGACATGACACCTTCTGCTAAAACGATAATGTTGTGTTTTTTACCGTGTTCATATCCAGCTTTGATGCTTGCTACAATATCTTCAAATTTGAAGCCTTCTTCAGGGATGATGATTTCGTCAGCACCTGTTGCAATACCTGCCCAAAGAGCGATATCACCTGCGTTACGTCCCATTACTTCAACAACGAAAGTACGACGGTGACTTGATGATGTGTCACGAATCTTATCGATTGCATCCATTGCAGTTGTTACTGCAGTGTCAAATCCGATTGTAAAGTCAGTTCCTACGATATCGTTATCGATTGTTCCAGGAAGTCCAATAGCAGGGAATCCATGCTCAGTCAGGCGCATAGCTCCATGATAAGAACCGTCACCACCGATAACCACGACACCTTCGATACCGTGTTTTTTCAATTGCTCAATCCCTTTAAGTTGACCTTCGAGTTTTGCAAACTCAGGGTAACGAGCTGAGTGAAGGAAAGTACCACCACGTGAAATGATGTCTCCTACTGAAGCAGCATCAAGTGGATAAATTTCACCAGCAACCATACCAGCGTATCCATCATAGATACCAAAAACTTCCATTCCTTCTGAGATTGCTTGACGAACAACTGCACGAATGGCAGCATTCATACCAGGGGCGTCCCCACCACTAGTCAAAACAGCAATACGTTTCATTTGGTTTTGCTCCTTTTTCTTTTAACATTCTAACTGATTATACCATATTTAAAGTTAAAATTCTTTTATTTTCATTGATTTTTAACGATAAATCGTTTTCATGACAATCTGTTTTAAAGATTCTTGTAAGCCAGCGTCTTTTGCAACTAAATAACCAGGCAAAAGAATATTTTTTTGTTCATTTTCATAACGAATGACAACAGGAATTTGTCCCTTGTACTGATCTAAAATATGATAAATTTCAGAATCGTGGTCATGATTGGGAACTTGAATCCAAAAACGCTCACTCACTGCCTCTTTTAAATTATTTAAAACTAATTGAAGACGACCATCTCTGGCTTGCACTTTCCCATTTAGGTAATAAAAACTTCCTTCGTGCAAGAGATTTTTAAATTGGCGGTACTGTTCAGAAAAAACAGTGACTTCCAGACTTGTTTTACTATCAGTAACTTTCAAAAAGGCCATGTTTTCACCTTTTTTAGTTCGAATCACTCGGATAGACTGAATTTCAACGAGCACTGTAGCTGTCTGTCCCTCGGAAAGCTCAGATAAACTCACAATTGGATACAAAGGATTCTTCGCTAAAACCAGCAATGGGTGTTGGCTAATTCCAACACCTAACCAATCCTGCTCTTTTTGGAATTTTTCAATATTTGAAAAGTCCTCTGTATCTGTCCAACTATAGCTAGAATCTGCAAAGAGGCTACCTAACTCTTCCACAAAGATAAACAAAGTTGGTAGATTCGCTAAAATCTTCTGACGATTTTTATCAAATCCATCAAAGAGTCCAACTTCTACTAATGGAGTTAGGAGACTTATTTTTTGATAATTTTTGGGGAGTCGTGTGATAAAATCTTCGACACTGCTAAAAGGACGATTCTCTATAATCCAATAGGCAAAATCACGGGGCATTCCCTTGATAGTCTTAAGTCCTAGATGGATTGTCTTATCTGCTAGTTTATCTTGATATGGAACCGTATTGATAGAAAGCGGAGCTAGTTCAAAGCCCATTTCAAGAGCATCGAGAATATAATCCCCGCTAGCATAATTGAGCATGACCTGATAGAAGATTGCTGGAAAATGTGTTTTGAAATAGGCAAGTTGAAAGGCTAAGGCAGAATAAGCATAAGCATGCGAACGGTTAAAACCGTAACCAGCAAATTTTTCCATGACAGCAAAAACTTCTTGAGCCTGTTCTTTGCTATGGCCTTTTTCAAGTGCACCTTGGATAAAACTTTCTTCCATTCGGTGCATCTCAGCTACGTTCTTTTTCCCCATAGCACGACGCAAGATATCGGCTTTCCCGAGGCTAAAACCAGCATAGCGCTGAGCTACTTGCATCACCTGTTCTTGGTAAAGCATAATACCATAAGTCGGAGTTAGAATATCTTCTAAAACAGGGTCCAGAACCGTAACCTTTTCTTTACCATGTTTTCTGGCAACAAAGTTATCTATATAGTCGCTCGCACCTGGTCGGTTCAGGGAGGTCGTTGCCACTACTTCTTCAAAGCTTTCTGGTTTCACGCGCTTTAATAAGCGAATAGCTCCAGGTTGTTCAAACTGAAAGATTCCCTTGGTCTTACCTGCAGCAAAGAGGGCTAAGGTTGCCTTATCTTCAAGATCAATATCCTCAATTCTTAGTGAAATACCTTGAGTTTCATATAAGAGCTCCTGCATTTTTTGAGCAAAGGTTAAGTTTCGTAGACCCAAGAAATCCATCTTGAGCAGGCCATTTCCTTCAACTCCATGCGCATCATATTGGGTAATGAGCATATCCTCTCCATACTTGAGCGGGATGTAGTCTGTTAGATTTTTATCACTGATAACGACACCAGCTGCATGGATAGAAGTCTGTCGTGGATAACCTTCAATCTTTTTGGCAATAGAGAAAGCCTTTTGGTACTCAATCTTACTCTGAATGAGTTGTCTAAAACCTAGATTGCCTTCATAGGCTGTCGTTAGAGTATCTTTAGAACCAATTTTTTTTGTAATAGCTGTCAACTCATACTCAGGTACACCATATCGTTTAAAAATATCTCGGATGGCTTGCTTGGCTCCAAAGGTCGAGTAAGTGACAATCTGCGCAGCATGGATACTACCATAACGGTCACGAACATAACGAATAAACTCAGGGCGATAGATATCTGGGATATCAATATCAATATCTGGCATGGTGTAACGTTCACGATTCAAGAAACGCTCAAAGATAAGATTTTTAGCTACAGGATCAATTCCAGTAATATCTAAAGCGTAGGCCACTAAACTTCCAACTGCGGATCCGCGTCCCATTCCCATATAATAACCTTGAGAACGACCAAAACGTAAGAGGTCCCAGACAACCAAGAAATAGTCATCGAATCCCATATCATGAATCACTGATAACTCTTCTTCTAAACGAACCTGATAAACCTGATTCCATAACCCTTTCTGCTCCAAGCCATTGATAGCTCTTACCCGAAGTTCTTCAACAGCAGGTCTCTCTGGATTGAAACGTGGAAGCTTGAGACTACTATCAATCTCGTAGGAAGTATCCTTGACCAATCTTGCAAGATTATCCAGTGTAATTGGGAACTTCTCTAAAAAAGTCTGTTCTAGACGTTCAGCAGGTAAAAACAAGCCCTGTTGAGATTGAACATCAACCTCTCTCAAGGTCACGTTCTCTTTAATCGCTTTAAGCATCTGTAGATCTTCTAAATCCTCAGACTCGAAAGAGTTAACACGATAAAGAGGGAGAATGGGGTGAGAAAAATTCGATTGAGCTGTATCTGGATACACTCCGATATAGTAGTCATGCCCTAAGTCCAAGGAATCAATTTCAGGATAGTAAGAAACAATGACACAAATATCTTCAAGGTAGGAAGAGAAATCAGCCCATTCTCTTTTACCTGTCATCTTTAGAGACGACAGCTTCATCAGGTTTTGATAACCTCGGTTTGACAGGGCTAGAAAACGTAGATTGATCCATTCATCTTTATGATGAACAGTCATCTCAAGGCCTAATAAAGGCTGGATCCCCTGTTTTTGGCATTCTTTGATGAAATAATAGGCTCCATAGAGATTATCTTCATCCATGATTCCAAGTGATGAATAGCCATATTCTTTCCCAAGGCTGACATATCTCTTGATTGAAACCATACTCTCCATGAAACTATAGACAGTTTTCGTATCCAGTTGGGCAATCATTCTTTCTCACCTCCCTTTTTCTTTTTCTATTATACCATTTTAAAAAATAGAAGCACAATTTCTTTCTAATCATGAAACTAAAAAACCACAGCCTTAAAGGCTATGGTTTTATGAGATGAAATAAATTCGAAGAAGAGTTGCGCTTAGCTTTTTTTAACTTAGTTACTTGTATCTTTCGTTAAAAATATCCCGATTAGAACTAGGACTAGTGAGAGATAAGGAAAAACCCTAAACATCTGCCAATCTGGGTCGAATGCTAAAAGTCCGGAAAGCAAATAAAATCCTGCACTCGCATACAAGAAATTTCTATTTACTTTCTTGATTCCTATCCTAGTTAAAAAAGTTGCTATAACGTAAGTAATTAAATTAGGACCTAGAAAAATCAAGAATACAATTCCCCATGGAGCAGTAAATAAAGCAAGAGTTATAAATAGAAGAATATAGGTAAGTGCCAAATAAAATGAGAAAGATAGAAGAGCCGAAGGTTTCTTAACTGCTTTTGGACCATTCTTCATATCTTCTACCGAATTATTTTCTACAATTAGTTTATCTTCTTCTTTGTTTAGCTCTACATTTGGATTTTGGTCTGACATTTTTTTCTCCCACTAATTTGTTAAGTTATTTTTATTATATCCCAATTTGTCACATTAAGCTAGATAGAAAAAGCCATCTATGTTAGTCTCAGATAAACTCTCACATTTGTCTGAAAGAAACTAACATAAATGACCTACACTCCTTCCTATCAAGTTTTTCTGAATCAGGTGAAATGGTCTAACTCAATTTGACAAATGAGGAGTTTTTATTATTTTTCACGAATCACCTCTACCTTGTATCCATCTGGATCTTTGACAAAGTAATAGTTTGGTTGTGTCCCTGGAAGTCCATTTGGATTTGTCACTTCGTAACCCTTGTCGCTATGTTCTTTATGAAGAGCCTCAAGGTCCGGTGTGCTTAGAGCGATGTGAGCAAAACCGTCACCTACAACATAAGGTCCATGATCGTAGTTATAAGTCAACTCCAATTCATAATCATCGCCATCAAGACCTAGATAAACAATGGTAAAAGCGTGTTCTGGGAAGTCCAGACGACGCAATTCCTTAAATCCAAAAGCATCTTGATAAAAAGCAATTGATTTTTCAAGATTTTCTACTCGCAAGCAAGTGTGTAACATTTTTGAAGCCATCTTTTCTCCTTTGTTTAAAAAAGACTGGAACAAACTTGCACCAGTCTTATGAATAATTATTTACCAAGTTTTGCTTTTGCTGCATCTGCAAGAGCTGTGAAAGCTGCTGCATCGTTAACAGCCAAGTCAGCAAGCATTTTACGGTTAACTTCGATCTCAGCCAATTTCAAACCATGCATCAATTGTGAGTATGAAAGTCCGTTCATACGAGCTGCCGCATTGATACGTGTGATCCACAATTTGCGGAAGTCACGTTTCTTTTGACGACGGTCACGGTATGCATAGTAGTAAGAGTTCATTACTTGTTCTTTTGCAGTACGGAACAAGATGTGTTTAGCTCCATAGTAACCTTTTGCTAATTTTAAAATACGTTTACGACGTTTGCGTGATACAACGCCACCTTTAACACGTGCCATTTATATTTCCTCCAATATTTCCTAGAATTGTTAACTTACAAATACGCGATTATTTCAAGCGAGTAAGCATTGCTTTGATACGTTTGAAATCTCCTGAATGCACCATAGATGCTTTACGAAGATGACGACGTTGTTTCTTAGTTTTTCCGTGGAAACGGTGAGAAGTGTAAGCACGGAAACGTTTAAGTCCACCAGAACCTGTACGTTTGAAACGTTTAGCTGATGCGCGGTGTGTTTTTTGTTTTGGCATGATATTTTCTCCTTTTTTTAACTTTCTGACAGATTATTTCTTGTCAGTTGCTGGGGCCAACTGCATGAACATTTGACGACCATCCATTTTAGCACGTTGTTCGATGATAGCAATATCTTGAGTTGCTTCAGCGAAATCGGCTAAAACTTTTGCTCCAATCTCTTTATGGGTAATCATACGACCCTTAAAGCGAATGGAAACCTTCACTTTGTTCCCTTTTTCAAGGAACTTGCGAGCACTGCGAAGTTTCGTATCGAAATCACCCTTATCAATAACTGGGCTCAATCGAACTTCTTTCACGGTCACAACGCTTTGTTTTTTGCGTTGCTCTTTTTGTTTCTTCTGATACTCAAATTTGAACTTACCGTAGTCCATAATTTTCGCAACAGGAGGTTTAGCTTGAGGTTGAATGAGAACCAAGTCCACATTAGCGTCGTCCGCAAGTGCTTGCGCTTCACCAAGTGGTTTGATACCCAATTGTTCGCCCTCAAGACCGATTAAGCGAACTTCACGTACACGAATTTCATCATTGATGAATAAGTCTTGCTTTGCTATGGTTTTCACCTCTTTTTTTATTTTAGAGAAAAACAAGAGCGGACTTGCTAACGCAAATCCGCTCTACATGATTATAGTTCATTTCTGAAACTTGATCTGTAGGGGCCAGACAACGTTAGTCGCAAGGCGAGAAGTTCTCACTTCTGCTTTTCTCATCTTGTATATGATATCAAGTTTTTTCCTACTTGTCAAGATAAAAATAATCTTTTTTAGTTTTTTTCTAATATTGGAATTTAATTTCAACTATTGGTTACGAGAATAGTATATCTCATGTGGTTTTACATGATTCCCTAGTAACTCAGAGACTGTAACAAAGCTATACCCTTGTCCCTGCAAATATTCAATAACTTTTGGCAATGAGTTAACAGATGTTTGATGGATATCGTGCATGAGGATGATAGACCCATCTGTCGTTTGACGTTGGACTTCTGTTAGAATGGCTGCTTCGTTTTTACTCTTCCAGTCTAAGCTATCGACATCCCACATAATAAAGCTCAAATCGAGACTATTACGGATATCATCTGAGATGGCACCATATGGTGGGCGCATCAATTTTGAACTCTTTCCGAGAACACTAGTGATTGCTGATTCTGTATCCGTAATTTGTTTCTTAGCATCTTCTAATGAGAGTTGTGTTAAAACTGGATGGTTCCAACTATGATTTCCGACCTCATGCCCCTCAGCCTGCATACGTTTGAGGATAGCTTCATTACCTGCTATATTTTTCCCTTGGACAAAGAAGGTTGCTTTGATTTTGTACTTAGCTAAGATATCCAAGGCTTGTGGTGTTGTATTACCATCAGGACCATCATCAAAGGTAAGAGCTACCACTTTTTTATGTTTTTCTGCTTGAACTTTTTTATAAAGTTCAGCATCTTTTTCTGTTAGATAGGATGTTTGAATATAATCAAAGAAATCTGAAATAGGCATTGCTATTTCTTCTACATTAGTCATTGCTTTGACTGGATATAGAACCAATTGACTATCTTTGTAAGCAAACTTCCAGCTTGACAATTCTGCAGCTGAGAAATCAGCTGAAACTTGGTCAACAATTGATTGCTCTATTTTTTTATCTTGGAGAGCTGACTTAACACCCTCAAGGATTTTTTCTTTGGCTGTAGATGGGTCTGTAAAGAATTGATCCAGGGTAAAGATAGAGCCGTCCTCTTTCAGATACAGCTGGTCTAAAGTAGTATTTTCTAATTCAACGACATTAGAATTGGCCAAGTCATAGGCTTGTTTTTTTATCAAACGATTTTCAACCCCAGTTAAAGAGGAATCCCCTTTTTCTGAGTAATAAAAAATCAACTGTTCTTTACCCTCTACTTTTTCAGTGATATCTTTTACGATGACATCTTTGACAGGGGAAATAAGGCTGTCTCCAATTAGTGGATAATATGTGATGATTTCTGATTTCTCTTTGCGGAAATGCTCTTTTTGACTTCCTTGGGAGTAAGCTTCTTCTTTTTCCTTCTTGAGACTCTCAATTTTTTGTTCAAAGGCTTGTTTATTCAGCACTTTATAGGCAATCACACTACCGAGTGCTAGTATTGTGAAAAACAAAAGTAAGACAAGAATGCCAAGTTTTTTATTGTTTTTCTTCTTTACTTTATTCTGGGGTAATCTCTTTTTTGTCATAGTCTTATCATATCAAATATGAACTATAATTTCAATGAAAACATGGCATGGAAATATTTAAAATAGGTAAAGAAAAGTAAAAGAATCCTAGGAAAATCTAGGATTCTTTTATAAATTAGAAACGGATACTTTCTCTTGTTTTTTCATAAGAAGTAACGAAGCGATTGGTAACACCAGGCTCAGCAACTTCTAATGCTTGAGAGATTTTTTCGAAAGACGCTTGGTAATCAAATGTTGTTTCAAAGATATTCAAAGCTTCTTGGAAAGCTTGTTGAATACGATCATCAAATGATCTGTAACGGTTCGAATATTGAAGCAATTGTTCTGTCAAGGTTGCATTTTGAACAATACTGTATGTTTCTTCTTCCAACATATTCATATCATTTGTCGCAATCTCAAGGATGCGATTAACAGATTCGATATTCACTTTAGCTTGTTCCAACTCAGCCATCAAGTCTTCTGTACTGTGACTTGCATCAAAGAAGAGCTTCAAGAATTTTTGTGGAATTCCTGGAAGATTTCTCTTCTCCATGTAGCGTTTAATCGTATGTAGACGGTTAACATATACATTTGCTTTTTGACGAGCATTAATGTCATCTTTTTCAATCTGAACGAGACGCTCACTAACACCGATTTGGTCTTCTTCGATATCTTTTAATGTAGATTGAACATTTTCCAAACGTTCTTGTAATACAGAATATGCTTCTGAAACTTCTGTTTGGTTGTTTGTTAACTCTTCGATTGTAGCACTCAAAGCTGAGATATCTCCTTGAAGACGACGAACTCGATTGACATCACTTTCAGAAATCAGGTAGTTTTTCCCAAGACGTTCAATATCTTTAACCAAGACCTGGTTATTTTCTTTCAAGTGGTTAAGGTAAGTAGGAAGGGTAGCTACCAATTTCTCAAAAGCTTTATGTGCTGCAATTTCACGAGTGAAAATATCATAAAGTGCATTGATTTCTTCCTGGATTTGAGTGTTTTCATACTCTGCATTATCCAATTCCAATGTACGGATATTTTCATGATTATTCTTCAATGCTTCATAGAGAAGTTGAAGACGAGATTCGATATCAGTTTCTACAAAATGGTAGTTTTCATCTAAAAGCTTGCGGTAACCAGCTTCTAAATCTTCAAGTTGTTCTGGCAATTCAGTAGTAAGCTTAGTGACAATCGCTGGAATTCTTTCAACGATATGTGTCAAAGCTAAAATATGATTTTCAGCGTTATCTAAAATCCCTGCTGCTTCAACCGGATCCCCTGAAGAATTCAAGGTTACAAATTGAGAAAACTCAGATTGGATGTTCTCCAATTGTTTTTCAATTTCCGGAAGAGCTTGACCATATTTTTCAGGATCTTCAGCTACAGTGTTTTGTAGTTTCTCGAATAAATCTAGGGCATGCAGAACACGTCCACTATTTTTTGACTCTTGTTTTTCCAACTCAGACAAGGCATTACGAATTGCTGCAATATCTTCTTCAACAAGTTGGATTTGACTTTCAATTTGATCAATCTGGTGCTTAGCTTTCAAGAAACGGAATGAGTTATTGTATCCTTCAGCTTCAAAGAGGTTATTCTCGATATCTGCAAAAGAGTTAAGAGACAAATCTACCCATTTTTGGTTCCATTCTCTAAAAGCAACCTGACTTTGACCAATCAGATGCATGTTTTTTACAACCTCTACCTCATCATTAACAGGAAGGTTATATAGTTCTTCTTTTTTTTCTTCTAAAGCTGCAAGTCTACTCTCATTTCGTTTACGTAGCAAAATTGCTACTGCAAAAGCAATAAGAAGCAGGACTGCAATTACAATCAAAGTAATAATCAACTGATTATTTGACATATCAAACTCCTTTTATACATGACACAATTGTAATGATTATATCATATTTTTCAAACCTTGGGAACTATTCCCCAATATTTTTATACGTCAAGAGTACTGTAAACAGCGTTTTCTTCGATAAATTCTCGACGTGGTTCTACTCGATCACCCATGAGCATATCAAAAATTTTATCTGCTTCTGCAGCGTCATCTACTGATACACGAGCCATGAGACGATGATCAGGATTCATCGTAGTTTCCCAAAGTTGGTGGTCATCCATCTCTCCAAGACCTTTATAACGTTGAATGGTTGGTTTAGAACGACCTTCACTGTAGCGAGCTAGGGCTTCTTGTAGGCGGATTTCTTGGTCTGCGCCAGGTTGAATATATTCTTTAATCTCACTACCGACTTTAACACCGTAAATTGGTGGCTGAGCGATATAAACATAACCTGCCTCTAGAACGGGTTTCATATAACGATAAATCAGAGTTAACAAAAGAGTACGGATATGGGCTCCATCGACATCGGCATCTGTCATGATAACCAGTTTTTGATAGCGAGCTTTGCTGACATCAAACTCAGCGCCAAATCCTGTTCCCATAGCTGTGAAAAGACTGCGGATCTCCTCATTAGCTAAAATCTTATCCATGCTCGCTTTTTCAACGTTAAGGATTTTACCACGAATTGGTAAGATGGCTTGGAACTCACGATTACGTCCTGATTTTGCAGAACCTCCTGCAGAGTCTCCTTCGACGATGAAAAGTTCAGTTTCAGCTGGATTGTTTGATGAACAGTCCGCTAATTTCCCTGGAAGATTTGAAATTTCTAAACCAGATTTCTTACGTGTAACTTCACGCGCACGCTTGGCAGCAACACGAGCTTTGGCAGCCAAAATCCCTTTTTCAACGATGCGCTTAGCAATCTGTGGATTTTCCAAAAGGAAGTCAGAAAATGCATCGCTGAAGAGACGATTGGTAATCTTAACAACTTCACTATTTCCAAGTTTGGTCTTAGTTTGTCCTTCAAATTGAGGGTTTGGATGCTTCACAGAGATAACGGCTGTCAATCCTTCACGGACATCCTCACCTGTTAGGTTATCTTCGTTATCTTTTAGAAGTTTGTTTTTACGAGCATAGTCATTGATAACACGAGTTAAGGCTGTACGGAAACCTTGCTCATGTGTTCCACCTTCATGGGTATGAATATTGTTAGCGAAACTCATGACATTCTCGTGGTAACCCGTTGTGTACTGCATCGCAACTTCGACTGTAATATCATCCATTTCACCATCTGTGTAGATTGGTGTATCAAAGATAACATCCTTGTTTTCGTTGATGTACTCAACGTAGCTCGCAATCCCACCTTCGTAGTGATAATGCTTGGTTTGTTCAAGTCCTTCACGTTTATCCGTGATGGAGATTTGAAGACCGCGATTCAAAAAGGCTAACTCTTGAATCCGTTTGTTTAATTTATCAAAATCAAATGTCGTTGTCTCAGTAAAAATTTCTGGGTCTGGAGTAAAGTGAACGATTGTCCCTGTTTTATCTGTATCCCCGATTACCTCAAGGTCTGCAACAACATGTCCACGACGGTATTCTTGGTAGTGAATCTTTCCATTTTTATGAACGCGAACATCCAACTGTGTTGAAAGAGCATTTACAACTGATGACCCTACACCATGGAGTCCACCAGATACCTTGTATCCGCCACCGCCGAATTTCCCTCCGGCGTGAAGAACAGTAAAGACTGTTTCAACGGCAGGACGTCCTGTTTTTTCTTGGATATCAACTGGAATTCCACGACCATCATCGATAACTGTAATTGAATCATCCGGTTCAATAAAGACCTCGATATGACTAGCAAATCCTGCCAAGGCCTCATCGATAGAATTATCTACAATTTCCCAGACTAGGTGGTGAAGACCCTCTTTCGAAGTTGAACCAATATACATCCCCGGACGCATACGAACAGCTTCCAGACCTTCCAAAACTTGAATTTGACTGGCATCATAATCTTGTGCCTGTTGGTTTTTAATATCTTCTGTCATTTTTCCCCTTTTTCTTACATGTCTATTGCTTGTTTTAAGGACACAACATCCTCAAAGAGATAGGCATCTAAGCCTGCAGCATGTCCTGCTTCTACATCAATGGCACGGTCACCAATGACTAGACCTGACCTTATATGATACTTATCACGTAAATAAATCATTGATTCAGGATCAGGCTTGCGTTTAAAACCTGAACTAGCCGTCACTACTTCTGTAAAGTAAGGAGCTATCTCAGTTTTCGCTAGAATCTCCAATACCTGATCGTTTCGATGAGAAACCAAGAAGTTACGGCCACCTTGGTCCGAAATTTCTTCCAAGAGAGCCGGGATCCCATCAAACAAAACTGGGTGCTCCAGCTCACGGGCTTCATTTTCCTTATATTTTTCAAGAAAGTTTTCAATACCTGGAGCATACTTTTCGATAGCAAAGGCAGTCGAAACCTTCAAAGCTTCGTAAACACTATCGTGTTCCTGCTCAATCCCAAACTCTGCTAATGTTTCTACAAAAGCTGCTGTAGAAGTTTCATAATTATCAAGCAGGGTTCCACCTAAATCCCAGATGTAATCGTGATATTTCATACCCTTCATTATACCATTTTTTATAAAAAAAAGCGATGTTTACCTTGGTTTTTGCCATTAAAAAAGAGAAGAATCTTCTCCATCAAGAAAGATTCTCCTCAGTTTGTTCATTATTTTTCAAATAGGTCTGTGTAGAGCATGCTATTTCTTAGAGACTCAGCATCTCCGCCCAATGTTTCAACCAAGCAGTAAGCAAAGGCTAAAGCTGTTGCTGGCCCACGACTTGTAATGATATTTCCATCCACTACGACTGTTTCTTTGTGGTAGTGACCGTCAGCAATTTGTTCTTGGACTCCATCATAGCAGGTGAAGTTTCTTCCTTCTAGGAGACCAGCTCGATTCAAAGCAATTGGAGCAGCACAGATAGCTGCCACCTTTTTACCAATTTTCTCATATTTTTGAAGTTCAGAGATTAATTGTTCATTGTCCCGCAAGTGGGCAGCACCAGGCATACCTCCTGGAAGGACAATCATGTCATACTCTGATAAATCACCGTCAAACACTCGATCAGCTTGAACTTGAATAGCATGTGAACCTGTCACTTTATCTTCAAATCCTACCATATGGCAGGTGATATTTGCGCGGCGCATGACGTCTACGACCGTCAAGGCTTCAATTTCTTCAAAACCATTTGCTAGGATAACTGCAACTTTCGGCATAGCGACCTCCTTATTTCACTTTTTTCAACACAACTTTTTTACGTTTGAATCTTGTTCGACCACTCTTTTCATCAGCTAAATGAGTTTGGTAGCTCATCGATAACAGCAAACCGACACCAATTAGATTACTGATAATAGCGGATCCCCCTTGAGAAATAAAGGGCAAAGGAATACCTGTCAGAGGAAGAAGACCAGTAACCGCACCAATATTTTCAAAGATATGGAACAAGAGCATCATGATAAATCCAGTTGAGATGTAGGTATAAAATTGATTATTGGATTTTAGGGTAATCTTTAACATGCGATAGATGAGCAGTAGATAGAGTGCAACCACAGCAACTGAACCAATAAATCCAAAATCTTCCGCAATTACTGTGAAAATCATATCACTCTCGCGGACTGGAATAAGGAGATTAGACACATTAAAGCCTTGGCCAAAAATTCCACCGCTACCAATCGCAATTTGACCCTGCGCCTGTTGATAGGTAGTCGTTTGGGCATAATCAAACGGATTGAGCCAAGCTAGGATACGATTTATCTGATAAGTTGGCATCCCAATCTGATGCATAAAAGCACGCCCATCTTTTGTGATAAAGATTGCTAGGAATCCTGCAATTGCCGACACAACTGCTACAAAAATTGGAATAATAATCTTCCAAGAAACACCAGACAATAAGACAAGTCCTGCAAAGATTGCAACAAAAACCATAGCTGTTCCAAGGTCACTTTGCAAGGCTAGTAAAACCATAACTGGCATCGTGAAAACGATCATCCACAAAATTAATAAAAAATCTAAACCAATCGTTCGTTCTTTGTCTTTATGTTTCTTGGTAAAGGTTACGATAACGTATGCCAGCATCAAAATATAGGATATCTTCATGAATTCGGAGGGTTGAAAGAGTGTATAACCACCGATTGACACCCAGTTTTTCGCACCAGTTGCAGCTACTAAACTCGGGTTGTAGAAGACTAAAGGCAAGACCATCAAGGTTAGACCGAGTCCATATAAATAAGGTGTGGACTGCCAGAGAAATTTTGTGTTAAAAAACATGACTATGAAGCTAAAAACAATCCCCAGCGATATCCAAGCCAGTTGTTGTCCAAGTATGGGCCAAACATTGTTTGGGTAGTCATGACTAACTGCTATATAAATAGCTACGACTCCAATCACCAACAAACAAAATACTGGTAATATTAAACTATAATCGACCCTAGAGTCGAGAGAACGTTTCATAAAAGGCCTCCTTCATTCTTTCAGGTATTCATTTCATTGTTTATTTAAAAATTCTTGAACTTTTGAGAATACTTGCTCTCGGCTAATGACTCTAACACGGTTGCTTCGAGCCAAAGACTTGCTGATTTGCTTACCATAGCGTTTACTTGCCATGCGACTATCTAGAATCAGAACTGCAGAGCGTTGTCCCACTCGACGCATGGTTCGTCCAATCGCTTGCTTGAGACGAATAATAGCCATAGGAAGCTGGTAATCGTAAAAAGGATTTTTTCCTTCCAAACGCAGTTCTTGATTCATCTTTTTAGTAAAGGGATCTTCTGGATTTTGGAAAGGCAAACGTGTCACCACTTCAATCACTCGAGGATGTCTTGAAAAATCGACACCTTCCCAAAAACTTCCCGCCCCAAGCAAGAGCTCACGCTCGCCTCTTTCAAAGCGTTTTTTCAATTGGGCTGGTTCTCCGTGCTTGTACTGGGCCAGATGGGGAACCCTCAAAGCATCTGAAACTTGCAACAATAAATCTTTTGCAGTAAATAAGACTAGAATGGGTTCTTCAAGCTGGAACAATTCTTCTAAAACTTCTACAATTGCTTGTGCATATTCCTCGGATGAAATTTCTGTCACCAACGGAAAATCATTCACCAACAAGATTTCCTGATTTTCCTGAAAGTGTTCGTCCATGCAGTAAAAGGCCGCTTGAGGAAAACCTAACAATTCTGGTAAAGAAACCCTACTACTAATTTCAAGGGTTGCAGAGATTCCTAATAGCTGACAGGATTCTGGGAAAATCTGAGAAAAGAGAAAACGATGATTGCGACTAGAAGTGATTTCAACCTTCTTACTAGACACATCTGAAGTCGATAACCAAAATTCTCCCTCAGATGTAAAAAATCTCTGATAGTCTTTAAATTCTGGTAAATTCAACTCAGAAAAATCTTGGCGGAGCTTGTCAATGCTACTAGCTGGACACATCCTACGTTTACCAGATAGAAACTGATCGAGTAGGTAAGAAACTTCAAAACGAATACTTTCTAGCAAGCGTCTTTGAAGCATACCTTCTTCCCTCGATAGAGCTTGATTTAGTTGCTCCACCAAAACTGTTAGCAAATAAGTTTTACGAGAAAGATTTTCCAATGTCAACAAGACTTTCTGGGCTTCATCTAAAATCAAGAGACGCCCTTCTAAAAGATTCGGATCATCTTCAAGTCGAGTAACGAGGTAAGCATGATTGGTCACAAGCAACTTGCAGGAACGAGCCTTTTTCTGACCTCGTTTCCAAAAATCCTCCAACCAAAAGAGAGAGTCTTTGTGAAGGTTGCCATCGTGTACCAAGTTCTGTAAGAATTGCTGGTAGCGATAAAGCTGACCAATTTCGTCTAAATCTCCTGTTTCTGTTTCAGTCAACCAAACTAGAAGTTGCATCTTGAATCGTGTATACAGACGATTGGACTCTTCTTCCTCTAGAGCTGTATGAAAGGCATCTAGCTTCAAGTAATTCTGAGGACCTTTAAGACTATGAATAGAGATATGGAAAATCTCTTCTAGTCTTTTAGCCTCCTCTTGTATCACCTGATTTTGAAGGATTTTAGTCGGAACACTGAGTAGGATTCCCCCTTCATTCTCAAGCGACAAGGCCGGTAGCAGGTAACCATAGGTTTTCCCGATTCCTGTTTGAGCCTGAATAAAGGAAATAGCTTCCCCTTGTAAAAACTCTTGAACCTTTTGGGCAAATTCTTCTTGTTGACTTCTTTCCTCCAAACCTAGCAAGGCAATATTAGTTTGGAAATCTTTTGAGAGTTTGCGTGGAGAAAGGACTGGCTTCTCTTTTCTTAAGAATAAGCCCTGCACTTCTACCAAATCATGCTCAACGAGGAGAGACTGTTTCTGATAAACTTCCTCGATGACTAGGTAAGATTCATAGAGTAAGCTGTCTGATAAACTCAATAAGCGCTCCAACAACCCTTTTGGCAGTCCAAACATCTTTTGTCTCATACAAAGAAAGAGTTCTGCTGTTGCTTGGGCATCAGATAGAGCTGAATGGGCTTGCTCAAGAGGAATCCCCAACTCTTGGCAAAGAATGCCGAGATTATACTTCTCAAGCTGAGGGTAAAATATTTGAGCCAACTCCACTGTATCGATACGAGGTGTGCGCAATTCATAACCCTCAAAAAAGAGGAATTCTGCCAATAAATTAGCATCGAACTGAACATTGTGCGCAACAAAAATACCGTCTTTGACCAGTTCAAAAATCTTTTCAGCCACCTGAGAAAACTCTGGAGCCTTTGCCAAACGTTTATCAGTCAAACCCGTTAATTCTTTGATATGAGAATCCAAGTGTTCATGAGGGTTGACATCAGTCGCATACTGTTCAACAATCTCACCATCTTCAATGACTACAATTCCCACTTGGATGATTTTTGCCTTGCTTCCGGTACTTGTTGCTTCTAAATCTACAACCACGTACCGATTATTTCTAAAATTCATCACTAAAAATTATATCAAAATTTGCACCATTTGACACCCCTGAACTTTATTTGAAGAGTCAAGTTTCTTGCAAGATTTGAAAAAAATGATTGAATAGAATTGTAGAAAAGGAGGGAACTCATGAACCCATTAGATTTGTTCAATCAAGTAAAAGAACTTGTGGAGAAAAAAGATATTTCTGCTGCTAAAAGCTTTGTCGAAGAAAACAAGAATCAACTAGGGGACTACCTTAGCCAAGCGCAAGCTTTGGTTTCAGGATCAGAAGGACTTGACGGTCTTGTTGATAAGGCCAAAGGCCTCTTCTAATAGTCAAAAGACACCTGAAAATATCAGGTGTCTTTTTGTATTTTTTTCATGAATGCAGGAATATGTTGACTAATCGTGGTTGGCAGAACTACAAAGTTGTCCTCAGCTAGTTCTTGGGCAATTGCTGAATGTAGATAGGTCGCTACCGTCACTCTTTCATAGACACTAACTTGTGGGAATTGACCAGCAAAACCAGCAATCATCCCAGCTAAGGTATCTCCCATTCCCCCAGTCGCCTGATAGGGACCTCCAACTCCCAGCTGATAAAAATAAGCTTGAGCTGCTTGCCAGATTCGAGTCGCAGGGCCTTTTTGAACTAGAATTGTTCCTGAAGGAAATCTCTTCAAAGTCTCTCCTGTTTCCTCAGTTCCTTGGGAAGTCAAATCAAATCCTGACAAGACTTGCCATTCCCTTTGGTGTGGAGTTAAAACAAGCTGAGCCTTAGGAAATTTCATTCCCGTCTTCGCTAAAATAGATAGGGCGCCACCATCCAGTATGAGGGTCTGATCTTGATTTGAATGATGAAAGACTGTTTGGAGAAGCTCTTCTCCACGCTCATCATCCACTAGTCCAGGTCCGACCAAGACAACACTTGCTTTCTGTAACTGTTGCTCAAGTAATTGCTTATCGTCAAGAGCAAAAGCCATAGCCTCCGGCAGATGGCTATGCAGAGCTGGAATATTCTCTTTATCCGTTGCTACTGTCACCAAGCCTGCACCACTTCTAACAGCCCCTAAAGCAGCCATAATAATCGCTCCCCCATAGGGATAAGTCCCTCCAATTAAGAGAAGACGACCGTAGTCTCCCTTATGACTAGAACGAGGACGCTCGATGATTACTTTTTTCAGTAGAGCTTGATTAATCTCTTTCATAAGCTACTCCTTCATACTTGTTCCTATTTTTATTATACACCTCACTACCCAATTAATAAAGGAGAAGACTATATAGTCTTCTCCTTTTTTTATAATAATCAGCTTTTTGAGAATAGTGAGTTATGAATCATTATTCTTCCTTGCGTTTCCCATTTAGGAATGCTGCTGATAAGGCTAGACTTAGACCTGCTAGGAAAATAGCTGTATCTGATTGACTTTCCCCAGTTTCTGGAAGTCTTGCTGAGTCTGCTTTTTCCGAAGCATTTCCAAGAACTTGTGAAGCCCGAGTTTCTGAAGGTTTATCAGATAAACCTCGAATATCTGCAACTGGTTTATCGATTGTTGGAGCCGCTTGGTCTCCTGCGGTTCCTAGAGTTCCTGTATATTCTGGGAGTTCGTTCTTATCTGCTTGCACAGCATTGACTCCACCCTTGAATTCAGGTACTTCATTTGTAGCAGCTTCAACCCAATTAGCTCCGCCCTTGAACTCTGGTACTTCATTTTTAGCGGCTTCAACCCAGTTAGCTCCGCCTTTAAACTCTGGAACTTCATTTGTAGCGGCTTCAACCCAATTAGCTCCGCCTTTAAACTCTGGTACTTCATTTGTAGCAGCTTCGACCCAGTTAGCTCCGCCTTTAAACTCTGGTACTTCAACAATTGGGGTTGCTTGGTCTCCTGCAGTACCGATAGAGTTGCTATATTCTGGGACTTCTACTATTGGGGCTGGCTCCTCACCTACAGTTCCAATAGGGTCCGTATACTCTGGAATTTCAAGAACTGGAGCAGGATCGTCACCCTTGCTACTTGTAGCAACTACTTTCACTCCTACTTCAACAATTTGATCTTTTGCATCTCTTGTTTCAGTATGAACAACCTTACGACTTGTTCCTAATACTTCGACGTAGTCTACCTTTTCTCCATTTTGACCTTCTGAGACGATGCGACGTTCATCTTTGGCTAAGTCACTATTCTCACGAATAATTTCCTTGAATGGAATGACAGCTTTCTCAACTTCTAGACTTGGACGGTCTAGAACAAGAGCTTGATCATCCACTGCATGACTAGCTTCTGAACCAGCTTCAAAGTGAAGGCGATATTCTTTCACAAGACTACCATCTTTAGCAAGAAGTCGAACAAGTGTTGGAAGATTGTCTTGACTTGACTCAACGACAGTCGCTACACCATGACCACTTGTTTGGACAGTCACCTGTGGTTTCGCTCCATTAGCGGCTAATCGATATTCTGAAACAGCAGGATCAAAGTTTTCCAATGCTTTTCCAGCAACTGAAATAGTCACTGCAGGTGTTTCTGAATCACTTGCTTTAGCTGGAGAATAAGCACTAAACTCAACCATCGCTAGACCATTCGTGGTTGATTTGCGAGTCATACGTGCGCGAATAGCGGTTGTCTGGATTGGATCAAAGGTAAATTCGATTGGCTTACCATCCACGATTGCACCAGATGCCTTATAAGGAATTTCTTGCCAATTTTCTGCTTTGTTAAACGGATGGTCCGCATTTTCCTCATAACGTGAAATAGTGCTTGGTTCAGAATAAGCTGGTCCAACATATCTTTCAAGTACCATTGTAGCTGGTGCATCTGTTCCACTGTCTTTGAAGAACTGAATGGCTACTTTCCCAATCGATTGAGGTGTAATCTGACCGTTCTTCTTAAAGAGAATTCCTACAGATACTTCTTGATCTTTTGGAGTACGAGACCAGTTGGTCCAACGTCCATCTTCATTAAATCGACCATCGTTGATATAGAAGATTCTATCATTAGAAGCGGCCTGGGTATCGTTTGTGGTAGACGCAAATGCCTTAGAATCTGTCGCATTATTGCTTGCATTCTCTGAGATAACTTGATTTCCTCTTGCAAGAACTGTTACTTGAATCTTAGTTGTCAAGTCTGTTCCTAGAATATGACCAAGCACTTCAAAGGTGCCTTCTTGGTCTGTCGCATGTTCAGGGACTGCATCCCATTCTACGGCTAGTTTATCTGTCGTCCAATCTGTTTCTGATGGGTAGTAGACTGTCACTTCTGTAGGTAGTTGAAGCTTATCACCAACACTCAATGTCATGGCAGCATTTTCGGCAGCTACTGGTTGCGTAGATTCTTTTTTACCATCACGGAAAATGCGATACTCTTTCAAGATGCTTCCGTCTTCTGCCTTCAAAATGAGGCGTGTTGCTCCTTCTGGGCTTGTAGCAGGGACAATCGTTACCACACCATTGTCGCTTGCTGTTGCAGTAATCACTTTGCTAGCTTGAGGAATATGATAGTCTGTCTTAGCTGGATTGAAATGTTCAAGGCTCTTGCCATCTACTTGGATAGAAATCTCTGAACTTGAAGCACTTGGAACTTTATTTCCTAAGATAGTGATTTCGGTCAAACCGACACCAGCCGTACCATTTGCTTTCTTCATGCGAATACGAACTGCATAGGTCTCAACCTTATCAAATGTAAAGTGGTTAGTTTGGCTTGCAGATAATTGTCCTGGTGCTTTGAGATGTTCAACCTCTTTCCAGTTGTCAGCATTGTTAAATGGATGCTTGGCATCTCCTTGAGCATGATTGACATCAGTTGGTAAATCTGGAATTTCTTGACCAACATAATACTCGATGACATATTCTTTTGGAAGTCCAATCGCACCATCTGTATAGAAATCAACTGAAAGATTGTCGACAAAGCGTTTGGTCAAATCTCCTGAATTACCAAACAAGATAGATGCCCAATCATTATCTGTGCCTGTTTGCCATGTAGTCCAACGATTCTTGACATCTGTATTGGCTCTTGAAACTGTCAAGTCGTTCAGAGTGTTGGCCGAATCATCCCCACCAGTATTGGATACGATAGCTGCTGGCAATTGTGAACCTGTCCATTGTTTCGAGATATTATTTCCCGCAACAACCTTACTGGAAACACGAACATGAGCCTTGGTAGTCAGAGAGCTACCAACCAATTGACCTTTGATTTCAAAGATTCCTTCAGTTTGACTAAAGTTAGCTGGCACCTTATCCCAAACGACATCATTATAGACAGTTGTTCCATTAGAATGGTAGGCACGAACGTTAGTTGGTAATTGAACCGTTTCACCCTTAGGAAGAGTGAGGCTGATTTCTTCTGCAACCTGCAAGCCTTCAACAGTCACATTTGCAATAGCTTCAATATCTGTTCCTTCTACATGACCTTTTAGGGTAAAGCTATGATAGCTAGCGAGTTCTTTTTCATCTACCTTATCCCAAGTTACAGCTACCTTACGAGACAAGCCTTTGTCAAATTCTGCTGCGATTTGATCAGGCAAATTCGGTTGCTGATTGATATCTGTAGAGATTGAAACAGGATGAAGCTTAACAATTCTCTTGGTTACTTTGTTTTCTTTGATGACCACTACGGTGGCTACAGATTGTGTCTTCTCTGTTTGATTGTCAATACGAGGAGTGAGGGTTACATTACCTTTCTTGTAAAGAAGCAAGTTCTGTCCGTTCACTTCAAGATGTCCACCATCAGTAGAGCTAGCATCCAAGTGAATATCTGATGCTGAAAATTCAGTCTGTGAACCATCTTCGTAATGCCCAATGACATGATAAGGGAGAACTTGATCTTCTGTTGCATTTTCTTTACCTTCTACACTTACTTCCAAGCGTGTCAAGGCAGGAGCTTCTTTCACAAATTGAATCAAGTAAGTTTGAACTAAATCGCCCTTCTGGTCACTCAAGAATACAGAAGCCTGATAATCATTGGCTGCTGAAGCTTGTTGAACTGTTACCTGATAGCCTCTTGTTTGTGCTCCAACACTTGGAATCTCAGCACTGTAAGGAAGGGATACTCGGTAGTAGGTCTTTCCAGGATCAAAGTTTTCAAGAGACTTATCTCCAACCGTGAGACCTGTAACAGTGTTTACTGTTTCCTTGTCACTTGCGATAAAGGTTGCTGTCACCTCGTAGTCATTACCTACCAATTTACCAGTTGCTTCAGTTCGTCCACCTTCTTTTGACAAAGCAGCAGGATCTTTCAAGGTCCAAGAAACGACATCCGCATCAACCAAGTTGCCATCTGATAAAACTGCCGTTACAGTTTTATCCAAATCTTCTACAGCTGTACCAACTGGAACAGTTGCAACTTTAGGCAACCACTTATCAAGAGCAATGACCTTAACAAGGGCTTCAGCCTTGGCTTCGAGACCTTCCACACTACCAAGAACTTTTTTCTCACCAGCACTTGTAAGGAGATCATCTGGGATTGCCCAAACCACAGCTTTTTCTTCGACACTACCATCGCTATAAATAGCTGTCACAGTTTCCGGCAATTTAGGATTTTCGCTGACATCAGTAGTCGCCTTAACAGGGGCAAAAGCGACAAAATGATGATTTTCTTTTTTGCCTGAAACGGTTGTAACCGTCGCCTGATCAGAAGCTAAACCTGCAGAATCCGCATATAGGGTGAATTTCCCTTCTTTTTCAGTGGATTTAACAATGACAACACCTTTACCATTGAAGGCTTTTCTTTGCCATGTGCCATCTTTCTGAGCTTTATAACGTTCACGGCTAGCTTGTTCCCCATTATCCACACCGACGATCTGCCCTTGCCCGTGAAGATTGAAATGAACAAGATTATTGGCAGTTGGTACAACATTGCCGTCTTCATCAACAATTTCATAATGGATATAAGACAAATCTTTACCGTCTGCAGTGATAACATGTTCTTCCTTGGTGAGACGAACTCTAGCTGGCTCCCCTGCTGTTGTTACACTGTCACGCGCAATCTCTTTACCATTTTCATCACGAGCAATAGCTGTTAAGGTACCTGGTTTATAGTCAACTAACCACTCAAGATACAATTCACTTGGTTTAGCTCCCTCGTGATAAGAGCGCCCATCTTCAGTTGTTTTCTTAACAAATTCTTTCTTACCAAGGGACTCGTTATTCAAGAACAATTCTACGCTAGCAGCATTTGAGAAGGTCCGAACTGGAACCTTGCCATTGATGAGCATATTACGTTCCTTGAGCGTTTCTTCTGTCCAATTCCAGTGAGGCATGATGCGAACAGTTGGTTTTTCTTTGGCACTATACCATTCACTACGGTAAAGATAGAAATCATTCTTAGGCAAGCCTGCCGTATCAATAATACCAAAGTAAGAGCTTTTCACTGGTGTATTATCTTGGTTATGCCAAGGTGTAGGCTCACCGATATAGTCGAAACCAGTCCAGATGAACTGACCTGCATAACCAGCACGATCACGGTCAAAGGTCCAAGATTCAGTAGCTGTTCTACCCCAGGCTACACGGTCATTACCATAGTCTGACTGTTCATAATGACGATTTGGACGATTGTCGTGCCAGAGTAAATGAGCAGGATCAAAATAAGAATCTCGAGTTCGAGTCGCTGAAGAAGTTTCAGAACCGTAAATCAACCAGTCTGGATGCGCTTTACGAACAGCATCATAATTCCGTTCACCATAGTTCATACCGACAGCATCCATAATTGCTGCCAATTTCAAGAATTCTCCAGTAGACCTATTACTAAATTTGTTCTCACCCATGGTCACATAGCGCTCTGTATCGATTGCTTTGATGATAGCTTTCAAGCGCTTAGCTGTTTCTAGTGAACGTTCCCCACCATCTGCTTCATCCACTTCATTACCGAGTGACCACATGACGATGGATGGATTATTTTTATCACGTTCGACCATGGTTCTCAGGTCAAAATCAGACCACTTCTCACCCTTCTTGGCTTCTGGGTGGGTTGCATCTTGGTCAAAGAAACGTCCATAGTCATACGTTTTCTTGCCACGATACCAAGTATCAAAGGCTTCTTCTTGGACCAAGAGTCCTAGACTAGCAGCAGCATCTAGTAACTGTGGACTTGCTGGATTGTGAGTCGTACGGATAGAGTTAACTCCCATATCTTTCAGGAGTTTTAATTTACGATAGGTTGCCTTATAATTTTCTTCTGCCCCCAAGGCACCATTATCATGGTGGATACTAACTCCGTGGAATTTCATTCTCTCACCGTTCAGTGAGAAGCCTTCTTTAGCTGTCCAGTTGAAATAACGATAACCAAAAGTATCTTCTGTTACATCAACTAGCTGACCTTCATTATAAACCTTGGTTTTTAGAACATAGAGCTGAGGATGGTAGCTTTTTGTTGTCCAGAGAGTTGGCTTGTTAACCAAAATCGTTTGCTTAAAGTCAGCTGTCTCATTTCCTGATAGAGTCTTAGTTACAGAACGAACTAAATCTGAAACAACCTTACCTTCCTTAGTAAAAATCTGTTGCTCCACAAATACCTTGGCTAGAGTCTTGGCAGTATTTTTGATCTTGCTTTGGATTTGTGTTTCAACATTGCCATCTTTTTGTTGAGCTAATTTCGGAGTTGTAATATGATTTCCATTTTCAGCCACTTGCACCTTATCACGATAGCTAAGCGTCACATCACGATAAATACCACTTCCTGAGTACCAACGACTACTTGGTTGCTTATTAGTCACTTGAACAGCAATGGTATTCTCACTGCCATCTTTATTTAAAAATTCAGTAATATCATATGAAAAATGGTTGTAACCACTTGGATAATGACCTACAAATTGACCATTGACATAGACCTTAGAGTCCATGTAAACTCCATCAAAATTAATACGAACGTCTTTGCCCTTGGCAGCTTCGTCTACAGTAAAGGTCTTACGATACCATGCAGTACCCCCGTTTAATTGACCACCTTCGTTTCGAGCAGGAGATTTGTGATCAAAATCAAAATAGATACTCCAGTCATGAGGAAGGTTCAACTTAGACCAGTCATGAACATCCACGTCTTTCTTAGAAAAATCACCCTGAGAATTTAATTTAAAATACCAATCTTTGTTAAAATTTTGTTTTCTTTCTTGTAACAGTTGGTCTTCTTTTTCTTTCTCTTTGGTAACTTGAGGTAAGTCTGTTGCAGAAGTATTTTCCTCCTTAACTTTATGACTAGTTACTGGTTTATTCTGATTTGCTTCAGCAGTATGTTCTTCCAAAACTGCTGGCTTTTCAGAACTAGCTTCTGAAACTGTAGGCGCTTTTTCATCCACTGCAGTTGCTGGTTTTTCAGCTTTATCTTCCTTAGGGGTGACTACTTCTGCTTCCTTTTCTTCCTTAGGACTTGTTGCCTCAGTCGCCTTTTCTTCAGTTGCTGGTTTTTCAGTTTCCACCTTATCCTTTTCTTCTTTATAAGTAGAAGAATCTTGTGGACTGTTTTGCTCAGCTTTTGCAATGGCTGCAGCAAGATCATCTGGAAGTTTATCTAAAGGTTGAACTTGATGAATTGTTTCTTCGCTAGGACTAGCTGTTTCTGCTTCAGCTGCTTGCGCTACCTGAAGACCAAAAATACTAGCTCCAATCATAACTGAAGCCGCACCAATTGCAAACTTACGAATACTAAAATGACACCGTTTTTCAAAAAATCTCTTATCCATTATGGTTCCTTTCTAAGTTATAGTAAGCGATTACATTTTGCTTCAAAAAATAAACCTCCCTCTAGACGCTTACTTCATTTACATATACATATTGTTACTTTTAATATATCAAAATAGTAGAGTTTTTTCAATAATTTGTAGAAGTTTTACTGGAATTTTAGTAGAAATCGAGCAAGAAAAAAGCAAGTTCTAAAAATAACTTGCTTTTAAAGTTCTATTAATAATTACAGAGATGATTAATCTTTATCCAGCGTTCTTAAAGCCGCCTGATAAGTCTGCTCCATCAGCATAGTAATGGTCATAGGTCCTACTCCACCAGGTACAGGTGTGATATGGCTAGCGACTGGTGCAACAGCATCATAGTCAACATCTCCACAGAGTTTGCCATTTTCATCTCGGTTCATCCCCACATCAATAACAACTGCCCCAGGTTTGACAAAATCAGCAGTCACGAACTTAGCACGACCGATAGCTACGACCAAAATGTCGGCTTTAGAAGCTACTTGGGCTAGATTGTGGGTGCGAGAGTGGGTCAAGGTTACAGTTGCATTTTTAGCCAACAGCAACTGAGCCATGGGTTTCCCGACAATATTGGAACGACCAATTACGACCGCATTTTTACCTTCTAAGTCAATCCCATATTCATGAAACATTTCCATAATTCCTGCAGGTGTTGAAGGAATCATAACTGGATGACCAGACCAGAGGCGTCCCATGTTGAGAGGATGGAAACCATCCACATCCTTTTCTGGATCAATAGCTAGTAAAATAGCTTCTTCATCGATGTGTTTTGGTAATGGAAGCTGGACCAAAATCCCATGCCATGCTGGATCTTGGTTGTATTTGGCAATCAACTCCAACAATTCCTCTTGAGTAATGGTCTCCGGAACACGTACAACTTCACTTTGGAAGCCCGCTGCGATAGCTGAACGTTCCTTGTTACGAACGTAAACTTGGCTGGCTGGATTTTCTCCGACTAAAATGACAACTAAGCCAGGCACCAAGCCTGTCTCTTCTTTTAGTTTAGCTGTTTTTTCAGCCAGTTGTCCTTGTAGCTTGGCTGCTAAAGCCTTCCCATCAATAATCTGTGTCATGTATTTTCTCTTTTCTAACAAATATCCTCTATTATAACAAAATATCGCTCGACCTTCTAACACTTCTTACCTAAGATACCCTATAGTCTGAAACTATAAGAAAAAGCCCTCTTGGAGCTTTTCATCATATTCTTACAAAACCTTACTCAAGAAATCCTTGGTTCTTTGTTCTTGTGTTTGATCAAAAATTTGCTCAGGTGTTCCATCCTCGACAACTACACCGTCAGCCATAAAGATGACACGATCTGCCACCTCTCGAGCAAAGCCCATCTCATGTGTTACGATGACCATGGTCATACCTGACTTGGCAAGTTCTTGCATAACTGCTAGTACTTCCCCTACCATTTCTGGGTCTAGGGCAGAAGTCGGTTCATCAAAGAGTAGGACATCTGGTTCCATGGCAAGACCACGCGCGATAGCAATACGTTGTTGCTGACCTCCAGACAAACTTTGTGGATAGGCATCAGCCTTATCTGGCAAACCAACCTTCTCCAAGAGCTCATGCGCTCTCTTTTCAGCCACTTCCTTACTTTCTCCCTTAGTCTTAATTGGAGAAAGTGTAATGTTTTCCATAACTGTCATATTTGGGAAGAGATTGAATTGTTGGAAAACCATTCCCATCTTTTCACGCATAGCAAAGAGGTCGTTTTTCTTATCCGTAATGTCAACACCTTCAAAAATAACCTTGCCTTTTGTCGCTTCTTCGAGGAGATTCATAGAGCGAAGGAGGGTTGACTTACCGCTACCAGATGGTCCAATAATGACCACTACTTCCCCTTTTTTAATTTCAAGATCAATCCCTTTTAAAACTTCATTTTTTCCAAAACTTTTATGAAGGTTTTCAATTTTTATAAGTGTTTCAGTCATTATTTTTTATCTCCTTGTCCCATACGATTTTCAAAAGCTTTCAAGGCCAGCGTCAAGATAGAGGTCATAATCAAGTAGTAAAAGGCTGCGAATAGAAGTGGAGTTAAAGGTAAGTATGTGGTTGTTGACACCGTAGTAGCTCCATTCCACAACTCCATAACCCCGATAGCTGACAAGAGCGAGCTATCCTTGATAATGGTAATAAACTCATTCCCCAAGGCTGGTAAAATATTCTTGATAGCCTGTGGTAAAATGACATAGCGCATAGCATTTTTAGGGCGAATCCCTAGTGAATAGGCTGCTTCTAGTTGTCCTTTTGGCACTGCATTAATCCCAGCACGAACTGTTTCTGATACATAGGCACCACTATTCATAGAGATAATGATAATCCCTGGGATCAAACGAGTAAGATCAACATCTAAAATCCCAATTTGAATCGTTGGAGCACTAATATGCATCAGGGCAAAAGCAATCATAATCTGCACCATCATCGGTGTCCCACGGAAGACCCAGATATATAGATTAGCAAACCAAGCAAGTGGTTTAATCTTCGAACGTTGTGCAAAGGCCAGCAGCACTCCTAGAATGGTCCCCAAGAAGACCACCAAGATAGATATGATAATTGTTACAACGGCACCATAGTTAAAATACGGTAGATATTTCGGTAAAAAAGAAAAATTCATGGATACTCTACTTTCTATTTTTAATATTTAAACTCAAAACTTGTATAAGGATAACATATTTTGCATAAAAATTCAACATTTTCTCCTAATATTTTCAATAAATTTTCAAAGACGATAGAAATAGCGAGAAATCTTAGTTTTTTTCTAGTCAAGTGGAGTCTGTTTATGGTAAAATAGTAAAGATAAGAAATGGAGGAGAATCAAAATGGAATCACATTTGGTTAGAATCATCAATCGCTTAGAAGCAATGACAAAAGATGGTGGTAACTTAAAACGTAACTTTGAACGCGAAGGAGTTGTTGTCGCAGAGGTTGCTTTTAACTACGACGAAGAAAACGGACCACTCTTTACACTTCGTGACGTTGAAGCTCGTGAAACCTATACATTTGACAGCATCGACCTCATTGCGATGGAAATCTACGAACTTTTATACTAATAGTTGAATATGGGCTGGAGAATACTCCTGCTTTGACCAATGAAAATCCTTTTTGCATGACAAATGGGATTTTTATTTTTATCACTAAAGTCTAGTAAGAATTGCCTGGAATGTTTAATTGTAACAAGCAATCTTTTTGCTTGCTTTCCCCTTTAATCATGATATAATGAGACTAAAGCACTTTGACTATTTTTGACCTTTCTATTTTAGTCAAAGCCAAGAAAGAAACGAGGTAGAGGTATGCTCTGTCAAAATTGTAAAATCAATGACTCAACGATCCATCTTTACACTAATCTGAATGGGCAACAAAAGCAAATCGATCTTTGCCAAAATTGCTACAAAATTATCAAAACAGATCCTAACAATAGCTTGTTCAAAGGCATTACAGATTTAAACAATCGTGATTTTGATCCATTTGGAGACTTCTTCAACGACCTGAACAACTTTAGACCTTCTTCTAATAATAATGTTCCTCCAACCCAGTCAGGTGGCGGTTACGGTGGTAATGGGGGTTATGGTTCTCAAAATCGTGGACCAGCTCAAACACCTCCTCCTAGTCAAGAAAAAGGACTCTTGGATGAGTATGGTATCAATATTACCGAGATTGCCCGTCGTGGAAATGTCGACCCAGTTATCGGCCGTGACGAAGAAATCATCCGTGTCATTGAAATCCTCAACCGCAGAACTAAAAACAACCCAGTACTGATTGGGGAGCCTGGTGTTGGTAAGACAGCAGTTGTCGAAGGCTTAGCACAGAAAATTGTTGATGGTGATGTTCCCCACAAACTTCAAGGGAAAGAAGTCATCCGCCTAGATGTCGTGAGTCTTGTTCAAGGCACAGGAATTCGTGGACAGTTCGAAGAACGCATGCAAAAACTCATGGAAGAAATTCGTGAGCGCAAAGATGTCATCCTCTTTATCGATGAAATTCACGAGATTGTCGGTGCAGGTTCTGCTGGTGACGGGAATATGGATGCAGGCAATATCCTCAAACCAGCTCTATCTCGTGGCGAACTTCAGTTAGTGGGTGCTACTACTCTCAATGAATACCGCATCATCGAAAAAGATGCTGCCCTTGAGCGCCGTATGCAACCTGTCAAAGTTGATGAACCAACTGTGGAAGAGACCATTATTATTCTTAAAGGTATTCAAAAGAAATACGAAGATTACCACCACGTTCATTATACTGACGGAGCTATCGAAGCCGCTGCTACTCTTTCTAATCGCTACATCCAAGATCGTTTCTTGCCAGATAAGGCTATTGACCTTTTAGATGAAGCTGGTTCAAAAATGAACTTAACCTTGAATTTTGTGGATCCAAAGGTTATCGACCAACGCTTAATCGAAGCGGAAAATCTCAAGGCTCAAGCAACTCGTGACGAAGATTTTGAAAAAGCCGCCTACTTCCGTGATCAGATTGCCAAATATAAGGAAATGCAAAAGACAAAGGTAACGGATCAGGATACTCCAATCATCAGTGAAAAGACGATTGAACACATCATTGAACAAAAGACCAATATTCCAGTTGGCGACCTTAAAGAAAAAGAACAGTCTCAACTGATCAACCTAGCAGACGACCTCAAGGCTCATGTTATTGGCCAAGATGATGCAGTTGATAAGATTGCTAAGGCTATTCGCCGTAACCGTGTTGGGCTCGGAACACCAAACCGTCCAATCGGTAGCTTCCTCTTTGTTGGTCCTACTGGTGTCGGTAAGACAGAACTTTCTAAACAACTAGCTATCGAGCTTTTTGGTTCTGCTGATAGCATGATTCGCTTTGATATGAGTGAATACATGGAAAAACATAGCGTTGCCAAACTCGTCGGTGCCCCTCCAGGATACGTCGGTTATGATGAAGCAGGACAATTGACTGAAAAAGTTCGTCGTAATCCTTATTCACTTATTTTACTAGACGAAGTTGAAAAGGCCCATCCAGATGTCATGCATATGTTCCTTCAAGTATTGGATGATGGCCGTTTAACGGATGGTCAAGGTCGAACTGTTAGCTTTAAGGATGCCATCATTATCATGACCTCAAATGCAGGTACAGGAAAAGCTGAAGCAAGCGTTGGATTTGGTGCAGCTAGAGAAGGTCGTACCAACTCTGTCCTTGGAGAATTAGGCAACTTCTTTAGTCCAGAATTCATGAACCGCTTTGATGGTATTATTGAATTTAAGGCTCTCAGCAAGGAAAATCTCCTTCAAATCGTTGACCTCATGTTGGATGATGTGAATAAACGACTCTCAAGCAATAACATCCATTTAGATGTAACAGATAAGGTTAAAGAAAAACTTGTAGACCTTGGTTACGATCCAAAAATGGGAGCTCGTCCACTCCGTCGTACGATTCAAGACTATATCGAAGATGCGATTACGGACTACTACCTTGAAAATCCAAGTGAAAAAGACCTCAAGGCAGTCATGACAAGTAAAGGTAAAATCGTGATTAAGTCCAAAAATAAAACGGAAACAGTCGAGTCAAACGACTAGTTCCTCACATACAAAAGAATGTTCTTACTTGACAGTGAGAGCATTCTTTACTATTATAGAAAGAAAGCGCACCCACGAAGGAGAACTTTATGGCAAATCCAACATTTGGAGAAAAAAAAGAGGGAGTAACCTACAAAAATAGATATGGCGTTTATGCGGTCATACCTGATGCAAACCATGAAAAGATTATCCTCGTACAAGCTCCAAATGGTGCATGGTTCTTACCAGGGGGCGAAATTGAAGAAGGTGAAAACCATCTCGAAGCTCTCAAACGAGAGTTGATTGAAGAATTAGGATTTACAGCTGAAATCGGTACCTACTACGGGCAAGCTGATGAATATTTTTATTCTAGACATCGTGATACCTATTACTACAATCCAGCTTATCTCTATGAAGCTACTTCTTATCAAGAAATCCAAAAACCTCTCGAGGACTTCAATCACTTAGCTTGGTTCCCAATCGAGGAAGCTATTGCTAACTTAAAACGCGGAAGTCACAAATGGGCGATTGAAGCTTGGAAAAAACAACATCAAATTTAAACTATCTTTACCAAATTTCCCAAAAAGTGCTATAATAGACATAGAAATACAGGAGGAACCCCTATGAAGCTTATCAATACTACAAATTCACACTCGCAACTTGTTAAAAGTCAGCTAGAAAGCACCGACGCAACGCTTGTAGAGGTTTATTCTGCGGGAAATACAGATGTTATTTTTACTCAGGCTCCACTTCATTACGAAATCCTCATTTCCAATAAACATCGGGCAATCCGTGAAAAAGAAATGGAAATAATCAAAGAATTTTTCCTCAGTCGTAAAATTGATCAACAGGCTATTGATAAGGCAAATATTAAAACCCTCTATTCTGATAAATTGATTGAGATTTCAATCCCTACAAAATAGAATTAATCTACCCTACAGTTAAAACTGCGGGGTTTTTTAATACCTTTTCTTGTTTATATCTTTAAATAAATTATTGTGAATAAAGCTTTTTTGTGAAAATTTCACATTTCAATCGAAAAATGTGAGAAATTTCGTTATAATAGATAGAGAGATTTTAATGAAGGAGTTTGATATGAAAGAAATAGTATACAGAGAAGCCAGGCTAGATGAATATCAAAAAATTGGAAAAGTGTTGGCTGGTGCCTTTATGGACTACCCTTTCATGACTCTTATCAAAGATGATTTAAAAAAACCAGAATATTACCCAGCATTCTTAGAATTGTTGTATAGCCTTTTGACCAGACTTTACATCAAAGGAGAGACTTGTCTAGTTGCTGAACGAGATGGGGAAATCCTGGCTATCGCACTTTTACAACAAAAGGATTTTTCCATCCTATCTTATCTGTTGAATGGTATTATCAAGCTTTTCCGCTTTATTACCCCCCGCAATCTCTTGAAGTATCTAGATTTAGTTGATCGCTCTGAACAACATTTGAAAAAATCTGGGAACTTTGATTGGTACTTGATGATGCTAGGAGTCAACTCTTCAATCCAAAACCAAGGAATCGGGAGTGCTTTTCTACAAGAAGGTGTTGAACCTTATCTTAAATCCAAAGGCTGCAAACGCTTGGGCTTGATTACTAGTACTGAAAAAAATGTTTGCTTCTATGAAAAAAACAAGTATGAATTACTAGATTCGATGATGTTAGAATACGGAACAAAATCTATTGGAAACTGGGCTTTTGTAAAAATCCTGGATAACTAATTTTAAACATAAAAAAGATTGGTCTAAGGACCAATCTTTTTTTAGTTTACTTAACGGCTTCTTTCAAGGCTTCTACTTTATCCAAGCGTTCCCATGGAAGATCAATATCTGTACGTCCCATATGTCCATAAGCCGCTGTTTGACGGTAGATCGGACGTTTGAGGTCCAGCATTTGGATGATTCCTGCAGGACGAAGGTCAAAGATTTGACGCGCTGCTTTTTCAAGTTTACTTTCAGCTACTGTTCCTGTACCAAAAGTATCAATACGGACAGATACAGGTTGAGCTACACCAATGGCATAAGCTAATTGCACTTCTGCTTTCTTAGCAAGACCTGCAGCAACAATGTTTTTTGCAATGTAACGAGCTGCATAAGAAGCTGAACGGTCAACCTTAGTGGCATCCTTACCAGAGAAGGCACCACCACCGTGACGTGAGTAACCACCATAAGTATCTACGATGATCTTACGACCCGTCAAACCTGAGTCTCCTTGAGGTCCTCCGATAACGAAACGACCAGTTGGATTGATAAAGAATTTAGTCTCATCATCCAGGTAAGAAGCTGGAATCACTTCCTTGATAACCTTGTTAATCACATCCTCATGGATTTGTTCATTGCTGACTTCTGGATCGTGTTGAGTTGAAATAACGACAGTGTCCACGCGCACTGGCTGGTCATTTTCATCATATTCAACAGTAACTTGAGATTTGGCGTCTGGACGAAGGTAGCTAATTTCACCAGACTTACGAAGCTCTGCCAAACGACGAACCAACTTGTGGCTCAAAGAAATTGGCAATGGCATGAGTTCTTCTGTCTCATTCACTGCAAAACCAAACATGAGACCTTGGTCTCCAGCACCAATCAAATCAAGTGGATCTTGATCAGCATTTCCACGAACTTCTAAGGCTTCATTAACACCTTGGGCGATATCAGGAGATTGTTCTACCAATGATGGGTGAACTCCCACCGTCTCCGCTGAAAAACCATACTCCGTATTGGTATAGCCAATCTCTGCAATCGTATCACGTACCACGCGGTTAATATCGACATAAGCTGTCGTTGAAATTTCACCGAAAACATGTACTGAACCAGTATAAACAGCTGTTTCAGCGGCAACGTGTGCCTCTGGATCTTGCTCTAAAATAGCATCCAAGATAGCATCTGAAATTTGGTCTGCAATCTTATCTGGATGCCCCTCAGATACAGATTCAGACGTGAATAATTTACGTTCTGACATAAAAATGTCCCCCCTTAAAAAATATTCGTTATAGAGTTACAAAGAACTGGTAGGAAGAGTATTTACAATCAATCCCACCACCTTATCGGGACCATATAACCTAACTATTATAACACGAATCTTTGAAAAATACTCGTATGATTGCTATTTTTCTTACTAGGAAAATGTTTTCTAATCTTAACCAAATAAAAACTCTTAAAGTAGATGAGTTTCTACTTTAAGAGTGATGTTATAAACTAATTATTTTCTAGATAAAATTCAAACCGTTCTCCGACGTATTGACTCTTTACATACTCAAAAGCTGTACCATCATCAAAGTATGAAACCTGAGTCAAACCTAAAATAGCATGCCCTTTTTCAACTTCTAAGTAATGAGCTATCTTTTCTTTGGCTAAACGTGCGTATATGGTCTGGTGAGATTTACCAATTCGATAACCATGCTCTTGCAAGGTTTGAAAGAAGTGCTTGGTTACTTCTTCTTTTTTGAAATTTTTGATAAATTTCTCGGGAATCGACGCCACTTCATAGACAACAGGGACTTTGTCAGCATAGCGAACACGCTCCATACGAATGATGTTATCAGTTGGCAGTAAACCTAGTTTAGCCACTTCTTGCTCATTTGGAATGGTTCGACGATAAGAAATCAAGTGACTAGACGGAGTTTTCCCTTGAGCTTTAACAATCTCCGTAAAACTAGTTGTTCCACGCATTCTTTCCTGAACACGTGTGCTTGAAACAAAGGTCCCACTACCTACACGTCGTTCCAAAACCCCTTCTTCAACCAAAAGAGAGATTGCTTGACGTAAGGTCATGCGGCTAACGGCAAATTCTTCTGCCAGATCTCGCTCACTTGGAAGTCTTTCCCCAATTTTCCAACTTCCCTCATCAATGTCTTTCTTGATTTGGTCGTGGATTTTCATATAAGCTGGTAACATGCTTGATCACTTCTTTTCTTTATTTTTTCCATTGTACCGTAACTCATAGGGAAAAGTCAAACCGCACTTGTTTGGTTGGTAATTCTAACCCTTTTATGATAGAATATTCAAGAAGATATTTCTTTGAAGAAAGGGAAAAGATGAGCAACATTTCAACTGATTTGCAAGATGTCGAAAAGATCATCGTACTGGACTATGGTAGCCAGTACAACCAACTCATCTCACGTCGTATCCGTGAGATTGGTGTCTTTTCAGAACTAAAAAGTCACAAGATTTCGGCTGACGAAGTCCGTGCTATCAATCCTATCGGGATTGTACTTTCAGGTGGTCCAAACTCTGTTTACGAAGAAGGATCATTTGATATTGACCCAGAAATTTTCGAACTCGGTATTCCGATTTTGGGAATTTGCTACGGTATGCAGCTATTGACTCACAAGCTTGGAGGTAAGGTTGTTCCTGCAGGCGATGCTGGTAACCGTGAATACGGTCAATCAACATTGACTCATACAGAATCTGCTCTTTTTGCTGGAACTCCAGAAGAACAACTTGTCTTGATGAGCCACGGAGATGCTGTTACAGAAATTCCTGCTGATTTCATTCGTACTGGTACATCAGCTGACTGTCCTTATGCATCTATTGAAAACCCTGATAAGAAAATCTACGGTATCCAATTCCACCCAGAAGTTCGCCACTCAGTTCACGGTTATGATATTTTGCGAAACTTTGCTTTAAATATCTGTGGTGCCAAAGGTGACTGGACTATGGATAACTTCATCGAGATGCAAATCAAACAAATCCGTGAAAAAGTTGGAGATAAACGTGTTCTTCTCGGACTTTCTGGTGGTGTTGACTCTTCTGTTGTTGGGGTTCTTCTCCAAAAAGCCATCGGGGATCAATTGATCTGTATCTTTGTAGACCACGGTCTTCTCCGTAAAGGGGAAGCTGATCAAGTTATGGATATGCTTGGTGGTAAGTTTGGATTGAACATCGTTAAGGCAGATGCTGCCAAACGTTTCCTTGATAAATTGGCTGGTGTATCTGATCCTGAACAAAAACGTAAGATTATCGGTAACGAATTTGTCTATGTCTTTGACGATGAGGCAAGCAAACTAACAGACGTGAAATTCCTTGCTCAAGGAACTCTTTATACAGACGTGATTGAGTCTGGTACGGATACTGCTCAAACTATCAAGTCTCACCACAACGTTGGTGGACTTCCAGAAGACATGCAGTTTGAACTGATCGAGCCACTCAACACTCTTTACAAGGACGAAGTTCGTGCACTTGGTACTGAACTTGGAATGCCAGACCACATCGTATGGCGCCAACCATTCCCAGGACCAGGACTTGCTATCCGTGTCATGGGTGAAATCACTGAAGAAAAATTGGAAACAGTTCGTGAATCAGACGCTATCCTTCGTGAAGAAATTGCCAAAGCAGGTCTTGACCGCGATATCTGGCAATACTTCACTGTTAACACTGGCGTTCGTTCCGTAGGTGTTATGGGAGATGGACGTACTTATGACTATACCATCGCTATCCGTGCCATCACTTCTATCGACGGAATGACAGCTGACTTCGCTAAGATTCCTTGGGAAGTTCTCCAAAAAATCTCAGTTCGTATCGTAAACGAAGTCGACCACGTCAACCGCATCGTCTACGATATTACAAGTAAACCACCTGCAACCGTTGAGTGGGAATAGAGTTAATGAGCTAAAAAAAGCCTAGAAATCAATATTTCTAAGGCTTTTTATTTTGCTTTAACAACAATTTAACAACAAAAATATAATTTTTCCTATAACCCATACTTATCTTTAATCTGTTTTTGAATATGTGGTTTTAAATGCCATATTTCATGACCCTCGTCATTTGTTTCGACATACTCATAACTTTTAAGGAATTCTTCTTCAGTTGTGTACTCTCCATCATCAAACATTTCTTCTAATCCACCAACGGACTTTGAACACTTATCAATAACTTTTCTTACTTGAACATTTTTCATTTTAGAACCCCCTTTTATATAGATTATAACAAAAAATAACCATATCAACTAATTTGATAAATTTTAAATGTGATATAATAAAAAAAAATAGAAAAGGAAATAAAATGCTTAAAGAATTTGGTAAAACTATTTTAGAAATATCAGAATCTGAATCAGATATAGAACAGAATATCCCAGTTCTAAAAATGTATGATGATAAAGAATTAATCGGAACTTTTAATATTCTTACAAATGAAGTTATAGAAAATATAGATTTAGCAGATTATGATATTCGTTTTGTACAAAAACAAATTGAATTAAATCGAGATAATTATCTTGAAACATGGATAAAAAATACGGTAAACACTAATCGTTTACCGTAGGAATCAAAAGTTTAATCAGACAGACTTCGCTAGTCAGACAAAACTTTAGATTGAATTTTTTTAGTATGCTGATTGCCATTAAATTTGCTCTTTCTGATATTATTGTCACTCACCACTACTTTCCCAGTCATTCTAGTAGCTACTTCTTTCATTGCATTTGGTCTTAAATGAGAGTATGTTCCAAGTGTGGTCTTAATATCAGCATGTCCTAGACGATTTTGCATTTCTAAATCATTCATTCCCAGTGAGAGCATAAAGCTGGCATGAGAGTGTCTTAAATCGTGGATCCTAATTGATTTTATTTTTGCGTAATCACTATGAGATTTTAGAACACGTTTAAGAGTTGATTTTACCAATGGACAATCTGCTATGGAAAATACAAATTTACATTCCCCTATTTGAGATTGTGCGTTCTTCCAAAATTTCAAATGTTCTAATGTATCATCATCAAGATACAACAGTCTAACACCTGATATAGATTTTGTATCAGTAAGATACCACTCTTTTTGGCTTTTATAATACATTGAACAGTCTATTAAAACTGTACCTTTTTCAAAGTCAATTTTCGACCATTCAATAGCTTGTAACTCACTTGTCCTAACTCCAGTCATAAAGAAAAACCAAAATGTAGTAAAATACAATAATTCATAAATATTAGATTTATCAAATGTACTAATAAATAACTGAAATTCTTCCACTGTCCAAAAATCAACTTTAGGACGGTCTTTCTTTACGTTTCCTACTGTTTTAGCAACATTACTTGATAACATACCTAGTTTAACTGCTAAATCAAAAATCTGTTGTAAAATTTGATGAACAGAACGTATATAATTATTAGACAATCCCTCAATAAACATTGAATTTTGCCACTGCTTTACATGAGGTGCTTGAATATCAGATAACTTCATATTTTCAAAAAATGACAGTCTTTTAAATTTAGATTGTGTCATATCAAAAGTACGTTTTCTGACTTGACTTTTATAATCTGGTATAAAATAATCATCAAGAAACTTTTTAAAAGTCATTGTGCTATTGACGGTTATAGAACCTTTACCAAAGTCAGCAAGCATGCGTAAACGCCACTCTTGAGCCTCCTTTTGCGTTTTAAAACCATTCTTAAACTTTTGTATCCTTTTACCAGTCTGAACATCAAAACCTAGAGAAACAGTCGCTCTATACGTGCCATTTCCCATAGGATAAATACTAGATATTTTAGGCATTTTCTTTTACTTCCATATCTACTAGACTGGATTCATCTATTTTCACACCCAAGATTTCTTCTACTGTTTCAAGTGGTACACGTCCTAGACCTTTACTTTCATACCATGTTAGTCCTTGACTAGCTAATTTTGCTTTAGCCTGTTTTACTAACATCATAGCTTGCCAACTTGAAAAACCTAATTTCATTAAATCTTTTTTTACAACAAACATACTTTTTCCCCTTTCTTTATGATATAATTAATTTGGTTTTTTATTTTGATGTGTGATGAATTTTCACGCATCTTTTTTTTGCATCTAGTCCATAAATCTTTATCATTCATGAACATATATATATTATTCAGTTCCTGACTTACCAACAAACTTTTTCCGATTCGTATTATACAAAAATCCAACTCTAATCTTTTGTCAAAGAAAATAACAATTTTTTTAGCCATTTTATTTCCCCCATGAAAAACTGTTATTTTGCTCAACTGAAAATTCTTTGACTTCTGTATAATCTTTATCATTCATTTTTTCAAGGCCAAGAGCTAACAGATAATTTATATATGCATTTGCAGATTCTACCCCTTGAGAACTCTCATAAGCCTTATATACTTTGGAAAGTGTCCGAGCAACTTGAGTTTCTAGAAATTCTTTTGACTTAAGCAAAGTAGTTTCTTCTCTAACTGTTTTCAATTTTGTACGCTCCTTTGTTTGAATATATTCATTCCACCATGAAACAGTATCCCTTCTTGATTTTTTTGTATCTATCGAGTATTTATCCGATAAAACAAATCGATAATGGCTAGCCAATACAGAGAAAAACAAATCTTTCAATGGTTTCTTCATAGCCATATTTTGAGCAAATAACACAGCCTTATCTCCAAATAATCTAAGCTCCGAACGAACCCATGAATCAATTCCTATGTCGCTTGCCTTCTCTCCTTGTTCCATAAGCTTATTATACACTCCCCACTGTTGCGAGTTACTTCCTTTTTTTCCAATATTTATTGTTTCTCCAACGATTTCACCATCTTCAAGTCTGCCAGTTTCATGATATTCATATTTTTTTGAATAGCTAATACATAAGCCTTGTTTGCAATATTCGTAAATTTTCTGAACTGATAAACTTCCATCATAAATATCATTTGCCACATCTAACCTTGTGAAATGGGCACAATCATTAAGATACCTACTTACTAAAGCAATCCAGTTATTAATTGAACCGTCCATAAATTGTTCATATTGTCTACACCCTTGCCCTCTCATCTCGGTAAATATTCCCATTCCATAATTCATTGAATTATCATCATTTAGAGAAAAATAAACCTTAATATCTGCATAGGCAAAATGATGATTATATCGGTTTGTACCATACAACTCAAGAACAAAATCATTAAAATTTAACTTTAACAGTTTTTCAATAACATATTTACAAGACCTAATATAGTCAACATCATCAACTGGCTTTACTGTGTTAGCAAACCAGTCAATAGTGACCGTATTACTCCTCTTCAAATTCTCTCACCTCTAATTTAATACTATCAAAACATTGTCTTGAGTTATTCCATTTTGGTTTAATAGCATAGTCTGTCAAAATGATATAACGAGTTAAACCTTTTTCTTTAAACATTTTAACTTTTTCTAAATCACCGAAAATTTCAAATACAAAGTCTTTTAATTCATCTAACTCAGAAATCATGCCTTTTTCTTCTAAGAATTGAGCCAGTTCCCCATCTTTAGAATAAATCGTGTAACCTTCAATTCTATCAGTTCTTGTGTTTTCTCCGTTAATTTCAACATACTCAAATTTTTCTCTAGCTTTTGTAAAATCAACTCTTAGTGTTTTTGGCATTTCAAATTGCTCCTTGTCGAATTCAAATTCACCTTTAATAAATTTTGTTGCTGTTATTTTAAATTTTTCCATTTTTATATTTCCTTATCTATATGTTTGATATAATTTCACAATCTTTTTTTACTTGCTAAAATATCCTTGTCTTTCGGCAAAAGACATCAAACAAGCTCTATTCCCTTGTGGCTCTAAGTACCAACACGATTTCGTTCAATAAAATGCACTCCACGCCTACTCTCCCAAGGGTTTGAAGGCTCTTCAATGTCTTTTAGACCTACCTATTAGAGATTGTAGGTCTATTTTCAACTAAAAGTTTGTGAAATATACTGTGTTACTGATAGGTTACTAGTACACGCTGGTACACGCTAGTACACGCAGTCGCTGGCTCACGCTTTCGCTCCTGCTACTAGCTACCAGCTACTAGTAACCTATCCTTAGTTGCTAGCGTCCGCTAGTGAGCGCTAGTGAGCGCAGTCGCTGGCGTTCCGCTTCCGCTCCTGCTACTAGCTACTAGCTACTAGCAACAAGAAACTGAATTTACTACTATTTTAGTCTTTGAGAAATTTTCTTCAAAGACTTTTTTATACAATCATAGGCAGTTACCTCCACTTCTTGCCAAACGTTGTATAGTTTGATATAATTTGATTATCGTCTTATACGATAATATCATTATATCGTGTTTTACGATTATTGTCAACAAAAATATCGTTATTTACGATTGGAGGTTTTATATGACTTATTTTACTGATAAACTTAAAGAACTTAGAAAAGAAAAAAAGCTAACTCAAAAAGAAATAGCAGAACAAATTGGTATAAAACAAAATTCTTATAGTGATTGGGAAACTGGGAAAAATGAACCTAATCTAGAAAATATAGTAAAGCTATCAAGAATACTTGATACTTCCACTGATGAACTATTAGGAAGACAGGTAAATTTTGGAGATAAAATTTTAAATAAAAATAATAAGTATGATTTAAGTGTGCTTAAAGAGTCCGATACACAAAAACTTTATGATTTAAAAATGACATTTGCATTTGAACTATTAGATGAATCTGTAAATACAGATTTACTTAAAAAAATACTAGTGGAAAAAAATAAACTTGATAAAGATGAAGAGTTAATTTTAGATAGTATACTAGCTGAAGCTAAAGAATTTGCTGATGATGTTAACGAATTTTACAAATTCAAAAAGTCTAATAAAAAATTCAAATGGCCTTGGCAGAAATCTGACAACAATTTAACAACAAAAGACTCAAATAATATTAAATAGTACTCATTGATTGTATTATCAATCACTATTAAATCAACTATCCTAAATAGTCAATATCTGACTTTTAGTGAGTGGGAATGATTAATAAACATGATTTGAAGTGAAATGGTTGATTTAACAGCATTTTCAGTTATTATAAAAGGTTAAAAATAAATCAAAATTGATTGGTTCCCCACCAAAAATCCCACCAGAAATATTCTGATGGGATTTTTTTATATTAAATTTTATTCTTCTATTATTTGATGCTTTACGAGCTTTCTTAAGACCTGGGTGGGTCATCACTTATTTTATCTAATTTCAAAATGCTTTAAAATCAACTTTTTCACGAATTTCAAAAAGATAAAATTTCAACTAATTTTAATCAATTTCATCAAAATAAGGTAAACTTTCAATCAAAACAAGCTAAAATCGAACCAGAATATCAAAAGTTTACCTTATTTGGTTTTTACAGATATTAACTAGGGATTTACTACACGGCAATCGACAGGAGAAGCCTTCATTTTATTTGATTTTTGAAATTGAAAAATTTCACTACTTCGTGGTACAAAGCAATCGAATCTCTACATTTTTCTCTACACTTTTTAGATAATAAAAGTAAGACAGGAGTTTTACGTCCCAACGCCAATCCGTGGCGCTACCTAAATAACGGTGTCTTACGTATTTATTTTATTACATCCAAAAATAAAAGTCAATTATAAATTTTGATTTTTTCTCTTCATTCCTGTTGCAATTCTAGATAATTCCACTGCAACCTCTTTCCCTAACATCGCTAAATCAATATAAGAATCAAAATCTATCAATTTAGGATGACTGCTATCATAAGTTGCTAAATCATGAACAATCTCATTCCTAAGTTGCTTAAATTGATATATTTTATTTTCACTGGTTGATTTATCTTTACTCAATTTCCAATCATCATAAGTTTTTGATGAATCCACAAGCATTATCTGCGAATCTATTAGTCGATAATTTAGATAACTAACAAGCTTCTTCAATTTTTTATCAATTATGCTATCCTTTATCATAATTTTTTCATAAATATATCCTATTTTCTTATCTAGAGACATTTCTTTTGCTGACTTTCCTAAATGTTCAACAATTCTCTTTGTTCTATTCTCAATAATAGCATAAGAACATGAAATTGATTCAATATAAAATCCTTCTTCAATTGCAATATTCATACGCTCTCTCAGGTGATTAACATAATCAGTTTGATTTACCATTTATTATAACCTCCAATAATTCATCCGCAACAACATCTTCAACATACTTTCTTATGGCTCTAACATTGGGAAGATTGTTTAATTTAAGTTCAACCCTATTTAATATTTCAATCTCATCTAAGTATTGTTGATACTCACGAGCCATAGATTCAGCATCAATAATTCTTAAGTATGTATTTTTTAAAATCTGCTTTTTTTCACTAATAGATAAGGGGGAGAATTTGATAAAGCCATCAAATCTACTTAATAATGCAATATCAATTTTATTTTCCATCTCTGTTATACTCTTGAAATTAGAGGTACAAATAATAATTGAGTTACTTAAATCTACTTTATAATTTTGGTCTTCATAAATACCTTCATCAAACATTTGAAAGAACGTACTGTGAAAGAAAGTAGGAGCTAAAGCAAATTCATCAAGCAAAATTACATTCGACTCTCTATTTAATAGTGTTTTAGAAAACGAGTCCTCACTATGGTTTGTAGATTTAAAATATTTTACACTTGATTCACCACCAACCATTGACATTTGTTCTCTGATAATATTTTCATTACCATACAATGTAGCTGATAGTTGTCTCGCAGTTTCCGTTTTTCCAATCCCTGGTTCACCATAAAACATTAAAACCAACGGTTTTGCAGTCGGTCGCACAAGCTGAGCAACAAGTTTCCTTAATAAATTTTTCTTAGCTTTTTCTTGCCCAATTATTTTCTCATTTAAATCTTTAGAGACACTTTGGATTTGCTCCTCACTAATTTTTGCAAAAGAACTTCGTTCGATAATTAAATATTCTGATGAAATCCGTTGCTTTAGTAAATTAAAAAATTTTTTAGGAGGATTGTGAAGATATACTTCCTCAATTTCTGCTTCATCAAATATTTTAATTAGTAAATCAATATTTTCAAAAATTAGACTCCCAGAAAGTGAGTATGTATCCATTCTAAAAATACAAATCTCTCTCCCTGAGAGAGGTTCTATCAAATCAATAATAGTTGAATCTTTAGTCCAATTTATAATTGACTCATTAAATGCAACATAGGTGTTTAACTTTTTGACTCGTTCATTAAATTTTTGTATAGGCTCAAAAAAAATATTGAATTTTATCATTACACACCTGCCGCAAGAATATCATATATCGGAATTTGATTATTTTCTTGCTCTTCATCAAAATCAATGCCTATTTGTCGTTGACTTCGGTTTGACAATCTATCTATCATAGTATTAAAACTTAAATCAATTGAGTCCACTTCTCCAACCTTAATCCCAAAAAGAATTATATCCATTTTAGTTAAATCACTCAAAGTATAATTATTGCGAAGACCTGATATATTAAATCTAATAATCATTTCCTTACCATTTGAATCAGTACCTTTAATTTCATAATAACCAGATAACTTATCTAGAGCTTTTTCAAAATTTCTGATTTCAAATCCTTTAAAATTATTTTTATCATTTTCTGTTAGACTCTTTACTTGTTCAATATCTTTTATCGTATCAAGAACTGGAGTAATGTTACGATAAAATGCGGGAGAATCTTTTTCTATAGACAGTTTAATATTATTTAAACATTCAATCTTTAGAGATTTTCCTTTCTTTGTTTCAGTTATAACCCTCTTAAAGTTACTTAATAATGTAGAGGTAATCTGTGACTCTACAACACCGCTACGTTGATATGAAGCATTGCCAGAGAGCCCTATCTTAAATCGAGTAAATAAATTCATACCAACCTTTCCCTCGGCATCTACCTCAACCATATTTTCAGACACACGTTTTATGATATCAGATTGTATCCCATTTTGATGTAATTCTAAAAAATCAAAAACAGCTTGCTCATCAAGATAAACAATTTTCCCATCAAAAAAATCAGCCATTACTTCCTCCTTGTTACTATATATTCAGACTATTTGAATAATCATATTATACCAAAATATCAAGTATTACTAAAAAAATACTACTATATATCCCTCAATTTAGTAAGAAAATCGAAAAAAGAACACCCCGAAAGGTGCTCTTTGTATGTATAGTAATTCTATCGAATTAACGTTTACTAAATTGTGATGCTTTACGAGCTTTCTTAAGACCTGGTTGGAAACACTTTTATTTGAATAAGTTTCAACATGGGCTTAAAATCAATGTTTTCCAACGCTTTCAGAAAGAACAATTTCATCAAATTTGAATATATTTCAGTTGAATGGTGTGAATTTTACCCTAAAAATACACAAATTGAGCTAGATTTTACCAAAAAGTTCACACCATTTGAATTGTTATTGTTTTGTACATTTGATATACGAAGTGCATTATAAATTATCACAAATATCTCTCAATATGCTCTACGAAGATAAAAGGTTCTATATCTTTAAGAGCGAGACCTTTAGATAGAGTAATGCATTGTTTTGCTGTACCTTTTCCTGGTTGATGGTAAAACTTTCTAATCCCTTGAAGGAATATTCCAAAACGCGAATGACGTTCCGAGGCTGTCATCTCATCTAAATATTTGTCAACAGCTAAAGCGAATACATTTCCATAATACCTATCATCGTCAAATCTTGTTCTAGTCATATAATCTTGAATGTCATAGAGCATAGATTTCATATTTCGATAATTGGGTGCTCCCACCAATGCTCGACTAGCTCTATTTATACCATCAACATAACTGTAAGCATCATTTAATTTACCAAAATCCCAAAACCTTTTAGAATCAAAATACTCATACTCCATATCTAGTTGTGATTTTAATATTCTTAAAATGGACAGTGCTGTACTGTCATCTTTATTTTTTATTGCCACATAAGCTTCCTCTACTCCGGTATTATAAAAATCAATGTGCTGATTAATTTCATAACCTAGAACACCTGTAATATCAAATTCAAGTAAATCATTTTCCAATGTAATCATAATTGCTCCTTCAACTTTCAGTTCAACAATTGTTAAAGTTTATTTACTCATCAACTAATGACAGAACATCAACAATATCACTCTCTTCAAAATAATCTTTTGCTTTTTCAATAATCTGACGATCATTACTCGGCATGTAAACAATTAAATTTTTCATCGCTCTAGTAATTGCAACATAGAATAACCTCTTAGTTCTATTTTGAACGTTCTCATTAGAAGAACCTTTTCCAAACAAGGTATCAAAATTATATTGATTCCATTTCCCATTATCTAATAAAACTAAGACATTCTCATATTCACTGCCTTTGACCTTATGTTGCGTTATAACAGATACATATTCTCTGAGATAATCAATACTATTTACATATTCTTGAAACGGCATTATCTTAAGTCGCGACCATAAATAATGTCCTCTATTTTTAATAAAATTAGTAAATAAGTCATCCTTTGAAATTAGTTCACATTCCTCTGCAAGCTCTATTACTCTTCCAATTGTGATATCATCAGCAGAGATTTCTGTCATAACATTTGATAGACTAATTTTATCTTTGGACGAAGTTATTTTAAACTTAGTAATACGTAAAAATTCATTATGCTTACCTGTTTTATATAGTTTTACTAGCTCATAGACTAAATCCAACCTTTTAAGAATTCTATCCCTATCTGTGCCCGCTTCATATCTACTACTTAATCCATTAAATTTATAAGATAATAGCGATTCTTTATTAATTTTACTCTTACTACTAACTTCTTCAAACGAGCACGTTTTAATTTCATCATAAAAAGCTGATAGTTCTGAATTGGATTTAATCTCATCGACTATTAAGGGCCCTCCCCTTCTAACAACTATTTGAGCTTCTTCTACTAAATCTTTAAATGATTTTCCATTATCAACTATCTTGTTCTCATTGATTTTTTTCTTTATACCTGTAATTAATTTTACAAATAAATCAGTATTATATAACTCAAATAACTTAGAAAAACCTGCCATTTCTGCATTAAGTTTATGTGTCAGGCGCAATTCTTTTGTTTTTGAGGGTGCATTAAATTCTAACTTTCTATAAAGTTGACTACCTCTAAGAATTTCAAGTTGATTAATATCATTCCCATAGATAAATTTCACTATTCCTGGAATGATACTCCCATTATCCATATTAGGTGCTGTATCATCGTTGGATGGAGTTTGAACCAATCCATCATCTCTAAATTTATTAGCTAAATCAATAACTTTTTTAGGATTGCGACGATTTTGAGCTTTTGCTATCTTTATTAGATTATACGAACTTAAGTCTCCTACTCCTGAGTCATAGATGGCTTGCATAGAATCTCCAAAAAATCCCACAATATTTTTCTTTGTTCTATTCTGTATATATTCCAATAAAATTTTTACAACTAACGGACTAGTATCTTGATATTCATCTACAAAAATATAATCAGCTATATCGATCAAAATGTCGCATAACTTAGGATGAGTAGAAAACATTTTTTCAGCAACTAATAGAATATGGTCATGACTAATTTGAACGCGATTATCAATTATACTCATTGAATAACGCTCATCATAATCTACACGAATGTTTTCAAAATAAGTATCTGTAAGTTGACTTTCACTTGGATAATCAAGAGGTCTAATAAATTCTTTCTGCTCATCATCATTTATCAGATCAATTAAACAGTATTTTATTTCATTTTGAAATTGTCCAATGATACTCCAGATAAATTCATGAATCGTTGATACTTTTAATTTATCATTAGTTATCCGCTCTCTAATTTCGGCAACAGCATTATTAGTATAAGTAATACATACAATGGATTTGTCTGGTTCATCTCTTGAGATTTTTTCAATTATGGAAATTAATGAAAAAGTTTTTCCACTTCCAGCACCACCTTCAAGAATGAAGTTTTTATCTTCTTTAATTGCTTCAAATACCATTTCTACTTCCGGTTCTATTGTCTTCTCAACCATAACAACCCCTCCGAAATGTATTTAGGCACTTTCCAAGTATTTCCATCATCTTCAAAGTATAATAAACTTGACGCTAATGCAGATTTTTTATTCACTTTATCCCTAGCAAATTTATAGAAATCTTCTATTTCACTATCATCGAAGTTTTTTAAAGCTTCAAATTTAATAAGACCATCTTTTTGATTAATAATGAATTGTTTATTTAAACTGATAAAGGCATCCTCAAAACTAGCAGGCTGATAAGTATTTTCATCTTCTGGAATTTGGTAGGCAATACGAATTCTATTATCTGATGTTATTTTTTCTTCAAAACTCTTTTGAGCTACTATTGAAAAAACTTCATCTCCAGAAATATCAAAAAAGCTTTTAATTGAAGCATTTGTCGTAGAAGTAGCCTCTACTGCTGAACAAGAAGTCAAGCGATTATTTCCATTTTTATTCGCTGGGTCAATATCTGTAATTATCAATACTTTTATTCCTAAAAAATCAAATAACTTCCTAAACACTTGTGAATGAGCACCTGTTTCAATGATTGAAATATTTTGAGAAAGCAATGGCATTGTGTTAGAAGTTCGATTTATTGGATTGGATATATCCACCTTTTGCATCATCGTAGGAATTAAAATTCTTTCTGTATCACCCTCAACACAAATGACTTTATCAGCAAAAAATAATTCACTACTATTGAGAGTAAGGTACTGCTTTACAAATTTATATCCTAATTGTTCATCACCATATTCTTCTTTCAATGAATTAAAAGCCTTTGATACTGCTGTGCCGTTATCACGTTTAAAATAAATTAGATCATCAAAGTTACAATCAGAAACTATGTGAGAGGAATGAGTTGTAATTAAAGTTTGAATACCACTAGTAGCTCCGCGTGTTTTTAGTTCATCATCGTGTACTTTTAACAAATCTTTGATATTCTTGATAAAAATATACTGTAATTGTGGATGTGTATGCGATTCTGGCTCTTCAATATAAACTAGGTTAATATCTGCAGGATCTTTTTCTATATCTGCCATTACAGTCTCAATTTCAAAAATAATTCCATATAGATTTAAATACCCCAAGCCATTATATGTTTCCGGCAATAGACTATCATCATGCTTATAGTATAGCGTCGTATTGTTACTTAAAATATCTTTCTCAGACAGTGATGAATGAATTGCCAACTCTGCTTCACTATCATTTCCACCAAATTTTTTTACTCGTTCAAAGACTTGAGTAAATATACCTTCGTTGCTATCATCACCACTATAGGCTTTCGTTAAAGTCTCATCTGCCTTTAAAATTGCAGATTGAAGTAAATTATTTGCATTGGTGTCAATATCTTCACCATTATTTAATTTATAAAATCGATTTGACGTCTTAGACAATGAATGATTATTTTCTTTATTAGAGACTTCTCGACTAGCACTGATCCCTCTTACTTTAATAATTTTATGAACATCTTTCATTTCAAGTAAATTAGATTTTTCTTCTGTTAATTCTTGAGTAGAAGGATTGTATCCCAGCGAGTAAACCTGCATTTCAAAAAATTTACTCATATTTTTCTTCATGAACAACTCAAACTTTGAAAAATCATCTATAAAATCACTAACTTGATCATTTAAGTCACGAAGTTTTTGAATAGGGATTGTATACGTAAATTCAAGTATAATAAAATTATTATCAGGATTTAGATCCATCATAAATGGCTGGATGTTTTGATAAGAATCTTCTTCTGAGTACTGAATCCATATTTGAAGGTTGATTCCTAAAGTAGGTTCTAATTCCGAGTCAGGAATATCCGAGACCTTTTTTATATTTTCAAAAATTACTTTTCTATGATTTAAATTTATATCTTCCCAGGTTAAACTAGATCTTTTATTAATTACCTTTTCCAATACAGATAAAACTGAGGTTTTTCCGCAATTATTTTTCCCAACAATTAACGACAATTCACTCTTCAATTCTAAAGAAAAATCCTTCAATAGACGATAATTTCGAATATTAATTTTATTAATTTTCATAAATTCTACCTTTTTTCATTTCCAAAAAATCCCCTCAATCGTAGCGTCCTAATTTCTATATTTTTTAAACCTATTGTCAGTATACTTGAAACATTTTATATCGCCCTTCGTATTCTGATAAATCATTTATAATTGAAAAAATATGATTTGAATGAAAATACTTGTTAAAAAAATAATTTCAGAAATTAGAATTGAGACTATTTTGTTTTAGCATCTAATATTTTATAATAAAAAACTAAACTACTTCTGAATCATAAATGTCCTTTTGCACTTCAAGATACTCTTTTAAGTTAATAATTTTATCTTTATGATTAGTCTTTGTTTTAAATTTTTTATTATACACATAGTTATTGGCTTCAGCAAACTGTTCTGTATAAGTCTTAACCAATAAGAATAATTCATCAAGAGAGGTATCTAATTCTAATTTCTTTAGCATAGATTCATTTTTGTTTAAGAAGTTTAGAAACTTGTCAACATCTTTTTCAGTCAACTCACCTTTTTGAGCTATGATTAAATACTGGGTCAATCTTTTTATTAAAGATTTTGTTAGATTGTTCATTCTAATAGTATGATAACCAAAATAAGCGACACCTCCTACGGCTACAACCCCTGCACCAACTAGACTCATTTTTACAGCTTTGTTCCCAACTAATCTATTTGCAGTATCTTTTGAAAGATCCACAGCTTTGAGATGTTTAATAATTTGTCCCTTATTATTTCTGATAATAGAACCAAACTGTTTGTATATCCCTGACTCTATGCCCTTTTGAATATCATTTGGTATAACTAAATTAATTTTGTTAATAACCATAATAAAAACTTCCTTATAAAAAACTTCTCTTAAATTATATCACCAACAATAGATATTTAACACTAAAATAATATTTTAATTTAATAAATATAAAATAAATATTTATTGATCAACCGAGATGATAGAATTCGATATGATACATATTTATATTTTCTGATTCTGTTTTATTCTACCTAAACAACGATAATATACTCTTTAATCAAAAAAGGTCAAGATTTAACTTGACCTCTTTTTATATTTTTAGATACAAAAGTTCTTTGTACAATTTCGTAAGTTTTAATTTCAATCAACTACTACTCAAAATATTTATCTACTAATTCTTGGATACGTCCTTCTTTAGCAGCAGGAATGGTATCTTCTAGAACAAAGTTCTTTCTACTGATATTTTAGGAGAGATTTCCAAAGATAAAATTAGTGGAAACATTATAGATAAATGGTGAAGGCACAAATCCATAAACTTGATTTTCTAGGATATGTTTTAAACGTTCTTCAAAATTTGGATAGGAGGTTAGTTGAGTAGTCATTCATCAAATTGACCAGTGTCTGAAGCAGAGTTCCATGCACCTCTACTAGGTAAGTGCGCATATTCGAGATGTCGTGATAGCAAACTTCTATATTAAAGAACGAAAGAATATACTGCCTTATTCCAAACAACCTAATAAAAAGGAGAGAACTGTTTGAAAGTTATTTCACAATTTCTTATACAACTTACTACCAATTCTCCCACTGGGTTTCGACTTTAACCTCGCCATAGTCGCTTGGCGAGTACTTGCTGTCATAAATCGAACACCAGTCCTTCAAGACTTTCTGGTTGACGATTTCGTCGAAGTAAGAATCCAAGTCTGACTTATAGTCATCCCCTCCAAGGCTTAATTACTTAACCAAGATTTCACTAGTAAAGCTACACACTTGGCGTGTTTCTTCTATACTAATATACAAAATCAAAAGATTAACTCTGTAATTAAACTGTGAAATGTAACTACCTATCTTTATTCAATACTTTTAGTATTAATCGCTCCATCCTTGAAGAATAAAGATAGGATCTTAATGAGTTTCTCATTCTCATTAGCCTATATAATGACTCCAAATTATTATAAATAGACCATGATAAACACGACTGCTCTTTTTTTCTCTCCTGTTCAAGTTTATCTTTGGTGACATCATATGAGTACGTGTAACGCTTTGCTAATTTAGAAGCCATCCCTTTTTGGGTGTAGAATAATTTTTCGATTTCCTCTTCTTCGCTTAATGAATCAAAATCCCTCAAATAAAATTGCCAGATATCAAATCGATTAATTGAAAATATACGTGTAAATTTAATTAATCTATCACTCATCAATCGAGTAACAATTTCTCGTAATTCACTTAAATCAGATATTTCTAAAAAGTTAAATTCTTCAATTCCTTCTGTTCTATAATATTTTTTCTCAGTTAAAGACACATAATTAGGAATTTCTTTTTCTAAAAACACTTCAATAATCAAATCTTGACAATTAATAACATAATCAAAATTTTCAGAAATCTGGTAAATATGATGATTGACCCAAATCAACAATTTTTCAAACAGTAAGATGACTTCTTCAAAATATTGACCATTTTCCTTATCGATCACTTTTCTAACTTCACGTTTTTGACTATAGAAATAGAAGAAGAAAACGGTCGGTAGTATTGTCACTAAAGCCACGATAGCTGGTAATCTCAAAAAGACATCACTAATATTTACTTTTATTTGTAATATACTTATCAAGATTTCTTGAAACTTAGATAAATAATGGGTAATATCTACCCTCAATATTCTCAATGAGAAGCAAGCGGATAAAAATGCCAAAAGCATAGGTATACTTATTATAATCTTAAATATGTTAAATATGAGTTTAGTCACTGTGAGTTTAGATATTCCTATCCATACCAAACTTTTTTCGTCACTATCATAAGTTACCCAACCTAATCGCAATAATCTGCTTAGTCTTAGAAAATAATAGTTCAATCTAATTATGTAAAGTGCACAGCTTACTTTTTTTGTTCTTACTGCCCATTCCCCCAGTTCTCTCAAATAATAACGTATAACACTATATAAGTTAAAAATTACTAGGTCATATATAACCAATAAAAAAATTATTTCTAACCAAAATATAAAAGTTAATACAAATAAATTTCCTTGAGAAACTTTCAAATTAGTAGAAATAACTTCATTAATCATAAATTTCCAAAAGAATAGCAGCAATATTACCGCTATAAGTAACGAGATATATTTAAATATTTTACTAATCTTCATAATAGCTACAGTTTTAGATTTCTCCATTCTATTTTAATATCAACGTGATTTTATTTCACATACAACCATCCAATCATCAATTTCATTATCATAATAACATTCATACTATTTTTATATCTCAAAATTATAGTAGATTGAAACAAGATGTGAACACATCGATTAGGAAAGTCAAATTAATTTCTAGAAATGTTTTATTAGTCATGGTGTACTATTCTAGCTTCAATCTGCTATAGTTTCTTCAATAAAATCCTTATTAACAGTGAAATTTGCCTATGGGTAAAGTCTGCATAAACTATCACCAATTCTCCCACTGGGTTTCGACTTTCACCTCGCCATAGTTGCTTGGAGAATACTTACTGTCATAAATGGTACACCAGTCTTTCAAGACTTTCTGATTGACGATTTCGTCGTAATGTTTGTCTAAATCTTCTTTGGTTATGTTGTATTTTTTTAAATAGTCTCTTATTTTTTCTTCATCTTTGAGGTACTCTCCAGCCTTTCTTGGCTCCTCTAAAATTGCAAGTTCTTTCTCTAGAGTCTTACTCTCAATATTGTAATAACTTAAATACCACAAAGAAAACTTTGAATTTACTTTCCGCTCAAACCGAATAGACATTCCTTTGTTTATACTATCGAAATTAAACTCTATTTTAGTCTCGGAATAATTTGCAGGAAGATAATTATCAATGTAAATTACCTTGGGAGTATACTTTCCTGTTCCCTGCATATCTTTATCATATATTTCATACTTATGTACTTCAACATCTTTCAACTGGTTAAAAACATTGTTTCCAAGATAAGTCCTCTCCGTCTCCTGATAAATCTCATCAAAAATGTTTTTAGGTTGTCTAGGAAAAAAGTAGAAACAGGATGATACTATTATCACAAATAAGGCTACTAGACCTAATATTTTTTTCATCATCATCCTCCTAATTTCCCATAGCTTCTAAGCGATTTAAAAATGTTGATACATCTGAATGGTTTTTATCAATGTACTCTTTAATAGATACCTCACCCTTTTTCAGAATATCTGCCGGCACTAGACTGGAATAGATTGTGCCTCTTACCTTCTTCCAATCTTTATTTTTCAAGAATTCTCTTTCTCTCTGAGTGGGATCCTTTTGAAGGTCAGCATAGTAAGAAGAGATAGCTTGATCATAGGATTGCCCCTCTTGCATGCGGCCGATAAGGTTGACCGAGTCTAAATCCGCCTTGTAATCATCCTCGCCGATGCTCGGCTTCATATCGTTTGCATTAAAGGTCGTGTCTCCCTCCCAGCCTGAAAGGTCCTTGACATGCTCTCTACCGCCATAGACATCGGATAACTGGAAACTGCTAGGATTTAGATGAGTAGCCATAGTGATGGACTGGTGGGTAAAGTCTGCATGACCCACTCCGTTGTTAGAGTATGACTTTAATTTACTGTCCCAAAATTGGTCAAATTTGTTATTTTTGCCATAAACTTTTTCATACTTATACCGAGCATCACTATAAAATGTAGTTCCTGTTTTATTATCATTTTCCTTCATTTCTTTAACACTACTTCCGCCGCTAGCTAACACATGCTGCAATCTAAGATTATAAATCAATTTTTTGGCATCTGTTTCATCTTTGATTCCAAGTTCTTTAAAAATTTCAAAAAGTGGTTTTTCTACTCTCATTTTTTCAACTGTAGATGGACTACTAACAACCTCATCATAAAAATAATTTTTTAAATAGCCTGCAGTCTCATCCCACTTTGATTCGTTGTAAGACGCTGCACCGACGACTCGCAAAAAGATATAGTCACGAAACTCTTGACTTGAGTTTGGAAACTTCTTGTCTATCCCCTGCTTGATGGTCAAGAGCTGTTGGGCTGTCTCTGCGTCAAAGCCGTACTCTGCCATCATGGTTTGGACAAAGGCCTTCTCTTGACGACTGAGCTTCAAGTCCTTTGTATCAGAATAGGCAGTCAGGTAGTTGGCCCAAGTCAGGTCAGATGGGACTTTAAAGACGCCTTGCTTTGCATCCCAACTCGATTCAATCTGGGCCAATCCTCGACTCAACTGCACGTCGATACTGTCTAAATCATCGAACAATCCTCCTGAGTAGCTATCATAGGCACGTAGGTCTCCCAAAATCGTTTCATAGACACGTTTATTCGCATGGTGTCCTCGCATGAGTTCCACATTACTGCGTCTCAATCTCCCTTTTTCTTCACTATCCATGGTCAAGCTAGAAAGGGATTGGTTGACTTCATCTAGATAGGCAATCAACTGCTCTTCCTGACGGATCTTATCAAGCAGATCATCCTCGCGCCAACTCTTGCTGTCGACCATCGTTTGATAGTCTTCTGGCAATTTCTTGATAGCTTGAGAGAAGGTTTCTGCGTAGAGCTGTCCCCCTTTGCTCAAGGGCAATAAGACACTTGCAAAAAAACTTCTAGCCGAATTATAAGCATCGCCCTTTAGACTTTCTGTATCCTCTGAAAACTTTTGGATGGCTGATTGCAAGTCTTGATAAGCCTCCACCTGAGATTGACACATGGTCGCTACACTCGAACTTTGTAGTTGTGATTGTTCCAAATACATATCAATGCCCATGACGTGTCTCCTCCTCTCTTTCTAGTTCCTTGCGTCTTTCATAGTAAACCGCATCCAAGTCTCCCTCTAACCGGAACTTTTCTTTCTTCAAATCATCCATGTGGTAGGTAAGGTCCTCAAGGATTTGGTTTTTGAGTTGGTTTCTTTGCAGGAGCGTTTCTTCCAACTGTCCTGCGTATCGGCTCTGATAGGCAACCTCCCACAAATCACTTTGATAACGGTGGCTAGCTCTATCGTACCCTTCAAAGGTTTCTATCAGTTCTTTGGTGCGGTAATTCTCTTTTCCGTTGTCTTCTAGCTGGTACAAGAGGTCTCGCTCTTTTTTCTTCAACTCATCCAACTTGCTCATGTATGACTCCCAAAACCATTGGCAGCTGCTTCATCTAGCGCCTCAAAATCACTCGCTACAGAGTGCAGTCGTTCTGAAGTTAGCGTGACAGCAGTTGTAATTTGACTAGCTAGATTTTGATCCTTTGTCAGACATTGATGGGCCTTGTTATTCCCTTGAAGGGTTGTTAAGTCATCTTGACTAGTCGCAGCAATATCTGTTAACGATTGACAAGCATTTTTCAGCTGAGTCGCATAGGTTTGCGCAAGGTTTATATCACTTTTTACTGTTGACATGACTGTTTTATCCTTTTTCTCAATCCCTTGTGATAGGTTTACTTCATTGAGCTATATAGGCCTATTATACCATGTTTTATAGAGGGGTTACCATTTTAATGTAGTTTTTGTATAAAGAAAAAACTGCAACTAGTAAGTTACAGTTACACACAGATTTACTTTTGTTACAAAGTTTTTACGCTTTTACCAACAAGCTTACACACTCGACATGGACTGACCTTGGAGGTTTTGATTCTTTATGAAGTCGTTCATAGCCTTGTTTAGACTAGACATGGACTCTCCCCAAGCATTCATCGTCTTTTGACTTTCCACTTGAACAGAGGTGATATCATCAAATTTTATATTGTAACTCATGATACCTCCCTACTGCAAACCAGGAAACATGTTTTGACCCAAGACACTATCAGTTCTGTACATCTCTTTCCCTGTAGCCGTTATCAAAGCGAGATCCGCTCCCAATAGAGCCGTGTAGGACTTCACTAGCTGGTGGAGTTCGTTGAATTGTTCCTAGTATAAATCTAATTCTTCTACATTATACTACAAAAAGAGAGCGTTTCCGCTCCCTTTTTTACTCTGGCAATTCTACCTTCAAACTCATATCAGTGGGTTGTAATACTTTCTGGACCGCCGCGAGAAAGGCCAATCCGTTATCAGATGGAGAATACTGGAATGTGATATGGATGACTTTTTTGTCAAACTTATCGCCATATCGTGCCACATACTGCTTGCTTTCGAGGAAGTAGATATAGTTATTGAGTTTTTCTTGAAGTTTCAAGAGATGTTCCTCTTCTAATGACTCAATCCATTTGTTTTCATCAATCAACAACAACTCAAGATGGTCATCAGAGACGCCCATCGCATCGATGCTTGTAACGTCTAGTTCAATTTCCTCAACTTCTTTAATAGACTCTACTACTTTAGGTGGATTGTCATATTTTTCCTTGAATTCCTTAAGAATCTTCTCTACCTTTTCCACCTCATAATACTTGAAAGAAGGAATTGATTTAATATTTCCAATTAATCGACCATAATATCCACTAGTTTTTAACTCGTTAGGAAGTTTTTCTATTGTATCAAGTATAAGAGGAACTAATTTTCTTGTATCAATTTCAAAAGGAAGGGGCTTATATTCCGCCAGAATAAAATCTTGAAGCAATAAATATTCTGTAACTTGCCATATTTTCTTTTCATCAATACTTAAAGAGAACTCTTTTAATATCTCAAATGTCCTTCTCTCTATGTCTTTATCACCTTCTACATATAGAGGGAATAAACAATATTCCATCAACACCTGAATATCAGTGTATTCTGTTATCATTGAGTTGCGTTGTTGAAAACGATACCTAATATCCTCTCCAAGAAATGCTTCTGCTTCTCTTCCTTCATCACCTCTAGATAATGTTTGACAAAATATTTATAATTCTCTTTATTTTTTAATTTATATGTCTGCATTTATTTACTCCATTGATTTATTCTAAAAATCCCTTCAACTTGCTCAATTTCATTAGTGCCAGGCCTATAGACACGTGGATTTTTGATTTCATAATAGCCTTGACGTTCAATCGCAGATAGAAAATCATCGTAAGAATGCCCCTTCATGTCAATTGTCGGCATAAGCAGTTCGCTATTTTTACCCATTTCACAAAAGTCGTCATAACATGGTACAATTATACCACAAAAAAGAGAGCGTTTCCGCTCCCTTTTTTACTCTGGCAATTCTACCTTCAAGCTCATATCTGTCGGTTGTAACACTTTCTGAACAGCTGCGAGGAATGCTAGACCGTTGTCTGATGGAGAATACTGGAATGTGATCTGGATGACTTTTTTATCAAATTTGTCACCGTATCTCTCCACATACTGCTTGCTTTCGAGGAAGTAGATGTAGTTGTTGAGTTTTTCTTGAAGTTTCAAGAGATGTTCCTCTTCTAATGACTCTATCCATTTGTTTTCATCAATCAACAACAACTCAAGATGGTCATCAGAGACGCCCATCGCATCGATGCTTGTAACGTCTAGTTCAATTTCCTCAACTGTTTTAATGGTTTCTACTACCTTAGGGGGATTGTAGTATTTTTCCTTGAATTCCTTAAGAATCTTCTCTACCTTTTCTTCATCACACTGTCTGTATAATGGACTACGGTCTAATACATTACATAGTCTTTCATAGGTATAAGTACGCTTCTGTTCATCTGATAATTTTGAAATGCTTTCTATAATATTTCTTACCAATTCATCTGTTTCAATAACAAAGGGAAGGCTTGTATATCTTCTTAAACGACTGCCTTGCATAGAAATATAATCAGTTACCTTATCTAATTTGACTAGGTCAACCGATAAACTAAAATCTTTCAAGATATCAAAGGTTCTGCGCGCTATATCCCTATCACCTTCCATATACAAAGGATATAAGCAATATTCCATTAATACTCCAATATCTGTACTATCAAGTTCATAAGAATCTCGTTGTCGAAAACGATACTTAGCTTCTGTTCCTAGAAAAGCCTGAGCTTCTTTTCCTTCCCTCATCACTTCTAGGTAATGTTTGACGAAATTCTGATAATCTTTAGGCTCTGGTATTTCAAATTTTTTCATTTATTTACTCCATCTCATCATTAGTATATCCCTCTTGAACAATCTTAAAAATATCTTCATGATTGAAGTAGATCAAATTCTCACCTACGACCCCTTCAGGATATAGGCAATCAGCATAGTCAAAACGATAAAGATCTCCTTTAACTGGTGCTGCAATCATACGAGCAATGATGAGCATCTTTTTGATACTTCCTTTGAAAAATATTAGCGAGTGTAAATGGGAGGATTATCCTTCATTATTTCTTCTCCTAACTCTGTATTGCTTGATATCAAATCAAAAGGAAAATCAGAGTCTATTTTATGACTCGCAATTTTTTTAGAAATCTTCTCAAAAAGAAGTAGCTCATTTTGAGATTCATCATAATCTATAACTAGTAAGTAACTACTTTCTTCTTTCACTAGTATCTTTACGAAAAAGACATTATTAACTGAAGGGATTTCCTTAAAAATATTTGAGAGCTTGTTTTCAATCGATGTTGTATCCTCAATTGGTTTTCCAAAAAGTATTTTACGTGAATTGATTAAAGATAATATCGTCTCTATATAATCTTTGTCCATAAAAACACTGATTCCACAAGGATTCAATACAACATATTTTACAGGTGAATTACGTTCTAGAAATTTATAAATATATACTATATCCACTTTGGCGAACTTAACACCTTTATTAAATAATGAACTAGATAAATTGATAGATTCAAAATCAGTAAATATAGGCAAATACTGTCTACCATCGCTACCATTTAATGTGATTAGAATATCAGAACTATTAATTGTAGTAAAAGGTACCAACAAATGTGATTTTGAAAGAGCAATAGCAAATTTCTTCCAGTCTGACTCCCCGTTACTTTCTTTATATATATTATATAAAAGATTCAAATCTAACATTAACTTCCTCATTCTTCTAATAAAGCATCAATTCTATTTAATAATGACGAAAATTGAGTGTTACATTTTGTCATATATGTAGCATCAGAATCAAAAATATAAAAATCCGATAAACCGTCTCTTGGGAAAAACATACTTTTGTACATTTTTCGAAGTTTTTCTATACATTCATTTGGGAGTTCAGGATTTTCTATATTTTGTATGATTGCTATCATATTTTTAAGCGTCCCTATAAAATAATTAACATTATGACGCTGCTTATGTTCTGATAGAACCCCTAATAAATCAATTAACGATTCCATTAGGTCTTCTTTGAAATTTACCATCACCTTATTCCTCCTAGACGTGTTGTATTATTATGAATTCCATCAATAGTCCATGGTTTATTAATAAATATCTGTTCTTTACCACCAGTATATACTCCTCCTTGAGAGCCTGTAGGACCTTCATAATAGACGGTACCTTTTGGGAACTTAGTAGCATAGATATCAGTCAATTCTGATGTACCTGTTAAGACCCCTGTGTCTCTATCAATCCACTGAGGTTTAACTGCGGACTCTATCCTAACTTTTATTACTGACTCAGGAATATCCCTTGTATAATATTGTCCTAAAGGACTGTCAGAATTTCCAGCTCTAAAAAAGACCGTATCCTCTTCTAATATTTTCACATTATATTTACCGCTAGCGAAACTTTTAGCTGCAGTCTCATTAATTTCTGGTAGTGGTCCAGGATTTTCAATCATATTGTAACTATATTCTCTTGGATTGGTGGACACCTTATTGAGACTAAACTTGTTAGCTGCTGAGGAGGCTGCATATCCTCCTAAGATATTCCCAATAAAGTTTGCGGTTTGGGCGTCCTCTTCGCTTCCACCTAGAATCTTGGTCCCATGGTAAGCAGCCTGACCCGTTGTATAAGCGCCTGCTTCCCCTATCGCAAACTGGGTCAAGCCTTGCACAACACTCTGGGTCTGCCCTATAGGAATCATGATAGCACTCGCTGTCACAAAGGCCCCACCAACCTCATGATACAACTTGTCATTTCCCATAAAAACTGTATCTCTGATAGGATTCTTTGCCTTGGTTTGGATATCCCCTGCATTTCCAAGTTGAATATCATGAATCCCTTCTTCTGCATTAGATAACCCATAGACACTCGTCCCAAATCCCACGACAGCTCCGCCTGCAGCAACCAATGGAGTCGCAGCACCCATAGTTGATACAATCGCTACAATACCAATCACTGCCGTGAATACGCCAACACCCAAGTCTATCCAACCCTTCTTGGCGCGATCCTCGGCAGCCAAGGCCTCAAAACGTGCCTTATCCCTCTCCTGGGCTGCTTTCACGCGTTCAACGCGACTCTCCATCTGCTTGGCGGCTTGGTCATAAGCCAGCGCAAAGCGTTGGACAGATTTGAGCTTGCCAAAGTCTCCCGACTGATAGGTCCCGACATTACGAGATTTTCCTGCATGTTCTGCGATCAAGGCCTTGGTTGCTGCTAGGAGTTCCTTAAAGGCCACCAAATCCTGCCCCGAATGACTACTCTCATATTGAGTAATCGATGTATCCAAGTTCTTAAGCTGATTCATGAGGAAGTTGTAGTTCATGATCGTACTGGTATGACTAGTCCCCTCATAACTCACCAAGTCAGAAATATCACTCTTAGTCGTCTTCAAGAGTTCAATCTCGGGCTTTAACTTATCCCTCGAACCCTTTAAGTCACTATGAAGACGTGTAAACTCCTTACCAGGTAACTTTGTATGAAGATCTCCATCAATCTGGTAGTAGCCGTCCTTGTACAGTAGGAGGTTGGTTGAGTAGTCATTCATCAAATTGACCAGTGTCTGAAGCAGAGTCCCATGCACCTCTACTAGGTAAGTGCGCATACTCGAGATAGCCTGACCTTGGAGGTTTTGATTCTTTATGAAGTCGTTCATAGCCTTGTTTAGACTAGACATGGACTCTCCCCAAGCATTCATTGTCTTTTGAGTTTCCACTTGAACAGAGGTGATATCATCAAATTTTATATTGTAACTCATGATACCTCCCTACTGCAAACCAGGAAACATGTTTTGACCCAAGACACTATCAGTTCGGTACATCTCTTTTCCTGTAGCCGTCATCAAAGCGAGATCCGCTCCCAATAGAGCCGTGTAGGACTTCACCAGCTGGTAGAGTTCGTTGAATTGTTCCTGGTACAAATCCAGTGCTTTCGACTCTCCTGTCGTGTTGAAAGTTGGTTTTCCAACTCCTGCCAGACTCTCCTTAGCTTTGGACATACTACTGACATGCGAACCAAATAGAACATCGGATAATTGAATGGTTCCAAACATATTTCTAGCCCTCCTTCGTATGTAATAGCTTATCGATGAAATTTCCCAAATTATTAATCTGACTTTGGCACCAACCAATAATGCCATTTTCTTCGTTCTTTTTGTTCTCTAATCTAGTGATTTCATCACAGATGGCATCATAGAAGGTATTCATCTCTGTTTGGAAATTTGTATACTCGGTGGAGAAGGTCTCCCACTGCTTGGTGAAGGTATCTTTTTGTTTTCCATGCCAATCCGGTTGGATATTGCGATGATTGATAGGATACCTGATATCGTGAACATTTCTTTGAATTTTGCTTACAGACTTCTTGGCAGTACGAAGACGTTCCAATTGTTCATCGATGGAGGTGATTCGGGATTGAGCGGATGAGATACTAGAGTAGTGGGCATTCACCTGGTTTTGAAGAGAATAAATTTGATTGTAATCAACTTCTCCCATCTCTTAGCCTCCTAATTCATTTACTTCGTTCAATTCAGCCACATTTCCTTTAGGAATATCCGTTTCAGCTATCACAGCCGCAATATTTTCTAACATGAGTTCATTTTCATCATTAGTATATCCCTCTTGAACAATCTTAAAAATATCTTCATGATTGAAGTAAATCAAATTTTCGCCTACGACTCCTTCAGGATATAGGCAAGCACCGTAGTCAAAGCGATAGATATTTCCCTTAACAGGAACAGCAATCACTCGAGAGATAATCATCATTTTCTTTGTATTCCCTTTTAAAATAACGATACTGCCGAGTGGCAACATAGTCGTTTCTTTCATTGTATCCCTTTCTAAATTTCTAATAATTGAACAAATTCATAACGATCTGGATAAAGAATATGTCCTTGGTTAGGTTTAAGCGCAGGCTCATTCATGATATAAGGATAGCGAGTATGATCTTGATCGCTAATACGTACACCAAGAAAGACCTGTTCTACTAACTGATTAGCTAGTTTGACAAAATTATCGTATCGATTTGTTACTAGATCCTGATAAGACCCAGCAAACACCAAGGTTACTCCATAGCGAGGGCCTTCTGTGAGGAGTTCTTTGAAGTCTACTTCATTCATCCCTGCTACCATAGCTGTCGCAGCAATGTCTGGTATCAAAATCAACCATTTTGGATAATCCTGATCTGGAGATGCGACGCGTTTCCTAAAGTCTTCCAGTATCGTCTTCATCACATCAGCAACCTCCAAAGAACTATCAAAACGCTGAATACCAGCAAAGAATTGACTACTAATACGTTGACTAGAATCTAGAATAACCGTATTATACTTGTCTGACAAACGTTTCAGATGGTACTCTAATAATTTGTAGTAATTTGTTACAAAGGCAGGACTGTCTGAAGCAATAAGAATAGGTTGGTCAAAGCTAAATGATGCTGGAACAACAGCTTCTCTTTCAAGTCCCAAGATAAAGTCTTGACTGTTTTCTAAGAGATCTGACATTACCTCTTTGGTTACCTTCTCTGGCAACATTGGGATACCTGCAGGAAGTGGTCCATCGTATGCTGCAACCATTGCTTCTTGTTCTGTACGAACTTCTTTTATGTAGTCCGTATAGTATTCACTACTGTATGGCAACAGCACTTGGAATTGGACGATGTCGTCAAATTTAGCTATGGCACGACCTTTGATTTCATCGAGCGGAATATTAGATCGTCCTACTACTCCTGACAAATCACTATTGTCAAACAAGAATAGAGAAATCTTGGTCTTAAAGTTAGATTGTAACTGTAGACGCATGGCATTGAGACGAGAAAGTGTCACAACTAGATAGATTCCTAGAGAGGCACCATCGCGAGCAATGACATTTAAAGTATCATAAAAGGCATCTACGAAAACTGCATCCATAACGCTATCAAATCCATCTATCTCAATGAAAATCGTTGGGAAAGACTCATCAGACAACTGATTGTACTGCGTAAGGTTTGTAGCTTTTGCTTGAGAAAGAGCACGTTTTCGAGTTTTTATCTCTCTATTCAAGAATCGTAGAGATTTCATGATTTTCTCAGTTTCATCAAGTGTAAAATAATCTGCAATATGAGGAAAATCAGAAATAGAGATTAAACCACTGGTACCAAAGTCATAGAGATAGAAATGAACTTGTTCAGGTGTATGCTTACGAATGACATCCATCGCAAAGTTCTGAAGAAAAGTTGACTTCCCGAATCCTGGACTAGAAACTAATAAAATATGTCCTCTTTGTTCCATATTGAAATAAAGTGGCGATTGTTCCTGTCTTTCAGGAATATCTTGATATCCAACTAAAATCGGTTGTAGATCTTCTGAATGCCCCCAATAATCTTTGAAGTTAGTTGATTGTATATCTTTAGTATATATTTTTTCTTCAAGTGGTGGCAACCAAGGACTTGCTACTTGATTTATATCAAGACTATCAAATACTTCGCGAGCATTTTCTACAATAGCGTCTAATTCTGTTGGAATAGCCTTTGCTTCTTTTTTATTGACTAAACCACTCAAGTCTTTATTAATAGCATTATACTGACCATTACTTGTAATCTCATATACAGTTGTATTTTTTTGAACATGGTTTCGACCCTCTGGATTATAATCCGCACCTGACCATGCACTCTGGAACAGCTCATAAATTTCATTGTTCCCAACTTGAAGATAGGCTCTACCTGTCTGTGTGATTTCTGCGGCATCAGGTGTTTTGATTACTTCTCTAGAGTCTGCAGCATCTTGTACCTTAAGAGCTATCTTAAACTTAGAGTTCGACCAAATTTGATCATTGACAACTCCACTAGGTTTCTGGGTTGCCAAAATTAATTTAACTCCCAATGAACGACCAATACGAGCAGTAGATACCAATTCATCCATGAAATCAGGTTGATTTGCCTTCAATTCAGCAAACTCATCACTAATGATTAATAAGTGAGGTAATGGTTCTTTAACCTTCCCTTCTTTGAAGAGTTTCATATACTGATTGATATGATTCACATCATTCTCTGCAAAAATACGCTGACGTTTCTTAAGTTCAGCTTTGATAGATACCAAAGCTCGATTAGCTTGGTTTCCATCCAAGTTCGTAATAGTACCAACAACGTGAGGGAGGTCTGCAAAGAGATTGGCCATCCCCCCACCCTTATAGTCAATCAATAGGAAGGCAACTTCATATGGGTGATAGTTCACAGCTAAAGAAAGAATATAGGACTGAATAAGTTCAGACTTACCTGATCCTGTAGTACCAGCAATCAAGCCGTGAGGTCCATGCGCTTTCTCATGAATATTTAGATAAAGAATATCATCCCTACCTCGAACTCCTAGAGGAACTGCCATTGTTTGGAAAGTTTCATTTTCTTGCCATCGTTTTAAAAGATCTAGTTCCTCAACTTTATTGACCCCATACATTTCAAGGAAGGTAATGCTATTTGGAATAGAATTACGTAACGTCTGAATATGATGAATACCAGCGAGGTTTCTAGCAAAATTTTCCTTCTCAGATAAGCTTACGGGTGGAAGAGGTATAATTTCTTTATTTGTATAATTCCCATCCTGAAGCAATAATGTAGCTTTTTTATCTCCTCGATAGTCAACAACCGTCTTAACATGTTCTGGCAGACTTTCAAGTACTTCTTCTACGAAAACATAATGAATACCTAGATAAGATAAGTCTTCATTTATATATTCCATAATATTGTGATCTAACATCAGACTTAAATCTGTAATAAAGAGAATATAATGAGGACTATATTGCTTTTCTTTTCCTTTGTCCTGCTCACTATCCAACTTTCTATCTTTAATAATTTGATAGAGGGATGTTAATAATTGGTCACGAGTTCGTTGATTGTATACAAAACCTCGGCTATTTAGTGCTTTTATTTTGGTATGAGGTAACCATCGACTCCAATTCCATAGCTCCAACTCTTCCTCTCGAAAAATTGGGATAAACTGTAAATCATGGTAACTTTGGAAAGTCGCCAATTGCATCATCATTTGTTGAACTTGCTCAATTACTATTTGTCGTGTTCCTATATACCCCGTAGGATTTGTTAATGTATGAGTAATAGGTACCTGCTTGGTCACACGATAGTATGAAAGAAGTTCTTGAATTTTCTGATTAGCAGCTGCATTATACTTAGTTAACTCAGAATTTGAATACTCAATAGAAAAACTAGAATCAATTTCTCCCAAACCTAAACGATAAGATAAAAAATCAAAGTGATAGAGTGTTTTTTCATAAATACGTCGGTCAGTTTTCTCTACCATTTCTAAAATCTGAGGCATATCAGGAAAATGATAAACAAGAGCTTCAACTTGTTCATCTCGTAAATCAGCTAATTGTGAATATTTGGTTTCCAAATATTTCATATACTCTGTAATCTTCTGTTCCTGAAGCTCTTTATGTGATTTTTTATCAGAAAAATAAGTATGAATAGAAGTCCCGATAGTAATGACAGACATCCCCATCATCATAAACATCATTCCACCACTACGTGTAAAGTAAACCGTTAGTAATGTAAAAATGATCATTGCTAAAGGAGTAATAATCAATCTTAGTAATGATTGTTTTTTCCCTTCATCATCTGTTGGCGCCGAAGCAATTGTTACTTTATCATCTGGTTCTCTCAGAATAATCCGTGGAGAACGATGAAATTCCTTTGAGCGATCTTCTGTCGATACTTCAGAAAAGGGCAATAAAGATGTCTCAACAGAAAACAATGAATGGATAGATAAAATTTGTTTTTGAATAGATAAACCGACACCTTGTTCAAACACAATTTGATCCAAATCTTGAATGTTATGTTTTCCTGTTTTTCTTTCACCGTTAATATAATATGGACTAACACTATAAATTGTCTTATTTATCCCATCAAAAGTCAAAATGATTTCTGTAGGAAAATCAACTAAGCGAATGGTTGCTTCTTTCTTATCTGATAAATAAAGAATTCTCTCAGGAAGAAGATAGTACTCTGTATCCCCAACTACAAGTAAAGAAATAGTTATCTTCTCATCTATAGAAATTTGATGACTTCCATAAGTATAAGTTTTCCCTAATAATTCAACTCCCGTTTCCTTTACATCCAACATTATATTTTCAAGACAAGGAAGATAAATATTAGAATCAACTGAGGAACCCATTTGATAGGTATTTCCTGCATAGAGTGGATAGACATTGTCTTCAAAAATTAAATAATTCATACACCACTCCTATCTTGATTCTTTTGAAGCCACATTCGACTTGCTAACTTCTGGTGTTAGGTAATTCTTCTTCAATTCTTCTAATTTACCCTTATAATTATTTAACTGCTCAGTACGTTGTTCTGATGTTAGATTAGGGTTTCTCTGGACTTCATCAATCTTTTTAGTAAGACCATACATCAATAATTGAGGATCATCTAAGTAACTTGCAATATCCATTGCTTCATCAATTTTTGACTGGCCGATTAACACCCAATAACGCAGATAGTCTGTATTTGATTGAGTTGATATTTTTGATAACTCTGTCTTTTGCGCCTCCGTTAAAGGTTCAGTCTTAATCACTGAATAAGCTACCATATAGGAGTCATCTTGGCTAAGCGATTTAGAATCTGTATTTTTTACGGTCGATACAACCGTTGAATAATCTTGGTGAACAAAAGCAAGACGCAAATCTGATATCATTTGTTGGCTAGGCATAGCAAACAATAGAAAATAAAGTACTCCAACCAATGAGAAAAAACCAATAAGAGATGTGATTAAGGTAGTTAACTTTAATCTAGATACTAGTTTATTAGGAACTCGTGAAAATTTTTCCTTATTTTGTTCCCTTTCTTCTAGGTATTTTTCTTCTAACAAAGATATAATTTCATCTAAGGTTTCTGCTTTCATAATAGTTTCACAGAATAGTTTTCCCTTATAAAATGGTGACTGTCCCTCTATCAATTTCTCATAACTTGTTTTTTTATCAAGCAAAGACACGATCATAGCCTTGAAGTTAACAGTAAACTCATCTAAACTTACAACATCATATGGTGGCACTTGTCCTTTAACACCGTGGAAAACAAATAAAGGATTCCCATTTCGAGAAAACACTAAATTATTAGGAGATAAATTATACGTGTAAATAGAATCTTGCAATGCATGAAACAATTGACCAATATTTATTAAATGACGTAACTTTTCTTCGTCAATCATGGTAATCAGCTTATCCCAGGAATAATATTCATCTGTCAATAGACTTTCAATTGTTAATTTACCTTCTTCTTCGATTACATTTTGATTAACAAAATAAGGTTGTTCTGCTACTAATAAAGCATACGCTATTTCACGATTACCTTTGATATCGCCAACTACCAATTCAAGTTTTTGCACTTCCATACTAACTCCCCTAATTATATTCTCTCTAATTTTAATAATACGCCGTCTTTCACTAAAGCTAAGCTACTAGTACTAGCAAGTATATCCCCAGACTGCTGATTTCTTACACTTGGATTGAATACCTTAACCTCTGCGCCATAAGTTTCTAAAACAATTTGTATTAATTCTTTTACGGTTAATTCGACAGGAACTCTTAAATCTAAAATTTTAGATAAAAAAGGACTACAATCAAGACTAATATTAATGTACTCTTCCATAAAAACCTCCTAAACTTAAACCTATGCCATTATAATTATTATATCATGTGAAACATGATTATAAAAGAACTTTTCGCCTATAAAAAAGGAGATACGATTGTATCTCCTTAAAATATTTTTCTACTATTTTTATTGTTTAGGTTTATGTAATTTTTTATATAAAAGAGAATAAATTGTGATAATCATTCCTAGTATAAACAATAAAATTGTAGTCCAAGAAATAGGAGCTTTTACGTTATTAAGTGACACATTCTTCTTATCACTAGGGTTCATTTGGATTTGACCAGAAAATAAGGCAGATTGATACTCATCAACAATATTTCTGACTTCTACTTTAGTGATAAATAAAGTTGTTTGAAATGATTGATACTTTTCTCTATCATTTTTCTTTGCAGCATCAATAGCTTTGTATGTGTCAGGTTGAAATAACTTTGTTAAATTACTCTCCTGCTCAAAATATTGTATTTCTGTTTTCTTAGGATTTTTATCTAAAGACGTATCTATTTGCAAAGAACCATCATTTGCAAAAGCTACACTTCCACTCGTAAAAAATGAAAACAATAGAAAGATAAAGACGATAGTTTTTTTCATGTTAGTTATTGTCCTTAACTTGTCGATACAAGAAACTATTCCAAAGTCCCAAAGCAATCGTTAAAACAACGATTACAATCATTGACGGAACAATTCCACTTTGCTGATTAACAAACAGTTTCACAACACCTTCAAGATAAGTCAAAGGAGAAAGAGTTCCCAAAATAGGAGTTGAATTCACATAATATTCATCAAAGAGTTGGGTTGCAGTAATGATATAAATTAATATCAGACTAACGCTTATTAAAAATCCTAAACTTCTAAGCCTATCAATAAGAATATTAAGACCATATGTCATCATCAGACTTATTATGGAAAGAAGTACTACAAATGCACTCAATTGCGGAATAGAAAAACCAAGTTTAACTCCAGCAATAATTGCAATTATAAAGCCAGCAATCACAGAAATAAGGCTTAGGAAAAGCATCGGTCCAGAAGAATTTCTCCACGATAAACGATCTTTCAAATTCATGATTCTTTGCAATTCCACTTTGTCTGCATGTTGGAAAAGATAAGCAATAACCAAACTAACCAGATAGCTAATCAAAATAATCAGAAGACCTGATCTCTCATCTTGACGACTAGACTGTGACTGTGATTTAGTTGCGGCTGATACTACATTGCCAATTTTTGAAGCATCTACAGGATTAGATAAGTATTCATATACTGCATCATTTTTAGTATTACCTGTTTTTGTATTGCTCAAAACAGTAGAAAAGTTTTTAAGGAATTCTTCATTTGATCCATACTCACTAGACATAATATTTTTCAACTCAGAAACGCGAGTACTTAATGATTCTCCATCTTTTTCCAAATTATTGATATCTTTTACCAATTGAGAAATTGTCGAATCAATTGTCTGAGAAACAGCTTGATTTGCTTGTGTATTAGTCATCAAAGTTTGACTAGCTGACATTAACTTAACCAGGTCACTGTTCATATCCATACTAACTGTAACCATATTTGTATTGTCTACTTTTTCTGTTTCAACAAAGTTTGGTTTGGATTCAATAGTTTTATCTACCTCTGAAGCCTGTCCAATTAACTGACTCAACTGAGACGTTAAATCACTTGTTGTTGTTCTCAATTGTTCAATATTTGATGTCAACTTCTCAGCATTTGCTAATCGAGACTGAATCTCATTCATTTTTTCATCAGAAACTTTTAAATCAGATTTCAATGCTTCCACAGTAGCAGTTTTTATTAAGCTTGTCACAATTGTTTTAAGATCATCATTATTTACTAACGCTGCAAGAGAACCTTCTGCTGGGATAAACATATGTTCTGAATACGTATTTTTAGATAGATCTAAACCATAATATGCAGTAACAAGACCTGACAACTGTAAATAACCATCTACATCTTTATAAACAGCTTGAGTTAATTTTGTAGGACTATACTCCCAGTTCGAAATAACATCTTGCATTTCATAGTGACGATTCAAAACCTTCTTTTCTGTCTGATTCGTCTTAGTAATCGTGATGGTCTTCGTTATAGTGAGAACATCTTTTGGCTTCTTCTCTTCAGGTGTAGCAGCACTTGAACCTGTATCGGTAGTAGATGTAACAGGAGTATCTGAAGTAGCTGGTGCAGAAGGAACTGTATCCTTCTCTGTTTTCTCTGTTCTCTCTTTTTCTAGATCAGGGGCATCTTCCTTTATGACTTTTACATCTTCTGTCGTATCTAACTGATACTTAACAAACACAGGAGATAGTACACTGATGTCATTTTCATTCTTGATAGCCAACGTATAAGAAACAACTGTACCAGCAGAAGCTTCACTGGTTATATTTATCTGATAGTTACCACCTCCAAGGTCGGAAAATCCATAGTTTGATTCTTTTAGGTAGTAACCACTTGGTACTGTTAATGTTAATTTTGAAATTTTTCCTTCAAATGATGGTAAAGATATCTCTCGTTTTGTTGTACTCTTGGATTTAATGTCATCCTTTAGGCGAGAAAATTCTTCATTTTCAAGAGTTGTAGCTTTCAAAGTAGGCAACTCTTTCCCCGTCTTCTTACTATACCACTGCATAAAAGCACTAATATTTTTCAAATGTTGTTTATCAGAACTAGACAAAGAAAGATTATCAATAGCTGCGTCATCATAATATACACTAGGCCATTTGCTTGTGATTTGATCCTGCATACTAGTGTTCAATGTTTTGATATAACTGCCGAGTGTTTTACTAGCCTCATCTACTGTTGAAGAATTTTTGGTCAAAGAAGATTCTACAGCGTCCTTAATTTTTGTATCATAATTTGACAAAGTATCATCAATATCTTTATTATTATTCTTTAGAATCTCAAGAAGAGAAGCGATATCTTTATTATAGGAGGCAACTGTATCTGAAGTTTCTTTCCAAATAGCAGGCTCAGATAAATTATCATTGATATGAGTATTTATACTGCCCAGTTTAGATAATTGTTCCTTAACAGATAATTTAGAAAAGTCTTTATCATAGTTTGACAAAGTTTGCTCTCTAGTATCCAAAGACTGTTGCCATTTTTCCTGTTGCGCTTTGATTTGTTCTATTGTTCCCTCATATGTTTTATCAACAGAAACAATTGATTTAAAAGCATCATTCGTATTTAATAAATCTTTATTAAAAGATGAATAAGCTGACAATAAATTATTCGGTGATGAGCTTAATCCATTAAATTGTTGACTGTATTGAGCAAGTGGACCTACTAACTTATTGTTAAAAGTTGATAGTGATTCTTGTTCATTTGTAACGACATCAGCAACCTGTCCTTGCGCTGTCTTCAAATTTCCAATAATACTAGTGAAATAAATATTAATTAAGTCCTTATTAAAAAGTTCTTTAAAAGCTACTACTGCTTGTTCTGCCTGTTTGACAGTTAGTTGATCACTTGATTGAATTTGATATTGAAACGTTGCCTGAACAGGTGAAGTTGACTCAATAGCTAAAGCTTCTTCTGAAAATTTACTTGGCAAGACTATCATCAACTGATAAGTATCATTCTTCAAACCACTTTCAGCAATTGAACGGGAAACCACTTCCACTTTGTAATTATTTTTTGAAATAAATGAATTTACTAAAGTATTAGCAATGTTAATCTGTTGTCCATTGTATACTTTTCCTGCATCTTCATTAACAACAGCAACTTTAATAGGAGCTTGTTGCACCGAAGATTCTGAGTTTGCCTGGCTGATAGGTGTTGGTTTTACAATGGCAAAGAAGGATACTATTATTGTAATAAATAACAATAATGCCCCTAGACTAAATAAAACTTTTTTATTCACATTTTCTCCTTAACTAAAATGTAAGAAAGGTTGAGGATTACTCCTCAACCTCGGCCTTAAATTATTGAAGACCAAAGTTTTTAGATAAATCTTGGTCATTTTGTTGCATTGCTTGAGCAGTCTTATCAAGTTGTGTATTGATTTGTTGCATCAAATCAGCAAAGTTCTCAACTTTTGGTTTCAATTCGAGGAATTGTTGATCAAATCCTTGGAATGCGGCACCTTCCCACTCTGTACGCAAAGTATCTTGTAAACGTTGAAGATTGCTCAAAATAACTCTAATATCATTGGCTGCTTTTCCATAATCACGTGCACGTGATTGAAGCGTTTCTGGGGATACTCTGATTTGTCCTGACATATTGTTTACTCCTATGTTTTTATTTTATTTTTTACATTATTATTTTAACATTATTCCAATACTTACGCAAGTATTATATTAAATAATAGATACAAGTATTTTTAACAATGATTGTTTTGACGAGATAAGTTATTAAAACCTACTTAACGCATATTTAAGTGAAAAAATTCTACGATATAAATAAGCCTTCTATCATACTTTTCTGCTATCAAGCGTTGAACTTTTTCAGGAATCTTTACTAGCTCCTCCACTCGTTTAGCAAATCCGGTTGAAGATGTTCCAGTGCTATAGGGACCTGCTTGGGCATTGGTGTAATTCCCATACCCACTACTAGAGACTGTGACGTTTTCAGTAAGTCCCGTTATAGCTTGTTTCATACTCTTCCAAGTCGACGAATGAAGTTCTACATCTTTTGTCATTCCTCGCCTCCTCCTAACATGCCGAGACTATCTAGGTTTTCCACCAATTTAGGATTGGATGAAAGACCATTGAGGAAATCATCTCGTAGCTGAGCATCTTGTGCAATCCATTGCCCCATCATGTTTAAGATTTCACCATTTGCACGCCGATATAAATCACCAACTTCATTCACTTTGTTGAGCATATCCGCATAGTGGTTCATGGCTTTTGAAGCTTCCAATTTATGAAAAGGCACTTAATGTACAGTTAAGTGCCAATATCAAAAATATCATTGCTGATTTTTTTGCTTCTTCATTTGAGAATAGTTTATATTTAGTCATGAAGCATATTTAAAAACTCTGTGAAGTTATTAGCTACAAATTCTACAGCAGGATCTAATTCATAAGAGTCTTCATGATACCAGATACAAATACTAGGATTTTCTTTGCTTTTAGTGTAATCTAAGCAGATAAAATCGCCTCCAAACAATGCTACTATTGGTATCAATTGTAAACCCACATAGTCCTCATCAAATACAATTCTTCCTTCTAATTGAGTGCTTACAACACCAATATCATAAGTATCTTCCAGTCTATCGCCTGAAATATTCAGTATTGCTAAGAAACGCTCAACCACTTTCTCATTTCTACCGAAATTAAAATATCGTTTGGTTGGAATTAAGCCGTTTTCTTTTTTTATAAAATCTTTATAATCTTCAGGCAGAATCACTCTCCATATTTTTTCTTTTTCTTTCAGTAATGTATCTGTTGGTAAAGGTAAAATAATTTTAGATTCCATTTCATCTCCTATCTAGGCGCATAAGCCCACATACCTATTGTTCTTCCTCCATTATGTGGAATGACATTATGTATTCCAAAAGGAACCAATTCCATTTGTCCTGGAATTTCAGTATGATGCCAAGTCATACCTTCTCTAAAGCCACCAATTTTGTTATTTAGCCACTCAAATTGTTCTTTATCTGTTTTAAGCCACAATTCTTCTGGTAGATTGACTGTTTCTTCAACAAGACCAGCACTACGAAAATCCGCAAAACCATACCTCATGCCTTCAGATGGAATAACTTTGACATCGGGAATCAATCCTTTTTCAATAGCCAAATTTTTAATCTGTTTTTTCTGAGCATAGCTAAGATTTTGACCATTAATAATACTTTCGTCCCATGACCATTTTTTGTTACCATTAATTATTTCAGCATAAACTTCACTATAATCATCTAGAACATCTTGAAACTCTAGAGTTCCTTCCGCGAAATCTTTTAAACGTTGTTCTAATGTTAAATCAACAGTCCTACCTCCAGCTTCCATGATCTCATCCACACTACCGTCTAGATTCTTCGCAAAGGCACTGAGATTATCTGCTAGATGCGTTAGCTGCCCTCCGCCACTTGATAGGACACCATCTGCTAGTTTAGGATCTAGACCAATATTCATACGGAAATTCTGAGCAGCTTCACTGATTACATTATCCGCATGGCGTAAGCTGTCACTCAAAGCTTCTGCTGAATTTGATAAAATCTTACTCGGTCGAAGATTGTCAAGCTGTTTCCCATAGTTTTTAATGTAAGAAAGGACATTATCTCCCAAGCCCTTGACATTTTTCAAGAGACCTTTGAAATTATCAAGGTTCTTAACTCCTTGCTCCACTCCTTCTTTTATAGCTGTTTTGAGGCTGGTCTTGACAGCGGTGAGGCCTGCTGTCTTTCCTGTTTTGGCCAAACTACTTAGATATTTAGCGGCTGGAATCAAGTCAAGCAAGGCAAAGGCTCCTCGCATACCTCGTTCGGTATTGTCCAACTCACGACCTGTCCCCCAGTCCTTACCTGACACTGCCGAATACATATCTGCACTAGCTACAACGACACCGGCAACTGCACCTGCCGGGGGACAGAAAATTGTCAAGACAACCACTCCTACTCCAAGAGCGATATCTCGCCACATCTCTATATTGGCTTTCTCATCATCAATCGAGACATACTCAAAGGATCGAGTATGATGCATAGCCATCAGATATTGATCCTGAGTCAGCTTGTGATCTTTATAATCCTTGCTTTTCTTAAATTCCTCATAGCTTTTCTGCAAGGTTGTCTTATAAGGGCTATCAACCTTGTAGAGTTCATCAATCCCTATCTCATCTGGTGTCACTTGCATGGTCCCTATTGGATTACCATACTCATCTTTGAGAACATCCGTCCGCTTATAGCCAACTTTGTTTGTTGTTTTGTATTGTTGAATGCTGAGAGTTTCTAGCTTAGCCCCAACCTTGTCCATAGCTTCATAGAAAGGCTGGTCGATTTTATTCTTGATATAGTTGTTTACATTCTCAACATAGCGTTCTAGGGTAGAGAGTTTGGATTGCAGCGTTTGGGCGGTACTTGTTTCATCATGGTAAGTATAAGAGACAACACCATCCGTGTCCCTTTCCTTGATCATTTGCTGGACTTTCTCTGAAATCTTGACCAAGTCTTCCACTCGTTTAGCAAATCCGGTTGAAGATGTTCCAGTGCTATAGGGACCTGCTTGGGCATTGGTGTAATTCCCATACCCACTACTAGAGACTGTGACGTTTTCAGTAAGTCCCGTTATAGCTTGTTTCATACTCTTCCAAGTCGACGAATGAAGTTCTACATCTTTTGTCATTCCTCGCCTCCTCCTAACATGCCGAGACTATCTAGGTTTTCCACCAATTTAGGATTGGATGAAAGACCATTGAGGAAATCATCTCGTAGCTGAGCATCTTGTGCAATCCATTGCCCCATCATGTTTAAGATTTCACCATTTGCACGCCGATATAGATCACCAACTTCATTCACTTTGTTGAGCATATCCGCATAATGGTCCATGGCTTTAGAGGCTTCCCCACCTTCATAATATTTCGTTTCAGACAAGCTCTTTAATTTTGGAGCTAAGTTATTCTGAAAGGAAACTTCTACTGTTGTGATATAACGCATAATTGCTTGCATTTCATCAGGATTCATGACGATTTCCTTAGAACCTCCACCATCCATCGTAGCCACATCAATCAAGACCATTTTCAAAATCCTCCTCCCTAAATGGAATTTTCAACCAAGTATACAGTCTTTCAAGAAAATAATACTGACTGAATCTATATAGCTCTTCTTTCTTCACATCAAATCCGAGTAATTCTCCATTACACTCTACAAAGAGAAAAGAAGCTAATAGTAATTCTGCGTGTTTCGTTTGACTCATCTGCTCTAAAGGAAAATATTGTACCATTAGTGCTTGTTCGGATGCTAAAGCAGCCTCTATAGCGGAATTCATATTCTTTTCCTCAGTTAGAAAAGACTTTTCGTCTTCCATAGGATTCCTTGTTACTAGGGCAAGTTTTTCCTGAAGTAAAATTAAACGACTCATGGGACTTATCTTGGCAAGTTGATATCCTTGTCCAGTATCTACTATAAGTATAGAGAAATTACTGTCACGGCATTGCATAAAATAAAAATTATTCACAATGACCAATGTTGTTCCGATACAATATTCTCGTAGAGTTTCAACTATGACAAAACCTGATTCTGTTAAAGAACCATCCTCCTTAACTAATCCCTTTTTTTCAAGAGCTTCTTTGGCCATCGTCCACACCATCTCAGAAACTGTTACAATCTCATCTAGAGTGGGTAAGCCAGGCATCAATTCTCCGTCAAAGGCACCAATTAGATAATGGAGTTCGTGAATAGAAAACGTTTCTTTGTTAGCCATACTTACAACCCCTTTATGGACGCAACTTCCGATGAACTGTTATAGTTATCAATTGATTTTTTCAAACTTGTTACTGCTTTTTCGTGTTCCTCCATAATAGATCTCAAATCTTTATGGTATTTATGGACAATGTCTAAATAAGATTCAAAAGCAACCTTAGTTTTGCCAGACCATTTAGCAGACTGAAGATATGTTTTTAATTGAGTGACTGTCTGGTATGAACTTGTCAATTCTTGATTAATTTCTTTTGATAATTGGATAGCTGTTTCTAAATCTTTATATTTTATTTTTAAATCTGCCATAGAACTCATCTCCAACTCTTATTTCTATTTTTACGTTCTTCAGCCTGGCGTCTCGCTTCAGCTTCTCTCTCTTTACGCTCTTGTTCTGCTAAGCGATCATAGTATTTATATCGTTCATAGGCTGCATCAACTGCACTCGATAAATTCTTTGCATCACTAGATTGATTAGTTCGTACAGTATCAACTTTCCCTTTTACACGACCTTCGCTATCACTAAAGACATCCTCTGGAATATAACTGGTACTCATTGAAGGCCGAGAATTATTATAGCTATCGACTTTCCCTTCCATCGTTTTTAATTTAGCCTTAAAAGTTTTTAATTGACTGTTCAAATCATTATATAGGGTTCTATATTGTTCCCTTTTCTTTTCTGTCGGTGTACCAAACCATGCATCCCAAAAAGACATGACAAATAGCCTCCTCATAAAAGTTTATTAATTAAAATATATAAAAGAATACTACTATTCTATTGAATCCAAGGGGATAATATTAATCCCAAAAACAGAATTATAACTATAAAAATATACTTACTTTATTGTATCATAATTCTTAGCTAATTAAAATCAAACAAAAAAGGATTTAGTCTTATAAAATATTCAACTAAATCCTTTGGTTTAATCATCTTATTCTTCGACCATTTGTTTACAGAATGCACATTTCATTGTTTTACTCTTAATCCACGATTGTATAATCTTCGCTTTGCAGTAATTCTAATACTTTTTTTACAAATTGCATTGACAGCAATCCTTCAATCTTAGAGCCATGAGTTTTGAAATTTTCGTCGATTTCTTGAATTTCTAGATTAGTTTTCCTTTCAGCAATTTTCTCTGTAATAGGTGAATGAAAACTATATTCCCCAATTTCGTAATATAAGAAATATAGATATTTTTTTGTTCCTAGATGATAATCAAAAAACTCGATTTCCATATCTTTGTCGTAATCATAGTAACTATTTTCCCAAAAAATATCATTAGTTTTTTCTTTCAACAATTTCTCATAGTTTTTTTCATAACTATATACTCTTTTTTTCTCTTCGCCAATGAATTGTTTATGGATCAGATTCGGGGTAAATACTTTCAAAAATTCTTCTTTTAGTTGATAGTATTTCCCCATTTCCTCTTCCGCTTTTTCAATATTACTCTCCAAATGCTGATGGAACCTTCCATTTTTGTATTCTTTAATTTTATCACGATAATTTTTAGCTCGCTTATTCACAGAATATACACATTCTGCAATAATTTCATTGGTAATTTTTTTCTCATTGATCAAATCATTATACAGCTTTGGAGTTTTCATTTCATTATCTCTTTCGAACTTTCTCTTACTATCATATACTTTAAAAAATAATTCACATGTTTTATTGTAACGTCTAGTTATCGTTTTTTCAATAACTAGACATTTCAATTTTATTCATAATCTCTTAATTTACCACAAAAACACACTGAGATACTGGTCCCAGTGTGTTTATTTTAGGATAACTTCATTAGTAAACTGATGGATTCATCATTTTTGAGCTCCGATAACAAGCAAATCAACCTTTCATATCCAAGTTCTTTCTTTTGCTTGATTAAAGAAATCATCACTTTCACCAAATCTTCTGGCGTAAAATTCCTTAAGTAAAGTGTAACATAACTTCCTCTATTAGAAACTAGGCTAACATGAATTGCATTATGTTCTTTTTGTCTAATTTTCATTCCTCCTGTAGACTCCCTAATATAAAACTCATACACTGTCTTTTTGGGATAGCAATCAAATGAGTTTTCGAATTCTCTGCGATTTTTATAGAGAATATAGTTAATGAGTGCATAATATTTTAGAAACATAGTTGTTCCCTCCTTTGTTTTTCTCTCTATATATAGTCTGCCACAAATTTCAAATTATAAAAATAAAAAATTAAAAAAACTGATAAATGTATTGTTTACTTCTAAATTTTTTTGTAGTTTTTCCTCTTTCTCTCATCTTTCATTTTTTTTGCGATTCTGATTTTTCTGTGTGTTTAGCGTTGACAGAAACGCATGTGTAAGTCACGCTAAACACACAGTACTAGGTAAAAGTGAATAACGTAAAAAAATCTTATCCTGATTTTTTTATTTTATGATTTATGGCATACTAATAGTATATAAATAATTGATTGAATAGAGACGTAACTAATATAGCTACGTTTTTTTATGTTTGAAAGGAGGTAGCTATCGTGGAAACAGTAGGTTTAAACTGGGTTAGGAAAGAACCAGTTTTGTATTTCATTTACTAAAAAAAAATAAATGTATAGATAATAAAAGAGATGTCAATAGCATTTTAAAAAAATTTTTGATCGTAACAAAGTAAATAATAAAAGTAAAAAACGAAAGTAAATAACAGGAACCAATTTTTGTATTTCATTAACTAAAAAATAAATGTATAGATAATAAAAGAAATGTCAATGGCAGTTTAAAAAATATTTTTAATCATAACAAAGTAAAAAATAAAAGTATAAAAACGAAAGTAAATAACAAAAGTCTAAAAATCAAATACAAAAACTAGCTTAACTCAGTCGCTAAATTCAGAGCATTTAAACCTGAAAAAGACTAACAAGAAAGAACAACAGATTTTTATCTGTAAGATGGAACTCTACATCTTATTTGAATTGAGTCAACTTGTCATGTTGTACAATGACTTGGTTATCTTCTTAGCCATCAATTAAGAAGCGCCCTAAGCAAAGGGAAGATACTATATCAGTGAATATAAGCTTAAGTCACTGCACTACTTCAACTTGGATTAAAAAGACCTTAAGAATTTTCTTAAGATCTTCTTTAAAAATACATTATCAGAAAGGAAAGAACTATGGCAAGGAAGAAACGTAGTCGTGCTGAACGACGAAAAGCTAAAGAGAAAGCTAAGAAGCAACAGATGGATTCTCTAACCACTTTCGAAGGTCGTAAACAATTCGTCCAATCAAAAGGACTAACTAATCTAGTCACGCGCTTTAAAAAAGGAAAAGGTATCAAACGAAATGAATCCAAAAAAACAGGAGAAGACATTCATTTTATCCATACAGACCGAACACTTCATAACTACGCTGGATCTTGGAGCAGATTCGCTTCCTTTGTTGCCGCAACAACTACTGCCGAAGAGTTACAAGCTCTTGAGATATCTAACTCTATAGATGGATGGATTAACTTAGTAAATCAATACTTAGAACATTGTAAGAAATTAGGGCTTTCTGCTCCGACTCAGTCAACCTATAAAGCAGCATTGGCCAAAGTCTTGGGTGTATCTTCTACTGCTTTTGTTGCAACAGATATTCGATATCGAGCCGACAAGAAGAATAATCGCTTGAAGTCTAATGACGACAGAATGTCTGAAGAAACAAATAATCGTTGGTTTTCAATCGTATCAGCAACAGGTCTACGTAAAAATGAATTAAAAGCAATTACTGGAGACTCCCTCTACCAACGTGAGGATGGCCAATATTATCTTAAAATTATTGGTAAAAAACATAAAACAAAAGGAGCCCGAGACCGTTGGGTTCCGATTATTACGCGAGACAAAGAAGAATTAGAGAGGCTTGTTGAAGAATTTAAACTAGCTGGTAAAAAGCGTGTGTTTCAAGTTCCAACTGCTTTAAAACCTCATAAATATCGTGCAGAATACTCAAAACGTCTTTATCTTCTTGTCGCGCGAGATCCCAAAGATATCAAAGATAAAAAAGAAAAGATTTATCTACGAGGCGAATTAAAAGGTGTTGTCCTTGATAGGAAGGCTTGTTTAATTGTATCACGTGCTCTCGGACACAATCGACCAGAAGAATTTCAAAAATCCTATGCATATAAGTTAATCTCACAAGCGAACTAAGCAATTTTTTGGTAGTGTAAAATACGTTGTGTAAACACAAAAAGGAATAAATCCGTTTTAGTAGAGTTGCGAAACATTACTAGAAAGAGATTTATTCCTATGACTCAGTTCACCACAGAACTACTTAACTTCCTAACCCAAAAGCAAGATATTGATGAATTTTTCCGTACTTCTCTTGAAACAGCTTGGAAATCTACTCGAGTCAACCAGGTCAAAAAGCGACATCCCTTATCAAAACCCCAACAATTTTTAGACTTATTTTTCCAGCACCTATGACAGAACAAAGAGGCTCAGAAATTTCCTGAACCTCTATTGTCTAATCTAATTTCCTACATACTCACTTTGACCTGACTGCGTCCATTGCCTGTTTTCTTGATGACCAGCTGCTGGCGGATAGTGGCCTTCATCTCCTCGATGTGGCTGATGACTCCGACCAGGCGATTCTCACCGATTTCCTCCAGGACCTGCATGGCCTTCTGCAGGGTCTCCTGGTCCAGCGAGCCAAAGCCCTCGTCGATAAAGAGGGCATCGATTGGCACCCCACGCGAAGAGTTTTGCACGACTTCACTGAGGGAAAGGGCTATGGACAGAGCTGCAATAAAGGTCTCACCGCCTGAAAGGGTGTCCGTTGAGCGAGATTCGCCAGTCTCATTGTCATAGACATTGATATCGAGACCCCGATTACTCCTGCGGTCACGCGCCTCTTCTGGCAGCTCAAACTGATAGCGATTATTGGACAAGTGATTGATAAAGTGGGCATTGGCATAGCTCAGGATCTGCTCCAGATAGCTTTGGAGGACATAGGTCTCTAGATCCAGCTTGTCTCCCCCTGTCTTTCCATCCATGGCTTCGTAGAGCTGGGAGAGAGACTGAAAGGCAGCTTGGGAGTCAGCCTGCTGGCTCAAAATCTTCTCAATCGCCTTGAGCTCTTTTGATGCCAGGGCTTTATCTGTCTCAGCCCTGGTCACCTGGCTTGCCTGAATTTCAGCCGCCTTAATCGCAGCCTGTCTGCTTTCCTCAAGGCTGACTAGATCAGGACGCTCATGGTCTGACAAGCTCTCTTCGAGCTGCTTGATATCCTTTTCCAGTCGCTCCTTATGTGTCTGGTACTGGGTGATCTGCCTGTTCAGCTCATCCAGCTCTTGGTCGGCTACTAGCCAGGTTCTAGCGACCGCTTCCTCATGGGTCAGAGCATCCTCTGCTGCTAATTTTTCGGCTAATTTCCTGCCTGTCTCCTTAAGGACCTGACCAAGATCTGCCAGAGCTGACTCCAGAGCCTTGATCTGGCCTTGGTAATCACTAAGCTCCTCCTGATTTTTATTAAGCTGGCTTTCCAGTTGCTCTTTTTGCTCCTCATAGCCTTGAACCTGCTTTTGGAAATCGCTCTGCAGGTCCTCTAGTTCCTGACTGCCAACCTTGACATCCAGCTCTGCGATTTCTGCTTGCAGGTTCTCAATCGTCTTACTTTTCGCATCCAGGTCCTTTTGTCCTAAGTTAAGAGCCTGGTCTAGCTCTTGGAGACTGGCCTTAAGCCGACCAGCCTCAGCCTGCAGTTCTTGGTTTTGCTGGGACTTATCCTTAAAGCTATCCAGCTGCTCGTCCCGGACCTTCTGAATAGCTGCTAGGTTAAAGTAGTCTGGAAATTCCCCACCAAATCTGGCTTGGAATTCCTTATAGCTAGCATTCAACTGATCTTGGTATTCTTGGTATTCCTTCATCTGCATTTGAAAAGCCTCTTCTTGTCTAGCAATCGCTTCCTGCAGAACGTCCAGTTCTGACCGTTTCTGGTCACGCTGGGCTTGGGATCGGTCGACACTTTGGATCAGATTGATCAACTCTTTATTGGATACCATATGACCATTTTCAGCCAAGGGATGGTCCTTCGCTCCACAAACTGGGCAGGCCTGCCCATCGACTAGATCCTCCTGGAGCTGGGCAATCATCAGCTGGCGCCGATCTCGCTCCTTTGCCTGAACTTCCAGTTGAGCCTGTTCAAATTCTTCTTCTAGCTGAGGCAGTTTATTTATAGAGTCCTGCCATTTTGTCTTCAGTTGATCGGCCTTTTTCTGAGCACTGTCGGAGTTCGCTTCCTGGGGCTTCAGCTCCCCATCGATAAATCTAGACATGGCATCAAGCTGAGCTTTTTCTTCCTCCAGTAAAGCTGGATCTAGGACATTTTCCTCTAGCTGAGCCAGACTCTCACTCTGCTCTTCTTTTTGAGCTTGATTTTTTTCAAGTTGAGCCTTAATCTTGTTTAGTTCCAGCTGGGCTTGATCAATCTTGGCCTGCTTGTCTTCGGCCTGCTTAGCTTTAAAGATCTGAGTAGGTAGCTTTTTGAGTTCTTCTCGTAAGCGATTGATTTCCTTTTCCTTTTCAAAAAGCTCGCTCTTCCGCTCAACCAGGTCTTTTCTGGCATTTTTCTTATCCTGGCTTGCCGCTTTGACTTCCTTTAATTTGTCTTGGTTAGCCTGCTCATTATTCCTGGCCTGGTCGATTTCATCAACATCACTAGCTAGTGACTTTGCCCAACGCAGTTGCTTCAGACGATCTTCTTTTTCAGCCTGCTCATCAGCTTTATCCAGAATTTGCTCCTGGTAGTCCGCTTGCCAATCCTCTAAACTCTTAAAGTCCAGCGCCAGTTTCTGACCTTCCTGATAGAGCGCATCCAGCCGTTCTCGCTCTGCTGTTGCCTCCTGATGGGCTTTTTTAGCTAGCTCATGACTTTCCTTACGCACCTGGAGGAGCCCACGAACTGTCTCCAACCGGTCTGCCTCTAAAGCAGCCTTAATCTTAGCCTGCTCTTCTGGAGTCCATGTATCTGACTGGTAGTGAGCCTGGAGCGCTCTTGTCGCCTCCTTGTTTGCTGACTCGGCCACACTAAAACGATCCTTAAGCCGATTTTGGAAGTGCTCAAAAATCTCTGTTCCAAAAATCTTTTTGAGGATCTTCTTTTTCTCCTCTGACGAGTCCTTGAGAAAACGAGAAAAATCATTTTGCGGCAGGAGAATGATTTTCTTGAACTGCTCATGGTCCAGGCGAAGGATGCCTGCAATTTCATGCCCTACATCCGTGGGCTTGCTAGCCAGGCTCTGAAGTTCCTTGCCATTAACCCCATCAACAATGGCCAGAGAGGCCTCATGCCCTTTATCTGTCACCTTACGCGCGCTCATAAGCCTCTGCTCTGGCGAACGCACGACTCTATACATATGACTCCCTTGCTCAAAGTAAAAGGTCACCTGGGTCTTTTCCTCAACAGTCGCAAACTGACTCCGAACCTCTTTGGGACCACGACTCCCTGTTGTTGCCCCAAAAAGAGCATAGGACATGGCATCCAAAATCGTTGACTTCCCAGCTCCCGTATCACCAGAAATCAGAAAAATCGGTGATTCTATAAAGTTTCGAAAGTCAATATCTGCTGACTCAAAAGGGCCAAAATAAGATAGTTTTAAAGCAATCGATCTCATGATTTCTCCTTACTCATCTTCGTCAAAATATCCTCTACTAACTCCAACTGGGCCGAACTCAGAGACTGACCAGTGCTTTCCTGATAGAAATTCCCGATAATGGTCGACTCATCCAGCTCCTCTACATTACGCCCCCTAGTCCTACGAATGGTCTCCTGCTTGTAGCTATAGTCTAGCTCTACAACTGTCCCATAGATCTGCTCCAGCTGGGCCCGCAGGTTCTTGCCCACATGTTCATTGCGATCAAAGTCCTGCACCTGGATGGCAAACCAAGCCTGATGACAAGGCTGGGTCTGATAAAAGCCAGGATCTGTCAGGGTCTCCCAATCCTCCTTGAGAGCGACCAGGTCAGTTTCCTGCTCCAGCTTGATAAAGCGACTCTCTACCCCCTTTTCATCAAACTCAAGGATATAGACTCCCTTATCAGTTCCAGCCTCCTTGACGTTAAATTTGACCGGACTACCCGAATACTGCACCGTCTCACTAGGGGAGGCATGATGGGTATGGATATGCCCCAGGGCCACATAGTCAAAGTCTGAAAAAATCGCTGCATTCAGAGTCGCAAGACCGCCTACAGTCGAGCTGGTCTCACTTGTCAAGTCTTGAGGATCCTGGCCTGAGGCAGTGACCGCAAAGTGGGTGACAAGGATACGCTTTTTACCAGGAGCAAACCGGGCCACCAAGAGGGGCAGCAAGGCCTGCATGGCATCCGCCAGAGTCCGAACATTCTTGACCTCCTCATCTGACCAGCCCTGCTCTTCTTGTAGGTAGATCCGAGCATCCATGGGATCAAAATAAGGCAGGAGAAAAAGCTGACAGTCCTCCGTCTCGACTGGACTCATGGCCTCTTCAATAAAGGTATTGAGATAAAGCTGTTGGTGCTGCATCCATTCCCGGCTAAAATTAAGCCGCTTGGCACTATCATGGTTACCCGAGATAGCATAGATAGGTAGCTGGTGCTCCAGATTCATCTCCCTCAGCATCTGCTCAAAGGTGGTCACAAAGTCCGCTTTGGGCACCGAGCTATCATAGAGATCCCCCGCAATAATAACCCCATCAACCTTTTCTGCCAAAGCAAGCGACAGTATCTGCTCAAAAGCGTACTTCTGCTCTTCCAGCAGACTATAGCCATTCAAGGTCCGGCCAATATGCCAATCCGATGTAAATAATAATTTCATTTTTGACCTCTCCTCTCTTTCTGTTTCTATCATACCAGATGACCTAGTCACGTCAAGTCCACCCCCTAACCTTCTAAAAAAATTTTTTCAAAAATCCCTTGCAACCCTCTCCCTTGGCGATTACGATTGCTATTACGATTGTAATAATAATTGTAGGCCTGATTTCTAAGGCAAGAAAGCCCAGATAGGCAGTTATTTCACAAAAAGATGTTTTTCCCCTTGTCAAATGAGTTATTTTCAAGCGTAATGAGATATTTAGAATTAAATGGAGATGAGAACTTTTGCAAACATTAAATCAGTTATCAAACGCGCTGAATTGAACGTTAAACAAAACGAAAAAAACTCAGCACAAAAATCAGCTATGCGTACTGCTATCAAGGCTTTTGAAGCAAACCCATCTGAAGAATTGTTCCGCGCTACAAGCGCTGCGATCGACAAAGCAGAAACTAAAGGTTTGATTCACAAAAACAAAGCTGGCCGTGACAAATCACGTCTTGCAACTAAATAAAAACCGTACTGAAAGTATTGAACTTTTTCTCAGCATTTTAAGTCTAAATGAAAAATAAAAAAAATTTTTTTAAAAAATAAATAAAGTAGATAAAAACTTACTTTTTCCTTCAAAACCTTGTCACATCAATAAAAGATCGTACTGAAAGTATTGATTTCTTTCTTAACATTCTTGTTCTAAACTAAAAAAATTAAAGTAGATAAGAGCCTACTTTTTTTCTTCAAAACTCTGTTAGGACGCGTTTTTCAAAGCACTCAAAATTGAGTGTTTTTTTATTTTTAAAAATTTTTTTCATTTTTTAATTTGTTTTTCCTAAAAATGGGCATTTTCGATAACATTTGTGGCATACTGTTTAATGAAAAAAATAAGGAGGGTTAATTTTAAAGAAAGTTACATTTTAGAAGTACATCTTCATTACAGATTTAACAATAAGGAGGAATATACATGGTAAGAAGATATAAGAAAAGTAAACGAGAAAGAGAAGCAGCCAAGAAACGTCATTTATCCCCTGCGGAAAGGAGAAAAAAGGAAAAGCATAAGAAAAATAGAGAACTCAGACAGAAAAAATTACTAGAACTACAGCAAAAAAACGAAAATAATATAAAATCTTGTTTCTCAGTTACCCCAGCTTATTGGGGTATTGATAACTGTACAGTCTCAATTCTTAGCCCAGAAGTAACTTATGATCCTAACGTTTTTGATGAACAAATCTCTAAAGAAACAGTTTCTCTAAATTATAATTCAGAAGGAGAATTAGATAAGATCACTATTCAATCAGAAGATTTAGGAAAAGTAACAATTAGTCTTAAAGAAGAAGATTACAAAAAGAAATTTGCTGCAATCCAACTTAACGGTCCTTCTCCCAATTTTCAAACTACAGGCATTGAGGGGATTAAATTAAGATTACTAGAGGTATTACATAAGTTAGAAACAGATTATAAGATTAAAATCAAATATAATCCGAATTCTGTTATGTTTAAGAAAATTGAATTAGCATTCACAATTGCTTTCGATAAATTGCCATCTTTACAAACTCGTCAATTATTAATAAGGTCACTTGCAAAAGATAAGAAAAGAGATTTAAAAAACCATAGAACAAGTAAAAATGCAGATAATTTTTCGATGGTATCGATTGAGATTAATAAGAAAGAGAAGCACGTCTTATATAACAAAATTGAGAAAGCAAAAAAGAACAAACAAATCCGTAAAACAAATTCATCGTTAAAGAATTTAGAGATCTTTAGATATGAAGTCGAATTAACTGGCAGTAAGATAGCTGAGCAATTAGACTCCCATTACTTAGCACAATTAACTGATGAAAAGATTATTCAATATTTAGAGATTCTAATATCTGATGGTGTCTTTCGATATATAGAGATAATCATAACTGCAACTGAAAATTGCGAAAAGATGTTAAAGAGAATTTATAAGAAAATTCAACCACAAGTTTATACAACGGAATTTTTATTCTCTATTAATGATCAGTTATCAACTACCACAGTATCAGATTTAATTGATGAAGATATCATTACATTTCTTCCATTAAGATTTTTAAAAACAAATAGAGGTACAACTAAAAGAAGAATCCTAGAAAGATTCCAATGCCAAGAAGTAAAAACTGGAACAAAACATGAATTAGGAAAAATGACAAGTTGGCAAGTTCTAGAAATAATAAGGGTAATGTTCCATTCACTAGAAGAAGCAAAAAAATATGGTTTAGGCACTCGTATAAACCCTTCCACAACTTCTTATAAAACTTTTCCACTAAAAACATACTCTTTAAAAGAAAGAAATGAAATCTTCAATAAAACAATTACAGAAAATACAAAAGAAAAACTTGAAGATAAAATGTCAAAACGGATCTTAAAAAGATTTAGAGACGGAATATAAATAAAGCAGTTATTTTAATAGCAAATATATTTTTCAGTGTCAAAAAACGTTGATATACCAAGGAACATATATAAATTTGTACCGCAACTACTATTCGAATATTTTCAAAAGGATAAGGATATGAAAGTTACTTTAAGTAAAAATAAAAAAGAGCTTGTTTCCAAACTTTGGTCGGTGTCAGAAACAAACTCAAAATATACTAGTAATAATATCTATTACCTACTTCTATTATCGCAATAAAATAGAGAAATTTCAAGAGGATTATATACCAGATTTTCTGGTAGGGAAGCAATCTATACATTCTATAAATGGAAAACAGAGAAAGTACTTGATAATAGTTACTTACTAATGCTCCTATAAAAATTAACAGAAAGAAATAAACGGGACTTTTTATGAATTTATTTATTCCAGACGAAATGATTAGGCAATTTCAATTACTAATATCAGATACTGTTAAGAAAGAACTAGATAATTTTTTAGATATTAATGAAAATACCAATCAACTTTTAAATAAAAAGCAGACTTGTGAGTACTTGAATATAACAAACAATACTTTAGACAAGTGGATTAAGCAAGGATTGCCTTGCATTAAGGTTGGTAAAACTATTCGCTTTAGCAAATCTGAAATCAATCTCTGGTTACAAAATCAGTAGTATTTCTACCGTGGTTTGTTATAATGAAATCACGGTATTTTTCTAGCTCAATTACAAAGGAGAATACTATGTCAATTTCAAAAACTAAAAATGGAACTTATCGCTTACGTATCTACATTCCTGAGGAAGTCAAGTCTTCACTAGGTGTTGATAAGAAAGTGATTGAAAAACGGTTCAAGACAAGGAGTGAAGCAAAAAAATACGAACTAGAGCTTCAAAACAAGATTGATAAAATTCATAGTGGAGGATCTGCTTTATTAGAGAATAGCGGTTCTATTCTCTTTTCAGATTTCTATCAAAACGTTTGGTGGGAATCCTACAAAGCAGGTCAGACTACTTCTGCTGCTAAACCACCATCTCAAGCAACTATAGTTGGAACAGAAATTGCTTTTAGAAAACACATCCTACCGTTACTTGGTAATTATTCAATAGACTTTCTTAATCAAAATAAGCAAGTTGTGCTAAACCTATTAACTCAAAAGGCTGAAGAATATGCAAATTTTAAAGTTATCAGGAGCTACGTTAACTCTATCTTTGACTGGGCTGAAGAATTAGAGTACATCGAAACTAATCGCCTATCAAAAACTATAAGCCGTATCAAAGCCACTAAGAAAATCGAGCTACAGGAATCTAAAAAAGATGAAGATTTATATCTATCTCAAGAAGAACTTCAAGCATGGTTTACAGCTTTTGAAAAAGATCTGGAGGCTGAAAAAATTCTATTCAAAGACTATGTTTTGTTCTATACTACCTTCTTCTTAGGAGATAGAAAATCAGAAAGCTACGCTTTGCAATGGAAGCATATCAATACAAGAGAACAGGAAATTCAGTTAGTACAAGCTTTAGATAGATACAAGAATCCAAAGTCTACCAAAGGAAACAAGAAGACAACTTTTCGAATTCCTAACGAGTTAACTGACTTGCTTCAGGAATGGAAAAAACAACAAAAAATTGAACTGGCTAAATTCAATATTATCCAAACTCCTGATCAGTATGTATTTACGTATATTGATACAAAGGGGAATGTAAACAGTTGTCTCCATGCTGATTACCTTAACAACAAGATGAAATCTGTTAAGCGTCGTCATCCAGAACTTGCACATGCAACTCCTCATAAATTACGACATACAGGAGCTACACTCGCTAAACAAGCTGGAACCTCTATGGAAGCTATTTCTGAGGCCCTCACTCATAGTGATATGATTACAACTAAGACTTATGTCAACACTTCAAACGTAATCCCAATGGCTGTTGGAGAGATTGCTTATCGTTCCCTAAACAAATAATGGTGTGAATTTGGTGTGAAAAGTGGTGTGAATTTTGCTAAAAATCATCAAAAAAACACTTCATGATGTGAACCATGAAGTGCTTTGAAACGTTGATATAATCGTATTGATTAACGTTTACTAAATTGTGATGCTTTACGAGCTTTCTTAAGACCTGGTTGGAAACACTTTTATTTGAATAAGTTTCAGTAACTGTCATCTGTTTGGTTGTTGAGGTAGCTAGCTCGACCTCGACCATAGCTATAGGTCTCACGAGCCTTGCCATCATGATCATAGGTTTCAAGGACTTCTGTATGTTCACGATTGACATCATTGACATAGTTGCGTTCCTCGTAGTAGTTGTAGGTATCCTCTCGTGTAGTATAAGGGATGAGGACGTCTTGAACCTGACTGGCATAGGTCACTTCTCCCTGACCCGGTAGATTCCCAAGTTCTGGTGGGTTGACGACGATTCCCTCCTTGGTCGCTCGGTCCTTAGCCACTTTCTGGTGGTAGGCTGTCGACACATCGTCAAAGATGCTGTGCCAGATGCTTCCTATCGTTTGCGGTAATGTGGATAGAGCTTGGAGGACATTCTGATACCAGAAGAGGGAGTTTTCTTCCCCACTTGGGGCTGTGTATGGTGACTTACGGCCTGACTTGCCTCTACCTGTAGATCATAGGTGTAAAATAAAACTCTCGAAGAAATCCATCCTCGAGAGTTTTTGCATGTTTGTATTACAAAAGAAGAGGTTAACTTAAATAATTAGTACGATTCTAGTTAAAATAATCATGTAATTTAATTTCTCTCTTTAAATTTTTCGAAAATAATTTAGGTAAATTATTTCTGAAATACTTAAAATTTTCCAACTGAGTATTTATATAGAATTGACATCGGTGTATGCCCTCATCATTATCAGCTACTTCCATGTCTACCTCAATTTTTAACTCTTCTTTAAAATTAATAGGAGTTAACAAGAAAATAAAATAGCCACTTCCTCCTTCTCTATCATCCCCAAAGAGAATTTTCCTTGGTGTATGAGGATTTTTTATATATTCATCTATGGCAATATATGTATTGCTCATATCATCTTCAAATAGATAGCATAATTGATAAATTGTTAAAAACTTTGTTTCACAGCTAAGTCTGACTTCACAAAATTTTTCTGTTTCATCGAACCACTCAGTTTGTAGTACTATATTATCCATTCCAGTTCCTCCTATTCACTTTTGAATTTGAAGTCATCGAATTCTCCCGTTGTTTTATTATAAACATAATGAATATTGATATTTTTCCCACTTGATGTTGAGACTTTCTTTTCCATCTTTACCCAACCCTCTGAAGAATGCCATCGCGTATCACCCATTTTTAGTTTAAGTTCAACTGCATTTTCTAAAGGATTAGACATCACTTCATGCATAGCCAACTGTTCTTGTAAATTTTTAGGTTCTGTTCTACCAGTACTTCCTCTTCCCAAGATATCAACTGGGTTTCCTATTCCCTTCCTATTATTTTTTCCACTTTCTGCTCCCCACTTCATACCATTACCAGTCGGAACACTAGAATTGTACTTAGCAACCTGTCTACCGGCAATCGCAGCCGTTACATCTTGAATCGGTGCAATCCACGGCACATATGGAGCGATAGCTTTCTCTATATCACTCGCTGGTGTCCCATCTATCTGACGATTTCATCCACAACATTATCTACAGTCGCAATTTCTATAAAATTTTTAGGCTATAGTGAAATTATCGTAGGAATCTATCCAAAACTCTAGAAAATTTTATTTTTAACCAAAGTAAAAAAATAAATCTTTACAAAAATCAATCTCCTCTTGAGTTAAATCTCCGTTTTTTTCTTTATCTAAACTATAGAGTACACCTCTCACAGTATTAACAGACTCTGCTTGCTCTAACATTTGTAAACGTATTTCAGGATTATCAATGTATTTAATAATAATATTACATAATTTTTCTTTAACATCATTATAATTCATATTAGTCACCTATAATATCTACTTTTTTAAATGTACTCATAAATTAGCCCTTCGTCACTTATCAATTTTCCCCAGCTCTCTCAATCGTTCCTGCCCCATTTTCAACATCTCTTCCTCCACCTTACTCCATTTTCCAAAGAGGCATTCTTGTAGAACTTCTGCTGCTGAGGTTTCGTCTACTTGCGAATCATAAACACACGATTGATCTCTTTGATAAATTTGAATTTGATTAAAAATCTTATCATTTTCTAACTCTCGTATGTTATCAACTATGTGTTCTACAATTCTATCATGGTGCTCTTTGGGAGTCGCTCTAGCTTGACTAGGATCTATGGCGTAGAGCTCCTCATAACGTATCAAAGTACTGAGATAGGACAATTCTGGCTTGGTCGCAATCAGTGCAAGTGAGACTTGATATCCTTCAGTTATCAATAATTGTGCCGTTTTTCTAGGAACTTCTGTTGTTCTCAAGGTGCCCTCGATTAATAAATGATATCCTTTTTTACTCAACTCATCTACAAGATATTCAACCATTTGTCCCGCGAATACTTTGGTATAATCCACACTATCTTTGCCATACTTTACCTGTAGGCCAAGGTAGTTCGGATGAAAAGATCGATAACTATCCCCATCAATGATAATGATATTACCTTGAAATTCCCTTTGTTTCACACGATGAATCGTTGTCTTACCAGCACCACTCTGTCCACCTAGCAAGATAGCCTTGGGCTGAGACGAAGTTGTTTTTCCACGAGTTAAAGAACGAACGAGTCGTTTGGATGCTCGTTCAAAATCATCTTGACTAAATTCTTCTAGTTTCATTAAGCCACCACTAGATGACTAGCTTGTTCTAGCATACGTTCAATGCCATCCAAATAGCCATTATATCGCTCCACATCCTCAAAAGTTGCAACAAGATAAATCTTCGTGTTAATCAAATCAGAAAGATCATCGCTCATTAGAACCCAAGGATTAGAAACATCGTCAAATGCAATTCCTTGTTCATCTTGAAAACGATAAAGTTGCGCTAAGATATTCGCCCCTCGTTCTTTAATCACTTCAATTTTCAGAGTTAACTGATAATCTTCTACTGGTGTGAGCATTTTTTCCTCCCCTACAATATCGACATAGGAAACATTAAATTTTTTGCAGATACGATCGATTAATTCTGTCGAAACTGAACTTGTCCCATTTTCATAACGACTCAGACTATTTCTAGAGATACCAACAATCTTTGCAAACTCAGGCTGCGTTAATTTATGTGCTTTACGTAACGTTTTTATATTTTCTCCAATCATGTAACTCCTCCTTTTATTTATTTCTATTATAGCACAAAAAATAAAAACGCACCAAAAATGGTGCGTTTTTATCTGTTGCATTGTTGCCAAACCAATCATCTAATACAATGGCTTTATCAAATAATCTATCTTATCTATTTTAAAGACAAATTTACCACAAAAACACACTGAAATACTTGTCTCAGTGTGTTTATTTCATTTTAGGATAACTTCATCAAAAAACACCTGATAAAAGCCAATAAAGCTCTACTTCAGGTGTTTTGTTTTTATTAATTTATCTTACTGTTCTTTTGATTTTCTGTTTCCTAGGGCTAATCCAAATCCAGCAAACAAGAGGCCAAGTCCCATGAGGCTTTGATTTCTTGTATCATTGCTTCCTGTTTCAGGAAGTTTAGCTGGTTCTGGTTTGTAAGCAGTAGGTGCTGGTTTAGGAGTTTCTTTCTGCTCCAAAACTGGCACAGTTGTACGACGTTCCAAGTAGAATTGGTAGCTGTCTTTTGTTACCTTGTACTGACGTCCCTCACCGACTGTTTCCACAATCCATGAAGCTGCGTCCTTAGTTAAAGAGTCAGCCAAGTTACTATCAATATCCATTAAACGTCCCTCAGACACAAAATCTTTAAAGTTTCGTTGATTATACAAGGTTGTCGCTACGATTCTATCAATACCAGCTTTTTTCAGAGTTGTTAATGTCTCAGCGATAGATGGAACTGACGGATCTTCTTTCATCCTAGCATCTGTTAACAACACCACAAACTTTTTATTTTTTGGTGACTTAGACCAGTCGTAAGCAGAAACAATCTTTGTAAGAGCAGGAGTTGCTGTTTCAGGAGAATCTCCCCCATGTGCAATCTTAATTTTTTCTAAAGCTTTTTCGAGTTCAACTGGATCTGTTGTAAAATAAGTCTCACCAAATTTCGTTAGAATTGTATCTTCGTCAGTTTTTCCTAATCGACGTCCGTATACTTCATCACTATATGTAGCTAATCCAAAACGTGCCGCTACTCCATCTTTGGCAAGATTTCTTGCAAACTCATTGACATTTTTACGAACAGTATTAATCGTTGAAGACATAGATCCTGAACGGTCAACAACAAAAACAATATCTGCTTCTCCTGCTTTTTTAACAGTTGGTGGTGTTTTAGTTATTTCCACAGTTGTTGTCTTGTCTACTCGTTCATACTGAGTATAAGAATTTCCATCTTTATCCTTAGCAGCTACAGTATTCTCTTTTGTCGTAGTTACAGGTTCTGGAATTTTTTCCACTTTTTCTGGAGCAATTTCAGTTTTAGTTACCTCAGCTACAGAGGTTTCAATATGGACTTTCTGATTGCCTTCTTGACTTTCTTTTACTTCGACAGCAGATTCTTTCTTTGAGACATCAATCAAATCCCCAGCTTTTGCTTCAGTTTCTTTGACAGTAGGTCTTGATTTTTCAGTTGCAATTTCTGCTTTAGCCTCCTCAATAGGCGATTTGACTTCTTCAACTACTTTTGGTGCCTCAGTTACCTTAGTAATTTCACTTGACGAAACTTTACTAGTTTCATCAGCCGAAACTTGTCCAAGTTGTGCAAAAGCAAAGAGGATAGCCACAGATGCCAATCCAACTTTCATTTTACGAAACGAAAAACGTTCTTGCTTAAACATTCCTTTTGCCATAATGACCTCTTTTCTTTAACAGATTTAATATTTTTTTAAAATCTGTTTTTTTTTTCAGGATAACATAAATCACTATAATTTACAAGCGTTTACTGGAGAGACTTTGTAACTAAAAAAAATAGTATCAACATTTAAAGATAATTTTTGTTTCAAGTTCCAAAGCATCATATCCTATAATTCTTATTTTATTGAGATTTTAAAAAACAGTAAAACCACTTGGTTCTACTGTTTGATGTTTAAAATGTTTGACGCTTAGCTTTACGTTCTGCACGTCCACGGGCACGACTTTCAGCACGCTTGGTCTTACGGCGTTTTTCATCGACAGCCCATTGGATTTTCTTCTTATAGCCTGGTTTGACTTTTTTCTTTTTCTTTTTAACCAAGCCAATCATTTCGATATCCAGTTTTTCCTGTTTCTTCTCACGATTGACACGACGATCACGGTCATAAGTGTCTTGGAACTCTCCATCTTTAACCACCTTAGGTACAAACTTGATTCCTAATTTCTCTAACTCACGAATATCAGAGTCATCGCTTGGCTGATAGAGGGTGATGGCTGTGCCTGGTAGACCATTACGTCCAGTTCGTCCAACACGGTGAACAAAGAAGGACAAGTCTTGTGGAATGGCATCATTGATAACGTGGCTGACACCCTCAATATCAATCCCACGCGCAGCCAGGTCAGTCGCAACAATATACTCAAAATCAAGGTTTTTCACCTGATTCATGATACGTTTACGTTCACGAGGAGCAATATCTCCATGGATCTTAGCCACCTTTAAGCCTTGAGCTGTTAGGTAGCTGTGCAATTCATCCGCACGAGTTTTTGTATTGACAAAAATCATGGCGAGATACGGCTGCATGACTTGAGTCAACTCATAAATCTGAGCGTTCTTGTCTCTACCCTTTGTCGAAATCAACCAGTTGTCAATGGTATCAGAGATAACTGTCTTGGTCTTGATTTTCTCCATGACAGGATTGGACAAGTATTTCTTCAAAAATGGTTGTAGTTTTTGTGGGATAGTAGCTGAAAAGACCATGAACTGCAAGTCTTTCGGAAGACTTCCTGCAATCTTATCAACTGTTTCCAAGAATCCCATATCCAAAGTCATGTCGGCTTCATCGACTACAAAGGTCTTAGCCTTGTGAATAGCAAGGTCACCAGACTTGACCAAATCATAAATACGACCTGGAGTTCCAATAACGATATGTGGTTGATTACTTGCTAATTTGTCAATCTGACGCGCCTTATCTGTTCCACCAACATAGTTCACAACACGAATCTCAACATCTGAATGAGCTGCAATTTGACGAGCCGCTTGGTAAATCTGTGTTGCTAACTCACGACTTGGAGCTGTAATAACCGCCTGCACACTGTCACTCTCTTCGTCCAATTGTTGGAAAATCGGTAACAAGAAAGTATGAGTCTTACCTGAACCTGTTTTTGATTCACCAACCAAGTCACGACCTGCTAGGACAATAGGAATTAACTTTTCCTGAACCTCGGTAGGAGTCGTAAATTTCAACTCCTCCAAGGCTTCTTCTATATATTTTTTAAATTTAAATTGTGTAAATGACATAATTTCCTCGATTCTATCTATCTACTCATTATACCATAATTTAGTCTATTACAGGGGATGGATTTCCGTCAAGAATAATACCATGAACATTTTAACAACCAAGCATACATAAGAAACACTCCTAGTTACAAGGAACAAGGAGTGTTATAGGGTTACTTAAGCTTCCATTCGTCTCTCAGCCAATCACAAAAATAGTGATAACGTTCCTTAAGAGCTTCATGATGCCCATAAGCATCAAATGTGCAATAAGTCGAAGGGACTTTCTCTGAAATCAGATCATGTAGATCTCTGGCATAAATAGGAGCCTGAGACAGACGATTGGAATGATTGGCACCTTCTGTCTGACCATTTTGCAAATAAATCAGGCTTTGATTCTGTATCAAGTCATGTTCCCCACAATATTCTGTAAATTCAGGATACCAGAAGGAACCACAGATAGAAAAGATACAGGTCGCAGGAAGATAACTACTATAGAGACTATAGACGGCAGCAAGACCACCCAGTGAATAGCCGCCATAAGCAATTCGACTTTCATCAATCAAGTAGTCTTTCTTTAGAATTTTTAAAATTCCTTGAAATAGCTTTTGATGGTATTGGTCTACCTTCCCACCAAAATCTGGAACCCCCTCTTTCAATGCATTAGACTGCCAGGGTGTAAAGTCATCCAGACGATTTTCTGGAATCAAACCCACCAAAATCACAGATTGGGATAGGTCTGACAAATAGTCCAATTGTCCATCATTTAAAAGAATCATTGGGTAGGCTTGTTGAGGATCATAGTTTGAAGGAAGACTGACCCTAACTCGAATCCCTTCCCAGTTAAACTCCTTATTTCTTGATAAAGTCATTGATTTTCTCAAGGGAATCAATCACTGCAGGACCGTAATCCATCAGCTCATCGTAAGAGATAGTCATGATTTTTTGATTTTTGATTGCTGGGACATTTTCCAAAACAGCATTTGCCTTCATCAAATCCACTGCTTTTTCATCTAACTTTTGATTACGATCGCTGGTTACATAGATAATCAACTCTGGATCCATTGATACTAGATTTTCCAAAGTCAAACCAGAAGTTCCTGTTGCAACATTGGTATAACCAAGTTGGTTAAGCAAACTTTCTTGTAGGGCTGACTTGTAGGCACCAAAGGTTTCATCATTGTAGGCCACCATAATCAGAGCTTTTTTCTTTTCACCCTGTGTTTCTGGGTTTGCTTTTTTAACCGCATCGATTTTAGCTTGTAATTGTTCTGCGTATTGATTCGCCTTGTCTTGGACATTGAAAATGGTACCAAGATTCTTCACATCTTCTACGATATTTCCTAAATCTTGTTGGATAGTTGAAAGTGAAGCTTTTTGCGTATAAACAGGGATTTTGTTTTCATTCCAAGCACTAATGGTTCCCATTGACTTTTCAGAAAACATCATGTTGCGTCCCATCAAGGCATCTGGTTCATAAGAAAGAACTGTTTCTTGTGAGACAGATTTTTTATCGCCAATGTGAGGGATGGCTTCAATAGCGTCCTTGTATTTACCAGTTACCGCATTATCAGGATTGAGCATACCGGCAATTTTATCCTGCAAACCGAGTTCAAGTAGGATTTCAGTTGTTGAGAGGTTGTTGGTGATGACCTTTTCAGGTGCCTTTTCAAAGACTTGTTCGACTTCGTTTCCTTTAGCATCATAAGTCTTGATTGTTACAGGATAGCTGGTTTCTGTATTAGCTTTTTGACTGGCTTCTGTTGTAGTTGGTGCAGATGCTGTTTCTTTAGATGTGTTGCCACAAGCTGCCAAAGATAAGGTAGCTACTGTTACGAGCAAAATACTGAGTGATTTTTTCATGTTAATTTCCTTTAAATCTTATAAATAGTGAATCATGGCTTGCTGATCTTCTGTCCAAGTTACCTTACTTTGAACGCCATAAACAGCCTGCAATGACTCGGGTGTGATGGTCTCTTTTGGAGTACCTTGGTAAACAATCTCCCCTTCTTTCATTAGATAGAGATAGTCTGAATAGCGACAAGCCAGCTGAATATCATGCAAGACAGCTAGCACATTGATCTGGAGATTTTTGACAATGGTCAATAAGTCTAGCTGATACTTGATATCCAAATGATTGGTCGGCTCATCTAAGAGCAAGAGGGTCGGCTCTTGGGCCAAGGCGCGTGCTAACAGAACCCGCTGCTTCTCTCCTCCTGATAAAGAAGAGTAGAGTCGATTTCTCTTTTCGAGCATATCTACCTTGACCAAAGCATCCTCAACCAAAGCAAAGTCTTTGTCTTTTTCCTTTTGCAAGAAAGAGAGATGGGGAGTTCTGCCCAGCATGACAATCTCCTCAACCGTACAATCAAACTGAAGTTGATTAAACTGCGTGATGACTGCCATCTGCTTTGCCGTTTCTTTGACGCTCATTTGGTCTAGGGGCTTCCCATCTAAAGAAATCAATCCCTGATTCGGCTTTTCCTGTCGATAGAAGAGTTTCAGCAAGCTGGTCTTTCCACTTCCATTTGGTCCCAAAATAGTATGAAATTGGTTTCCCTCAAGTTTAAGTGAGACTCCTTTGAGAATCTTTTTTTCTCCGATTCCAAAGTGAATATCCTGGCACATTAAGTCCATATCAGACTCTCACCTCCCTTCGTCTACTTGCAACCATGTAAATAAAGAAAGGTGCACCTACTAGGGCCGTGAAAATTCCAATCGGTAGTTCAGCATTTTGAAACAAAATGCGAGCAAAGACATCTGCCCAAACGACAAAGAGGGCGCCTAGTAAGGTTGCTATCGGAAAAAGTCTTCTATAATTTGTACCAACCAAACTTCGGGCCAAATGTGGTGTAATCAAACCGACAAAACCGATGATCCCACAAGTCGAAACTAGGACTGCTGTCATTACAGCTACAATCGTCACATAGAGATACCAATAAAAACGCAAGGGAATTCCCAAAGTCAAAGCCGCCTCATCTCCCATCATCATGGCATTGAAAACACGATATTGTGTAGAGAAAAATAAAAAAGCGATTCCCACGATTATAGTTGGCAAGGTTAAGTGAGCCCATGAGATCCCCGCTAAAGAACCCATGGTCCAAAACTTGATGGTCATAACGCTATCAGCATTGGCACCGATTGAGATAATAAAGTTTGAAAAAGCCAAAAAGAGAGCATTAACTACCGTCCCTGATAAAATGAGACTGGAAGTTGTCATCCTACCTTGCATGGATGCAATGAGAAGGACTGCAACTGTCGCCAAAATCGCACCAATGAAAGAACCAAGTCCAATCATGACTTTAAAACCAAGAATTATACTCAAAGTCGCACCAAAAGTTGCACCGGCAGAAATACCTAACACATATGGCTCTGCAATTGGATTATTGACCGTTGACTGCATAACGCTACCACACATGGAAAGGCCTGCACCAACTATCAAACCAAGAAAAACCCGGGGTAACCTCATATTCCAAACAATAGCAAGTGTAGATTTTGAAATGTCTCCTATATCCAACGGAGCTCCCATCTTACTCAATATAATCCGATAGGTATCACTTAAACTAATTTGAACAGAACCCATAGAAACAGCAAAAAATAGAGAAACTCCCAATGCTACAAGCAAAAAAGCTAGCAGAAAAAAATATCGCAGGTTTTGATGGCTTCCAGAAAATTTGGAAAGCATGAAACCCTCCCTTAATCAAATATTAAAAATTTAGACAATTTTCATAATTAGTATACCACATTTCTAAATCAGGGACAAGACTAGAAAAATGCACACAAAAAAGCCATCTGAAGTCAGAGAGCTTATTTGAGCTCGGGCTAAAATCCTAGTGAAAAAGATAAAACTCCTTGTGTTCATTGAACACTGTGTCCTTTCCCTATTTTCATACGGATTTTTAACGCCCTTAGCATCATGATTCTTGCTGGATAAAACGTTTATAGACTAGGCGACAAGCCAAAGATTGTACAAAAATGTTAGTGAAACAAAAAATCTCCCCGAAGGGAGATCATTCTGGTTTATTTTACCTTACAGTGCTAGGAACCGTAACCGAAGATTATACTTGAGTATATCGAGGTAAGGTGACAACGCAATGTAAGTGGAAAATAAAGCAGATTAACGACGAAGTCCTAGAGAGTTAATCAACTCACGGTAACGGTTAACGTCGTTTTTACGCAAGTATGCAAGCAAGTTACGACGGCGACCGATTTTCTTCATCAAACCACGGTAAGTAGCGTGGTCTTTTTTGTGTTGTTTGATGTGTTCGTTAAGGTGGTTGATTTCCCAAGTAAGGACAGCAACTTGAACCTCTACTGAACCAGTGTCACCTTCGTGACGTGCGTATTGTGCAATGATTTCATTTTTTTTCTCTTTTGAGATTGCCATGATGTTTCTCCTTTTTATTTGGCTTCATCCGAGTGACAGGTTGGCATGCCTGTAACCAAGAAGAAGTTATTTGTCTTTACGACAGTTCTTATTCTACCAATAACTAACTTCTTTGTCAACTGATTTACTAATCTTACCGCAAATGTGCTATAATATTCATAGGAAGGACATCTAAGTTGATAGTTTTATAACGAGGTGATTGATCATGCGTAAATTCTTCAAATATCTCCCCTACTATCTGGTCGTATTTTTCTTTTATTGTCCACTTTATGGATTATTTATACTACTATCATCGAATCCTGATTTAACAGGCCTCTATCTTCTAAATATATTCATCATTTCGCCTGTTGTAGTTTTTATAGTCTCTCTTCTTTATAGCTACCGTTTTGGTTTTTCACTGCATTGGCTTTTAGGTAGTTGCTTACTCTATGGCTTTACTATCATTCCTTTCAGAGAATTTATCATTGTTTATTTCCTAGCCTATGAAATTCTTATTCTACTAGGTACAGTTATTGGTGCCGTTATCAGGTATCTAATGCAAGAACTGAAAAACAAAAAACTTTCACAAAATCCTTGAAAAATCTCACAATCATGCTATAATAATGCATAGAGACAAGTCACTTAGAACCTTTCTACAAGAGAGTGCGTGGTTGCTGAGAACGCATAGGAAGACTATACTGATACTACTCTACTGACTTTTATGCAAACATAAAACGGTGGCCACGTTAGAGCCAATCAGAGGTGTCCCTCTTTTTTGAGGAACATAAATGAAGGTGGAACCACGTTGCGACGTCCTTTTTGGATGTCGCTTTTTATTTTTCTTGATTTAAGCCTGCAAAATAGGGAAACACTTCTGCTATAGAAATAATGGATAGTCAATATAAGGAGAAAATCATGATTCAAATTACTTTCCCAGATGGCGCTGTTCGTGAATTCGAATCCGGCGTTACTACTTTTGAAATTGCCCAATCCATCAGCAATTCTCTAGCTAAAAAAGCTCTTGCTGGTAAATTTAACGGCAAACTCATCGACACAACTCGTGCCATCACCGAAGACGGAAGCATCGAAATTGTGACACCTGATCACGAAGATGCTCTTCCAATCTTACGTCACTCCGCCGCCCACTTGTTTGCTCAAGCAGCTCGTCGCCTCTTCCCAGATATCCACTTGGGTGTCGGTCCAGCGATCGAAGATGGTTTCTACTACGATACAGACAACCAAACGGGTCAAATCTCTAACGAAGATCTTCCTCGTATCGAAGAAGAAATGCAAAAAATCGTTAAAGAAAACTTCCCATCTATTCGTGAAGAAGTGACCAAAGATGAAGCGCGTGAAATCTTCAAAAATGATCCATACAAATTGGAATTGATCGAAGAGCACTCAGAAGATGAAGGTGGTTTGACTATCTACCGTCAAGGTGAGTATGTAGACCTTTGCCGTGGCCCACACGTCCCATCAACTGGTCGTATCCAAATCTTCCACCTTTTGAATGTGGCAGGTGCTTACTGGCGTGGAAATAGCGACAATGCGATGATGCAACGGATTTACGGTACCGCTTGGTTCGACAAGAAAGACTTGAAGAACTACCTTCAAATGCGTAAAGAAGCTAAAGAGCGTGACCACCGTAAACTTGGGAAAGAGCTTGATTTGTTCATGATTTCTCAAGAAGTTGGTCAAGGTCTTCCATTCTGGTTGCCAAATGGTGCCACTATCCGTCGTGAATTGGAACGCTACATCGTCGACAAGGAAATCGCTGCTGGTTACCAACACGTCTACACTCCACCAATTGCCTCAGTAGAACTTTACAAGACTTCTGGTCACTGGGATCACTACCGTGAAGATATGTTTCCACCAATGGATATGGGGGATGGAGAAGAGTTTGTTCTTCGTCCAATGAACTGTCCTCACCACATCGAAGTTTACAAACACCATGTGCACTCTTACCGCGAATTGCCAATCCGTATCGCTGAAATCGGTATGATGCACCGTTATGAAAAATCTGGTGCCCTTACAGGACTTCAACGTGTGCGTGAAATGTCTCTGAATGATGGCCATACCTTTGTGGCTCCAGAACAAATCGAGGAAGAATTCAAGAAGATCCTTCAATTGATCATCGATGTGTATGAAGACTTTAACTTGACAGATTATCGTTTCCGCTTGTCTTACCGTGATCCTGAAGACAAACACAAATACTTTGACAACGATGAAATGTGGGAAAATGCTCAACGCATGTTGAAAGCAGCCGTTGATGATATGGGTGTTGAGTACTATGAAGCTGAAGGGGAAGCAGCCTTCTACGGACCAAAATTGGATATCCAAGTGAAAACAGCTCTTGGTAAAGAAGAAACTCTTTCAACTATCCAATTGGACTTCTTGCTTCCAGAACGCTTTGATCTTCATTACATTGGAGCAGACGGGGAAGAACACCGTCCAGTTATGATTCACCGTGGTGTTATCTCAACGATGGAACGCTTTACAGCTATCTTGATTGAAAACTACAAGGGTGCCTTCCCAACATGGCTGGCACCACATCAAGTAACCCTTATCCCAGTTTCTAACGAAAAACACGTTGACTACGCTTGGGAAGTAGCGAAGAAACTCCGTGACCGTGGTGTCCGTGCTGATGTGGATGAACGTAATGAGAAAATGCAGTTCAAGATCCGTGCTTCACAAACTAGCAAGATTCCTTACCAATTGATCGTTGGTGACAAGGAAATGGAAGATGGAACTGTCAACGTTCGTCGCTATGGACAAAAAGAAACGAACACTGTATCAGTAGATGAATTTGTAGCAACTATCCTAGCTGATATCGCTAACAAATCTCGTGTTGAGAAATAAAACGATTACAGTCTGGGGTGTATCAGGTTCGAATGTACGGAGTCTTCCTTTTTGGCTATTTATCACAGAAAGAGGAAGTTCTCACCTTTTTGAGAGAAGAGGTTTCCAAGGACGATAACTGGAGAGTGCAAGAAGTGTTAGCGAAGGCGTTCGACGAGTACTGTAAAAAAGTCAGCTATGAAAAAGCACTTCCCGTCATCGACGAGTGGCTAACCCATCCGCGTTCCAATACAAGACGAGCGGTCACAGAAGGCTTACGAATCTGGACGAGCCGGCCGTATTTTAAAGAACATCCCCATGAAGCCATCCGAAGAATTGCCGCCCTCAAAGAAGACGAAAGCGAGTATGTCCGAAAATCTGTTGGCAATGCCCTTCGAGATATTAGCAAGAAGTACCCTGCGTTCATAAAGGCTGAATTAGAAACATGGACTCTCGATTCTAAAGCAATTCAGCAAGTGTATCAATTGGCGAGCAAGTTTTTATCAAAAGAGCATGACTTTAGTAATGGCAATCCATGACAAAAGTGCGACGGATTGACATCCGTTTTTTACAGGAGTAAAATAGAGGATGTCGTTAAAAGTTTCAAAGTTAACTGGAGGAATACGTATGTCATTTTTAGGTTATAACAAAGGAGAAACATTAGAATTTAACTACAAAAAGGCGTGTGGCTTATGGCTCATCGCAGTCGCATTCGTAATTGCACTTGCGACAGTTGTAGGTGGCGAACAAATCATTAATATGCAGGTTTTCAGTATCGGGTATATGGTGAGCTTCTTTTCCATTAATCTGAATAAAAAAGTCCTTCATAAGTTTTCAGAAGGCCCTTCAACGCCTTTCCAACGAAAAGTGTCGTTATACTCGGTGATTCTCTTATTTATTTTGCTAGTACTTTTAGGAGGTCCGTTTTTTGAATCAGAGAACTGGAGACTTATCTGGCTAGGCGCACTCCTTGCGACAGGAATTCATTTCTTACCGTACTACTTCGTTCATGGGAAATCAATGATCTTCCTAGGGTTGGCATGTGTGATTAACGCAGCATTCGGATACCTTTCTCCGCAAACATCCCTCGTGACCATCGCTTATATTGATGCCTTTATTAAATTAGCCTTTGGAGTTTACTTATTCTTCTTATCTAAACCATCCAAAGCATAAATTCATTGCCATTTACAAACAGCAAATCAATTTGGTTTGCTGTTTTTTTGATAAGGTTGATTTCTACGGAACTTTGCGGATTTCTACATAATAGCTGTAACGTTGCACCGGTGCAAGCCTTCGTCTTGCACCTTTAAAGCTTCAAAGTAGGAGTACACCCGAAAGCGGGTTACTCCTACTAATTCACATTTAATGCGTAACGCGTTACTGCTATTATAGAATCCGCAGTTCCTTCGAAATCAACCAAGCCATGACTTTAGTAATCCAAATCAATGACCAAAGTGCCTATTGCACGACTCCTTAAAGTGGTTTAATAAAGACAAGGAATACAGTTAAGGAGCGATTCACATGAAAATCAACATCAAAAAACAAGACACAAACCAACTTACAAAAGACCTAATGATTGTAGCGCTCGTCGTCAATGCATTAGCCCTTGTCATGCACCTGGTTTTAAACGTTTTTACAGGCCAAGCATTAATCCCTGTACTCACAAGCCAATTTATCTTTATCCTTCTCCCGATCATGTACCTAGTAGAGGATGCTAAGAAAAATAAAGAATCGGACAACCGGTAAATTGCTAAGAAGGACTATTCACAGATGATTTCTAGGAGTATAATTGGTGTATAGATAAATAATAAATGATGAGATTTTACCACGTTAGCAAGTTGATGAAGCAATTACGTCGTAAGTAGTGTAGGTTTTGTAGCGTTGTTTAAGGGGTGGAATAGGATATGTCAAAATTAACTTATGGGATTTTCTTAGGTTTAATTTTAGGTTTATTTTTGTCAATTGTTGTTTATTTCTTTGCACCTGATTTATATCCGGTTTATCCGAATGTACTGTCGGTATTCTTTTTTGTAGCTGTGGCTTCAGCTATCTTGATAGTTATTTTTAGAAAATTAAAATACAAAAATCACTCTGAATAGAGTGGTCAGAACGTAGACAAACGTCATTTTTGGCGTTTGTCTTTTTGTTGTATTTTCGAAATGATTTGCTTTATCATCTGTTATTCCATCCAAAAATCGGATTTAGAACAAGATAAAAAAGGATATTTGCTATCCATTTCACCAATTTTTTGATATTTCAACATGCTATCGTAATTGGTCAAACCACCACAAATGGAATCTTCATCAACAATTCTTTTATCCATTAACTTTTGGATATAGGATATCCTCCCAAGATTTGCTTCCATGAGTTAGATAAGGTCAATATTCTCAGTCCTTGTCTGCCTCAATTTCTTTTACGATGTCATCTTGTGAATCTTTTTCAGAGAGTTTTTGATCGATATACTTGTCAATGTTTTCGTAAAATTCCTTGATCGTCTCACTATCTAATTTTGTCGAATTGTTGAATTGCTTGACTTTCAATTGAACAGATTGAATACCGTAAGAGGCTTGCTTTTGGCTAATGGTTTCTAATTCTTCTTCTGAAATCGGATCTCCAACAACTGTCAAGACTAATTCATTGCTACTTGACTTGTAGACTT
>NZ_JASHEB010000004.1:0-205898 GCF_047463315.1 Streptococcus infantis | reverse complement strand
CAACTACAACTGAAGAGCCTAAGACTACTTCAAGCACAACAACTACAACTGAAGAGCCTAAGACTACTTCAAGCACAACAACTACAACCGAAGAGCCTAAGACTACTTCAAGCACAACAACTACAACCGAAGAGCCTAAGACTACTTCAAGCACAACAACTACAACTGAAGAGTCTAAGACTACTTCAAGCACAACAACTACAACAACCACTGGTGAAGAACCTAAATCTACAGTAACAACAACAAACGACAAACCGGGACTTCCTAATACTGGTGAAGGCAAAGGAACGTTAGTTACTATCATTGGTTTTGTAACTCTCATTTCATCAATCGGTGCCATTGCATTCTTACGTAAAAATGAAAAAGAATAAGGTTAAAGATTGATTAACTATATAAAGGACTATTTCAAAAATAGTCCTTTTTCATTTCCTCGACGAATGAATCATTGCTTACAAACATTGTTCAAAGTAAATGTTTTAAATTTTTTCAGAGAATTTAATATAATTTTATAATTAGAATAGTTAAATACTTGAAGTTTTATTTATTTGTGATATAATTCACCTTGTAGGATATTTTTTTGATAATTGACTAGTAGGAGGTGCATTTTTAGTAGTGTTGTCTTGAAAAAGTAACCTATATAATTATGCATATATTTGTAAGTTTTGGTTTTAACATACAAATAAGTGTAAAAATTTGGAGACAAATAGGAGAAGGAAATGAAAAAAAATAATCTAAGTAGACTTGCAAAAGTCTTCTTTCTTGTATTTTTACCCTTATTGTTCATAGTATTTTCGCAGTCTGATGTGGTAAAAGCTGGAGATGTCAGTAATAATATTAGCTCACTGACTGTTTCATCAAATGAACTCACAAATGGTGGACAAACAACTGTTAAGTTTACATTTGACGAGCACGCACAAAAAATCCAACCAGGTGATACATTAAAAGTTAATTGGACTAGTTCTGGTACAGTCTATGGGGTAGGTTTTAAAAAGACTATTCCTCTAAACATCGACGGAACTTACGTTGGAGACATGGTCATTACTGATGGCTCTGCTACTGTTACTTTTAACGAAGCTATCAAAAACCTTCAAAACATCCGTGGTTGGGGTGAATTTGAGATTGAAGTTCATAATGATACAGCAACTGATAAAGAACATGTTGGTAAATTCACTATCATCAGTGGAGATAAGACAGTAGATCTAAGCGTTAAGAAAGAGGCGACTGGCGAAAACCACGCTCCATTCTACTTAAAAGCTGGGGATATGCACGCTAATGATCCTGAACACATTCTTTGGACATTGACAATCAACGCAATGAACTTAGAAGTGGACGGCGACGTTCGTGTGGAAGATGAAATCCAAGGTGGTCATTCACTTGTAAAAGATAGCTTCAGTATTACTACAACAGGTAATAAACCTGGATATTACGGTGGTGCAACTGCTATCGACGATTTCTTAGCGGCCTTTCCTGGATCAACATTCACAATTGATGCTTCTGGAAAAATCACTGTTACAATTCCAAAAGACTTGATCAACAAGACTGGCGTTCTAATTTTCTATCGTACAAAATTAGAAAATGAAAAGCAAAAAGACTTCAAGAACAACACAAAAGTTTGGTACCAAGTCAAAGGTGAAACTGCGGTTGTGGCCAAAGAAGTAAACGCGTCTGTAGCAAACATCAATGCAAACGGTGGTGTGGATGGCGATCAAACTTCAACTACTACTACTACAACTACAACCACAACTACAACTGAAGAGCCAACGACTACTTCAACAACTACAACAACAACTGAAGAGCCTACAACTACTTCAACAACCACAACAACTGAAGAGCCAACGACTACTTCAACTACAACTACAACTGAAGAGCCTACAACTACTTCAACTACAACAACAACTGAAGAGTCTACAACTACTTCAACTACAACAACAACTGAAGAGTCTACAACTACTTCAACTACAACAACTACAACCGAAGAGCCTACAACTACTTCAACTACAACAACAACTGAAGAGCCTACAACTACTTCAACTACAACAACAACTGAAGAGCCTACAACTACTTCAACAACCACAACAACTGAAGAGCCTACAACTACTTCAACTACAACTACAACTGAAGAGCCTACAACTACTTCAACTACAACAACAACTGAAGAGTCTACAACTACTTCAACTACAACTACAACTGAAGAGCCTACAACTACTTCAACTACAACAACAACTGAAGAGTCTACAACTACTTCAAGCACAACAACAACAACTGAAGAACCTAAGACTACTTCAAGCACAACAACTACAACTGAAGAACCTAAGACTACTTCAAGCACAACAACTACAACTGAAGAACCTAAGACTACTTCAAGCACAACAACTACAACTGAAGAGCCTAAGACTACTTCAAGCACAACAACTACAACTGAAGAACCTACAACTACTTCAACTACAACTACAACTGAAGAGCCTACAACTACTTCAACTACAACTGTAGAACCTAAGGCTACTTCAAGTACAACAACTACAACTGAAGATAAGCCAGGGCTTCCAGAAACTGGTGAAAGAAAAGGAACATTTGTAACAATTCTTGGTACTCTCATCCTTGTTTCATCAATTCTAGTTGTTAGAAACTCACTTAAATCTAAAAATAACTAATTTTAATGAACACAATTAAAGTGGTCTAATTTTATATGATTTAAGTTCACAACCAAAAAAGGGTTTACTAAAAAAGTAAACCCTTTATTTTTTATGATTTATAATAGAGAAAATCGATAACCATTTTAAAGTTATCGATTTTAAAATATTTTAATCTTTTTCACCAAGTTTACTATTGATTGTCATCATAATGCTAGCAATCTTTTCACCCCAATATGGATCGGAAGCGTAAAGAACGTTCATACCAGATGATTTGTTACCAAGATAGGTTCTACCTTCATCAATATAATTTTCTCGAATCCATTTAGCTGCACCCAAGATTCCCTTATCAACATTGTCAAAACTCTTTGCAGAATCATATGGAGTTGTATCATAGGCGGTAATACCAAAGAAGTTATTCTTATCTTTAGCAATTTGACTACGTCCCCATGCACTTTCCAGAGCACTGTGGGCCATTAGATAGAGTGCGTTGACCTGATAACGTTTCTCCGCTTCTTTGAAGACCTCTCCTTTACCTGCAAGTCGGCTCCCCTGAATATTCATAAGAGAATAAACTTTATCTAGTTCAGCTGCTGTATAATTTGTTGGCTTCCTTAGATCTCTATATAAGAATGGATTCTCAACTTTAAAGTTATCGAAGTTAACGCCATCTGCTGAATAGTATTTTGTACCAATAGCCATCGATGAACTATGAGGTGCTACACGAATACTTGTATAAGGTGATAACTCGTGATAAACGTAACGACCATCACTTGTGTAATGAGGGATAAACTCATTATTAGTGTTAACAGCTGCAAGGTCACTCTTATTCATAAAGCCTGAAAGTCCAGAAATTTGGACTGGGAGTCGGTCACCTTGAGACTCTGTGTCAGAAACAGCAACTATAGTACCTTGAGAAATATAGCTAAGTCTAGCTCCAGAAGCACTATAAACATAGGCTGTTATTGGTTTTACTTTATAATAACTAGATGGGTTAGAAATCCACTTCCCGTTATTTTCAAAGCTATAATTTTTACCATTGATTTTGAGTGTTCCAGTAGCATATAGTCCATCTTCTTTTAGATAATACCAAGCATTGTAACTCTTATCAAAGATCCACTCATTCTTGGCCATATAACCATATGATTTGAGATAGTAGGACCCTTGCCATTGATTTTCAGCATAAGAACCATCTGATTTTAAGTAGAACCAACTATTGTATTTTTTATCAAAGAACCATTCATTTTGAGCCATGGCGCCACTATCTTTTAGGTAGTATTTATCTTTCCATTGACTACTCAACATGACCCCGTCTTTATCAAATAGGTACCAAGAGCTATTAATCTTTTCCCATTTATTACGAACGACTTTTCCTGAATCAGTAGCATAGTACCACTTTTCATCCATTTTTACCCAGTTCTTTTCAGCCATAGCACCGCTAGTCTGAAGAAGATAGTCATTATAAATGGTTTTGCTTAACATGATACCAGTTTCATCAAAACGATACCATGAACCGTTAATTTTTTCCCATTTGTTGCGGATAATCTTTCCTGATTCTGTAGCATAATACCACTTATCATCCATCTTTACCCAACCCTTCTCATGCATAGCACCGCTACTTTGAAGAAGGTAGTCGTTATAAATGGTTTTGGTTAACATGGCACCAGTTTCGTCGAAACGATACCAAAAACCGTTAATTTTTTCCCATTTGTTGCGGATAATCTTTCCTGATTCTGTGGCATAATACCATTTTTCATCCATTTTTACCCAAGAAGTTTCAACCATAGCTCCGCTTTTGTTAAAGAGATAGTCATCATAAACTTTATTGCTAAGCATGGTACCGTCTTGGTTAAAATAATACCAGTGACCAGCTATTTTTTTCCAATTCGTAACAGCCTTTTTATTTTCATAATAACGCCATTGACCATTCTCTTTTTGCCAACCTTCTTTGTTGACCTCTTCAGTAATTTCTTCTGTTGAAGAGTTATCCTTGGTAAGGGCTGTTTCTTGTTTCTGTGTAGATTGAGAAGAATCCTTTTCTGCCTTGTTTTGTGTTTCGTTCTGATTCTGCTTATCGTTCTGATCTTGACCTTGAGCTTTCTTTTTCTCTTTAGCTTCCTTACTCGTTCCATTTGCTACAGTTTTTTCTGAATTTTGTACATTGTTTGTAGAATGGTTTTCCTCAGCAAATACAGTAGTTTTAGAAATCCCTGCTATGGAAAGAACAACTGTACTAGCCAGCAATAACTTTTTCATTATTTTATCCTTTCAATTTTATAAATTCATATTCTTTATTTCTTGCTTATCTCTATTACAGACGAGAATTATCCATTTTATTATACAATATAATTTCAAATATAAAAGTAACATCTTTAAGAAGAAAGAAAGTTGTAATATTGTTAAAACAATTTAGAAATAAAAGTCAACAAAAAGCAGTCGAACAATATCTGAACGACTACTTATTTTATTCTAATAATTAACCTTCTATTACTTTGGTACGTTTATTAGTTAGAAGAGGATTTATAAATGTAGATAGAATAGCTAAGATTGCAAAACTAATACCTACATACCAATATGGTGCATCAAGTGTGGTTGAACGACCAGATAGATTGACAATACCTCGGAATAGTGTCCCTGTTGTAACAATAGCTACTGCCGAATTCCATAAATTAAGGCTAATTCTGGACAAATACGGAAAAGCTTTGAGCAAGATTGCTAGTATTATCCCACCCACCAGAGGTACAGCGAACAAGTAATGCATATGAACTGATGTCTCTCCAAAACTAAATGCTTCATAAATTCTAGAAAAAGCAAAGAAGAAAATCGTAATTAGTGTATAAGAGATGACAGTTTTTTTAAAGCGTTTTTTGTTAGGATTAATAACCGATGTAGACAATATCACTCACCGCCCTTTCTGAAATTCTATTTCCTCCAGTCGTTGGCTTGTTAATAACCTGACCGTTGAAGTAAAGCGTAGATGATCCACCACCATCAAGGTTGTAGGCCGTTTTTACACCGTATGATTTCATAACTTCAGCCATTTGGTATAGTGAGAGACCCTTGCTTTCAGTAGTACGTCCATCTGAAACTACGATAATATAGTGGTTTTCATCAATAATTCCAATCGCAGTACGAGGATTTGATGCCATAGCTTGTCCAACTTCTTCATTTGTTCCTACTGCAATCTCACCATTTTCAACTAAAGTTGGTCCAAAAGCCAAGAGATTGACAACACCATCTTTAACTAGTTGGTCAGCTGAAATCTGATCCTCGTAAATAATCTTGAAAGAACCATCCTTATAAATAGCTAAATCACCATTGCTAGAATCTTCTCGTACACTATCACGATAGACGACTCCATTACGGATAACATATCCTGTTGAGTTGGCACCGTAGTAGTCTCCATTGACTGCTAGAATAGCATTGTTATCAGCAGCGGTTTCAGAAGTTTTTGCAGTTACGTTGGTCCCAAAGGCATTTTGGGCGAAGGCTGTTTTCAGATAATCTGATGAGCTTACCCTAATATCTGCAACGTAGACTTGCGTATTTTTGACCGTTGTTTCAGTCAAATTGATAGAGATATTCTCGTCCTTATAACTTGAGTCAGTTACTGTTGCTGTTTTAGCTGCTTGGCTTGCCGTGGCAGTATTTTTACTAGTGCTAGTTGTTGCTACTGTCGAAATAGTCTCAGCAAGGACAAAAGTCTTCAGCATGGAGTAGCTAAAGGATCCTGTCAAGAGTAAACCGAGAATCGAGGCATAAGCATATGGTTTTTTTAAAAATTTCATAATACAGTTGATGTCCTTTCCTTAAAGATTAATTTCTTTTGCACTGTCCAAGAGACAGCGAAGAGAAGAATTCCAACAATAATTTTAACGATTAAGAGATTCATTCCAAATACTGCATAGAATAGACGAATAAGCAACGTGTCAAGAATAAAGAGTCCTACTGCCAGACCGAAGTATCCTATCCCTGTTTTCACAAGACCATCCTCATTTTTAAAAACAAGTTTTTTATTAGTAGAAAAGTTAAAAATGGAGCTGGTCACACGAGCAATACCGTTAGCAAGAAAAATCCGGAAACTTGTTGGCGCTGTTGCTAAAAACAAGATTGCAATAGCGTAAACGATATAGTCTACAACAAAGCTACTAAGGGATGATAAGGCAAATTTAAAGATATTTTTATAAATCATGAGCCCATCTTTTATTGGACGGAAGTGTGAATCCTCATTATCATTGATATAGACCGTTTCGATTGGTACTTCTAAGATTTCATATTCTTTGCTTGCTTCCAGAAGCATGTTCATTTCGTATTCATAACGTTGACCTTCGATCTTTAGCATAAAAGGAATGAGATTTGTTGTAAAGGCGCGAAGGCCTGTCTGAGTATCTGTTACTCCTACTCCTGTTTGTAATTTAAAGAGTACTTTTGTCAGGCTATTCCCAAAACGACTACGGAGTGGAACCTTACCTGTAAAGGCACGCACACCCAAGATTAGCTTGTTAGGATTTTCAGAAGCTTTGTTAGCCGCACGGAAAATATCCCAAATTTTGTGTTGCCCATCCGCATCTGCTGTTACGACAGTTCCATAAATGTTTTGCTCTTGGATATAAGAAAAGGCTGTTTTAAGCGCCTGCCCTTTACCTTGATTCACTTCGTGACGGAGTACCGTAGCATATTGCTCAGCTTTATCAAAGATATTTTGACACTTTGATGAACTGCCGTCGTCGATAACTAGAATATGAAAATCACTCTTTTCATGGATTTTTTCGATGAGTTTGATAAGTTTATTATCAGGTTGATAAGCTGGAATTACTATATAGTTCATACCGGCACTCCTTTCTTAGTAATGGTATAACTATACAGAATATCGCTTAAAGATACCTTATATTAGTTTTCTTTAAGAAAAAGTTAAAGAAACTTTAAGATAAAGACAGGTTTTCTCTAGCAAGTAAAAATATTCAAGGTTAATAAATATACAAAAAATCTCAAATAGCAAGTCTACTTGAGGATAAAATTTATTATAAAATAGAAAATTTACTCTAATTTTTCTCTTAATTTCTCAACGAAAAGATAGGCCGCAGGACAGGTTAAAGTGTTTTTGATAGTCAGATTATTGATTTGATAAATCTTTTTTCGGTCGGTATGTGGAAATTCTCTACAAGCCTTAGGACGAACATCATAGATAGAACATAGATTATCGCCACCTAAGAAGGGACAAGGCATAGATTTAAATACCTTATCACCGTCTTCATCCACCTGTAGAAATTCGTCTTCGAAAGCAGGTAATTTCATTTTAAAGTACTTGGCAATGCGTGTGATATCTGCTTCTTTAAAGTCTGGTCCAAGGCTCTTGCAACAGTTTGCACAGGCTGTACAATCAATTTCTTCAAAAACTTCCTGGTGAATCTCCAGCGCAATCTTATCTAGGTTTTTTGGAGCTTTCTTTTTCAGATTTCCAAGAAATTTACGATGCTCTTTTTGCTTTTGTAAAGCTAATTGGTGATAGTATTCGATATCGATTTCTTTTGGCATAGATTCTTTTACATCCTTTTCTGAAACTAGTATACCATAACTGAAAATAAATAAAAACTACTGCCAAGGAAGGCAATAGTTTATACAAGATTAGTTAACTTCTACTATTTCAACCATATCTTTGCCTAGCAAAATCAGATATTTTTCAATCTTATCTATCTCATAAGAACGGGATAAGGCTTCTGCATAAAGGTCTAATTGACCTCTATAACGTTCAATCAGTTGACTTGGATATTCATAATGATCTGTTTTGTAGTCAAAGAGAACAATTTTATCCTCATAGAGGAGATAACCATCTAAAATTCCACGGACAACAAAGTCTTCCTGACTCTTAGCATCTCTTTTTAACATAGAGAAGGGTTGTTCTCGATAAAGTTTATCTTGATTTTTAAGAATCTCTTGACCAAGAACTGTATCAAAGAAAGACAAGATTTTTTCTAGGTTAACTTTATCTTTAACAGCTGAAGTTGCCTGAACTTGCTCCAATGCTTCTGTCAAGGTTTCCAAAGTAGGTTCTTTATCGAGATTGATTCGCTGCATGAGTTCATGGGTAGCACTACCAATTTCAGCTCCAGTGACTTTTTCTGTCTTGGAGAAGTCTGGAAGTTCAAACAGAATACTATTTTCTTTTGGTTTACTTTGACCAGCTACTACTACACCTTCCATATCCATGACTGGTTCATAAAACTTCTTAATCTGACTCGGGGTTTGAACACTTGGAAGAATAATTGCTGCTCTGTGAATTTCATTGTATACTTCCACTTCTTTCAGCATTTGTAGAGCTTCCTTAATGGTATCAGACTGACGATTGCTTGCCTGAGAAAGATCTTGGAGCTGGCTTTTAGTTTCCAATTTTCCAATAGCTTCTTCGGTTAGTTGTTCTTCACCTTCAAAGCGTACACTAAAATGCAAATCCTCTTTAGAAAATGCTTGATAGATGGCCCAAATCCAATCCTGGAAATTCTGAGCATCTAGTCTCGTTTCTCGAGTCAAAAGACCTTTTCCATTTGTCGGATATTCTTTAGACTCCAACTTTTCCCTTGATCCCTTTCCGACTAGATAGAGTTTTTTCTCAGCACGAGTCATGGCTACATAGAGTAAACGCATGAGTTCAGAATAACTTGCCAATTGCAGCTCTTCTTCGTTTTGCGTGTAAGTTAAACTTGGTATGGATAACTTAATCGATGATGGAAGATATTCCTCTTTTGCATTTGTAGCTACTCTAGCTACATAATTTAACCCAATTCCATTTGTGCGACTGAGTATAACCTCAGACATAGTATCCTTCTTGTTGAATTTTTGATCAATATTGAGGATAAAGACATAAGGAAATTCAAGCCCTTTACTCTTATGAATACTCATAAGTTCTACTGCATCCTTAGGTGGTGCTACAGCAACATTGGCAAGATCATGCTGGGCTTCCAAGACTTGGTCAATCATTCGAATAAATCGGGATAATCCCTTGTAATTACTCTTTTCAAACTGATCCGCTCTTAGAGCAAGGGCGTAGAGATTTGCCTGTCTGGCCTGTCCATTTGGCAACGCACCGACATAGTCATAGTAAAAGCGGTCACTATAGATTTTCCAAATGAGGTCATAAAGAGAATGTGTTTTGGAATACAAGCGCCAACCCTGGACTGTTTCCATGAAAAATTCTAATTTTTTATGGAGTTCAGGCTTAATTAAATCCTTATGAAGACTAGTTTTCGCTTGAGCATTGACTAATTTCTCATAAAAGTTCTCTTGAACTTTATCCTCAGATTTTTGGAGAGCGAGACGAGCCAATTCATCCTCATCAAAGCTAAACATCGGAGATTTCATTAGAGCAACCAAAGCAAAGTCTTGAAGAGGGTTGTGGATGACACGAAGAGTATCCAACATCACCTGGACTTCTAGGGATTGCAAATAGTTTGCTTGAGCACCGTCTGTCTTGACAGGAATACCATACTCTGACAATGCTAGTAGAACCTGATCATTGCGACTTCTGCTAGCAGTTAAGAGAGCAATGTCCTTGAAAGGTACACCTTTATCATTATGAAGGTGAATTATCTCCTTGAGCACCATTCGCATTTCACCAGTCAGTTTATTAGTTGCAAGTTCCTCCTCATCATCAGAATCGCTATCATCATCCTTATCGTACAAGAGAACTTCTGCCTTGTTTTCTGGATTTGATTGAATATCAGTATTTCCAAAAACAAGTTGATGCATACCGTCATAAGATATCTCTCCAACTTCCTCGTCCATGAGGTGTTTAAAGACATCGTTCGTAGCATCAAGAATCTCTGAACTGCTCCGAAAATTTTCTTTAAGCAGAATTAACTGACCTTCTGTGTCATCTTGAGCGAAGCTGTGGAATTTTTCGTTGAAAATTTGTGGGTCGGCCTGTCTAAAACGATAAATAGACTGCTTAATATCTCCTACCATAAAACGATTATGACCGTTTGAGAGGAGTTCTAGCATTCTTTCCTGGATGTGGTTGGTATCCTGATATTCATCGACCATGACTTCGTGGAAGCGTTCCTGATACTCTTGACGAACCTGTGGGAAGTTTTCCAAAATCTCAATGGTATAGTGGCTAATATCAGCAAATTCGAAGGCATTTTCTTCGCGTTTTCGTTGTCGATAGGCATCAACAAAATCTCTCATGAACACTTGGAATGTCTTTGCCAAGTCCCAGGACTCTTGATGATAATCTTCTTGGAATTTTAGTAACGTAATTTCGTTTTGAAGAGAGTTTAGTTTTTTAAATTTTGCTTTTCTTTCTTCATTATAGGCCTCTCTTAAAATTTTAAGGTCGGCATTACGATTACGATTGACAAGACCATTACCAATATTATTTACTATTCTATCAAGAACTTCCTGACATTGATTAAAATTCGATTCAGTCGTTAAAGCACCGATTTCATCAAGGACTTGTTGGACAGATTCTAGGTAAGCTGCTTTACCAAATTCCTTCCCATCATTCTCCAAATGATAGCGGAAAAAGCTTTCTAAATCCCAAAGTCTTTCTTTTATTTCCTCTGCAAGTTTTTCTTTAGCAACCGTAAAATCAGCCTTTTCAAAACCTTTTAGGAAAGATTCCTCTAGCCAAGCCTGAGGATTGCTAGTAGATTGCAAAAAGTCATAAATCATATAGACCTGTTTACGCAGTCCACGCGCATCCTTGCTTCTACCTGCAAAGTTCTTAACCAGCTGACTAAAATGTTCTTGTTCCTTACTTTGGTAGTGTTTTTCAAAAACCTGCCGAAATACTTCGTTTTTTAAGAGGAGTTGCTCACTTTCATTCTCAAGAATCCGAAAGTTTGGGGCGAGGTCAAGGAGATAACCGTGTTTGGTCAGGAATTTTTGGGTAAATGAGTCCATGGTCCCAATCGCTGCATTGGGTAAATCGGCTAATTGTCTACTAAGATGCTTTTTTAGTTCCACATCTTGCGTTTCTTGGATCTGTTGGCTGATTTTCTTCTCCAAGCGTTCTTTTAACTCGGTTGCTGCCTTAACAGTAAAGGTTGAAATAAAGAGTTGGCGAATTTCTACTCCACGCGCTAGTTGGTCAAGAATTCGTTCAGCCATGACGAAAGTCTTCCCTGAACCAGCAGAAGCTGAAACTAGAATATTTTGACCAGAACTATAGATTGCTTGAATTTGTTCAGCCGTTTTCTTAGGTTTCTTGTTAGACTGAGCTTCTGCTACTTGTAACTCTTTAATCTCTTCTTGAGATAAAAATTTCATCGCTCCAACTCCTCTCTGATTTTATTAAACCATGCTTCCTTGTCATTGCTCTTAGCTACCTTATCTAACAATCTAGCCTGACCTAGATGATAATTAGCTTCAAAACCTGTAATAGATTGATATTGCTGGACATAGGGCGCAATGCTTCTACCGTTTTCTGTATATGGATTGATAGCAAATTGACCAGATAAAATCTTCTCTGCTGCCTTTTTGTAGATAAGGGCATTATAGTCTAGTAATAATTGGAATTCTTCATCAGATAACTGATAGGTCTTGTTTTTATTGTAAAACTCTCCGAGGTGTTGCATCTCTTTTTCGAGAAAGAGACCTTGGTATTTCATGCTCTTATTGGTTTCTGTTACTGCCTTTGAAAGAGTTTTAGCAGTTTGTAATGACTGAATCGGTTCAGCCATCTCTAAATACATGGCACCAAAGAAGTCTCTATTCCCTTCTTGCTTGAGGGCGGCAAGATAAGTCGGCAATTGCGAATTAAGACCGTTATAAAAGAGAGGAAACTTGAACTGAGTCAAAGAAGACTTATAATCTACAACACCGATAGCATCAGAAGTTTTCAAACGGTCAATTCGGTCAACCTTCCCACGAATATAGACATTACGACCATTATCTAACTGTACAAAAGCTTGTTCCTTGCCACCAAAAACAGCCTCCTCTTGAATTGTTTCGACATCAGCATTGTGACGAAGAATATGTCCAGTAGCACGTGCCACATCTAAGAGAACTTCCTTAGCAAATTGAGATTCTAAACTTTCTTGATAAATAGCTTGAAACTCTCTTTCTTGACTAGTTTCAGAGATGGCCTGTTCTAAACGGCGATCAAAAGATGTATCAGCAGGAAGTTTCATCGCACGTTCAAAAATACGATGCAAGAAATTCCCGTGACTTCTAGCGTCAGGTTTCAAACGCAATTCTTCCTGTAGGCCCAATACATACCGAAGGTAATAGCTGTATTCATTTCGATAGAATTCTGTTAGACCAGATGTTGATAGATAAAAATCTTGATTTTGAGGATACAAGGCATCTAAAGTATCTGCCGCTAAAGTCTTACTGCGAGGACTTGTAGGCAGGACTGGATTTTCTAAACCTTGGTCTTCCAACTTTTTCCCCATGACACGAGCCAGAACTTTTATAAAAGTTAAGTCTTGGTCACTTGTCTCACTCTCACCTTGCTGATGATAGGCAACAAGACTAGACAAAAGACTGTGATAAGAACCAATATCATCTTTCGATAGATTTTTTCTGTCGATTCTTTTTTCGATCTTGGTAAAACCTAAGTTTTGCAATTCCTTCAAATAAATGGACTCTTCACTCTCGTCTTCATTGAACAAACTTGGTGCTGACAAGACTAACTGTTTACGGGCAGAATTGACCAAAGAAAGCATGGTATAGCGGTTTTTCTTAAGGTTTTCTTGACTTGCAATCAGTAATTGAGAACCTTCTTGGGTTGCTTGGTTCAGTACTTCCCTTTCTTCATCGCTAAAAAGACTAGTATTTTGGGTGATTTTAGGTAGATGATCCTGGGTTAAGCCAAGTGCATAGATGTAATCAGAAGTCAAAGGTGAAATCAAATCATAACTTTGCACCAGAACCGTATCTACCGTTGCTGGTATTGTGCGATAGTTCGTCAAGGACATCCCAGAATGAAGTAAAGATAAGAAATCATCTAAATTAACCAGTGAACCTTCAAATACGGTTGCAAATTGCTCCATAACATGGCAAAAAGCCTTCCAGACTTCTTCTTGTCTTTCTTGTTCAGATACCTCCAATGTTTCTGTTAAGACTTGTAACTGCTTGGTCAAATGAGCTTCCTTCAAAAAGTTGTTCCATTTTGCAAGAATATTTTCAGCCTTTTGCTTGCGACTTCCTAGTAAATTTTCTAAAGGTGTAATGATACGAAGTCGAAGTTCATTTAATTTTTCTAGATCAAACTTTCCGTGATGTGACTTTGTAAACTCTTGTTTAAAATTAGAAAGACCATCAATCCCCAGATAGCGGAGATATTGTTCAAGGCTATCAATTTCCTCTTGACTAAGGTCCGTATACAAGTTAGTTCGTAAGAGATTAATCAAATCTTCTTGACGGAAATTGTACCGTTTGAGACGTCCGATGGATTCTACGAATTGAGTCAAAGGATGATGAGTCATAGACTCACTCTTACCCAAATAGAAGGGAATCTGATATTGATTAAAAATTGTCTGCAAGGACAGTTTATAGGACTCTACATCTCCTAGTAGAATACGAAAATTCTTATAACTCAGTTCTGGTTCTTGGTGCAATTTCTGGCGAACACTGCGAGCAACTAGCTCCAGCTCTTCTTTTTGTGTCAGACAAGACCAGATTTGTAAATCTTGTCTATCTTCATCATTAACATCTAAGCTAATTTCAGAAAAATCATAGGCACTTTCCAGTAGTTTTGAGGCTTTAGCAAAAGCATCAAGATTTCCGTGTTCTTGACATGCATCTTCTGCCTTAGTCTGATATTTAAAGGCTAAATGATGCGAAAACTCAACACTGGCTTGATAGAGGTTCCCATCAGTAAAAGGACTTGTATAAGCTTTTTTAGTCGCATAAACCCCAATAACAATTTCAACACCCTTACGATGGAGCAAATCCACTAGGTGTTCCTCTTCTGCAGAAAAACGAGTAAAACCATCAATAACTAGGGCAATCTTACTAAAATCGCTACTTACCTTATCCTCTTCAATAGCATCAATCAGATACGATAATGGGCTTCCTTGTGAAACTTGACCTTGATTGAGATATGCTGTTACCTTTTCAAAAATCAAGAGTAAATCAGAACGTTTATCAGCGTCAGATAGACTTTCTAAATCCAGAAAGCTCATCTTCGCGGTTGTCATTTCATGATAAATCTCAATCAGTTGTTGGATGAATTGCGGATCTTGCTTAATAGCCCCGTAAACACGCAAATCCTTAGCGTCTATCTCAGACAAACACTTATAAAAAGCCATACCCAGACCGATATCATCGAGACTAGACTTCGCTGGTATATTGTTTAAAACCAAATAACGAGCCATTTGAGCAAAGCGCGTGACTGTAATAGCAAAAGAAGCCTGCTGAGTCAAGTACTCCAGCACGGCACGTTCCTTTTCAAAAGAAAGAGAGTTAGGGGCGATATAAAAGACTCGTTTGCCTTGGTCAACTAGTCCTTGAGCCTCCTTGGTCAGGATTTCTGTCAAAGAAGTCCGAATATCGGTATAAAGTAGTTTCATCTCTGCCTCATTTGTTTTTTTATTACCTTTTATTATACCATGATTTAAAAGAAGATTCTGTCTCTGATTCTCAAAATATGCTATAATATAGGCAAAACACGAGAAAGGGAAATACTATGATTAAACTACTTGCTCTGGATATGGACGGAACTCTGCTCAACGAAGCCAAGGAAATTCCTCAGGCTCATATTGATGCTATTCATAAAGCTATCGAAAAAGGTGTCAAACTGGTTCTATGTACTGGACGTCCTCTCTTTGGAGTTCTTCCCTACTACAAGAAACTCGGGCTTGATTTGCAGAATGAATACGTTATTGTCAACAATGGTTGTTCTACCCACCAAACTAGTGACTGGAGCCTTGTTGACTGGCGAGAACTTAGCAAATCTGACATTGAATACCTGAATGACCTTGCTGAAAAGAGCGAGGTCCAGTTGACTCTCTTTGACGAGGAACACTACTTCGTTCTCGGAGGCAAACCAAATCCTATCGTTCAATATGATGCAACACTTGTCTTTGCTGATCTGACTGAAATCTCACTGGAAGAAGCTACTAGTGGTAAGTATCGTATGTTCCAAGGCATGTTCTTAGGTACAAAAGAACAAACAGATGATTTTGAACAACGATTTGCGGATGAACTTTGTCAGGGATTTAGCGGTGTTCGTTCTCAACCTGTTATCTATGAAGCAATGCCACTTGGTACAACAAAGGCTTCTGCTCTTTCTCGCTTGGCTGAGATTTTAGATATCCAGCCTTCTGAAATCATGGCCATGGGTGATGCCAATAACGACATTGAGATGCTTGAGTTTGCAGGGTTAGGGATTGCTATGGGAAATGCCAGCGACCACGTCAAATCTCTTGCTGATGCCGTAACTGCTAGCAATGAAGAAGAAGGCGTTGCACGCGCTATTGAGAAATATATTTTGTAAACAAATAAAAGCAACCAGCAGAACATTCTGCTAGTTGCTTTTTATTTTTAAAATAAAGCTGTCAAAGCTGTGATAATCCCAAAAACAATACCTGGTGCATTAGCTGCTGCCAAAGGAATATCACGTTCTTTTTTAAAGAGTCCGTAGTAAACCCAAAGACTGCAGTTAAGTGCAGCTACTGCTGGTTGGATAAAATTCCCTTTTTGACCCGCAAGGTTGTTCATAATTTGTGGAATATATGAGATATACATCATAACAGACATAAAGGTTGCAATCCAACCCAATGTTTTCATTTGTTTTTCAGTCATTTTCTTCTCCTTTCAAAAACATTTTTAATTATACACTATTTTTTTAGATGGTGAAGTTTAAAAAGCTATTTGTTAAAAATTGTAAACTATCACAATCTTGTGATAAGAGAATCAAAAAAATATCCTCTTGCTATTTCAAGAGGATATTTTATTCGTTTAGAAACTTACTTTTTCTCAATCGGTGCTACACTAGCCAAAAGTTTTTTCAAACCGACTTCTGGGAAATTGATTTTCAATTCCTGAGTTGATCCGCTACCTGAAACTTCAAGCACAGTTCCTTCACCCCATTTTTTATGAAGAGCAATATCTCCGATAGACCAGCTAGTTTCACTAGATGACGATTTACTATTAGATGCAAATTGTCCAAATGGTAAACCGCTTGATTGGATAGATGTAGGCGCAGTATTCCGTTTTCGTTCTTGAAGAGCTTGTGCCAGACTCATTCCTTGACCAAATGTAGTGTTTCCGCTTGTATAAGAAGATTTAAAGCTAGTATTTGTTGGACGAGCCAAACCTTGATAGGTCAACAAATCTGAACTAATCTCGTTGATAAAACGGGTCGGACGATTGTAACTTGTACGTCCGAAAAGCAAGCGAGAGTTAGCGTTGGTTAGATAGAGAATTTTCTCGGCGCGTGTGATTCCTACATAGGCCAAACGACGTTCTTCTTCTAATTCATCTGGATCTTCAGAGGCACGACTAAGTGGGAAGACATTCTCCTCCATCCCGATGATAAAGACAACTGGAAACTCGAGTCCTTTGGCCGCGTGAAGAGTCATCAAGGTTACTTCAGACGTCTCTTGGCTACCTGAGTCCGTATCTGCTATCAAAGCCAAGTCGTTCAGGAATCGACTAAGTTTATCTAGTCCTGTTTCCTCTTCGTCACTTTCAGGATTATCATCGAAGTTTTTCGTAACAGAGAGGAACTCCTCGATATTTTCAACCCGAGCCTTACTCTCCAAGGTTGCTTGGGCATTCAGGATATCAACGTAACCTGTTCTTTCTAATACTGCTTCTACCAACTCAGTGATTGAAAGTCGATCAAGTTGTTCCCTCAAATCGAGGATCATATTTGCAAAATCCCAAATAGACTGAGCCGCTTTACCTTTGATACCTGATAACATGATATTTGCTGAAGCATCTAGCATGGACATTTCTTGCAAATTAGAAAAATCACGAATCTTCTCAACAGTACCTGGTCCAATACCACGCTTTGGTTCATTGATGATACGCTCAAAACTGATATTATCACTTAGGTTGGCAATGAGATTGAGGTAAGCAATGATATCACGGATTTCTTTTCGGCTGTAGAACTTGGTACCACCAACCATGGTATAAGGAATATTAGACTTGAGCAGAGCTTCCTCAATAGTACGTGACTGGGCATTGGTACGGTAAAGGACTGCAAAGTCTTTATGAAGGAAGTTTTGACTACGACCAAGTTCATCGATGGTTTTGGCTACAAAAACAGCCTCATCTTGTTCGTCGTTGGCACGATAGTAGACAATTTGTTCCCCATCCGCATTTTGAGTCCATAGATTCTTAGGACGGCGATTTTTATTGTTTTTAATAACGTCATTTGCTGCTTGGAGAATGGTTTTGGTTGAGCGATAGTTTTCCTCCAATAAGACAACCTTGGCTTGAGGATAATCCTTCTCAAAATCCAAGATATTCTGCATATCAGCACCACGCCAACCGTAGATAGACTGGTCCGCATCCCCAACAACACAGATATTTTTAAAACGAGAAGCCAACAGTTTGACCAGTTGGTACTGGGCATGGTTGGTATCTTGGTACTCATCGACATGGATATATTGGAATTTTTGCTGATAGTAAGTCAAGACATCAGGATTTTGATCAAAGAGACGAAGTGTAAGCATAATCAAATCATCAAAGTCAACTGACTCAGATTGACGGAGTTCCTTTTGATAGGCCTCATAACACTTAGCGACAATGTTTGTATATAAATCTCCTGCCTGAGCAGCATAACCAACATCGTCAATTAGATCATTCTTAGCATTAGAAATGGTCCCTAAAATAGAGCGTTCATTCCACTTTTTAGGATCCAAGTTCAACTGCTTGAGAATGCGTTTCATCAGCGTTCGCTGCTCACCTGGATCGATAATGGTAAAGTTACGATTGTAACCAATATGATCCGCATCACGACGTAAGATACGGACGCACATAGAGTGAAAGGTCGCTATCAAACAGTCCTGTGTAGCTGGATTGAGCCCATAGGCACGTTCTTTCATCTCGCGTGCTGCTTTATTCGTAAAGGTAATGGCTAAAATATTCCAGGGATTAACCATCTTTTCATCAATTAAGTAGGCAATACGATGGGTCAAAACTCGTGTCTTACCAGAACCAGCCCCCGCCATGATCAGCAGTGGACCTTCTGTTGTTTGGACCGCTTCAGCTTGTCGGTCATTCATACCGTTTAATAAAGGGTTCATTTTCTCTTCCTATTCTTCAAATCAATGTTTCTATTATATCAAAAAAGACTGAAAATAACTCTATCAGAGACAAGCTTCTTTTTTTCCTAAAAAAAGAACACTAACAAGTGTTCTTTTTATTTTAATCATGAATAGATTGTAAAAGTGTCAACAAGGCTTGAGCCGATCTGCGTCCTGCTTCTACGATAAATTCATCAAATGAAATAGAAGCTTCGTGATTCGCATTATCACTCATGGCACGGACAACTAAGAAAGGTAGATTCAGCGCGTGAGCTGCTTGAGCGATAGCCGCTCCTTCCATCTCAACCGCAAGCACCTGAGGAAAATGTTCTTTTATAGCTTTAATCTTATCGTCACCCGCAATAAAACTATCACCGGTCGCAATCAAACCTAGATGCCAATTTTGGTTTAGTTTAGACAAGCTTTCTTGAATCAAGCTAACTAACTTTTTATCTGTTTCAAAGTAGAGTGGTTGTTGGGCCATTTGACCGTATTCATACCCAAAAGCAGTTACATCAACATCATGATAAGCTAGCTTATCAGCAATGACCACATCTCCGACTTCAATACCTGCTGCCAAAGCACCGGCCGAACCTGTATTGATGACAGCATCCACTCTAAAGTGATCAGCTAAGATTGCGACACTCATGGCAGCCATGACTTTACCAATTCCACTCTCGACCAAGACAAGCTCGATTGAACCAATATTGCCTGTATGATAGTGATTTCCTAATACCGTCTCTTCTTGAGCGTTTTCTAAATGTTGAACCAGGTAAACTAGCTCTTCAGGCATAGCTGCTATAATTCCAATTTTCATGACATTCCCCTTAAATAAATCTCATTGCTAAAACTAGCAAAATCAAGAGAAGAATAACAGCAAATAGAATCTTATTCAGTTTTGAGTTAAAGACATTTCTCTTAGTATTTTCAATTCGACGACTTTTATGGATTTGCGGTTCAACCTCAATCGTTAGGGTATCTTGACTAAATCCATGATCACTTGAACGTGAAGCTCTATAATGTTGGGATGAAGTAGATAATATCTTTGTCTCTTGATCATCCACTAAAGTGGGACCAGAGATATCTTCACCACGATTTGCACGCTCGATTATTTCGTCTGTTAATAAAGGTTTTCCCATAGGTTCCTCCCCTATTTTTCTTGTAATTCCCAGTACTGGATAGCCATGATAGTCTTGGCATCACAAATATCACCAGACTGGATTAGTTGTTTAGCTTCTTCAAGACTAACTTCAAGTAATTCTAAAGTTTCATCTTCATCCTGTGGACGTGGATTATTAACCTTTGTCAAATCACTTGCCAAATAAAGTTTTAATCGCTCATTACAGAAACCAATAGCAGAATAGAAATCATACAAAAGAGTCAGTTTCCCAGTGTAGGCAGCTTCTTCTTCCAATTCACGAAGGGCTGCTGCTTCAGGATCAGCGTTTTCTCCAATTTCTAGTTTTCCTGCAGGAATTTCAACAGAAACTTTTTCAATCGCCTTGCGATATTGCTTGACTAGAACAATCTTATTATCTGGAGTAACTGCAAGAACACATACTGCACCATTATGGAAAATCAAATCACGTTGAGCTGTCCCTTTTCCATTAGGAAGTTCGACCTGGTCTTGTACCAATTGGAAAATAGGACCTTTATAGATTTCTCTACGGCTGAGTGTTTTCTCTTCAAATTCCATGGTTAACTCCTATTTGTTTTTAGGATGGTGAGGGAGACGAGTTGCATATTCGTCCTTATTAACTTGACGACCTCGCCCGATGGCAATAGCGTCAGCAGGCACATCTTTAGTAATTGTTGAACCTGCGCCAACAAGAGAGTTATCCCCTAGTTCTACTGGAGCGATAATCGTTGAATTAGATCCGACAAAGACATTGTTACCGATGACAGTTTTAAACTTGTGTTGACCATCGTAATTCACAGTGATTGTTCCAGCACCAAAGTTGACGTCACTGCCAACTTCACAGTTACCAATGTATGTCAAATGACCAGCTTTTGTATTTTCTCCAATACTAGAACCTTTTACCTCGACAAAGTTTCCAATATGAACATCTTTTGCCAAGCTAGACCCTGGACGAATATGAGCGAAAGGTCCGACTGTAACACCATCAGCAACCGTGCTCTCCTCAATCATTGATTTTGTAATCACTGCACCTGAACCGATAGTACTATCGACAATGTAAGTTCCATTCGTCAAAATAGTCTCAGCACCAATCTTACTAGAACCTTTGAGGGTTACATTAGCTTCAATTTGTACATCTGGAGCAATTTCAACATCCACATCAATATAAGTTGCTTCTGGATTTACAAAACTTACCCCATTGACCATGTGTGCTTGGTTAATACGACGACGCATTACAGCTTCTGCTGTAGCAAGTGCGACACGGTCATTTACACCGAGACTTTCATCAAAGTCTTTCAGAGTATAAGCTCCTACCTTCTCACCAGCTTCACGGAAAATACCAATCACATCAGTAATATAGTATTCACCTTGAGCATTGTTGGTATTGATATTCTTAAGTGCCTCAAAGAGACGAGCGTTATCAAAAACATAGGTTCCTGTATTAATTTCTTTGATTTGTTTTTCAAAATCAGTCGCATCTTTTTGTTCAACAATTCTTAGCACTTCAGCATTATCATTACGAACAATACGTCCATAACCAAATGGGTCGTCAGCTTCTGCAGTTAAGATTGTTGCTACATTCTTGTGGTTTACATGGAAATCAATCAAGTTCTTTAGACTTTCACCCGTGATTAATGGTGTATCACCTGCAATAACCAATGTTTGTCCAGAAAGGCCTTCAAGAATTGGTTCGGCCATCATAACTGCATGACCAGTACCTAATTGCTCAGATTGTCTGACAAAATCAGTCTGTCCTGCTAAAACTTGCTCTACAAGTTCAGCCTTATGTCCAACTACGGTAACTGTTTTTTCAGGATTAATTGCCCCAACGCTACGAAAAACATGCTCAAGCATTGAAATTCCCGCAACCTTGTGCATAACTTTAGGTAGATCTGATTTCATACGGGTACCCTTACCCGCAGCTAAAATAATTGCATAATTTGCCATATTTTTCTCTTTTCTATAGAAATTCTTTATTATTATACCACATTTTAGTTCACGATACACAAATTTGATGAACTCAATACCACTCAAAAGACTGTCATTACTCAATTTTGAGTAAATATTTTGATTTTTTTCATTATTTACGATAAACTATAGAGGTATGAGAAAAAAAATTCATCCAGCTTTTATAGTTATTATATTTGCTGCTTTTATAGGACTCTTGATTCTCAATCGTCCACGATTCGAAGAACATCCTGTAAAAACCAAACAAAATCCAGTTCAAATAGAAACACAAGCTCTACATAACTTGGATAAGCCTATCATCGATATCTCTGGTTGGCAAAGACCGTCAGAGATCAACTATGATATTTTATCTAAAAACATCTCTGGTGCTATTGTTCGAGTCCACGGAGGAAACCAGATTACTACTGAGAACGATGCATCTTATACGAATGGAACAGATAAAGCTTATAAAAGTCATATCACAGAATTCCAAAAAAGGAATATTCCAGTTGCTGTCTATGCATATGTATCTGGAAAAAGTGTAGAGGAAATGGAAAAGGCTGCTGAAGCATTCTACAATTCAGCTTCCCCATACAACCCTAGCTACTATTGGTTAGATGTCGAAGAAAAAACCATGTCAGACATGAATAAAGGGGTTGAAGCTTTCCGTGCTAAACTAGAATCTCTAGGTGCTAAAAACATCGGTATCTACATCGGTGTTTACTTCATGGAGGAGCATAGCATTAGTACAGATAAGTTTTCAGCTATTTGGATTCCTTCCTATGGTGTAGATTCGGGCTATTTTGAAAGTTCACCAAATACAGACCTTGACTTTGATCTTCATCAATATACATCAAAAGGGAACCTGGTTGGATTTGAACATCATCTAGACTTAAATCTTATTTCTTTATCAAAAGATAAGGAAGAAACGTTTAGAAAACTATTCTTAAAACCTTAATTTCAATCAGCAAGCAGATATTCCTTCTGCTTGCTTTTTTATTTCTCTTACTTTGTGATATAATACAAGAAGAGAATTTTAGAGAATAAATATGGAGAGAGTTTATGTTATCTTGGATTTCAAAAATGATTAAAGGAATTGTTATTGCGCTAGGATTTATATTACCTGGTATATCTGGTGGTGTTCTGGCAGCTATTTTGGGTATCTATGAGAGAATGATTCGTTTCCTTGCCCATCCATTCAAAAACCTAAAAGAAGATATTCTTTATTTCTTACCTGTTGCTATTGGGATGTTACTAGGTATTGGGCTGTTTTCTTATCCAATTGAGTACCTCCTTGAGCACTATCAGGTTTATGTTTTATGGAGTTTTGCGGGTGCCATTATTGGTACAGTCCCAAGCCTTGTAAGGGAGGCTACTCAAGATTCAGAAAGAGACAAAGTCGATCTTATCTGGTTTTGGGTGACCTTTATTGTTTCTGGAATTGGTCTTTATGCTTTAAACTTTGTTGTTGGTTCACTCAGCGCAAGTTTCACAAGTTTTATCCTAGCTGGTGCTCTGCTTGCTCTAGGTATCTTGGTTCCAGGATTAAGCCCCTCAAATCTTCTTTTGATCTTAGGACTTTATACTCCAATGTTAACTGGATTTAAAACTTTTGATTTATTTGGTACCTTTCTTCCAATAGGAATTGGGGCTGCTGCCACTCTTATTATTCTTTCAAAATTGATGGACTACGCTCTTCGAGTGTATCACTCTCGTGTTTATCACTTCATCATTGCAATCGTTCTTTCAAGTACACTCTTGATATTGATTCCAAATGCGGGTAATGCCGAAAGCATTAACTACAGTGGTTTATCACTTGTTTCCTATGTCATCATCGCCTTCTTTTTTGCTCTTGGCATTTGGTTAGGGATCTGGATGAGTCAATTGGAGGATAAGTACAAATAATGGCAAAAAAAACTAAAGTAAAGAAGACCTTAGTCGAGCAAATATTAGCTAAGGCAGGTGTTGAACACCAAGGGATTCAAATCAATGCTTTAGAGGGAGAGCTTCCTTCTGAGTATGAGAGAAATCACATTTTTAAAACACTAGCTCTTTTAGGGGACAAGACTGGTCCAGTTATTGGGATTATTCCTATTACTGAACATCTTTCTGAAAAGAAATTAGCAAAGATTTCTGGTAACAAAAAAGTGAGTATGATTCCGCAAAAGGATTTAGAAAAAATAACTGGATATATTCATGGTGCAAATAACCCTGTCGGTATCCGACAAAAACACAACTACCCTATTTTTATTGATGAAACAGCTTTAAAATTGGAAAAAATGATTGTCTCAGCTGGCGAGGTCGGGCACAGTATCATCATCGCACCTAAAGAATTGGCAAACTTTGTAAAAGCCAGCTTTGTTGATATCTTGGAGGAGATAAACTGATGAAACTTTACTTTGTCCGTCACGGTCGAACAGTCTGGAATCTAGAGGGTCGCTTTCAAGGCGCTGGTGGAGATTCCCCACTTCTTCCTGAGTCTATTGATACCTTAAAGGACTTGGGTCAATATCTGAAAGATATCCCTTTTGACAAGATTTATTCGAGTGATTTACCGAGAGCGGTAAAATCAGCTGAAATTATCCAAAGCCAACTGACAAATCCATGTCCTTTGCAAAGTGTACCTGAACTAAGAGAATGGCACCTTGGCAAACTAGAAGGTTTAAAAATTGCTACTTTAAATGCAATCTATCCGCAGCAAATTCAAGCCTTTAAAACAAACTTAGCCAAGTTTGATACGAGTATGTTTGAAGCTGAATCACTCTATAGCACAACTCAACGTACTATTCAATTTATTAAATCTTTGAAAAACACGAAGGCTGAACAACTCTTACTGGTTGGTCATGGAGCTAACCTTACTGCAAGTCTTCGTACTCTTTTAGGCTACAATGAAGCTCTTCTCCGCAAAGATGGCGGTTTGGCCAATTCTAGTCTGACAATTATAGAAACTGAAGACTTTAAAAAATTCATTCTAAAAACTTGGAACGATACTTCTTATCAAAAAAATAATTGAACTTGATCTATTACGTCAAGTTCTTTTTAGTTTTTATAGAATATCCGTGAATTTCTCGACTATTTATGATAAAATGGAGTATCGTGAAAATTTGATTTATTATTTCAAAATTCGATTAAAATTAGGAGGAACTCATGTCAACAGAACATATGGAAGAATTGAATGACCAGCAGATCGTTCGCCGTGAAAAAATGGCCGCACTCCGTGACCAAGGAATTGATCCTTTCGGTAAACGTTTTGAACGTACTGCTAACTCTCAAGAACTAAAAGATAAATTTGCTGACCTTGATAAAGAGCAACTACACGAATTAAACGAAACTGCTACTATTGCTGGACGTTTAGTCACAAAACGTGGGAAAGGTAAGGTCGGTTTTGCTCACCTTCAAGACCGCGAAGGCCAAATTCAAATCTACGTTCGTAAAGATGCTGTCGGTGAAGAAAACTACGAAATCTTTAAGAAAGCTGACCTTGGTGACTTCCTAGGTGTTGAGGGTGAAGTGATGCGTACGGATATGGGAGAACTCTCTATCAAGGCTACTCACATCACACACTTGTCTAAAGCCCTTCGTCCATTGCCTGAGAAATTCCACGGACTTTCAGACGTTGAAACAATCTACCGTAAACGTTACCTCGATTTGATTTCTAACCGTGAAAGCTTCGACCGCTTTGTCACACGTTCAAAAATCATTTCTGAAATCCGTCGCTACCTCGATGCTCAAGGTTTCCTTGAAGTAGAAACACCAGTGCTTCACAATGAAGCTGGTGGTGCTGCTGCTCGCCCATTCATCACACACCACAATGCACAAAACATCGACATGGTACTTCGTATCGCTACTGAGCTTCACTTGAAACGCCTTATCGTTGGTGGTATGGAACGTGTCTATGAGATCGGTCGTATCTTCCGTAACGAAGGAATGGACGCTACACACAATCCTGAGTTCACTTCTATCGAGGTTTACCAAGCTTATGCAGACTTCCAAGATATCATGGACTTGACTGAAGGCATTATCCAACACGTTGCAAAAGCTGTTAAAGGCGACGCTCCAGTTATCTATCAAGGAACTGAGATCAAACTTAACGAACCATTTAAACGTGTACACATGGTGGATGCTATCAAGGAAATTACTGGTGTAGATTTCTGGCAAGACATGACTTTCGAAGAAGCTAAAGCTATCGCAGGTGAGAAGAAAGTTCCAGTTGAAAAACACTACACAGAAGTTGGTCACATCATCAATGCCTTCTTTGAAGAATTTGTTGAAGAAACATTGATTCAACCAACATTTGTATACGGTCACCCAGTAGCTGTATCACCACTTGCTAAGAAGAATCCTGAAGATGAGCGCTTTACAGATCGTTTCGAGCTCTTCATCATGACTAAAGAATACGGTAATGCCTTTACTGAGTTGAATGACCCAATCGATCAACTTAGCCGTTTTGAAGCTCAAGCTAAAGCCAAAGAACTTGGTGACGATGAAGCAACAGGCATTGACTACGACTACATTGAAGCCCTTGAATATGGTATGCCACCAACAGGTGGTTTGGGAATCGGTATTGACCGTCTCTGCATGCTCCTCACAGATACTACTACTATCCGTGACGTACTTCTTTTCCCAACAATGAAATAAAAAACAAATCTCCTAGTCATCATCTAGGAGATTTTTTAGTAATTTCAAAAAGACAAACTCGATGTTGAGCTTGTCTTTAAATTTTCTTATTAGAATAATCCAAGAACAGTTCCATCGCTTTCAACATCCATGTTGAGAGCAGCTGGTCGTTTTGGAAGTCCAGGCATGGTCATAACGTCTCCAGTAAGTGCAACGATAAAGCCTGCACCAAGTTTCGGTACCAATTCACGAATAGTAATTTCAAAGTTTTCAGGTGCACCAAGAGCATTTGGATTATCTGAGAAACTGTATTGAGTTTTAGCCATACAGATTGGTAATTTGTCCCAACCATTTTGTACGATTTGGGCGATTTGAGTTTGAGCTTTTTTCTCGAAGTTTACTTTGCTTCCACGATAGATTTCAGTGACAATCTTTTCAATCTTTTCTTGTACTGAAAGGTCATTGTCATACAAACGTTTGTAGTTAGCTGGGTTTTCGTCAATTGTTTTAACAAGAGTTTCAGCTAGAGCCACTCCTCCTTCTGCTCCATCAGCCCATACGCTAGCTAACTCAACCGGAACATCAATGGAAGCACAAAGTTCTTTCAAGGCTACGATTTCTGCTTCTGTATCAGATACAAATTCGTTAATAGCAACAACTGCTGGAATACCGAACTTACGGATATTCTCAACGTGGCGTTTCAAGTTTGCAAATCCTGCACGAACTGCTTCCACATTTTCCTCTGTAAGAGCATCCTTAGCAACTCCACCATTCATCTTAAGAGCACGAAGGGTTGCAACGATAACTACTGCATCTGGCGCAGTTGGCAAGTTTGGAGTTTTGATATCGAGGAATTTCTCTGCACCAAGGTCTGCACCAAAACCTGCTTCTGTTACTGTGTAATCTGCCAAATGGAGGGCTGTAGTTGTAGCCAAGACAGAGTTACATCCGTGTGCGATATTGGCAAATGGACCACCATGTACAAAGGCAGGTGTACCATAGATTGTTTGAACCAAGTTTGGTTTGATAGCATCTTTCAAAATCAATGCCAAGGCACCTTCAACCTGTAGATCACCCACTGAAACAGGTGTACGGTCATAACGGTAACCAATGACGATATTGGCCAAACGACGTTTCAAATCTTCAATATCAGTTGACAAGCAAAGGATGGCCATGATCTCTGAAGCAACAGTGATATCAAATCCATCTTCACGTGGAATACCGTTAAGAGGACCACCGAGGCCGACTGTTACGTGACGAAGAGCGCGATCGTTCAAGTCCACTACACGTTTCCAGAGAATACGACGTTGGTCGATTCCTAGCTCATTTCCTTGGTGCAAGTGATTGTCAATCAAGGCAGAGAGAGCATTGTTGGCAGTTGTAATAGCGTGCATATCTCCAGTAAAGTGAAGGTTGATATCTTCCATTGGTAACACTTGGGCATAACCACCCCCAGCAGCTCCACCTTTAATACCCATAACAGGGCCAAGAGAAGGTTCGCGGATGGCAATCATTGTTTTCTTACCAATCTTATTCAAAGCATCAGCAAGACCAATGGTAATGGTTGACTTTCCTTCACCAGCAGGGGTTGGGTTGATAGCTGTAACAAGAATCAACTTACCAACTGGATTTGCCTCAACCTCACGAATCTTGTCAAAGCTTAGTTTAGCCTTGTACTTTCCATACAACTCCAAATCATCATATGAAATACCAAGTTTCTCAACAACATCAACGATCGGTTTTAACTCAATACTCTGTGCAATTTCAATATCTGTTTTCATAAAAAACTCCTCTAGCCTCTAATGTGTTAATTCATTATATCATAAAACAAGATTTTTAACAGTCATTATGATTAGTAACGTTCGTGAATATGGCTAAATAACAGACTTTCTTTATCTCTATTTAATTTTTTATATGCCTTTATAGATTTTAACTATGGATTAACATCCTATTTTCGGCCCTTGTTACATCGCTTTCATTTTACTTAATGCTCATTTTTTTGTACAATAGTTCTATGAAAATTTTAGTTACTTCTGGTGGTACTAGCGAAGCAATTGATAGTGTTCGTTCAATAACCAACCACTCTTCTGGTAGACTAGGTAAGATTATTACTGAAACTCTTCTAAAAGCTGGTCATGAAGTTTGTTTGATTACCACTCTTCAGGCAGTTAAGCCAGTTAGTCATCCAAACTTGACCATCATCGAAATAAAAAATACAGCTGATTTGCTCCAAGTCATGAAAGATAAGGTAATGGATTACCAGGTATTAATCCATTCTATGGCTGTATCAGATTACACTCCTGTCTATATGACTGGATTTGATGAGGTTAAAGCTAGTCAAGATTTAACAGAGTTTTTAGATAAGAAAAATCAGGAAACCAAAATCTCATCTAAGGAAGACGTCCAGGTTCTATTTCTCAAAAAGAATCCAAAAATCATAACTCTTGTTAAAGAATGGAATCCTAAGATTCACATGATAGGATTTAAATTACTGGTTGATGTCAGTCAGGAACATCTGATTCAAGTTGCTCAGGAAAGTCTTGAAAAGAACCAAGCTGATTTAATTGTTGCAAACGACCTTACTCAGATTAGTAGCGACCAACATAAGGCTTACTTAGTTGAAAAAAATTCTTTCCAAACTGCTATGAGTAAACAAGAAATTGCTGATTTGCTTCTCGAGAAAATCAAAAACTATGACTAAAAGAAAGGAATATTATGGCCCGTATTACACTCGCTATTACTGGATCTATTGCCGCATATAAGACAGTTGACCTAGTTAGTTCTTTGAAAAAACAGGGGCATTCTGTTACTGTTCTTATGACTCAGGCAGCAACTGCATTCATTCAGCCATTAACCTTACAAGTACTCTCTCAAAATACAGTACATCTCGATGTCATGCAGGAACCTTTTCCAGATCAAGTGAATCACATTCAAATAGGAAAAGAAACAGATTTATTTATCGTAGTTCCTGCTACAGCCAATACAATCGCTAAATTAGCTCACGGTTTTGCTGACAATATGGTGACTGCTACTGCTCTTGCTTTGCCACACTTTGTACCTAAACTATTGGCTCCAGCTATGAATACAAAGATGTATGACCATCCTGCGACCCAAGCTAATCTTAAAACTTTAGAAGATTATGGTTATACAATTATTTCTCCCAAAGATTCACTACTGGCCTGTGGTGATATCGGTCCTGGTGCTCTCGCTGATCTCGAAACTATTTTAAAAGAAATAAAGGATAAAATTCATGAACAAACGCTCTAATATTGCTCCAATCGCTATCTTTTTTGCCATTATGATTGTTATTCATTTACTAAGCTCAATCCTATTTAACGTGCTGCCCTTTCCTATTAAACCAACTATCGTCCACATTCCAGTCATTATTGCAAGTATTATCTATGGACCAAGAATTGGCGCAACATTAGGTTTCTTAATGGGAATGATTAGCTTGACTGTAAATACTCTCACAATTCTTCCAACCAGCTATCTCTTCTCACCTTTTGTACCTAATGGTAACCTATATTCAGTTGTGATTGCAATTGTCCCACGTATCTTGATTGGTTTGACACCTTATTTCGTTTATAAACTGCTAAAGGGAAAAGCCGGACTGATCTTCGCAGGTGCACTTGGCTCACTGACTAATACAGTATTTGTCTTAGGTGGTATCTTCTTCCTCTTTGGTAATGTTTTTGATGGAAATATTCAAAAACTATTAGCGACTGTTATCTCTACAAATTCGATAGCAGAATTAGTTATCTCGGCTGTTTTAACTCTTGCCATTGTTCCAAGACTTGAGAAAATTAAACAATAAAAACTGTATCAAGAGATACAGTTTTTTTAGTTATTATTGAGCTAAACGAGCTTCTTCTAAAATCTTTTCAATCTTAGTAGTCAACAAATCAATCGCTACCGTATTGGTTACTCCTTCAGGAATCACAATATCAGCATAACGTTTTGTAGGTTCAATGAATTGGTGATACATAGGTTTTACTACACCAAGATATTGATCAATAACGCTATCCAAGCTACGACCACGCTCTTCCATATCACGTTTGATACGGCGAATGATACGTACATCGTCATCAGTATCTACAAAAATCTTAATATCCATCAAATCACGAAGGCGTTTGTCTTCTAGAACTAAGATTCCCTCTACGATAAAGACATCTTGAGGTTCTTGACGATAGGTTTTCGAACTTCTAGTATGGGCAGCATAATCATAGGTAGGAATATCTACAGGACGACCCGCCAACAATTCCTTGATTTGCTCAATCATCAAGTCAGTATCAAAAGCAAAAGGATGATCATAGTTAGTCTTGATTCGTTCTTCAAAGGTTAGATGAGATTGGTCTTTATAGTAGGAATCGTGTTCGATCATAGCAATTTTTTCGTTGGGAAAATGAGATAAAATTGCTTTAGAAACACTTGTTTTTCCTCCTCCAGAACCTCCTGTTACTCCGATAATGATTGGTCTATTTTGCATAGTTGCCTCCTTGTATTTTCCGTTGTCTATTTTACCATAATTTTTGGAAATTTTACAGACAGAGTTTTCTATATAATAGAACAAAAAAACCTTGCAACCAAAGTTACAAGGTTTTTAATGATTATTCGAAGTTAACGTATTCTTTTGAAAGCTCAAGAACTTCTTCCATTGTTGAACATTCAGTAAGAGCACGGTTAGCGTATTCTTGCATCTTAGCTGTGTCAAGTTTCTTCATCAAGCTACGTGTACGAAGAACAGATGTAGCTGACATAGAGAACTCATCCAAGCCCATTCCAACAAGAAGTGGAACAGCAGTTTGGTCACCAGCCATTTCACCACACATACCAGCCCATTTACCTTCAGCGTGAGCTGCTTTGATTACGTTGTTAATCAAACGAAGGATCGATGGATTATATGGTTGGTAAAGGTATGAAACTTGTTCGTTCATACGGTCTGCCGCCATTGTATATTGGATCAAGTCGTTTGTACCAATTGAGAAGAAGTCAACTTCTTTGGCAAATTGATCTGCAAGCATAGCTGCAGCTGGGATTTCAATCATGATACCAACTTGGATATCATCCGCAACAGCAACACCTTCAGCAACCAATTTTGCTTTTTCTTCTTCAAGAATAGCTTTAGCAGTACGGAACTCTTTCAACAAAGCAACCATTGGGAACATGATACGCAATTTACCGTGAACAGATGCACGAAGCAATGCACGCAATTGTGTACGGAACATTTGGTTACCAGTTTCAGAGATTGAGATACGTAAAGCACGGTAGCCCAAGAATGGGTTCATTTCTTTAGGAAGATCGAAGTAAGGAAGTTCTTTATCCCCACCGATATCCATTGTACGAACAACAACAGGTTTACCGTTCATACCTTCAAGAACCGCTTTGTAAGCTTCGTATTGGTCGTCTTCCGTTGGGAAATCTTGAGAATCCATGTACAAGAATTCTGTACGGTAGAGACCAACAGCTTCCGCACCATTTTCGTTCACACCTTCAACGTCTTTAGGTGTACCGATATTTGCTGCCAACTCAAAGTGTTTACCATCTGCAGTAACAGTTTTAGCATCTTTCAAAAGAGCCCATTCAGCTTTTTGTTTAGCGTAAGCTTCACCAGCTGCTTTGAATTCTGCAATTTGTTCTTCACTTGGGTTGATAACCACTTCACCTGAAATACCTGAAACAGCCAAAATGTCACCATCTTTTACAAGTTCAGTGATGTTGTTTGTACCCAATACAGCTGCAATTTCAAGTGTACGAGCCATGATAGCTGAGTGACTTGTACGTCCACCAATGTTTGTTACAAAAGCTTTTACAAAGTTTTTATCCAATTGAGCAGTATCTGATGGAGTCAAGTCATGTGCAATCACGATCACTTCTTCATTAATAGAAGCTGGGTTTGGCAATTTCTTACCAAGAAGATTTGCCAAAACACGTTTAGTAACGTCACGAATATCAGCAGCACGTTCTTGCATGTATGGATTATCTTCCATGCCTTCAAAGATTGTGATAAACATGTCTGTAACTTCTTTCAGACCTGCTTCTGCATTTACTTTCTTAGCACGAATTGTTTCTTTAATTTGACCGATCAATTCAGGGTCAGCAAGAACCATCAAGTGAGCGTCAAATACTTGCGCTGCTTCTTCACCAAGCGTACCTACAGCCTTCTCGCGGATAAGAGAAAGCTCGTTTTGAGAAGCTTCAAGAGCAACATCCAAACGAGCCTCTTCTGCATTTGTATCTTCGACTGTAATAGTCTCGAATGATAAATCCGGTTGAACGAGTAGATATGCTTTAGCAACTGCAACACCATCAGATGCTGCGATTCCTTTAAGCATTTCTGTCATATCCTTATGCCAATCCTTCTTTTTCCATTGTTTCTGAGATAGCAGCGATAGCATCATCAGCGTCTGCACCTTCAGCAGTGATTGTAACGTCAGCACCTTGACCAACACCAAGGCTCATAACACCCATGATAGATTTAAGGTTAACTGATTTACCTTTGTACTCAAGAGTAATATCTGAAGCAAATTTGCTAGCAGTTTGTACCAACAATGTTGCTGGACGTGCGTGAATACCTGTTTCTGCCACTACGTGGAAATCTTTAGAAGCCATAATTTGACTCTCCTTTAAATGTTTTCTTTTTGAGTTATATCTGATAACCCTTACAATTTGATATTATATCACCTTCTAGGAATTTTTTCAAGTATTTTATGGGATTTCTTCTTTTTCCTTTCAGATAACTTGCTGAAAATCTTCTATTTTATGTATCAAAATACATCATATAGTTTTTTATAATTTTAACATTTAGAAAACGCTGTTATTTATGGGTTTTATTTTTTGCAATCACTATATATTGTGTTTAGATAACTCTCATCTAAAAAAATTCTACAATATTTAGTTTTTCTTCGTTGACAAAGATTTTTTTTCTGATATACTTAAGAAGTAATTAAATTTTGAAAGAGGAGTTACAGAATGGTAACCGTTTATTCTAAAAACAATTGTGTTCAATGTAAAATGACCAAACGATTCTTAGATAGTAACAACATCGCATATCGCGAAATCAATCTTGATGAACAACCTGAATTTATTGAACAAGTTAAAGAGCTAGGCTTCAGCGCTGCTCCTATCATTCAAACACCAACTGAAGTTTTCTCTGGTTTCCAACCAGCAAAACTTAAAGAACTTGCTTAAGTATCAGGATTAAAAGCTTCTATGTCAATCTTAGAAGCCTTTCTTTTGTAATGAATTAAAGGAAATTTTATGGGATTAAAACAACTTGAGGATGTAACTTACTTCCGTCTAAATAATGAAATCAACCGTCCTGTTAATGGACAAATCATGCTCCACAAAGATAAAGAAGCCTTGGACGCTTTCTTTAAAGAAAATGTTGTACCAAATTCTATGGTTTTTGATTCTATCACTGATAAAATCGATTATCTTATTAAACAAGACTATATCGAAACAGCGTTTATCAAGAAATATCGTCCAGAATTCTTAGAAGAGCTTTACCAATTTATTAAGGATCAAAACTTCCAATTCAAGTCTTTCATGGCAGCATACAAGTTTTACAATCAATATGCCTTGAAAACTAATGACGGAGAGTACTATCTTGAGAGCATGGAAGACCGTGTCTTCTTTAACGCTCTTTACTTTGCTGATGGTGACGAAGCTATCGCGATTGATATTGCCAATGAAATCATCCACCAGCGTTACCAGCCTGCTACACCTTCTTTCTTGAATGCAGGCCGTGCACGTCGTGGTGAATTGGTATCCTGTTTCTTGATTCAGGTAACAGATGATATGAACTCTATTGGACGTTCTATCAACTCAGCACTTCAACTGTCACGTATCGGTGGTGGTGTCGGAATTTCCCTCAGCAACCTTCGTGAAGCTGGAGCTCCTATCAAAGGATATGAAGGTGCTGCCTCTGGTGTCGTACCAGTTATGAAACTCTTCGAAGACAGCTTCTCTTACTCAAACCAACTCGGTCAACGTCAAGGTGCTGGGGTTGTTTACCTCAACGTCTTCCACCCAGACATTATCGCTTTCCTTTCTACTAAGAAAGAAAATGCTGATGAAAAAGTTCGTGTGAAGACACTTTCGCTTGGTGTTGTGGTACCTGATAAATTCTACGAATTGGCTCGTAAGAATGAAGAAATGTACCTATTTAGCCCATATTCTGTAGAAAAAGAGTATGGAGTACCTTTCAACTATATCGACATCACTGAAAAATACGATGAGCTAGTTGCAAATCCAAACATTCGTAAGACAAAGATCAAGGCGCGTGATTTGGAAACTGAAATTTCTAAACTACAACAAGAATCTGGCTATCCTTACGTAGTCAACATCGATACAGCAAACCGCGCTAATCCTGTCGATGGTAAGATCATCATGAGTAACTTGTGTTCAGAGATTCTTCAAGTCCAAGAACCAAGTCTTATCAATGATGCGCAAGAATTCCTTAAAATGGGTACTGACGTTTCATGTAACCTTGGTTCAACAAACGTGGTCAACATGATGACTTCACCTGACTTTGGACGTTCGATCCGTGCAATGGTACGTGCTTTAACTTTCGTTACAGATAGTTCTCACATCGTCGCTGTTCCTACAATCGACCACGGAAACAGCCAAGCTCATACATTTGGACTTGGAGCTATGGGACTTCACAGCTACCTTGCTCAGCAATTGATCGAATATGGATCTCCTGAGTCTGTTGAATTTACAAGCATCTACTTTATGCTTTTGAATTACTGGACTTTGGTAGAATCAAACAATATTGCGCGTGAACGTGGCATTACCTTCCACAACTTTGAGAAATCAGACTATGCAAATGGTACTTATTTCGATAAGTATACGTCTGGTCAATTTGTTCCAAAATCTGATCGTGTTAAAGAACTCTTTGAAGGAATCTTTATCCCGTCTGCAGCTGATTGGGCTGAACTTCGAGATAAAGTTAAAGCAGATGGACTTTACCACCAAAACCGTCTTGCTGTAGCGCCGAATGGTTCTATCAGCTACATCAATGACGTGTCTGCTTCTATCCACCCAATTACTCAACGTATTGAAGAACGTCAAGAGAAGAAAATTGGTAAGATTTACTATCCTGCTGCAGGATTATCAACTGAAACTATTCCTTACTACACTTCTGCCTATGACATGGATATGCGTAGAGTTATCGATGTCTATGCTGCTGCAACTGAGCACGTAGACCAAGGGCTTTCACTTACTCTCTTCATGCGTAGTGATATCCCAACAGGTCTTTACGAATGGAAGAAAGAGAACAAACAAACAACACGTGACCTATCTATCCTTCGTAACTACGCATTTAACAAGGGCATTAAGTCTATCTACTACGTTCGTACCTACACAGATGACGGCGGTGAAGTTGGTGCTAACCAATGTGAAAGCTGTGTGATTTAAAATCTCACTAAAATCTTGTTTACAAAGATAAGGTAACATCAAAAAGTCGGAGTACCGACTTTTTGTGCGGTAACCCAATCACACAAGGATAGAACATTCATCACTATTTTAATAAAATCAAAAGAAAGAGATTTGTAATGGAAACTTACTACAAAGCCATTAACTGGAATGCTATCGAAGATGTCATCGATAAATCAACCTGGGAAAAACTAACTGAACAATTTTGGTTGGATACACGTATTCCCTTATCTAATGACTTAGATGACTGGAGAAAGTTATCAAATCAAGAAAAAGACTTGGTAGGAAAAGTCTTTGGCGGTTTGACACTTTTGGATACCATGCAGTCTGAAACAGGGGTAAATGCTCTTCGCGATGATATTCGTACTCCTCACGAAGAAGCTGTTTTTAACAACATCCAATTCATGGAATCTGTCCACGCTAAATCTTATTCTTCTATTTTCTCAACCTTGAATACCAAGACTGAGATTGAAGAAATCTTTGAATGGACTGATACAAACCCATATCTTCAGAAAAAGGCACAAATCATCAATGAGATTTACCTTAACGGAACACCACTTGAAAAGAAAGTGGCTAGTGTATTCCTTGAAACCTTCCTCTTTTACTCTGGTTTCTTCACTCCACTCTACTATCTAGGAAATAACAAGTTGGCAAACGTTGCTGAAATCATCAAACTCATCATTCGGGACGAGTCAGTTCACGGAACATATATTGGTTATAAATTCCAACTTGGTTTTAACGAATTACCAGAAGAAGAGCAAGAAAAATTAAAAGACTGGATGTACGACCTTCTTTACACACTTTATGAAAATGAAGAAGGTTATACAGAGAGTTTATATGATGGTGTTGGTTGGACTGAAGAAGTGAAAACTTTCCTTCGGTACAACGCCAATAAAGCTCTTATGAACCTAGGACAAGATCCTCTCTTCCCTGACTCAGCTGACGATGTAAACCCAATTGTTATGAACGGGATTTCAACTGGTACATCCAACCACGACTTCTTCTCTCAAGTTGGTAACGGATATCTACTTGGTGAAGTTGAAGCTATGCAGGACGATGATTATAATTACGGATTAGACTAATTAAAAAATATAAAAACATCTGAGTTAAAAATAAACACAGATGTTTTTTGTTTTTGTTTATTTTTGTTTTATTTAAGTTGCTTAGATGTTTAAAATATGATAAAATGATATTGGATATGGGGGTGATTCAATGCTAAAACAAGAAAAACTAGATGTGATTTTAGAGATTGTTAATACAAGAGGAACCATCACAGTTAAAGAAATAATGAATCGTTTAGATATTTCTGATATGACTGCTCGACGTTATCTGCAAGAGTTAGCTGACAAGGATCTACTTGTTCGAGTGCATGGAGGCGCTGAAAAACTTCGTTCTGGTTCTCTGTTAGCAAATGAACGCTCAAATGTCGAAAAACAAGGTCTTCAGATTGCTGAAAAACAAGAAATCGCAAAATTTGCTGGTCATTTAGTTGAAGAAAGAGAAACGATTTTTATCGGTCCAGGTACTACTCTTGAGTTCTTTGCGCGTGAACTTCCAATAGATAATATTCGTGTAGTAACAAATAGCCTTCCTGTTTTCATTATCTTGAATGAACGAAAACTGACTGATTTAATTTTGATTGGTGGAAATTATCGAGAAATCACTGGTGCCTTTGTCGGAACCTTAACGCTCCAAGATATCGAAAGTCTTCAATTCTCTAAAGCTTTTGTTAGTTGCAATGGTATAAAAGATCATGCTATCGCTACTTTTAGCGAAGATGAAGGTGAAGTCCAAAAGCTAGCATTAAATAATGCTAATAAAAAGATTCTTCTTGCTGACCACAGTAAATTTAATAAGTTTGATTTTTATACTTTCTATAATATCGCTGATATTGATACGATTATTTCAGATTCAAAACTTAGCCAAGAAACCCTAAAAACTTTGTCTAAACAAACAAAAATTATTAAGTCGACACCTTAAAAAGTCTCACCAATGGTGAGACTTTTTTATCGTTACATCTACTCAATAAGGCCTGTTTCAGCTAATTTCTTGTACCAATGTGCAGATTTCTTAGGATAACGTTCTTGTGTATCGAAATCAACGTAGAAGAGTCCGTAACGTTTTTCATAACCATTAGACCATGAGAAGACGTCCATCAATGACCAGATGAAGTATCCTTTGACGTTTGCACCATCGGCAATCGCATCAGACAATACTTCCAAATGTTGTTTCACATAATCGATACGGCCATCATCGTAAACAGTGTTTTCCACAAATTCATCTTTGTATCCAAGTCCGTTTTCAGTGATGTAGATCTTCTTGTAGTTTGGATAATCTTTCTTGACACGCATTATTTGATCATACAAACCTTGAGGGTAGATGATCCAGTCCCAGTCAGTACGAGGTACATAGTCAGGAGCTACACGACGTCCAACACCTTTGATTTGGTATTTAGAGCTTCCTTTCTCCCCTTTACCATTGTGGATGATTTCAGTTTCACCATCAAAGGCTTCCATCCAATCACTCATGTAGTAGTTAATTCCAAGGAAGTCATTCAGGTCTTTAGCTGCATCAAGTGCCACAAAGTCTTCGTCTCGAAGATCCAACTCACCACCATTAACTGAAAGAATGTGGTTTACACCTTCCATAGTTTTATCGGAATAGTGTCCAAGGTAAGTAGCATCCAAGATAAATTTGTTGTGGATGATATCTTCCAACTCAGTCGCACGTACGTCTGCAGGATTTTTAGGATCCAACGGATACTTAGTTGGAAGAGCGTGCACAACTCCAATTTCACCTTCATACCCTTTGTCTTTATACAATTTCACAGCACGCGCATGAGAAACCATCATATTGTGGTGAGATTGGAAGACTTTGGCAAGGTCATACTGAATCCCTGGAGGGAATTTACCGACTAAGTATTGACCATCACCGATTGGGCCAATTTCATTGAAGGTTGTCCAGTAGTTGACTTCTGGGAACTCTTCAAAACAGAAGGCAGCATAATCTACGAAGTGTTCGATATTTTCACGATTCAAGAAGTCTCCGTTTGAGTGAAGAGCTTCCGGAGTATCAAAGTGGTGAAGAGTTACGAATGGTTCTACATGACGTTTATGACATTCTGCAAATAACTTATGATAGAATTCTACCCCTTTTGGATTGACTTCACCATAACCAGTTGGGAAAATACGTGACCAAGCAATAGAAATACGAATTCCGTTTACGCCATATTCTTCCGCCAACTGTAAGTCTACTGGATATTTATGGTAAAAATCACTTGCTGGTTCAGCAGTATACCAATAGTTGTCTGCTAAGTATTTGTCCCATGCAACAGGTCCTTTACCGTCTGTATGAGTCGCACCTTCTGCCTGATAAGCTGCAGTTGCGCCACCAAAAATAAAATCTTTAGGAAGTGTTTTTGTCATTTTTTCACCTATTTCTTGATTGGATAAAATGAAAAGTGAGGGGAGAGGAGTTAGTGAGCCATCCATCTCCATCTCACTTCTTGTTCCAAGCCACCGAATTGTGACATGAGGAGGTAAAAACGATATGTTTTTACCGACGAATTAACAAGGCGATTAGGAAAATCGCCATAGCGATTTCCGTTACGATAGGAGACTGTTTCACAGTCCCTATCGTTAATCGAATTGAGCTTGAACAAAGGCTAGAGCACCTTGTCCATCGCGTGTCAATTTAATGTACTGAGCACCCTCTGTTTTCGCCAATTTGATGCCTAGTTTATCTGTTTCAGCTTTCATATCCTCAAAATTTGAAGCAACTTGTGGTGCTAAGATAACCAAATCAAACTCTGGTAACATTTCACGGTGGGCTCCATAGCCACCTGCTGCAGCTTTAACTGGAACTTTATACTCTTCTGCGGCTTTATTCAAAGCATTGGCAAGAAGACCACTTGTTCCTCCACCCGCACAAAGAACGAGGACGTTTGTTTCTTCAGTAATTGTATTCTGTGCTGAATCTACTCCAGCTTTTTCAAGAATAGCATCTGCTTTTGCAGTGTTAAAGTTTGCAGCTACTTTTTCTTTTAATTCATCATTAGCTTTACCTGAACGTTCTTCTTCAAGAATTTGTTCATCATAAACCTTGAGGAATGGATAGTAGATAACAACGTCTACTACAATTAATAATGCTGCGAGAGCGAATGATAAAAACTGGAAGTTTGTACCAAGAACAATACCAAGAGGTCCTGGTGTAGTCCATGGAAGGTTGGCAGTAAATGAGTTCATGCCAAGTGTTTCAATAAAGAACTTAAAGATCCATACGTTTGCAATTGGTGCAAAGATGAATGGGATAAAGAAGATTGGGTTCAAAACAAGTGGTGCACCAAATAAGATTGGTTCGTTTACACCGAAGAATGTAGGAACTACTGAAGCACGTCCGATGGCACGGTTACGCTTAGACTTACACAACCACATAAACATGAATGGAACTACAAGGGTTGCTCCTGTACCACCCATAGTGACGATGAACATTTGTGTACCAGATGTAAGGATCTTATCAGCGTGCATACCTTGTTGGAGAAGGTTCATATTTACTTCAGCATTGGCATATGTAATAGCAGCAATTGCAGGCTCAACGATAGAAGGTCCATGGATACCAATAAACCAGAAGAAAGCAAAAGCACCGAAAATAATCGTAATACCAACATAACCATCAGCTGCTGAGAATAGAGGTGCAAAGAATTTTCCGATTGATTCTGCTACACTTGCGCCAACAAATTGACGAGCAAGTAAGTCAAGACCGTAAAGGGAAACGACAGAAAGCGTAAATGGAATAACATCTTTAAAGACCTGTGAGATATTTGGTGGAACTTCGTCAGGCATTCGAATAGTAACATTATTCTTCACACAAACTTTATAGATTGCTACAGTCACAAAGGCTGCTAGAAAAGCTGAAAGCAAACCTTTTGTTCCGAGGAAACCTGTTGCAAAGCCCCCTTCAATTGGGTCAGCTGCCAAGATCAATAAACCAACAATAGCAGCTAATAGAGTTGACATATAGTTGATTTGGTTGGTTTTTTCCATGCTACGGTTAACAGAGTCTGTTAATGATTTAGCAGTCGTACCAGCAACCAAAAGTGCGAGAATACCCATTGAATAGCTATAAGGTTTCATCAATAGTGCCACTACATCATCTGACCACTGGAATCCCCATGAATTTGGTACAAAGGCAATTAAGATAAAAATACTTGAGAATAGAATGACTGGCATTCCTGCGATAAATCCATCACGAATAGCACGAAGATAGATATTACGAGATAGTTTTTCAAAGAAAGGTTTTCCTTTCTCGATAAAGGCAATTAACTTATTCATTATTTAGCTCCTCTTTTATAAAGTTCAATTAAATGATGCATCAAATCTTTTAGCAAAATAGTTGTCATCAAGTGATCTTGGCCATGCATCATGGTCACGCTATAAGCCAAATCGTCACCAGCAGCTTCCTTGGTTAAAAGACTAGTTTGCGCGTGGTGAGCTTCTGCAATACAAGAACCAGCTTCCTCGACTAGGCTATCCGCTTTTGCAAAATCACCAGTTTCAGCAGCTTTCAGAGCTTCTAAGAGTTTTGAACGAGCATCGCCAGCATAGGCAACAATCTCAAAACCTAACAGTGTTACTTCTTCTCTATTCATGATAGATTTCTCCTTATATAATTTTTAGTAAATATTATGACAATAAACGTTGAATATGTAGAACAAGGTAAACTCGTTCACTCTTATAAAGGTCTACCCCAGTTTCCTGAGCAATGACTTCATAAATTTTGCTACCAATTTCAAATGCTTTTGGATATGTAGTTTTGATATGTTCTTCCATATCGAGCAAGGATTGATTATCATCCCGACTTCGATCAAGGTAATCCAAGAAATAATTTAGATGAATCATAAAACGATCGTAGAAATTATTATTTTCATGGGTTCTTTGAATGTCATAGCTCCTGAGAAGACTCTCAACCTTCTTTATGATTTCCTTTCTCTTATCAATAGCTTCTGCAACTTCTACCTCATTCTCACCCTCGGCATTAATAAAGTGGTAGGCTATTCTTTTTATTTCATCCTTTGGTAAATTACCAGATAGTTTACTATTATAGATTTCAAAAGACTCTTGAGCTATTTGAAAAGCAATAGGATACTCCTTTGAAATATCAGGTAAATTACTATCCTTATAACGTCCTTGGCTAATCGCTTGATAAGAACAATAGATATGGTCTGTTAAGGTTACGTAGAGGTACTCTTGAACAGGATATTGGTATTTTTTTGAAAGATTATCGATAATTTCATAAGTAACGGTAATAAAGTCTAACGGAACATCCTTGAGTAGAGTCATAAAATTTTCTCGAGATTCTTCAGTCTTCATCCGAAAAACTTTTTCAACTTGCTCTTCGGAAATCAAATCACCTTTCTTTTTCCCAAAGGCAATCCCTTTCCCAATTACTACAAGCTCTTCACCGTTTCCGTTACGTACAAGAGAAACATTATGGTTCATTGGATTTAATATCCGATACATGTCGACCTCCTTGTTCTGTCATTTAAGAGCTAGAGCATAAAAAATGACCACAAATGACCCTGAAAATAAATTTCTGAATCATCTGTGATCATGCCTAATATTACTTAGTAACACTCACTCTTATTAACTTGTGACTTAAGTATAGCACAAGATTTTTGTTTTGTAAACCTTTACATACAACTTTTTTTAAAAGTTTTTTGCTGGGTTTTAGAACATAAAAAGGGTGGAAATTTACACACGTTCGGTCCATGAAGTTGCTGTTGTTTTAAGAACTTTGTTGAGTTCATCGATGTTCTCAAAACCAGTTGTACGAAGCCATTCGCGAGCAGCTGCTTCACCGTCTTTAATATAAGCTTCAACTGATCCAGCCCATGTTGCACGTCCACAAAGAACACCATTGAAGTTTGCACCTGATTCGTGGGCAAATACAAGAGTTTCTTGGAAGAGCTTAGCTGATACACCAGCACTCAAATAGATGTATGGTAGATTTGTTGCTTCGTCTTGTGCTTTGAAGAATGCTGCTGCTTCTTCACGTGTGTGAACAACTTCGCCTTCAGCGAAACCTTCAACGTATTTAACGTTAACTGGAACTTCCACTTTCAAAACATCAATGTTAAAGCGTGGGTCTGAGAAGACTTTCATAGCACCAATAACTTTGTGTGGTTTTACTTTAGCGTATTCAGCAGAACCTGCATCAGCAATTTTTTCATCGTAAGCAAGAATTTCAAGGAAGAATGGAATATCTTCTGCCACACACTCAGAACCAATACGTTCGATGTAGGCTTGTTTTTGTTGGTTGAGTTCGTCAGAGCTATCTACGTCGTAGTAAAGCAAGAACTTAACAGCATCTGCACCTTGTTCTTTGATACGTTTTGCAGACCAAACATCCAAGCAGTCTGGCAAGCGTTTTGTGCTTGTTGTGTCGTATCCAGTTTTTTCATAAGCAAGGAGAAGACCAGCATTTGGAGCAAGAGCTTTAGTCGCTGGAAGTCCGTACTCAGGGTCAAGTAGCATAGATGAAGCATATTTAGTCAATTCATCTGCTACCAAGACTTTAAGTTCTTCCATTTGAGCTACTGTTGGCTCTTCTGTTTGGTATTGAGCCATAAGGCGTTTCAAAGCACCACGTTGGTCAAAAGCAAGAGCTGAGATGATACCATTTTCATCTGAGAGTTTTTTCAAACAAGCACGTTTATTTTCTGTTAAAGTCATTTTATACCTCTTTCACAATTAATTGGTCAAATAAATTTTGATAGTTAGCCATATTGACATGACCGGTCATTTTTTCTTGAGCATTAAGCATACCAAGGACATTTGCCTTAGTCAACAATTCTTGATCAGATTCTTTATGGAAAAGACCTGATGCAATACCTGCTACAGTAGAATCACCAGAACCAACTGGATTTACTACTTGAATTTTTGGAATATCTACTTTATAGAAAGTATCCCCGTGTTTTGCAAAGGCACCATTAGCGCCTAAGGAAACGATAATCCACTCGATTCCATCAAATAGTGGTTCTTGAAGAACTTCTTTTAATTCATCCAAGTCTTTAGTAATTTCTCTTCCCAAAAGTTGAGATAATTCTTCATTATTTGGTTTGATAACTGTTGGCTTATGTGGAGATTCAAGAACCGCCTGAAGTGAAGCTCCTGAACAATCCAAGACAACAGGTTTACCAGCTTGGTTAGCAAGTTCAACCAGACTAGCATAGTAATCAACTGGAAGTCCTGCAGGTAGACTACCTGAAATGGCCACTACCTCTACAGTCTCTAAAAGTTCTTTGAAATGAGCCAAGAAATCTTGACCTTCTTTTTCTTGAACTTCAGGACCTTTTTCTAGGATTTCTGTTTGGCTTTCTCCATGTAGAATTGCGATACAGTTACGGGTTTCACCTTGAATAGAGAAGAAACGTTTGCTTACTTTATCATCAATATTTTCTACTAAAAAATCACCCAGTTTACCACCGACAAGTCCTGTTGCGACTACGGAGTCACCAAATTCTGATAGGACACGAGTAACGTTAAGACCTTTACCACCAGCCGTCTTAGTTACATCTACAACACGGTTGACAGTGTCAATTTTTAATTCATCCAAAGGATAGGAAATATCAATGGATGGGTTCATTGTGACTGTTAAAATCATAAGTCACCTCTTAGTCGTGGTATTCACCACGATCCCATTTTTCAAGGAATTCTGTAAAGAAGTTGGCATCCGTTTGATGGTCGTTATGAGTTTCAACGTGTTGGATTTTAGCGATCAATTTTTTGTTTTCTTCTGATGGTTTGTATTCAGCGTTGATGAAAGCTTCAATGATATCACACATGAGCAATTCACCAGTGATTTTACCACCAAATCCGATTACGTTGGCATTCAATTGTTCTTTAGCATAAAGAGCTGTTGTCATATCACGAACTAATGCTGAACGAACACCAGGAACTTTATTAACAGCATTATTAATACCTACACCAGTACCACAGATACATACACCAAGATCAGCTTGTCCACTAACTACTGCTTCACCAACTTTTTTACCAAAGATAGGGTAGTGGGTACGAGCATGGTCATAAGTACCAAAGTCGATAACTTCATGTCCTTTTGATTTCAAAAATTCTGAAACAGCCATTTTTTCATTTGTTACGATGTGGTCACATCCGATTGCAATTCTCATTAGTTATTCCCTCCGATTAATTGTATAAATCTAATATCATTTATCTTACTCAAGAAAAATCAAGATTAGCTTAGGAAGCGAGCTGCGAGCATAACTGAGGTTAGCTAAAGTGAGCTGACGACAGATTATCTTGATTTTTGAAGAGTATTAGCACATTTTGTTCAACATGTCGACCCTGATTTGGTGACGACCACCGTCGTATTTACCATTCACAAAGCCTTTAGCAATATTTTTAGCTAATTCATCACCAACAAGTTGAGCACCCATCGTAATCATACGTGAGTTGTTGTGACCGCGAGTCATATAAGCTGAACGTTCATCAGAAACTTCTGCAGCAACCATTCCTTTGATTTTAGTAGCAACCATAAACGGACCTGCACCATAAGCATCAATGACGATACCAAGGTTTTGTTCTTCTTTCTTGACTTCTTCCGCAACTGCTAGAGTTACATCAACAAAGTCTTGACCTTCTGCTGTAACATCCACTACGTGGAAGTTTTCTTTTTCCAAGAAGTCTTTTACAACTTCTTTCAATCTTAAACCTGCAGCATCTGCACCAATAACAATAGCCATATTGTATACTCCTTTTTTATAATAGACCAGTAAAACTTTTTGATTCTAGCCTAAAAGAGACCTTTCTCAAATAGTTACTAGTAGTTTTGTTGACAATAATTTAAATTAAGAACGAAGACCGTATTCCGTTCTTAATAAGTTTTCTTCATAGAAAAACTAGAACAGTCACTTTGTTAAAATAAACACAAATTGTTCTTTATAAACATAATATACTACTATTAGTTGAAAAAGTCAACAATTTATGTTTGTTTTTGTTTATTTTTTATAAAATTTCGATATCAAATCCAACGTGATCAAAATCGACAGGTTTCAAAATTCGAACATCTTTCTTTTCTTCAAGTCGATCGCCTTCTTCAAGTGAAGTAGACAAGCCAGACCATGGTTCTAAGGCGATAAAAGGGCCTTTATTAAGAGTTGACCATACAATTAAATTTGGAAATTCTTCAAAGTGTAGTCTCAAACCTTTATCATGTTTTCTTGAGCGTAAAGTTACTTTGCGGGACTCTAACTCATCTAATGTCACTGCATCATAGCTAAACAAGTCATAATTTAGGTCCAATTCTTGTTGATTGTCTAACAAAGAACTTCTTACTTTGAAATCTAACATTCCTGTTTCTGGGAAAGGTTTCGGAACTGAGCACGTTTCAGGCTCTTCAAATTCAAGATAGTAATCTTCATAAACTTCATCAGCTAAGAGTGGACAATTAAAGCCAGGATGCCCTCCAATAAAGTACGGCATAGTCTTTTCAGATTCTTTATTGTAAATTTTATACTCTGTACGAATTATTTTACCAGTCACAATATAAGTGATTTCTAGTCGGAAATGATAAGGATAATTCTCATACATTTCCTCAGTATCTTCAATAGCAAATGTAACAGAATTATCTGTTTGAGCAACTAATTCAAATTCCTTTTTTCTTACCAATCCATGACGCGGAATTTTTCCTATTTTATGACTTCCGTCTTTATTCTCATAAACGACGGTATCATTTCTAACTGATCCGCAAATTGGGAATAAAACAGGTGCTTGTCCACTCCAATAAGTTGGATCACCTTGCCACAGATACTCTACACCATCTTTATCCTTAATTGAAGATAAAGCACCTCCAAAAGTTTGAAACTGTACATGCAATTGATCTGATTTTAATTCAATCACAGCTGTTACCTCCATTTTTTCAAAAAAACTAGGCTGACTGCTCCACGCTGGAAACTGACAACCTAGTTTTTACAATTTACATTTTTAGGAGCAAATTATTTTGCGTTTGCTGCGTATTCTTCGTTACGTTTGATCATTTGTTTTCTGTACCATGCAAAGATACCAACGTAGAATACAAGGAATACTACTGCGCCAAGGATAGCTTTGATATCACCAGTTGTAGCGTTACCAATTGCCCAACCTAATAGTTTTTCAATTGGTCCTTCAAGAGTTGAGTGAGTAATCAATTGAGTTTGGCTCACACCTTCTGGGAAGGCACCTACACCTTTAGCAAGTTCAGTTGCGAATGGTGCGATAAGTGTACCTGAAAGAAGGAAGAGTGGCAATAAGAGAGTTCCGAAGATAATCATACGGAGCAATTTACCACGAGTAACTACCAAGAGAGCTGGAGTCACACCCATAGCGATGATACCAGCAAGTGGCAAGATACCATTTCCGACTTTTGAAAGAAGCACAGCTTCAACCAACATGATTGGTGCAAGTACGTTAGCACAAGCCCAGATTTCAGCACGACCAGCGATAAATGGCCAGTCAAGACCGATGTTGAATTTACGTCCTTGAAGACGTTTAGTAGCAACGTTTGTAATACCTTGTGAAAGTGGTTCTACGGCTGCGATGAACCATGAACCGATAAGAGAGAATAGCTCCAAGCAGACACCGGCAGTCAAACCAAGTGACAACCAACCTTTAATAACAAGTTCCCATTTATCAGCGCCTTCTACACCAGCAACTGGATGTGGAGTTCCCATCAAACCGATAACGATACCAAGGATGAAACCGATGAAGAATTTAGATCCCCAGAAACCGATTTTCTTGTTTAGTTTAGCAGCGTCGAAGTCGTATTTATCAAGACCTGGGAAAAGTTTGTCAAAAATCTTATCCAAAACCATGATAACTGGGTTCATCATGTAGTTCATGTGAGTTGAAGTCATTGGTGATGAACTTGGTGCGTTAAGTAGGTCATCAAATGTAGGTTTCATCAAGTCAGAGTTAATGATTTTAAGAACCCCAACAAGAACAACTGCTGCAGTCGCGATAAAGAGTGAAACTCCTTGGCTAACTCCATTGTTGTCAGCGTACCATTTGATCAAAAGACCTGTGATAGACAAGTGCCAGATATCGAAGATATCAACGTCAAGTGTATCAGTTTTCTTCATTGCAAGCATCACAACGTTGACAATCAACATGATGAGCAAGAAGTAAAGTGTCCAGGCAGAACCCCAAGTGATTGTAGCAAGTGGTGCCCAACCAACGTCGGTGATGTTCAATTGAATACCAGTATTTTCAACGAATTTTGCAAGAGAAGCAGAGAAAGCTCCATTAAGCATTCCGATGATAGCACCGATACCAGTAAGTGCGATGGCAAGTTTGATACCACCTTCAAGCGCTTTGGAGAATTTCACTCCAAAGAGTAAAGCCAAGAGTGTCAACACGATCAGCATGATGACTGGTGCACCCATTTCCAAAATAGGTTTAAAGACCTCATTGGCTATGTTAATAATGACGTCCATAATTTTTCCTCCCTTTATTTTTATGGAAACTTACAAAATAATAATTAACTTAATCCGTGTTCTTTGATTGCTGCTTCAATATTATCATAAACTGGAGCGCTCATTGCAGGAATACGGAACAAAATTGGTCCAGCTTCAACTACTGGGATACCAGGGTCAAAACCTAAGTCAGTTGCAGCGATTGGTGTGAAGATATCATAACCTTTAATCAAGTCTTCATTGACGTCTTTTACCATAACTGCGTCACATTTTACATCGTACCCACGGTTTGAAAGCTCTTCTTCTAGAGCACTTTTAATTTGGTGGCTTGAGTTGACACCTGCACCACATGCAGCAAGAATTTTAATCATTTGGATTTCCTCCGTTTTTTAGTTTCTAATTATTTACAAATTTAAGCAGTCGCATCTGAGATATACTGGTACAGAGCTTCTGGATCAGTAAGCTTAGATAGTGCTTCTAGATGACCATTACCTGTAAAGAAGTCCATCAATTGTGCAAGAATGTTTGTTTGACTTGAACTTGAATTATTGATGATAAAGAAAAGTAATGATACTTCTACTTCCTTGTCAGGTGCAATCATATTGTGGAATGTTACTGGTTTTGGTAAGCGAACCACAACAACATTTTCAGTTAAATTATGAATCGTATCTGTGTGAGGGATTGCTACGTTTGGCAAGTCCTTCCCTAAAAATTCCATATCTAAACCGGTTGGGAACATTTTTTCACGTTCAATCAAAGCCGATCGATAGGTATCCGTAACAACTTTCTTTTCTTCCAATAGGGTTGCAACTTGATCAAATAGTTGCTCTTGATTATCTGCTTCTAGACAAAAAACTAAGTCTTTGCTGAAGAAATGATCTAATCCCATGACCTTCTCCCTTCATATTTAACTTTTATGATACAAGTATAACACTATATGAAACCGTTGTCAATATTTTTTGTTGTATTTTGTTTGATTTTTATTTTTTTTGTTTGATTGTAAACAATTTTATTTCATACATATTCTTTAAAGGTTACAAAGATATAAAAAAACAGGATAATAATCCTGTTTTTAGATTTAACTCTTCTTCGCTGTCCAACTTTCTTCTATCAACGGAAGCATATCTTTCAATACTTCAGGTGTTCCTTCTAGAGAAACATATCTAAACTTACCATCATCTGATTTAAAGATATAGATAACTAGATATTTCCCGTTTTTAGCAATACAGTTTACCACATAAGCGTCATAACCACCAATTTTTGACTTAGATCCCCAAACTTTAGAGAAATCCTTGCTTTGTTGTTTAGTTTGATAAACACTAGTAGAGACTTGAACAGCATCAAGAGTAGCATATTCACTTTCACTAACACCAAGATGCTCTGGTTTAAAAGTATTTAGGGTTACGATATTGATGTCCGTTCCATCACAGTACTGAATATCATCACCACCCTCAACTTCTGTAAAATGAATCCATGATTTTGGAACTTTTACGTAGCCATAAGCATCTGACCCAATTACCTGTGTATCTTTAATTGTTGATTCAGCTACAGTTGTTGTTTCTTGGGCTGTTGTAGTTTCTTGAACTGTTGTTGCTTCTGAGGCCGCTTCTTTTTTCGTTTTTGAAGTATTACAAGCAGCGAGGCAAAGGCAACACACTAAAAGTGTAGATAGGCTGACGATTTTTTTCATGATCCTTCTCCTTTCACTTCTATTCTAATGAAAGAAAAGATAAGTGTCAAAAGATAACTGTATTAGGAATCAATTATTCTTCATCCATACTCAAGACACTTAGGAAGGCTTCTTGAGGAACTTCTACTGATCCAATAGCTTTCATGCGCTTTTTACCAGCCTTTTGTTTTTCAAGAAGTTTACGTTTACGCGAAACATCTCCTCCATAACACTTGGCAAGAACGTTTTTACGAAGAGCTTTGATATCTGTACGAGCTACAATCTTGTGTCCAATAGCTGCTTGGATTGGAACTTCAAACTGTTGACGTGGAATGATTTTCTTGAGTTTATCAACGATGAGTTTTCCACGTTCATAAGCAAAGTCCTTGTGAACGATAAAGCTGAGCGCATCCACCTTGTCTCCGTTGAGAAGGATATCCATTTTAACCAGTTTAGATGGACGATACTCTGACAATTCATAGTCAAAGCTTGCATAGCCACGTGTTGAAGATTTGAGCTTGTCAAAGAAATCAAAGACAATTTCAGCAAGTGGAATTTGATAGATAACATTGACACGATTATCATCGATATAGTCCATCGTTACAAAGTCACCACGTTTTCGCTGAGCTAGTTCCATAACAGCTCCGACAAATTCCTGTGGTACCATGATTTGTGCTTTAACATAAGGTTCTTCAATAGTTGCAATTTTAGTAGGATCAGGAAACTCGGATGGATTCGATACATCCATAGACTCGCCATCAGTCTGATTAACTTTGTAGATAACAGATGGTGCAGTCATGATCAAGTCAATATTGAACTCACGTTCCAAACGTTCCTGAATAACATCCATATGAAGGAGACCCAAGAATCCACAACGGAAACCGAATCCAAGAGCTTGCGATGTTTCGGGTTCAAACTGAAGACTAGCATCGTTCAACTGCAATTTTTCAAGGGCTTCACGAAGATCATTGTATTTATTTGACTCGATTGGATAAAGACCTGCGAAAACCATCGGATTCATCTGCTTGTATCCAGATAGGGGTTCTGAAGCAGGGTTTGCCGCCAAGGTCACTGTATCACCGACACGAGTATCTTGAACAGTCTTGATAGATGCTGCAATATAACCAACGTCACCTGTCGCAAGGAAGTCACGTCCTACTGCTTTGGGTGTGAATATTCCGACCTCAGTAACATCAAAGGTTTTGCCATTGCTCATGAGCTGAATCTTATCACCTGGCTTAACAACTCCATCCATGACACGAACTTGGAGGATAACGCCACGATAAGCATCGTAAACTGAGTCAAAAATCAAAGCTTTTAATGGTGCTGATACATCACCAGTTGGTGCTGGAACTCTTTCTACAATTTGCTCTAAAATATCTTCAATTCCAATCCCAGCTTTTGCTGAAGCTAATACAGCCTCACTAGCATCCAGTCCGATGACATCTTCAATTTCAGTACGCACGCGCTCTGGATCTGCAGCAGGCAAGTCAATCTTGTTAATAACTGGAAGGATCTCCAAATCATTATCTAAGGCAAGGTAAACGTTAGCTAATGTTTGAGCCTCAATCCCTTGGGCGGCATCAACGACCAAAATGGCTCCCTCACAAGCAGCTAGAGAACGTGATACCTCATAAGTGAAGTCCACGTGTCCTGGTGTGTCAATCAGGTGGAAAATATAGGTCTCGCCGTCTTTGGCAGTATAATTAAGCTCGATGGCATTCAGTTTGATAGTAATCCCACGCTCTCTCTCTAGGTCCATACTATCAAGAAGCTGAGCTTGCATTTCACGACTAGAAACCGTCTCTGTAGCCTCCAAAATACGGTCTGCCAATGTTGACTTCCCATGGTCAATATGCGCGATAATGGAAAAGTTTCGGATCTTCTCCTGACGTTTTTTCAATTCTTCTAAATTCAAGATTCTCTTCCTTTCAGGGTATCTATTAATTATAAATTGTTTTTATGTTTTTGACAAGACCATAATACCCTGTAGAGAGTATTAATCTTCAGCAACAAAGCCGTCATTTTCGATGAAATAGTGGTCTGTCATACCTTGGTCAGTAAAGACAATTCCATGAAGGACACCACCATAGACAGCTCCTCCATCCATTCCGATTTTTCCATCTTCTGTCATCCAAAGTTCTGCAGTTCCTGGTTTTTGATCCAAAAGTCCGTAGACTGGTGTATGACCAAAAACAATTGTTTTTCCTGTATGATTAACTGCTTCGTGGAATGGTTTTCTGAGCCAGACTTTCTTGTAATCTGTAGTTTCATGCCAATCATCCAAAGTTAAATCAATTCCCGCATGAACAAAGATATACTGATCCGTTTCAATCATGAATGGCATTTGTCGGATAAAAGCAACCAAGTCTGCTGCTTCAGTTTCTACACGCTTAGCATCTGCTACTCCATCTACTGGTGCATCCAGTGGACGTCCCAAAATAGAATTTATAGTTGTATCCCCACCATTACGACGATAGTGGTCATAGCTTTCTTCAGGATTATCCAACCAAGTTAAAAACATGTACTCGTGATTTCCTGAAATGCAAATCGCTCCTTGATTTTCTACCAAGTCCTTGACCATCTCAAGAACACGACGACTATCTTCCCCTCTATCAATCAAATCTCCAAGAAAGAGTAATTGAGTCTTACCATCCCATGTTTTTAGAAGGTCCTCGAGCATTCCTGCTTTTCCGTGAACATCTCCAATTACATAATAGTCTGTCATTTATTTCTCCTTACTTTGTAACAATTCTCTCGCTTGACTAAGTGCTGCTTCAGTCACATTCTCACCAGCCAACATTTTAGCAACTTCTTCCACCCTTTCTTCAACTGTCAACAAGCGAACTGTTGAAACAGTTGAATGGTCATTACTAATCTTTTCGATAAAGAACTGATAATCTGCGATCGCAATGACTTGAGGAAGATGAGATATAGCTAATACTTGGCCGTGCTGACCAATTTTATGAATCTTTTGAGCGATTGCTTGAGCTACACGACCTGAAACTCCTGTGTCCACTTCATCGAATACAATACTGGTCTTACCTTCCTTACGAGAAAAAGCAGACTTAATCGCCAACATAAGGCGAGACAACTCTCCTCCAGAAGCTACTTTGACCAATGGTTTAAAAGCTTCTCCAGGGTTGGTGGAGATGTAAAATTCAACACTTTCATTTCCTTCACGAGTAAACTTACCTTTAGTAAATTGAACCTGAAATCGAGCCTTATCCATATAAAGGTCTTTGAGTTCTTGCTGAATCTCAATTTCTAATTGTTGCGCTAAGTTATGTCGAGCAGATGCAAGCTTACTTGCTAAGTTAACTAGACTTACTTCTAATTGTTTGAGTTCAGCTTCCATATCTTCTGAAGAAAGATTATTACCAGTCAGAAGGTTGTATTCTTCAGTGATTTTAGCAAAGTACATCAAGACATCATCGACATTTCCACCATACTTACGTGTGATGGCGTGAATGAGATCCAAACGGCTTTCAATCTGCATTAGATGATTACCGTCAAAATCAAGATCTTCAATAATATCCTCTAAACGTTTGGTAACATCTTCTAGAACATAATAAGATTCAGATAAGGAAGTAGAAATTTCACGATATTCTACATCATACTCTTCTATACTTTCCATATCATTCATAGCTGAACGCACGTTAGCTAGACTTGAAAATTCTTCATTATCTAACATTGTATAAGCATTAGTCAACGTATCAGCAATATTTTTATGATTTAGAAGTTTATCTCGTTCTTGGTTTAGTTTGAGGTCTTCACCTGGCTGTAAGGATGCAGATTCAATTTCAGCCATCTGAAATTCCAACATTTCAATACGAGCCTTGTGCTCTTCTTGATTTTTCTTAATCTCAAGAAGTTGCTTGCGCATTTTACGATAAGCATCAAAGTTTGTCTGATAGGCTTGCTTCAGTTCCAGAAAATCTGCATCACCAAACCCATCAAGCATCTGAATATGCAATTGGGGACGCATTAACTCTTCTTGATCATGTTGGCCATGGATATCAACAAGATACTGTCCAATTGAGCGAAGAACAGATAGATTAACCATCTGTCCATTGACACGACTAACACTACGCCCGTTTTGTAAAATTTCACGACGGATGATGATTTCATCACCTAACTCCATTCCTTGCTCATCAAAAATCATTTGCAAAGCATGACTGTTTTCAACCGAGAAAAGACCTTCGATTTCAGCCTTAGGGGCACCATGACGAATAACGTCCGTTGTAGCTCTGGCGCCCAGCATCATATTCATAGCATCAATGATGATAGACTTCCCAGCACCGGTTTCCCCAGTCAGAACTGTCATTCCCTTCTCAAAATTAAGTGAAATAGCCTCAATGATGGCAAAGTTTTTAATTGAAATTTCAAGTAACATAAGGTCCTACCACTTTTTAACTTGTTCAACAATCTCTACAGCTGCTTCTTCAGTTCGCGCCACAATTAAAATTGAGTTATCATCTGCTAAACAGCTAAAAATCATATCCGAAAATGTTTGAGTCAATTGACTTTTTACAAAAATTGTATTCCCAGGAATAACATCTAAGTTGATGAGATTACCCATTCTTTCGAAACTTTCGATATTGTTCTCAGCTAACTGTAAACTTTTAACTACTGACTTTGGTAATTCATAGACATATGTATTGTCTTTCAAAGGAATTTTTACAATCCCTAATTCTTTGATATCACGTGAAACAGTTGCTTGAGTGGCAGAGATGCCTGCTTCTCTCAAGTGTTCAACGATTTCTTCTTGTGTACCGATTTGATAGTCAGTCACAAATCTTCTAATTTTTTCAAGTCTTTCTTTTTTATTCATCTTTAAACTCTCTATGTGCTTTTTCTACTACTTGTTCTATTTCAGAAACTACTTGGTTGCTTGTATGTTCTTCTTTACGTAAATAAGCAAGAAACTCAATATTTCCGTGTCCACCTTGAATAGGAGAGAAATCCAATCCTAAGACTGAGAATCCTTCATCAACTGCCATTTTAGTAACTGATTCTAAAACATTTTGGTGAACTTTGGCATCTCTGATAATACCATTTTTTCCAATTTGTTCTCGCCCTGCTTCAAACTGTGGTTTTATAAGTGCAACAACTTCCCCTTGATTGGCCAATATTCTATGTAGAGCTGGTAAAATGAGACTCAAAGAAATAAAACTCACGTCTATACTTGCAAAACTAGGTTCTTGTTCAAAATCAGTCTTTTCAGCATAACGAAAATTAAACTGTTCCATGCTAACGACACGCTCATCTTGGCGTAATTTCCAGGCTAGCTGATTGGTCCCAACATCAACGGCATAAACCAGTTTTGCACCATTTTGCAGCATGACATCCGTAAAGCCTCCTGTTGAAGCGCCAATATCAATGGTTGTTTTGCCTTCAACTGATATTTCAAATTTTTCTAAAGCCTTCTCAAGTTTCAAGCCACCTCGACTAACATACTTGAGTTTCTCACCCTTGAGTTTTAATTCAGTATCATCAGGAATTTTTTCTCCTGGTTTATCAAAACGCTCACCATTAAGGACTGCAATCACTAATCCAGCCATTACGCCCCGCTTAGCCTGTTCTCTTGTTTCAAATAAACCTTGTTTGTAGGCAAGTACATCTACTCTTTCCTTAGGCATTGATTCTCAAACTTTCTACTATTTTTACAATTGGTTCTTTATCAAAGTCGACTAATTGGCTAATCACGTCTAATTTTTCATTAGCCTGATCCAAAGTTCGGTTACAAAAAACTTTTGCCTCATCCAATCCTAACAAAGCAGGATAGGTTGATTTCTCAGCTTGCAAATCTTTTTGTGGTGTTTTACCAATTTCCTCAAAACTAGCAGTAACATCAAGGATATCATCTCTCACTTGAAAAGCAAGCCCAATCAGCTCTCCAACTGTTTTCAACTGTTTTTGAAGATTTTTATCCAATCCTGCAATAACTCCTGCCGCTTGAAAAGGGAAAGCTAAGAGTTTACCCGTTTTATTAGCATGGATGGTCTGAAGTTCTTCTAGGTTTAAATGTTTACCTTCACCTTCCATATCCAAAACTTGGCCAGCGACCATCCCCATACTTCCAGAAGAAAGGGACAAAGAAGCTATTAAATCTACCTTAATTTCATTTGGCAAGTCTGCTTGCGCTATCAAAGCATAAGGATCTAAAAAGAGGGCATCGCCAGCTAAAATTGCTAGTGCTTCACCAAACTTCTTATGGTTGGTTAAACGCCCACGACGAAAATCATCATCATCCATAGCAGGAAGATCATCATGAATTAAGCTTCCTGTGTGAATCATCTCAAGCGCTGCTGCAACCTGGGCATGAGCTATAGTGATTGGCACCTGCAAAGACTCCAAAACTTCTAAAAGTAGATAAGGACGAATTCGTTTACCACCTGCATGGATAGAATAGAGAACAGCTTCTCTGAGATTAGCAGCTAATTGCTGGTCTCCATAAAACTCCTCAAGAGCTGATTCAACCAAAGCTAATTTTTCTTGCTTGTTCATAGAAGTTCGCTTTCTGTTCCATCTTCTTGCATGACTTTAACCAAGGTCTTTTCTGCTTTATCAAGTGTTGCTTGCAATTCTTTTGAAAGAACCATTCCTTTTTGAAATGCAGTAATAGCATCTTCTAAAGCAATTTCACCATTTTCTAAACTCTGAACAATAGTCTCAAGCTCTGCTAAATTATCTTCAAATTTCTTCTGTTTTGACATCTTTAACCTCTAATTCTACATGACCATCTCGCATCATCAACATCACCTGGTCATTTTTTTTCAAATCATTTGCTGAAGATACCACGGTATCCTCTTTTTTAACAATCGCATAACCCCTTGCTACGATACGACTCGTATCTAACATGAGTAAAGCTTCTGACAAGCGTTTTACTTCAGCAACCTTGGCATCATAAATCACAGCCATCTGGCTACGCATTAATTTTTGTAACTGTTGAATACGATCTTGGTAGCGCTGAATCTTGACATTTGGCGATAATTGCTCCAAACGGTGAATTTGAGCTTGAACCTTCTGTTGATTTCTAACTAACTCACCATTCAATCCCTGCTTCAGTCGAAGCATTAACTGATCCAAGCGTTGCAGATATCCATCATATAAACGCTCTGGTTGCCTGAAGATGACTGATTGACTAAGCCCTCTCAAGGCTTCTTTTTTCTTTGATAAAGTATTTTGTACAGCAGTAGCCATTCGTTTCTCTTGATTTTTAAGGTAGGTCAGTAGATCTAACTTAGTCACAGGTGTAGCTAACTCTGCTGCAGCAGTTGGTGTTGCTGCTCTCTTGTCGGCAACAAAATCAGCCAAGGTTACATCCGTTTCGTGACCAACACTTGAAATAATCGGTAAACGAGATTCAAAGATAGAACGCACTACAATCTCTTCGTTAAAAGCCCAAAGATCCTCAATTGATCCACCACCACGACCAATGATAAGAACATCCAAGTCTTCTCGTTCATTAGCTCTAGCAATGTTACGGGCAATCTCCTCTGCTGCCCCTTCGCCTTGTACCTTGGTAGGATATAAAACAATCTCAACCCCTGGGAAACGTCTGCTAACGGTAGTAATAATATCCTGTATAACAGCACCACTACGACTAGTTACAACCCCGATACGTTTTGCAAACTGAGGGATTGCTTGTTTAAAGCGTTCTTGAAAAAGGCCTTCTTCTGATAATTTCTTTTTTAATTGTTCGAACTGAATCGCAAGAGCCCCTACGCCATCAGGCTCTGCCTTTTCAATGATGATAGAGTAGCTCCCACTTGGTTCATAGACTTGGACACGACCGATAACATTGATCTTCATCCCTTCTTCCAAATCAAAACCTAGTTTCTGATAAATACCTGACCAAATAGTCGCTTGGATTACAGCTCGATCATCTTTTAGAGAAAAATATTGATGAGTTGGACGCTTCCGGAAGTTAGAAACCTGACCAGTTAAATAGACCCTCTCCAAGTATGGGTCTTTATCGAATTTCATTTTCAGATACTTAGTCAAAGTTGTTACCGATAAATACTTTTCCATCTCAACCTCCTTCTTTCTCTAGTTTTTCCTGGGTATTATTATACCAAAAAACCGTTTAAAAATCTCTCATTTCACCTCTAGAATACGAAAACAAGACTGGATTTCTTTGAGCTTGTCTTATAATATACAAAAGCCCTTGGAAAAATCCAAGGGCTTTCATTAGTTCACTGAACTAGATTATTTTTTCAAGTTGTAGAATGATTTCAATCCACGGTATTCAGCTACTTCACCAAGTTGATCTTCGATGCGAAGCAATTGGTTGTATTTAGCGATACGGTCTGTACGTGAAAGTGAACCAGTCTTGATTTGTCCTGCGTTTGTTGCAACTGCGATGTCAGCGATTGTTGAATCTTCAGTTTCACCTGAACGGTGTGATACAACGGCAGTGTAACCAGCTTCTTTCGCCATTTCGATAGCGTCGAATGTTTCAGTAAGAGTACCGATTTGGTTAACTTTGATAAGGATTGAGTTAGCAGCACCTTCTTCGATACCACGTGAAAGGTAGTCAGTGTTTGTTACGAAGAAGTCGTCACCAACCAATTGAACTTTACCACCAAGACGTTCAGTAAGAGCTTTCCAACCGTCCCAGTCGTTTTCGTCCATACCATCTTCGATAGTGATGATTGGGTATTTGTTTACCAATTCTTCAAGGTAGTCGATTTGTTCAGCAGCAGTACGGACAGCAGCTCCTTCACCTTCGAATTTAGTGTAATCGTAAACTTTGCGTTCTTTATCGTAGAATTCTGATGATGCACAGTCAAATCCGATAAATACATCTTTACCTGGAACATAACCAGCAGCTTCGATAGCAGCAAGGATTGTTTCTACACCATCTTCAGTTCCGTCGAAACGAGGAGCAAATCCACCTTCGTCACCTACGGCAGTTTCCAAACCACGTGATTTAAGGATTTTCTTAAGTGCGTGGAAGATTTCAGCACCCCAACGAAGAGCTTCTTTGAATGTAGGTGCACCAGCAGGTACGATCATGAATTCTTGGAAAGCGATTGGAGCATCTGAGTGAGATCCACCATTGATGATGTTCATCATTGGAGTTGGAAGAACTTTAGTGTTGAATCCACCAAGATAGCTGTAAAGTGGGATTTCAAGGTAGTCAGCAGCAGCGCGGGCTACAGCGATAGACACACCAAGGATTGCGTTTGCACCCAATTTACCTTTGTTAGGAGTACCGTCAAGAGCGATCATAGCACGGTCGATAGCTTGTTGGTCACGTACATCGTAGCCGATAATTGCTTCAGCAATGATGTTGTTAACGTTGTCAACAGCTTTTTGTGTACCAAGACCACCGTAACGAGATTTGTCACCGTCGCGAAGTTCAACTGCTTCGTGTTCACCAGTAGAAGCTCCTGATGGAACCATACCACGTCCGAAAGCACCTGATTCAGTGTAAACTTCTACTTCAAGTGTTGGGTTACCGCGTGAGTCTAGGACTTCGCGAGCGTAAACATCAGTAATAATTGACATTTTTTACTCTCCTTTGAGTTAAATTATTTTACACCTCTATGATACATCAAAAAGATACCTTTTTCAAGAAAAAACGTTATCTTTGTGCAAATTTTCCTTAAGTTTATAAAGTAATCGCTTTCTTTTCCGTCTTATCTAGAGACTTTTATGATATACTATATTTATGACTGATGTATCAAAACAAATATTAGAAAAAGCCAATGGTGGAATTAAGTTAAATCCAGACGAACAAAGACGTTTTCTTGGTACCTTTGAAGAACGTGTTCTTGGCTACGCTGAACTCGCCACTGCAAATGATGACAAATTTCAAAAGGCATTTTTAACAATATTAGAGACCCTAAAGAAAGAAACTGAACCTCTATTTGTCAAAATTTCTCCTCAAGTTGAATTTGATAAACAAGTCTTTTACCTAAAACATGCCAAAGATGACAATTGCCAAGCAACTATCGTTTCTGAAGATCATAACTCTTCTCCTTTCGGCATGGTCATACACAGTGATAGTCCTGTTCAAACCCAAGAAAAAGACCTCAGAAAGGCCTTTTCAGACTTATGGCAAGAGAAAGAGCAGAAAGCTCCTACTTCTCTCTGGAAAAAATGGTTTGGTTAACTCTATCTCAAAGACATGATTCGGGCAATACTTGCAGCTGTATTTTCTAAATAAACAGCTGCTTTTTTAAAACTATCTGCTAACGGTTCGCTTTTTTCAAGTATGGAAAAAGCTGCGACTATTTTCTCGAATGGTAAAGGTGGTAAATCCTCTGATAAACTACCACAAATAGCAAGAACTGGAACACCCCTAGGTGTTCTTTTTGCTACTCCAATTGGCGCCTTTCCAGCTAGACTTTGCGAGTCCAGTCTACCCTCGCCAACAATCACTAGGTCTGCATCAGTAACTTTTTGATCGAAGTTTATCAAATCTAAACAAGTTTGAATACCAGATACAATCTCTGCTCCAGCGAAGGCACACAAGCCAGCTGCAATACCACCACCTGCTCCTGCACCATTTAATTTTAATATTTCGGGTCCAATTTTACTATAGAAGTCTTTAATAGCAGCATCAACTTCTTGAAATTTGGATGGATCCAATCCCTTTTGTTTTCCAAATGTGAAGGTAGCACCATGAGGCCCACAAAGTGGATTGGTCACATCTGCAAGTATTTTTATATGTACATCAGAAGGAATTTGAAGCACTCCCTCCCTCGATATTTTCCTGATATCAAATAGAGATTGACCATTTGCTTGAAGTACAATTCCGTTTTTGTCATAAAACTGATAACCAAGTCCTGAAGCAATTCCAATGCCTCCATCGTTACTAGCTGTTCCGCCGACACCGATGTAGATATCTTTTATACCCTGCTCTATTAAATGTAGAATCAGCTGTCCAACTCCCTTTGTTTGAATCTTTAGAGGATTACGTTTTTCAAAAGGGATTTTAGCAAGACCTACTAAATTTGCAACTTCAAATAGAGCTAATTCTCCTTTTTGAAAGTAAGACATCAAAATCTCATCACCAAAAGGGCCAGTTACCTGGACTGTTTTTTCTTCCAAACCTAGAGAACTTTTAATGGCGGTTACTGTTCCTTCACCTCCATCACCAACAGGTAAAAGTAAACACTCCACGTTTGGTATAGCCTTTTCGAATCCTCTTTTTATAGCTTCTGCCACTTGTTTTGCAGGAAGACTCTCCTTGAAGGAGTCAGGTGCTATAACAATTTTCATTTTGATTCCTCTTTCTATCTAAAGGAAGTCTATCATTTCCAAAACTTTCCCAAAATCTCTCTCATCTACCTGAAGATTTATTTCTTTTTTCACAATATCCTTGGCACAAAAGGCTATACCAAGTCCTGCACTTTTAAGCATTTTTAAGTCATTTGCTCCATCACCGATAGCTATTGTCTTCTCGAAAGGTACCTCCAACTCTTTAGCCCAACTGAGCAATGTTTTTTCTTTAACTTCTCTGCTTATAATATGGCCAATAAGATTTCCAGTTAATTGACCATCTCTGATTTCCAGTTGATTAGCAATATATAATGAAATCCCCAAATCTTTTGCTAATCTTTCTACAATAGTGGTAAATCCACCTGATACTAAACCTACTTCTATCCGATTTTTTTGAAGAACCTTAATAAACTGGGCAGCGTTTTTACTAAGGTGAAGTTCATGATAAATCTTATCAAAAACATTGATAGAGAGACCTTTAAGAAGGGAAACACGTTTTTTTAAACTTGCTTCGAAGTCTAATTCCCCTCTCATCGCTTGAGCAGTTAGCAGGGCTACTTCTTCTTCGCACTCTGCCTCTTTCCCTAATAAATCAATAACCTCTTCTTCTATCAAAGTTCCATCAACATCTAGGACACAGAGTCCTCTAGCTTTATTCATTTATTCCCCATACTTTCATCATCTCAAAAAATCGTATGAAAGCATCATACGATTTTATTTATTTAATTTGCTAAGCTGTGATACAAATCGAGATAAGACTGACATGCTGTATTCCAAGAGAAGTCACATTCCATAGCTTGTACTTGAAGTTTTTTCCACACATCTGGATGATTATAGTAGACATCCAAGGCTGTTTGTAATGCCCAATTTAGCCAGTAAGAGGTTAAGTTATTAAAACTAAATCCTGTACCCGTTCCTTCAATTGGATTGAATGGTTGGACAGTATCTCTCAACCCGCCTACCTCATGAACAAGTGGTAATGTTCCATAACGCATAGCCATCATTTGAGAAAGTCCACAAGGTTCAAAACGACTTGGCATGAGGAAAATATCACAGGCTGCATAAATTTCCTGTGCTAGCTTGACATCAAAGGTAATATTTGCAGAAAGTTTATCTGGGAATACTTGACCAAACCATGAGAACGCTTGTTCAAAACCAGGATCACCTGTACCCAAGAGAACAATTTGAACATCTTCTTGAAGCATGCGATGCAAACCTTCAACAACGACATCAAAACCTTTTTGTCTTGTCAAACGCGACACAATACCAATCATTGGAACATTGGGACGAACTGGAAGACCAACTTTTTCTTGAAGTTTAGCTTTATTCTGAGCTTTTCCTGACAGATCAGATTTATTAAAATGGTAATCCAATAAAGGATCCGTCTCTGGATTGTAAAGATCTGTATCAATTCCATTTACAATACCAGAAACCTTACCAGACTCCATTCGAAGAATTTGATCCAAACCACATCCAAACTCTGTTGTCATGATTTCATAAGCATAGCTTGGCGATACAGTAGATACACGATCTGCATAGAGGATACCAGCCTTCATCCAGTTAAGGCAATCATTCCAACGAACTGTACCATCCGCATAACGCTCAAAACCAACTCGGAACAAATCCCAAAGCATACCTTCAGAGAATTGTCCTTGGAATTCCAAATTATGTATAGTTAAGACAGTCTTAATGTTTTGGTAGGCCTGTATCCATCTGTATTTTTCCTTCAATAAGAAAGGGATCATAGCTGTATGGTAGTCATGAGCATGGAGGACATCAGGGATAAATCCGATTCGCTCCATAGCTTCTAGAGCCGCAAGTTGGAAGAAGGCAAAACGTTCACCATCATCAAAATCCCCATACACATGACCACGGAAGAAATAATACTGGTTGTCAATAAAGTAGAATGTAACACCATTTAAAACTGTCTTCTTAATGCCACAAAATTGTCTACGCCAACCAACGTATACTTCAAATTGAAGAACATCTTCAATTTGATCACCAAACTTGGCTTCCACCATGTCATAGTATGGCAAGATAACAGCAACTTCATGACCAGCTTTAACTAATGATTTTGGAAGAGCCCCGATAACATCTCCCAAGCCACCTGTTTTAGAGAAAGGGGCTCCTTCGGCTGCTACAAATAAAATTTTCATGAAAGAATGTCCTCTGTTACTTTTTCACCTTTTTTGATGACAACAGGATTTTCTGCTGTACCACGAATAACAACTCCATCAGCTACTTCAGCACCCTTATCAATAATTGCATACTCAACTTGAGCGCCTTCACCAATGATAACACGAGGGAAAACAATAGATTCTTTAACTAAGCTATCTTTATGAATTTGAACATTACGAGAAATAACTGAACGAACAACTTTACCTTCGACAATACTACCAGAAGCAAACTGCGAAGTATTTACTTCACAACCAGGTGCATAATAAGTTGGTTCTTCGTTTTTCACCTTTGTATGAATCTTTTGATTTGGAGAGAACAAAGAGTAGAATTTATGCTGATCAAGCATATCAATATTCGCTTGGTAGTAAGTTTCTACAGAATGAATATTTGCCAAATAGCCAGTATACTCGTAGGCAAAAGCACCTTCTTTAGCTGCCAAATCACGAAGAACATAGCGAAGTTTTTCTGGATGTTCTTTCTGAGCTTCTTCTTCAAGACGTTCAATCAACCATGGGGTATCAACGACAAAGATATCGGTAGACATGTTGTAAAGATTTTGGTCTAATTTTTTATCAAAGAGCTTGTGAGAAAGTACATGGTCAGTTTCATCGATATCAAGGATTGCATTTACTTCTGAAATATCCTGCTTAGGTAGTTTCTTATAAACAACTGTGATAGGAGATTTGGTAGTATTGTGCAAATGGAAAACCTGAGCAAGATCAATATTTACCAAAACATCGCAGTTCAAGGAAACAGTTTGGTTAGATCCAGAACGTTTTAAATAAGTCAAGAGTTGTTGATAATACTCTTTACCGACTGTGCTACTTTCTACACGTGTATTGTAAATACCTAAATAGTAGTGACTAAGTAGTGTATTCAAGCCCCACTCGCGACCTGAACGAATGTGGTCGAAAACTGAGCTGATATTATCTTGTTGGAAGATTCCAAAGACACTTCGAACACCAGCATTTGCTAAACTTGAGAGTGGGAAGTCAATCAAACGATACTTTCCTCCAAATGGCAAACTTGCCACTGGACGGTTACTTGTCAAGGTTGACATATCATGAAAACCAACAGTGTTTCCTAAAATCGCTGAATATTTATCAATCTTCATCTGTTGCTACCCCCACTACTTCGTTATATCCGACTACTTGTACTTCTTCTGTACCATCAATTTCAACACCATCGGCAATAATTGCACCTTCACCGATGATTGCACGTGTAATTTTAGCACCTCTACCGATAACTGCTCCACTCATGATGACAGAATCAACAACTTCTGCTCCCTTACGAACTTGAGCAGCTGTAGAAAGAATGGAATGTTTTACAGTACCATTCACGTAACATCCATCTACTACTAGAGAGTCTTCTACTTGAGCAAATTCTCCAAGGAAGTTTGGTGGAGCGATAAGGTTACGAGAATAAATTTTCCATTGACGATTACGGCTATCTAGAGCATTTTCTGGAGAGATGTATTCCATATTTGCTTCCCAAAGAGATTCGATTGTACCAACATCCTTCCAGTATCCATTGAACTCATAAGCATAGACACTTTCACCAGTTTCAAGATAATTTGGAATAACATTCTTTCCAAAGTCTGACATGTCAATATTATTCTTTTCAGCTGCAACTAGCATATTGCGTAGACGTTTCCAATCGAAAATATAAATACCCATTGATGCCTTGGTTGATTTTGGTTGGGCAGGTTTTTCTTCGAATTCAACAATGCGATTATTAGCATCTGTATTCATGATACCGAAACGACTAGCTTCTTTTAGTGGTACATCCAAAACAGCAACTGTCAAGCTGGCATTGTTATCCTTGTGTGATTGGAGCATATCATCATAGTCCATCTTGTAGATATGGTCTCCTGAAAGAATCAAAACATACTCAGGATTAATGCTATCGATATAGTCAATATTTTGGTAAATGGCATGACTTGTACCTTCGAACCAACGATTTCCTTCACTTGCAGAGTAAGGTTGAAGGATAGAAACACCTGAATCAATTACATCAAGACCCCAACTAGAACCGTTTCCGATGTGATTGTTAAGAGCAAGAGGTTGATACTGTGTGATAACCCCAACATTGTGGATACCAGAGTTGGCACAGTTAGAAAGAGCAAAGTCAATGATACGATAGCGCCCACCAAATTGCACAGCAGGTTTTGCAATGCTTTGAGTGAGTTTACCGAGACGAGTTCCTTGCCCACCGGCAAGGATTAAAGCTAGCATTTCATTCTTCATTTTCTACTCCTTTTTGAGATTTAATTGATTCTTTTTTAGCAGGTTTCAAGCGACGTTTGATTTTCCAGATACTTGCCCCCAAAGCTGGCAAGGTAAAGGTCAAAGTCTGCTCATAATCCTTCCATAGTCCTTCTTGAGTTTGAACAGTTTGATTGTGTTCTTTCCACACACCACCCCATTGTTCCAACTCTGTATTCCAAATTTCTTCATACACACCTGCAACTGGCAGTCCAATTGTGAAATCAGGACGTTCGACTGGTGCCATATTAAAGACACAGACTAGCATCTCGCCTTTCTTTCCTTTACGAATAAAGGAAAGAACACTCTGATCTCTATTATCTGCATCGATAATTTCAATTCCATCATAGCTTGTATCAATTTCCCAAAGACAACGGTGGTCCTTATAAAGTTGATTTAACTGAGATGTGAAGTATTTCATCTTGGCATTCATTGGATCTTCAAGGTTCGACCATTCCAATTGCTCTTCTGATTTCCACTCTAAGAATTGACCGAATTCGCTACCCATAAAGAGCAATTTCTTACCAGGGTGACAAATTTGATAAGTATAAAGATTTCTAAGGCCTGCAAATTGATTGTAACGATCCCCCCACATCTTATGCATCATACTCTTCTTACCATGTACAACCTCATCATGTGAGAATGGTAGGAGATAATTTTCATTAAAGACATACATAAAACTGAAGGTTACAAGGTTAAAATCAAACTTGCGGTAAATTGGATCTTCTTCGTAGAAACGTAAGATATCATTCATCCAGCCCATGTTCCACTTGTAGTCAAATCCAAGGCCACCAATCTCTTTCGGACCTGTAATTTTAGTAGCTGAAGAGCTCTCTTCTGCAATCATCATGACATCAGGGTGAGCTAGCTTAATAACAGTATTTAAACGCTGAAGGAAATAATAGCCTTCGTAGTTAAGATTTCCACCGTCTTTATTTGGTGTCCAAGGTGCATTATCATAATCAAGATAAAGGATATTGCTTACGGCATCTACACGGATACCATCTAAATGATAAAAATCAATCCAGAACTTAATGCTAGAAATTAGGAAAGATTGTACTTCGTTTTTCCCTAAGTCGAAGTTTAATGCCCCCCAACCATAGTTATGAGCTTTGTTATGGTCTTGATATTCAAAAGTCGGAGTTCCATCATAGTAGGCTAAGGCATCATCATTGATTGTAAAGTGACCTGGAACCCAGTCCACGATCACACCGATATTGTTTAAGTGACACTCCTCAACAAAGTCTTGAAACTCTTCTGGTCTTCCGTAAGAATGTTCTAAACCGAAATATCCCATAAGTTGATAGCCCCAACTCAAACCTAGCGGGTGAGCCATCAAAGGCATAAACTCAATATGAGTGTAGTTCATTTCAACTAAGTAAGGAATCAACTCTTCTTTTAATTGAGCAAAACTAAATGGAGTTCCATCTGGATTTCGTTTCCAGGAACCAGCGTGTGCTTCGTAAATATTAACTGGTCTTTCGAAGAATCCCAAACGTTTTCTACGAGCTAACCAAAGTCCATCCTTCCATTTCTTTTCTGGAATTTCTGTTAACACAGCACCTGTGCCTGGACGTGCTTCATACCGAACAGCTAAAGGATCAATCTTCATAAGTTGATGCCCGTTAGCCCGTGTGATATGATATTTATAAATCTGACCCTCTTGGGCAAAAGTTGTAAAAACTTCCCAAACTCCAGATTCGTTTCGAACCATAGGGATTTGATTTTCAACCCAATTCGTGAAATCGCCGACTAGATGAACAGCCTGCGCATTTGGAGCCCAAACACGGAATGTGTAACCCCATTCCCCGTCTTTCTCCTCACGGTGTGCGCCCAAATAGTGTTGAAGATGGAAATTTTCGCCTGTTGTAAAAGTTCTTAAAGCTTCTAATGTATCCATAAATCCCCCTTTATATTGTAAGCGTTTTCTATATTTCTATTATACTATCTTTTAAGAGAAGTTTCAAGTAAATTACTATATTTTAAAAAATTATTTTGAAAATCTGAAAATAATTTTCTGATGTGTCCCAGGAAAATCGTTTTAATTTTCTGATTTATCTTAGTTCCTTTTCATTTTCTTACATTTTTATATAATAGTAACAAAATATTCGGGTTTAAGCAATTTTTAGCCTAATATTTTTAAAAAATATATTCAAAATCCGTAAATAATATAGAGTTTATGATATTCAACTTAGATTGAAATTATTCAGAAAGCAAGGATTTTCCCCTAAAAAATGAGAGTGGGACAGAAATCGGTCATTCGTTAGAATTCGATTTCGTCGTCCCACCTCCGCACAGTTGAGAAGGGCTGTAAAAGCTGATGAAATCAGCGTAGTAGAGCCCACCTCAACCACTGCGTCTTGCTCAACAATCCAAAAATAAATGAGAGGCTAGGACTTTTGTCCCAGCCTCATCTTTATTTACTATTCTTTACGATTTATCTGCATTTCCCTGAAAAATAAATTTCTCTGGATATTTTTTGATAAAACTTAGTTCATTCTCATTTCCACCATAATCATAAACAAAATCATCTGCTTCATCCAACTTCTGATAAAAAGCATCACCATACTCTTCTTCCATCTGTGCTAGCATCTCCGATCTCTCTTCTCTAACAAAGGAGATAGCTCCACCAAAGTATGCAAGAAGATTTTTGAAATTAATAGCATGCTCCGTCATTCCAAATAGTTCCAATCCCTTTAAAGTATCTTCCCAGACAATCCCTGTCGAATTATCGAGAAATTGATGGTGGCCTCCATTGTTTACTTCGATAAAATACCAGATAATCGCCAGAAGGTATCTTTGTTCTAAAGTAAAGATTTTTGCAGAATCGAGATAGTCTTCATAGGTGTTATAGATGTTAACAGTTTCGTATACTGGTTTAATAATATCCCATGAGTCTTTTGCCTTTTGAACGTCTTCTACCGTAATATTCTTGTATAATTTCTTATTCTGCGCAATTGTCATTTCTTGATTAGTCTCATTAACATCTTCAAAATAGTATTTTTCTAGCAAGGGATAATCTGCTGGCTTAGCTTCAAGAACTTCCTTTAGAGAACCTACTTTAACCAACTCAATACACCATTCAATGACTGGATTTGTTGAGGAATCAGCATTTTTGATAGCATTTTCTAATAAAGCTAGAGCCTGATTAGCTTCAGTTTCAAAGTCATTCTTCGGGTCACTAGATAAACGCCAATGGGTAAAACCATTTCTATAATACCAAATAGCATCCCTATCTTCTTCAGAGACTATCTCTAAAACTGTTTTTGCCTCTTCAAATTGACTCCAATTATTACAAACTTTGGCTAGTTCACTAAGTACTTGACCACTTAAATTTTCTAAACCAAGATCTGAGATGATTTCCTTTATCTTTTCGAATTGGTAGGTATGCTTAATGTCTTTGAGACACTGAAGTTTCTCCTCTTCATTTAAGGTGATGAATTTTTCCAGAGTAATTGTATTGATATCCATAAGTATCTCCCACTAAAAGTAATTAACTTTTCTAATTTTAATTCAATTAATAATGAAACTTCTGCTTTTTTCTATCTGTCCAGTACTTGAAAATGAACTACTTTTTCTGAAAATTTTAGTTTTATTTTCGACTTCAAAGAAGACTTTCTAGAAGTATAGGCCGGGATCAAAAATCCCGACCTCGTATTTTTAGTAGAAATGAGCCTTTGAAACATTTTTGTTCATTCATTGGACTCTACAAAATAGCTTTGCCCTACATTTCATTGACTCCGTCTTCGATCTAAGACTTAGGATAAAACATTCATAACTGCAACGCTCACATTATCAAGAGTGTTTTCTTGGTTTGAACGACTATTAGTGATTCGCATTTCAAGATTTCCCGCATTTTCATAATAGTGGGATTCTCCTTTAGCATTAAAGACCACTAAGTAATGCTCTTCTTCTTCCTGAATTTCATAGACAATCCAGCCACTATTTTCAATAGCTGTGTGAACAAAGACGTGACGGTATACTTCCTCGTATGTAGGGTATGAAAAGGCACTACTCTTTGTTTTAAGACCTATAATCTGACGAATAAATTCAATACTATCCTGACGCTCATTGATTAAGTCCCAGTCCACCTGGTTAACAGCGTCTGGAGCATTGTAACTGTTCATGGCACGTTCGCGATCATCATGAGTCAACTCACCGTTTTCACCTGTAGGAACCAGTTTGGTACGTCCAAACTCTTGACCAAGTTCCATAAAGGAGATGCCTTGCATGAGAAGATTCATGGCAGTTGCTGTTTCTACCTTTTTCATGATACTTGCTTGGTCTTCTGTTGGACGAAGTGTCGCTAATAAATCATGCAAGTTATAGTTGTCATGGGCTTCTACATAGTTGACAACCTGATTAGGGCTTAGATAAGAGCCAAGTTCTCGACTACCAAGGATAGCTTTGGCAACAATTGGTTCAGTGGCAGCACCACTTACGAAGCCTGATTTGATATCACCATAAACTTCAGCACCCTTAACAGCATTACGTTGATCATCATTGAAAAATCCAATATTAGGCAACTGATAGGCATTGTCTTTCTTAGCCTTATCGTAAGGTGCTAGACCAGTACCCATATCCCAACCTTCTCCATAAAGGATGATTTTAGGATCGACTTCATCCATAGCCCAACGAATCATCTGCATGGTTTTAATGTCATGGATTCCCATCAAGTCAAAGCGGAAACCATCAATATTAAACTCATTCACCCAATAGAGAAGTGAATCAATCATGTACTTACGGAACATTTCGTGTTCACTAGCAGTCTCGTTTCCTACACCAGTACCATTTTGATAACTTCCATCGCGGTTCATTCGGTAATAATAGTCTGGAACCGTTGTTTGGAATGGGGCATCAACAGTTGAAAACGTATGGTTGTACACCACATCCATAATAACGCCAATTCCAGCATCATGATAAGCTTGAATCATCGTCTTCAAATCGCGGATGACTTGACCTGGATCATTTGGATTCGTAGACATGCTGGTTTCTGGTGCATTGTAGTTTTGTGGATCGTAACCCCAGTTGTAGGTCACATTTCCATCTGCATCATACTCTTTGTGACGATCAGCAATTGGTTGCAGTTGAACATAGTTCACACCAAGTTCTTTGATGTAGTCAAATGCAGTAGACTGACCGAAGTGATTGACTGTTTCAGTTTGGGCAGCACCCAAGAATGTTCCTCTTAATTCTGGAGAAACACCAGAAGTTTCAGACTTGGTCAAGTCACGAATATGCATTTCGTAAATAACCGCTTGACAAGGATTTTCTAATCGCCAAGTTGCTTCCGTTCCATTCTTAACTTCAAAACCTTCAACTTGACGTTCTTTTTTTGAAAGAATCGCTGAACGTTTGCCATCTGGACTTGTAGCAATGGTATATGGATCTCGTGTCAATGATTGATGATGTGGAAAATTAATCTGATATTGATAGGCACGACCAGCAAGACTTTCAGGAACTGTCAAATTCCAAACTCCAATTGTATTATCCTTGTGACTATACGAATAACTGTTGCCACGTTGCATTTCATAAGTCTTTAGGATAGCCGCATCATTACTTGCTGATTCATAAACTACAACTTGTACAGTTGTTGCTGTTGGCGACCAAAGTTTAAAGCTTGTTTCTTCTTCGGAAACCTGGCATCCCAACTCTCCTTGGTAACCCCAGTGGTGATCAAAACTAGCACTGTTAATCGCTTTATCAAAAGCAAATGGATTTTGATCTTTATAGTGTGGACTTGCAATGGCTGGATTTTCAGAATAATAAACGGTCGAATCTCCATCTAAAATCCAAACTTCTGTTAAGAGTGGATAATGATTGAATCGGATAGGGTATTCTTTGGTAACTCCATCTTTTTCAACTGTAAACACCATTTGTTCAAGAGGTGTTTCACTTGATTGGGTAAATGAAAACTTATCTCCAAAGTATTCTTGCTCTTTAACAAATTCTACTGAATCAGCTGGCCATTTACTAAAGTTGCAACTCTGATATGTTTCATCCTTACGATGATAATGAATAAGTACAGGATAATTGTACATAGTTCTCCCTAATTTCTAATTGTTAAATTTTAAAAAAATAATTTCTTGTTTAAATTTTCGAATTGGAGCAAGAAATCTAAGATAGTCATTCTTTAGTGTGTAATGATTATAAACTCTCCAACCAAGCTTCATCTCGAATCTCAATTCCAAGTTCTTGTGCTTTTTGAAGTTTGCTACCTGCATCTGCTCCTGCTACTACGAGATCTGTCTTCTTCGATACACTTCCAGTAACCTTAGCTCCAAGATTTTCTAGTTTACTTTTTGCTTCAGAACGAGTAAGACGTTCAAGTTTTCCTGTCAATACCACAGTTAGTCCTGACAAGGCCGCATCTGCTGCAACTATCTGTCCTTTATAATCTAGATTAACACCTAATTCTTTTAATTCGCTTAAAAGTATTTTAGAACCCTCAGTTGCAAAGTAAGTCTGCAAACTTTGAGCAATCACAGAACCCAAACTCTCGATAGTTGCAATTTCTTCTGGATTTGCCTGAGCCAAAGCTTCAACAGAATGAAAGTTTTGGAGCAATAACTGACTTGCCTTGCTTCCTACATGACGAATTCCCAAACCAAATAAAAGTTTTTCAGCAGAGTTTTCTTTAGATACTTGGATAGCCTGATAGAGTTTTTGGGCTGATTTTTCCTTAATGCCTTCTAGCAAGAGGAAATCTTCCACGGTCAAACGATAAATATCTGCTACATCCTTGACTAATTGTGCTTCAAAAAGTTTTTCAACGACTGATGGACCAAGACCAGCAATATTCATGGCATCACGAGATGCAAAGTGTGTCAAGCCTTCCTTAATCTGAGCTGGACAACGTGGGTTTATACAACGAAGAGCAACTTCATCTTCAAAATGCATAAGCTTGCTCTCACAGCTTGGACAGTTGGTTGGAATATCAAGTTTCTCCTCAGACACACGCTTAGATTCAACCACTCGCAAGACCGCGGGAATAATATCGCCTGCCTTATAAACGATGACAGTATCATCCTTGCGAATATCCTTTTCAGCGATATAGTCAACATTATGAAGCGTTGCACGACTAACTGTTGTACCTGCCAATTGCACCGGAGTAAGATTGGCAGTCGGAGTTACGACTCCTGTTCGTCCAACTGTCCAGTCAACAGAAAGGAGTTTTGCTTCTTTTTCTTCTGCCGGAAACTTATATGCCACTGCCCACTTAGGTGCTTTTACTGTAAAACCTAGTTGCTCTTGACCAGCTAAGTCATTAACCTTAATCACAACACCATCGATATCATAAGGCAGCTGGTCTCTTTCTCGACCAACTTCTTGGATAAAATCCCAAACCTCATCCATGCTGTGCGCTAATAAGCGTCTTGGATTAACAACAAAGCCCAATTGTTCCAAATGCTCCAAAACCTTCTCTTGGCTATCTCGAGTTGAAGGGCTTGCTTCTTGATAGAGGAAGGTTGCAAGATTACGTTTGGCTACTACTGCTGTATCCAACTGGCGAAGAGTACCTGCAGCAGCATTTCGTGGATTGGCGAATTCAGACTCGCCGTTTTCTTGACGAGCAAGATTGACTTGATTGAAAGAAGCTCTCGGCATATAGCATTCACCACGAACAGTTATATCTAATTTTTCTGGTAAAGTTAAAGGAATGTCTTTCACTCGTTTAAGATTTTCAGTGATATTTTCACCAATAGAGCCATCACCACGAGTTGCTCCAGCAACAAAAAGTCCTTGCTCATAAGTCAAGGAAATCGATAGTCCATCAATCTTCAACTCACAAATATAAGTGACATCATCCAATTCTTTACGGACACGCGCATCAAAGGCATCCAATTCTTCACGTGAAAAAGCATCCTGCAAACTATAGAGAGGATACTGATGACTATATTTTTCAAATCCATCAAGAATCTTTCCACCTACACGATGTGTCGGACTTTCTGGCAAGACTTGGTCCGGATGAGCTTTTTCTAACTCTACCAATTCACGATAAAGACGGTCATACTCACTATCAGATACAGATGGATTATCACTTGTATAATACTCTGTCGCATAGCGATTGAGCAACTCAACGAGCTCTTTCATTCTTTCATTCATAAAACCATTTTACCATAAAAAGGACTATAGAAACAATATTCAAGCTCTAAAAAAGAAAATGAGAAGGATATTTCTATCACTTCTCATTTATTTTTATTTTTTACGATTCAAAATAGCATTCAAGATGATGGCTACAGCACTCGCAATGACGATACCATTTGAGAAGAACATTTGCAGTTCAGTCGGTAAAGTATTGAAGAGATTGCTTCCGTTCAATCCAACCCCAGCAGAAATAGACACTGCTGCAATGAGGAAGTTGTGTTCATTGTGCTCAAAGTCTACACGAGCCAAGATTTGCATCCCTTGGAGAGACACAAAACCGAACATGACGAGCATTGCTCCACCAAGAACAGGGCTAGGAATAATCTGAGCCAAGGCACCAAACTTAGGCAAAAGACCGAGTAAGATAAGGAAACCAGCTGCGTAGTAGATTGGCAAACGAGTACGAATACCTGAAAGTTTCACCAAACCTACGTTTTGTGAAAATCCTGTATAAGGGAAGGTATTGAAAAGTCCACCAAGTAAAACAGCGAGACCTTCAGCACGATAACCATTACGGAGACGAGTGCTATCAATTGGATCTTTAGTAATATCAGAAAGGGCAAGATATACACCTGTTGATTCTACCATTGATACAGTAGCGATGATACACATCATGACAATAGATGAAATCTCAAATTGTGGAGCGCCAAAGTAGAATGGAGTTGGGATATGAACCAGTGGAGCTTCTGCCACTGGAGAAAAATCAACCAAGCCCATAGTCGCTGCAATAATCGTACCGGCAATCAAACCAATCAAAATCGAAATAGATTTGATAAATCCTTTTGTAAAGATATTGACCAAAAGAATGATGAGAATGGTGATTGTTGCTAATGCTAAACTTTGTCCCGTTGGTTTTTCGACGTTATTTCCCATATTTCCGATAGCTACAGGAATCAAAGTTAAACCGATTGTTGTAATGACAGAACCTGTTACGATTGAAGGAAACAGATTTGCAACCTTAGAAAATACGCCAGCTACAAGAACGACATAAATACCAGAAGCAATCAAGGCACCAAACATAGCACCACTACCGTGACTTTGTCCAATCATAATAAGTGGAGCAACAGACTGGAAGGCTACCCCAAGAACAATAGGTAAACCGACACCAAAATATTTATTAAGTTGCAATTGTAAGAGAGTTGCGACCCCACACATAAAGATATCTGTAGAGATAAGGTATGTCAGTTGTTGAGGTGAGTAACCTAGGGCACCTGCAATCATGATTGGTACCAGGATTGAACCTGAGTACATGGCAAGTAAGTGTTGCAAGCCCAATACGGCCGCTTTTGAGTGGTTTTCTTTTTGATTCATTAGATGTCTGCCTCCTTGAAGATAACTCTTCCATTTTCAAAACGCTCTAAACGAGCAAGTGATACTACCTGATGACCTGATTTTTCTAACAGTTCACGACCATCTTGGAAAGATTTTTCAATCACAATCCCGACAGCCTCGACTGTAGCACCAGCTTGTTCGATAATCTGAATCAAACCATTAGCTGCTTGACCATTTGCCAAAAAATCGTCAATAATTAGTACTTTGTCTCCGGGAGATAAGAACTTCCCGGCAATAGATACGGTACTAGTAACCTGCTTAGTGAAAGAATAGACTTCAGCAGTTAAAATTCCTTCATTCATGGTAATATTTTTTGCCTTCTTAGCAAAAATCATGGGTACGTCCAACTGTTCAGCCACATAAAGAGCTGGTGCAATTCCAGACGCCTCAATTGTAACAACTTTGGTAATGCCAGCATTTTTAAAATGCTCTGCAAAAGTATGTCCGATTTCTCGCAATAACTTATAATCAACTTGGTGGGTCAAGAATGAGTCCACCTTAAGAATATTCTCACCTAGAATATTCCCATCTTTTAAAATACGTTCCTCTAGTAATTTCACGTTAACCTCCGAAATAAAAAGGGACTTACAAAGTAAGTCCCTCAGAAACATAGAAACAAATAGTACCGCTTCTTTAATCTCTCTTCGACCTACTTATTGTTAGGTATTTACGGTACCTTGTAGAAACGCCACGCCTATTCATGGCATAAATAAGTAATAAAATATTTAGTGAGCATCTCCATTCCAGATAGAGTTTTTCACAATGACATAATCCACATGTCTAAGATCAGCAACCTTGCGACCTCCAGCATAAGAAATCGAACTTTGCAGATCTTGTTCCATCTCAGTCAAGGTATCTTGCAAATGTCCTTTGGCAGGAAGAAGAATCTTCTTGCCTTCAACATTCTTGTAGGCACCTTTTTGGTATTCTGAAGCAGATCCATAGTATTCTTTAAATTGTTTACCATCGACTTCAACGGTTTTACCAGGGCTTTCGATATGACCTGCAAATAGTGAACCAATCATAACCATGCTTGCACCGAAGCGGATTGATTTAGCAATATCACCATGTGTACGAATCCCACCATCAGCAATGATCGGCTTACGAGCAGCTTTAGCACACCAGCGAAGAGCCGCCAACTGCCAACCACCAGTACCAAAGCCAGTTTTTACCTTAGTAATACATACTTTACCTGGACCGATTCCGACCTTAGTCGCATCCGCGCCAGCATTCTCCAATTCACGTACAGCTTCTGGTGTTCCAACGTTACCAGCGATGACAAAGGTATCTGGCAACTCTTTTTTGATGTGCTGAATCATTGAAATCACACTGTCAGCATGGCCATGAGCAATATCAATAGTGATGTACTCTGGAGCATCTTTCTTTAATTGACTAACAAAATCATATTCGTAATCTTTAACACCAACAGAGATAGAAGCAATCAACCCTTTTTCGTGCATGCGTTTCACAAAAGGAATGCGCCCAGCTTCATCGAAGCGATGCATGATATAGAAATAACCACCTTTTGCAAGTTGTTCTGCAACATCTTCATCCAAGATAGTTTGCATATTTGAAGGAACAACTGGTAATTTAAAGGTGTACTTCCCTAGTGTCACTTGTGTGTCAGCCTCTGCTCGACTTTGAAGAACACACTTATTAGGAATTAGCTGAATATCTTCATAGTCAAAGATCGGAAATTCGTTTAACATTTCGATGTCTCGTTTCTTTTATAATGACCTACCTATGCTTGCGCATCACTACGCCTTTTCCGACGTTTCCTCTAACGATTATAAACTAAGGTAAAGTTTTTGTCAATTATTTTGAAACCTAAAATTTATAACGTTCGGATTTTACTCGTTATTTCACAAAAAATAGAGAGTTTATTGACTCTCTATTTTTGTTTTATATTATTTTGAAAAATTCTTTCTGACTTCCCTAGCATTTCATAGAATTCGCTGTAGGATGACGTCTTTTGAGGAATTTGGATAGACCACTTTTTAAGAAAGACCCCATAACCTTCAACTTTTCCTATTTCACTACTTACTGCCTGATCTATGCTAGGGAAAATCAAGCCAGCTTTCTCTGCTTGTAAGATATAAGCATAAGAAATCATTTGAAATAGATCATCACGATTGATTCCCTTTTCAGTCAATTCCAGTTTTTTGTATTTAGCATCTAGTACAATCTTTCGCTCTCTATCATAAAAATCTGGATATACTTTTCTTTCACGATTAGAAAATACTGAAATACCGTCCGTCTTATCCTTATTTCTAGGATGGATGAATTCTTTTGGCAACAAGGTATGAACATACTCTTCCCAAAGCCAAGCAACATCAAAAAGAATACCATGGATTTTTTGCTCTTGGTACCCTAAACCATGCTCTTCCCTATTTAGGATCATCAGACAAAGTTCTTGCAATTTTCTGTACTCTCGAAAGTAGGCATGACGAAGAGGTTTATCTTGATTTCGTCGAATAACCTTAGCACGATCAGCTTGTTTATACGAAGGTGTTACACGAATTATTTCTGTAATATTATCACGATTAGTATAAATGATACCTCTTCCTAGAGATTTTTGATTTTTAATGTACTCGATAGTATGACGAATCAGCTGCATCATCGGATTGTCATAAGTAAATTCTCTTGTAGTATAAGCAATATTGCCTGTGAAAGGAAGATTTTTCTTGAGATGATTTCCTACATCAATCACTCCCTTGATATGACTATCATTATGGGAAAATCTCTGGTATTCCTTATAAAGTCCCTTTCGCATAGCAGCTTCCAAATACTTTGGAAAGAGGTAGATTAAAAGCTGATAGAGTCTTTCCTCGCGCGATAAACCAACATCCAAACTAGTGAGATTGATATTTAGAACTTTCTGCAATAGATAATGCAAAAAATAGTCATCACTTTTACTCGAAAAGCGGGAAGAAATGGTTAATCTCTCCTGACCACACCCCAGAAATCCAATCACATTCCCTGTCTTAATTTTCTGATTGACTGTTTCCAAAATCTTTTGTTCCTTATCCAAATCAGGAGAATTTTTCAGGTCGTTTGGAAATATAAAGATACTATCTTCTTGAGAAAGATTATCTAGAGTTCTATCTAAAAGAACTTGACTAATTTTAGGATATTCTGTGATAAACTCTTCTTTGTTTAAGGCCTGTTGATTGTCAGTTAACTGCATCGTCATCACCAATATCTTGCAGATTTGTCAGATCATATGCTTTTTTCAAAGTATTCAGTATTTCATCTTCTTCATAAGAACCACGTAAGTAATCTTCCAAAAGTGGTTTAAGATAATCAGACCAGAGTAACTCATAGTCAAAGTCTACTTCTTCCAGTTTAAGGAAATAACTTGGTCCGATATGATAATGACTATTCAGTTCCTGAACTTTTTCAATTTTAGCATTCAAGTTTCTTAGACGCGCTTTAGCTTCTTCAGCCTTATCACCAAGAGCATCATCTAGCATGCCTAGTTGGCTTTCAGCAGTAACTTCAACAAAACGGAAACGACGGCGCATTGCAAAATCAAAGGTATCCACCGAACGGTCAATATCATTCATAGTTCCAATGATGTAAACATTTTCTGGGATATAAAACTTTTCATCATTTTCGTGTAGATTGGCATATTGAGTAGAAACTCTCCCCTTTTCACCACGATAGCCAGGATCAACAGAGAAAAATAGTTCCCCAAAAATCTTAGAAATCTCACCACGATTGATCTCATCGATGATGAAGACGAATTTCTTATCAGTATCAATTTCTGTTGGAGAAATATAGTCCTTAAGACCAAATCTTTTCTTTAAAGTTTCGAGTACTTTTTTACCTTGGTTACGATAATAGAGCTGTTTCAGATATTTTTCATCTTTGTAAAGTTGATAAACATAAGATTTTGTTAAGACAGTTCCTTGGGCTTTAGTTTCATAATTGATATTAAAATTATTTCGACTATTTACAGTAAGATAGGAAGATTCTGTCAAGTATTCTTTTTCATCTCTGCTATTTACATACTCAAGATAAAGATCCCAAGCCTCATCAAAATTATCTTGTCCTCCAATCAATTGGGCTTCTTTTGCTTTCTGACAAAAATCTTTAAAAATACCATCCTGGAGCTTAAACTCAATAGCTCCATCCCCATTTGATACCGGTCTTAACCCCTCAACAAAATCTGTATAGTCATATGATGGATGAAACTGAACAAAGCCTATTTGATTTTCGTTACCATCTGTTAATTCTTTAGTAATTTCTTTCGCAAGATAAGTTTTTCCTGTACCAGGTGCACCTCGAAGGATGAGGTTTTTGGATTGCAATAAAATATTTTTATATTTGTTAATATTTTCTAACATGTTTACATCTTTCTTCTCTTTTTTAACATAGAAACTAGTAAAATTGTCGTAAAACTCTTTTAAAATATCATTAGGTTCCGCGGTTGATTCCAATTCTAAATCTTTGACAAGGTATTTATACCCTAAATCTTCATCTTGATTATTACTATACCATTTTACTATTTTAAATTCTGTGAGTTTAAATCTCTGAAAACCACACCTTATATTTATCCATGAGTTATCAAAGTCACTCAATCGATAACCAAAATAAGGCGATTTAATATATCCATTACCACTCCTTGGACCAAAATGACCTGTGTTAAGCATTTCAACTTTGTACGGAATACCTTCGATAGTTAGAGCAGGATAAATATGTTCAGCTCCATCTAATTTTTGAGAACGTTTCATTTCTATATCTTTCGAATTATAGATATTTGATTGATTCACAAATTTAGACAAAAATTCTCTGAAGACTTTATAACACTCTGAGTTAATTCCATTTTTTACAAACTCATAAGATTTATTTATAAAAGGAAAAACCTCGTTTAATGAATTTTCGTCCTTAATAAAATACTCAGCATCAAGTGTCCAACCAAATGAATCAGGCTTCTTATTAAATATCAAAAAATCTGAATCACGAAGACTTTTGGAGAGAATGGCAATCTTTATTCCTTTATTTTGAAAATTAATCTCTATAAAGTTTTGTAACTTCCCTTTCATATTTTTAACCTGAAAAGAAATATAACTTTTTGTTTGATTTTCAATTGCATCTGGGAATTCTTTTTTTATTCTATTAATAAAAGTTGATTCAGATATCATAATGCTTTACCTCGCTTATTAAATGATTATTAAAGGTTCTAAATATTATTTGTTAGTGTAAATATTTTTAATAACTATCTTAACACACATTTCATATATAGAATATCATATCCTATAAAAAATGAAAAGAATTTCTAAAGAAAAAGCCCAGCGTTAGGAGCTTCAATGTCTCTTAACACTAGACTTCTTTTCAATATTAATAATACTCACCTTGACGATAATCCCATGAGTTAAAGGTGTCTGACAGATGCATCATTATTTTATTGATGTCAAGTCCTTTACGGATCACAACTGGTGCTGGTAAAGTCGAGCGTGCTCCTCCTTGTTCTGGAATAAGCTTGCCGTCTTTATCAACCATAGACACCATCACACCTTGCTCGTAGCGAGTTTCGATTGTTTTGTCTGGCTGGATTGAAGCAACATAGTCGTCTGCTTCGATGACAAGGTCCACTGCTCCTTCGATACGTTGACCGATACCTTCCACCTTACCACGGTTTCCTTTTCCAGATGGATTTGCAGATGAGGCATAAACCATTTTCCCTTCTTCCCAGAGTTTGGCAGCCAATTGTTCACCAGCTTTACCAAACTTGATGACAAAACAGCTAGTACCACGAACGTCTGTCATGAGTTCTTCACGTCCATCACCGTATGCTTTCAATTTTTCAAAAGCTTCTGGTTTCCACGGAAGGATACAACCAAGGAGAATATCTTGGTCCCAATGTTTTTGATAGAAGGCTTCGATTTCAGGATTTAGCTGTGCTAAGGCGCGAAGCTCATCCATACTACCACAGAGGACTACGCCTGGTTTGTTACGATTACGTTCTTTAGCTTCAAACTTACGCTCAAGTCCAGCCTTGTCACTGGTCATGATAATGTAACCGACCTTAGTAGGGCAAACGATACAACCGCCCTCACCTTTTAAAATGTCATAGCCTTCTTGTGAAAGTGTTCCGTTCCATTGAATGTGTTTTGTCATAGTTCTATTTCCTTTTCTATATTTATTCTAATCCTGCCAATAGGCTGGGCGTTGTTTTTCATAAGCAGCAATCAAGTCTTCATACTGCATGGTAATACCGATATCATCCAAACCATTTAAGAGCTTGTGTTTCCATTCGCTATCAATTTCGAAAGGGAATTCCCCTACTAGTGAAATGATTTTTTGTTGTTCCAAGTCCACAGTTACCTGGTCGCTTGGTTTGAGTTGGGCGAGTTTTTCTCTAACTTCCCTTGGTTGAACAATAGGCAACATGCCATTATTGAGCTCATTATTGTAATGAATATCTCCAAAAGATCCTGCAATTACGACCTTAAAACCATAGTCTGCTAGCGCCCAAGCTGCATGCTCCCTCGAAGAACCAGCTCCAAAGTTATCCCCTGAGATGAGGATAGTAGCTTTTCGGTATTCAGGTCGATTAAAGACAAAGTCTGGATCCTCAGTGTACTTATCGTCCAGATAACGCCAAGCATACATGAGGTATTTGCCAAAACCTTTCTTGTCAATCAACTTCAGAAACTGTTTGGGAAGAATTTGGTCGGTATCGATATTGTCATTCATCAGAGGAACGGTTGTTCCTGTATAAACTGTAAATTTCTCCATATCCTCTCCTTACTGAGCTTCTGGCATTTGCCGTACATCTACGAAACGTCCTGCAATTGCTGCCGCAGCTGCCATGGCTGGACTACAGAGATGAGTCTTAGCACCAAATCCTTGTCGATCTTCAAAGTTACGATTGCTAGTTGAGGCACAATGAACACCATCTGGTACTTTATCAGGATTCATTCCTAGACACATAGAACACCCTGGATCTCTCCACTCAAAGCCAGCATCTAGGAATACCTTGTCCAAACCTAACTCCTCAGCAGCTCGTTTGACTGGTCGAGAACCAGGTACCACGATAGCCGTCAAATTTGGTGCAATCTTCTTCCCTTCTACAAATCGAGCCGCCAGTTGCAAATCGCTAAGTCTAGCGTTGGTACAAGAACCAATAAAGACATAGCCTAGTTGGATATCTGCTGGTTTCTGACCTGGTTGTAAATCCATGTAATGATAGGCTCGTTCATCATTCATATCCGTAATTTCTGGGAAACTAGTATCAAAGTCAACACCCATAGCGGGATTAGTACCCCAAGTCACCATTGGAGCCAATTCTGAGACATCCAAACGAATAACCTTATCATAAACGGCATCTTCATCACTAACCAGTCTTTTCCAATCAGCTACTGCTGCAGCAAAATCCTTGGGAACACACTCTCGACCCTTCAAATAATCATAAGTGGTCTGATCTGGATTCATGATTCCCATTTTGGAACCAAATTCGATGGACATATTGCAGATAGTCATTCGCTCTTCCATGCTAAGTGCATCAATGGCCTGACCTCGATACTCCACCACGTAGCCAACGCCACAAGCAACACCGTATTTAGCAATCAAGGCTAGAATGAAATCTTTGGCATAAACCCCTTTTTGAGGAACTCCTGTGAATTCCACCAACATTTTCTTGGGTTTAACCTGCCAAATGGTTTGAGTAGCAAAGACATGTTCGACCTCACTGGTTCCAATTCCGAAGGCGATAGCTCCAAAGGCACCGTGGGTAGCTGTATGGCTATCACCACAGACGATGAATTTCCCTGGTTGTGTTCGTCCTGTTTCGGGACCAACCATATGAACGATACCTTGTTTTTCTGAACCGTGGGCAGCATGTTCGATTCCAAATTCTTCAACATTTTCAGCTAACTTATCAATCTGAGCTTTGGAGATTACATCTCGAATATCATATATATTGACCGTCGGGACATTGTGGTCAAAGGTACCAAATGTTAAATCCGGTCGTCTCAATCTACGTCCTGCATCACGCAATCCTTGAAAAGCTTGAGGACTGGTCACTTCATGGATGTAGTGCTGATCCACATACATAAGTTGTGGTTGTCCCTCTTCTCCTGTGATTACATGGAGGTCCCATAATTTATCAAAAATCGATTTTCCTGCCATTCATTACCTCCATACAAAATACAAAGCTACTAGTGTAGTTACTATTCCTAGGAACCAAACTGTTTTAAAATACCATTTTCTGGTCTTGTGGTGAAAAACGATTCCTGCAAACCAGGCACCAAAGCCGCCAAGAAAGAATGTAAATGATAATAAATATTTTTCTGGTATTCGCCAAGAACCTCTTTTTGCTTTGGATTTGTCAATACCATAAATCATAAATACCAATAAATTCCAAATCAAAATAGCAAAAGTAATTCCTTGATTTATCTTCATAGTCTTTCAATGATGGCTTCTGTTATTTCACTGGTTGAAGCCTGTCCTCCTATATCTCTCGTTAAAATTCCTGCTGCTAAAGTTTCTTCAACAGCATGTTCGATACGCTGCGCATCCTCATATCGTCCAAAACTATCTCGCAACATCATAGCAACTGATAAAATCATAGAAATAGGATTGGCGATTCCTAGGCCTGCTATATCAGGCGCCGAACCATGAATCGGTTCATAAAGGCTCGGTCCATTTTCAGAGTGACTAGCCGATGGCATGACGCCAAGTGTACCAGATAGAACGCTTGATTCATCAGATAAGATATCTCCAAAAAGATTTTCTGTCACGATAACATCAAACTTGGCTGGATTTGTAATCATGAGCATGGCAGCTGAGTCTACTAGCTGGTGCTCCAAGGTTACATCCGGAAAATTTTTTGCGACTTCATCAGCCACTTTCCTCCAGAGTTTTGAAGTTGCTAACACATTTTGCTTATCAATACTAGTAACAATTTTATTTCGACCTTTTGCAATTTCAAAAGCCTTACGTATAATCCGTTCTACTTCCTCATAGCTATAATCGTTGATATCACGCGCTTTACGCTCTTCAAGGATATGATCTCCAAAGTAAATCCCACCTGTCAACTCACGCACTACTACAAAGTCAACACCAGCAATTCGATCTGGCTTAAGAGGTGATAAATGATTGAGACTCTCAAAAATTTTAACTGGACGAATATTGGCATAAAGATTCAATTCCTTGCGGAGTGCCAAAAGCCCTTGTTCGGGTCGAACTGGAGCATCATCATACTGAGGACTACCGATTGCAGCAAGGAGGATAGCGTCCGCTTCTCTACATGCCTTGAGTGTTTCATCTGGTAAGGGATGCGCTGTGGCATCAATACCTGCACCACCAAAAGGTCGTCTGTCAATCTCAAAAACAAATCCCGTTTTTTCGGCTATCGATGCAAGAACTTCTAAACCAGCTTCCATGATTTCTGGTCCAATCCCATCCCCTGCTAGGGCAACTATTTTCTTTGTCATGGTATTCTCCTTTAAACACTAGGCATGTCACGGTAGGAAAGATTTGGGCCGATCTCGCCAGTATTCTCTTTTTGAACAAAAGTATTGGCATTTATATAAGCAATAGCTGAAGCCTTCAACACATCAAAATCAAGTCCGGCTGCGTTAAAGATAGTTTCAGTATCTCTGTTTTCAACAGTAACTAAAACACGTGCCTGAGCATCAATCCCGTCTGTTACTGCATCAATCGTGTAGGATACCAAGCGAACAGATTGATTAAAGAATTTGTCGATAGCGTTAAAGACGGCCTCAACCGAACCTTGTCCTGTTGCATTAAATTCAACCTTTTCACCATCCAAATTAGCCAAGCTAATAGTCGCTTCAATGTCATTATCCGCATGAGTTTGGAGTTGTAGATCATCAAAGTGGAAGCCCTCTGGATTTTCAACCATGGTGCCAGCTACCAGAGCTCGAATATCAGCATCTGTGATTTCTTGCTTCTTATCTGCTAAGGCCTTGAACTTAGCAAAAAGTGGTTTGATGTCCTCGTCTGTAAAATCTAGGGCCAAATCCCTCAGTTTTTCTACAAAAGCATGGCGACCAGACAATTTCCCAAGCGGAAGACTGTTGCTCTTGACACCCACCAGTTCAGGTGTGATGATTTCATAAGTGAGAGGATTTTTAAGAACGCCATCTTGGTGAATACCTGATTCATGAGAGAAGGCATTTCCTCCTACAACTGCCTTATTTTTTGGAACTGGAATCCCTGAGAAGCGAGAAACCATTTCGGACGTATTAATCGTTTCGTTTAGGACGATACTTGTCTCTGCTTGGTAATAATCTTGGCGAATATTGAGAGCTACTGCTATTTCTTCTAAAGCAGCATTTCCAGCTCGTTCTCCAATCCCGTTAATGGTTCCTTCTACACGTCCTGCACCATTCTTTACAGCAGCAAGGCTATTTGCTACTGCCATTCCGAGGTCATCATGACAGTGAGGAGAATAGATAATCTGACGATTAGTTTGGACATTATCAATCAGATATTTAAAGATACTTCCGTATTCCTCTGGAGTTGTAAAACCTACTGTATCAGGAATATTGATATAAGTCGCACCCGCATCAACCGCAGTTTGAACGACTTGTAGGAGAAAGTCTAGCTCAGTTCTAGTCGCATCTTCTGGAGAGAATTCTACTATTTCAAACTTGCTCCGTGCATAGGAAACATGTTCACTGATCGCTTCCAAAATCTCTTCCTTACTCTTATTGAGCTTATACTTACGATGAATAGGACTGGTAGCGATAAAGACATGTATTTGTGGATACTTAGCATCCTTGAGTGCTTCATAACAAGCGTCAATGTCTGATTTAACAGAACGAGCTAAGCCTGTCACGGCTGTTTTTTTCATAGCCTTAGCAATTTCTTGAACAGCTGTAAATGAATCTGGACTAGCAGCTGGAAAACCAGCTTCGATTGCTGAAATTCCCCATTTCTCTAGCTGTTTTGCTATAGCAACCTTTTCCTTTATTGAAAAATTGACACCTGGTGTCTGCTCACCATCTCGGAGACTGGTATCTAAAAACTCAACTACACGCATGAGAATGCTCCCTTCACATTTTCGATATAGAAAAAACATCTCGCTCGGAGTTCCAAGCGAGATGTTGATTTACTCCCGCTTGGTAAGCCAAACAGGACTAATGCTTTTGCACTAGTCCGAGTACCTCAACAACAAAGCAAATTGATTAAACTTAGCTGTTTTCATGTTTGGCTTTCTCCTTTGTTTGATGTCTTGTTTATTATTCTAGCATAGGAAAAATCACTTGTCAAGAAAAAATCCAATATTTTCTGAAAATTTCTTCAATAAAGAATATTTTGCGAATTGAAAGTATTTGAAAACTCAAATATGTTTATTTCTTAGAAGTCAAAAACCAACTTCTCTCAAATAATTCAAGGACCTTTTCGTCAGTTAGAGTGTCATCGAGTGGAAGACTAATCCAATAGCGTTTATTCATATGAAAGGCTGGATAAACTCCGTTTTGTGAAAGCAAGTCAGCTACTTGGTCGTGTTTGAGGTTGACTGCTTCCACTAGCCCTTCTCTCTCCTTATCTAGCCTATCCCAAGGAATTCTCATTAAAATAGCATACCACTTCTTATTATCTTCATGGCGCAAAACAGCCGTATCAGGCGATTTCTCCCATAGATATTCCAGCTGATTGCCATACTTTTCTTGAACAAGCGCCGTGATTCTCTTGGTCTGTGGACAGATAAATTCCTGTACCTCAAAACAAGCCTTTCTAATATCAAAAAGTTCCTCTAAACAAGCCTCTCGAACAGTTCCGACAAAAGTTCCTCTCATGCTTTCCATGTGGACTTGAGGATAGAGGTCACCAGTTTCTTGGTCATAAACATGAAAACTTAAGTCTCCATCCTCAACTGTAACCATCATGAGAAAATCTCCCTGCAAGATAGTCGTATTATAGGTCCATACACCTTGATTTTCTACAAAACCATAAGTATGAGCCTTTTCTTTATTAAATTGATAGGCTTTAAAAATTTCAAACATAAGCGAAAACTGCTACCAAAAGCTAGCAGTTCCTTTCTATTTTTTAAAAGACAACCTTTGTTCCATGTAATTGTGTCACACCTAATTGATCGATAAAGGTTTGACGGTTGTCCATGTCAATCCCCCCACCAGGTAAAATTTCAATTTTTCCTGCAGCGTGTTCTAGAATTCTATGATAGTGAGAAAAGCGTTTCACTAACGAGTCGCCAGATACACCAGCTCGAGTGAGGATGCGTGTTACACCGGCCTGGCTGAGCCAATCAATGGCTTCCAACTGCTCTTCATCGCTCAAATCATCGAAAGCCATGTGGAAGACAATCTCCATACCTTTAGATGCAGCAACTAATTTTTCAAGATTGGCCTTGTCTAACTTCTTATCTGCTGTTAAGGCACCAAAAACAACCCCTTGGCTACCTGCTTGAGCAGTTAGACGAATATCCTCGAGCATAATAGAAATCTCGAGGTCATTATAAACAAAGTCACCACCACGTGGACGAATCATCGTCATGATAGTCGTATCGTAGTTTGATGCAAGTTCAACAGCTGCCTTGGTTACTCCGTAGCTTGGTGTCGTTCCACCAACTGCTAAATTATCACAGAGTTCAATACGGCGAGCTCCTGCCTGCATAGCTTTTTCAAGCAAGGTCACATTTTCAGCACAAAATTCGTAAATCATTTGGTACTCCTTGAAAGTTTCTTTAATATTATTATATCATATCATTTTTAGTAATCTCTATTTTTTATCAAGGGAAATCATTACTTTTTTAGCTATTCTTTATCTGGTATTACCTTAAAGAGATAATAGGTTATAAATACTGTTAAGCAGCCTAAAGCAATTTTTACAGGTAAGAGCGGAGCAAAATAAATGGAGATTCCCATCAAAATATAAATCGATACGATAATCTTCTTCTTTCGTTCACGCGCAATAGACTTAGTTTCTCTAAAGTCCGCAACATAGGTTTGATAGAGCTTGGTATGATAGAGCCAATCTTCAAAACGTTTAGAAGATTTTGAAAAACAAGCAATTGACAACAAGAGAAAGGGTGTTGTCGGTAATAGTGGCAAGGCAACTCCAACGATTGCTAAAGCTAAAGAAATGAATCCAATGCAAAGATAAATAATGCGCATATCTGCTCCTAAGTAAGAATAATCTTCTTCTAGTTAAGCATAAAAAGATAAAATCTGTCAAGTTTAAATTAAAAAGAGCTGAAATTATCATTTCAGCCCTAATTAATTTTATTTAATCTTTTCTTCTTCGTAGTCACCATTGCTACATACGATCTGTTTTCCGCCACCACGGATTTTTTTCTCCATGAGGAAATGACCACATTTAGGACAATCACGTCCAACAGGTTTATCCCAAGAAGTAAAATCACATTCTGGATAACGATTGCATCCATAGAAAATACGATTACGTTTGGTTTTGCGTTCGATGATTTGCCCTTGATGACAATTTGGACATGTAACACCGACTTCTTTAACAATGGCTTGCGTATGTCGACAATCTGGGAAATTGCTACATGCGTAAAACTTACCGAAGCGTCCAATCTTAATCACCATAGGACTGCCACAAACTTCACAGTCAAATCCAGCTGGTTCATCCTTGATTTGAATTTTTTCCATCTCTGCTTCAGCTTTTTCGACCTCTTTAGAGAATGGTTTGTAAAATTCATCAATAACCCGTTGCCACTCTTCTTTTCCAACCTCGACATCATCCAGTTTACCTTCCATTTCAGCGGTAAACTTCACGTTAACAATGTCTGGGAAGTATTCGACAATCAGCTTGTTAACGACTTGTCCTAAATCAGTTGGTTCAAAGCGTTTAGATGCTAGTCTTACATAGTAACGTTTTTGGATTGTTTCAATGGTTGGAGCATAGGTAGATGGACGTCCAACTCCGTTTTCTTCCAAGGTCTTAATCAAAGTAGCCTCAGAATATCGTGCCGGTGGTTGTGTGAAATGTTGTTCAGGTTTGCTATTAACCTGTTTGACCACATCTCCCACTTCCATATCAGGCAGCATTTTATTTTTATCAGAATCGTTGTAAATGGCTAAATAACCATCAAACTTAACCTGACTACCATTCGCCGCAAATTGAACACCATTTTGCGAAAGTTTAACAGCCATGGTATCAAAAATTGCACCAGTCATTTGACTCGCTACAAAGCGGTTCCAGATAAGGGTATAAAGTTTTAGCTGGTCTTTATCCAAATACTTAGCAATTTTCTCAGGTGTATTAAAGACACTTGAAGGACGAATAGCTTCGTGGGCGTCTTGAGCGCCAGAGGCATTTTTCACCTTGCTACCATGTTTAGAATACTTACTACCAAAACGTTCATTGATGTAACTTGCTGCTTCATTCTGAGCAACTGGACTGATACGAGTAGAATCCGTACGCATATAGGTGATCAAACCTTGGACACCTGTACCAATATTGATTCCTTCATAGAGTTGCTGAGCAACCATCATAGTCTTTCTAGTACGGAAATTAATCTTGTTAGCAGCATCCATCTGCATAGAAGACGTTGTATATGGAAGAGGAGCATTACGCTTTCTTTCCTTTTTATCTACTTGATCAACTGTAAAATCCTTGCTGTTCAAATGAGATAAAACTTTTTTGACTTCATCATTGGTAGTCAACTTCATCTTCTTGCCATTCATTCCATAAAAAGAAGCTTGGAATTGCTTGGTACCTTTTTTAAAGACACCATCAATCGTCCAATATTCTTCTGGTTGGAAGGCATTAATCTCATTTTCACGATCAATGATTAGCTTAAGAGCAACAGACTGAACACGTCCTGCTGATAAGCCTTTTTTAACCTTTTTCCAAAGAATTGGTGAAATTGAATACCCCACTAAACGGTCCAAAACACGACGGGCTTGTTGGGCATCGACCAAATCCATATTGATTTTACGAGGTTCTTTAAAGGCATTTTTTACTGCATCTTTGGTAATCTCGTTGAAAACAACACGGTTGGTATCATTCTCGTCTAGATCTAAAATATGCGCTAAGTGCCATGAAATAGCCTCCCCTTCCCGGTCCGGGTCACTTGCAAGAAAGACTTTATCGGCTTTCTTAGCTTCTTTTTTCAAATCATTGATGAGAGGACCTTTCCCACGAATATTGATATATTGCGGTTCGTAATTATTTTCCACGTCAACTGACATACTTGATTTTTTCAAATCACGAATATGTCCTACGCTGGCTAAAACCTTATAATTACGTCCTAGATATTTTTCAATCGTTTTCGCCTTAGCAGGCGACTCTACGATTACAAGATTTTTTTTACTTGTTGATTTTTTCTTTTTGGTTGCCGTTACCACAGTATCACACCTTCTCAAAGTAATTAAACTTTATAAAGTGTAAACCATTTTTAAAAACCTGTCAAGACATAACACCCATATAATAGAAGAAAAGTTTGCGAAATGAAATCATTTCATTCATTAAAATTCAAATTCTGCTAGTATATCCTGCCCACATGTTGCTAGTTTTGCTCCTTCTTGGATTAAATGATGACAGCCGTCTGAGCGTCCATCTAAAATGGAACCTGGAATAGCAAAGACATCTCTACCTTCCTCCATGGCACGCTCACAAGTGATTAAACTACCAGATCTCATTTTAGCTTCTGCAACGATGACTCCTCGACACAATCCCGCAATAATTCGATTTCTGGCAGGAAAGTGATATTTCAAAGGTTCTTCTCCTGGACCGTACTCGCTTAGAAGCAAATGATGTTCTCCAATATATTCTTGAAGGCGTTTATTGGAGCGTGGATAATAGACATCTAAACCAGTCCCAATAATGCCAATCGTTTTGCCTCCAGTTTGTAGAACAGACATGTGGGCTGCTGTATCAATTCCTCTAGCAAGTCCACTCACCACAACTAATTCATTTTCCAATTCTTCAATGATTTTACGGACTGATTTGGTTCCTATTTGACTACAAGAGCGACTACCTACAACTGCTATCTTGGGTAATTTCAAGAGATTTAAATCTCCTTTATAAAAAAGCAATACAGGTGCATCATAAATTTCACTGAGTGAAATCGGATAAACATCATCCAAAATTGAAAATGATGGGAACTTTTCAAAATCTTTCTTCAAGCGTTCCATGCTTTCAAAAGTCAGTTTATGATACCGCTCCATAAAAACGACTGGATTACGACACTCCGATGCTTCAGCGATTTTCTCTAAACTCAATTCCTGATCATAAATTTCTCCATATTGAAGTACTTTCAGAACCTGCTGATTACTTAAACCTGCTTGCTTTAACTTATAAATCTCAAAATTATCAATCTTAATCTTCATTATTAACTCCTTGTCATCCTCTCTCTATTTATATATTCGTAGAAAAAGAAAAAAACTTCCAACAATTTTACTTGTTAGGAAGTTTCTATTTATCTTTGTTATGTTAGTAATCAGGTCGAAGAACTCCAGTGACAGTCGCTTTAGTTGCTTCGTAGTCTCCGTCAATAACAACCTTGATAATGCGTTTAGCATCCTCTTCAGGCGCAGGAACCAATGGGAGGCGAGTTGGACCAGCTTCAAATCCCATATAGTTGAGGACTGCCTTAACAGGTGCAGGACTTGGGTATGAGAAGAGAGCATTAACCTTGGGAATAAACTTACGTTGAATAGCAGCCGCTTTCTTCATATCACTATCTTTAATCGCAGTGAACATTTCATACATTTCATCACCATTGGTATGAGAAGCAACAGAGATAACCCCGTCAGCACCAAGGTTCATAGCATGGAAAGCATCTCCATCTTCACCAGTGTAGATCAAGAATTCTTCAGGTTTGTGCTCAATCAAATAAGCCATATTTGCAAGGCTAGTACATTCCTTGACACCAATGATATTTGGATGTTCCGCTAAGCGAAGCATGGTTTCTGGAGTCAATTCTACTACTACACGACCTGGAATATTATAGATAATAATGGGTAAATCAGAGGCATCTGCAATAGCTTTAAAGTGTTGGTACATACCTTCTTGAGATGGTTTATTGTAGTAAGGAACAATAGCAAGACCAGCCGCAAAGCCTCCAAATTCTGCTACTTCTTTGACGAACTCAATAGAGTCGCGTGTATCATTAGTACCAACACCAGCAATTAAAGGAACACGTCCATTAACAACCTTCTGAACAGCTGCAAATAGCTGTAACTCCTCATCGTGAGTAAGAGTCGGACTCTCAGCAGTCGTCCCAGCCAAGAGAATACCATCAGTATGGTGTGCCAATAAATGTTCAATCAACTTTGGAATCGCGTCGAAATTTATTGACCCATCTTCATGAAAAGGGGTAATAAAAGCAGTGATAATTTTACAATCTTTTAAATCTTGATAAGACATAGAAAAAACCTTTCTCTATATAAGAAAGAGGCTGGGGCTTACTTGCCTTTGCCTCCTGTTCTGTACATAAAATAAGAGGAAGAAATCAAACACTTCGAGTTACTGATTTCTGTTTCATAACGCAGTGGTTGATTGGAACTACTCATGTTTGCAACATTCGTACTTACTAATCAACTGTGCGGGGGCAAAACTACGAAATCAAACTCTTCGAGTTACTGATTTCTGTTTTGCTCCCTATTTCAATTCAAACTTCAACTCAGCTGTTGGGTGTACTAGACCACGTTCATGAAGGGTTTCTGCAATTTGAACTGAGTTCCATGCAGCACCCTTGAGAAGGTTATCAGATACTACCCACATGTGGATCCCTTTTTCAGCATCTAAGTCTTTACGGATACGTCCGACAAATGTATCACGTGAACCGACAGCATTGACTGCTTGAGGATAGATTTGGTGAGCAACATCGTCTTCAAGAACTGTACCTGGGAAGGCAGCAATAGCAGCTTTGACTTCATCGATTGGTGCTACTTCTTTAGTTTCAATATAGACTGACTCAGAGTGGGCGGACAAGACAGGAATACGCACGCAAGTTGCTGAAACAGCAATGCTATCGTCTTCCATGATTTTCTTAGTTTCGTTTGTCATCTTCATTTCTTCATAAGTGTAGTCATTATCAGTGAAGACGTCAATTTGAGGAAGGGCATTAAAAGCAATTGGATAGTGTTTCTTATCACCACCTGATGGCAAGATTTCCGCATGCAAATCACGTGGATTTACACCATCATTCAATACTTCACGCAATTCACGTTGTGTCTCAAGAATGGCTCCCATACCTGCACCTGAAACAGCTTGATAAGTTGAAACGATGATACGGTCTAAGCCCCATTTTTGACGAACTGGTTCAAGAGCTACCATCATTTGAATAGTTGAACAGTTAGGACATGAAATGATCCCGTTGTGAGCATCAAGAGCATGGGCGTTTACTTCAGGAACGACTAATGGCACATCTGGATTTTGACGGAAATAAGAAGTGTTATCTACTACTACTGCCCCCGCTTTAACAGCATAAGGTGCGTATTTTGCAGAAGTTGAACCACCAGCTGAGAAGAGAGCAATATCAACTCCTTCAAAAGCTTCTTCTGTTGTTTCTTCAATAGTCACATCTTGACCCTTGAATTTCAAGACCTTTCCTGCAGAACGTGCAGAAGCAAGGTAGCGAATCTTATCAATTGGAAGAGTTGATTCTTCCAACATTTTGATCATTTGAGCACCAACGGCACCTGTAGCACCGACAACAGCAACTGTGTATCCCATAACAAACCTCTTTTGGAATTTTCTAAAAATTTCTATAATAGAAATATTATACTACTTTTTAGAAAAATTGAAAAGTCTTTACCTTATCTATTTTCTGAAATTAACAAGAAAAAAGGTCGCTATCATTAGCGAACCTTTTTCCAAAAATTTACAAATTAATATCTTTGTTTATACGGTTTATTAAATGCTGCCAAGACATCTGACGGAGTTTCTGAATAAGATTTGATTTCTTTTAAATCTCCCTTTACGATAATCCGTTCGGTTGCATCATAGTCTACACAAGTCACCAAGGTAATTTCATTGATACCTTCACGATCATCAATTTCATCAACTCGATCTGGGGTTACGTGTTTCACTTCCCGAATTTCGTAGGTATAAACTTTATCCTTATCAGTCAGATAAATCTTCATACCTTCTTTAGCATTAACCAAAGGAGAAAATAGCATTTGGCTAGCATTCTCAGCTGTAAAGATATGGTGACTAGCTAAAGAATAATTTCCTTCACCCATTTTTTGATTTGGTTTCATGGTTCCTGCTCCGTAGAACAAGTTTACATTGTCCAAACCTTTAAAGATAGGCAGGTTGATTTCTACTTCGGGAACTGCAATTCCACCTATAACAGGCAACTGTTGTGCATCCCATTGGGATGATAAAACAGCCTCCGAAGAAATAGCTTTCACGGAATTAAAATCAAAATTTCCTTCTGCACCATTGTTCTCTTCAAGTTTCTCTTTAGAGACTTGACTAACTTGATACTTGTTAGTATTCCAAACCATAAAGATATTACGAATCTTTGAGTTAAAAATCAAAGCTAGAGACAAAAGGATTAGAAAACTAGCTAAAATATTAATCAGCAGATTCTTACGTTTATTTTTTTTACTCTTAGTTCTTTTTTGAGACATTATTCTTCACTTTCTGTTTCGTTTTCTGCCCCAACTTCTTCTTTCTCAGCTGCCGCAACTGTTGTAAAGGTTACAATCTTAGCGTTCTCATCTAGACGCATAACCTTAACTCCCATGGTTGAACGTCCAGTTTGAGAAATATTGGCAACATTTGTACGAATCATGACACCGGTATCTGTGATAACCATCAAATCTTCGTCACCTTTTACTGTGAGAAGACCTGCAAGTTGACCGTTTTTATCAGTAATATTAGCGGTTTTCATACCTTTACCAGCACGACCTTTAGTTGGATATTCAGTGGCAACTGTACGCTTACCATATCCTTTTTCGGTGATAATGAGGACCTCATCTTGGTCAGTGATTACTCTAGCTCCAACTACAGCATCTCCTTCACGAAGATTTACCCCTTTAACACCAGTAGCACTACGACTCATGCTACGAACGGAAGACTGGTTGAAACGAACTGCATAACCTAATTTAGTACCGATAATGATGTCAGTATCTTCTTGAGTAAGAAGAACATTAATTAATTCATCCCCATCTTTCAAATTCAAGGCTTTTAGACCATTTTGACGAATGTTGGCAAATTCTTTAACTCTAGTTCTCTTAACAATACCTGCTCGAGTCGTAAAGAAGATGTATGCATCATCACTACGTTCTGATTCGACATTAATGATGGTTTGAATGCTTTCTCCCTCATCCAGTTTCAAGAGGTTAACTACTGGCAATCCCTTGGCTGTACGACCATATTCTGGGATTTCATAACCTTTCAAACGATAGACACGACCTTTGTTGGTAAAGAAGAGCAAGTGATCATGGGTGCTAGTAGAAACCAACTCACGGACAAAGTCATCATCCTTGACTCCTGTTCCCTGTACGCCACGTCCACCACGTTTTTGAGCTGTGAATTCATCTTGATCCAAACGTTTGATGTAGCCTTTGTTCGATAGTGTGATGAGAACATCAGATTCTTCAATTAAGTCTTCATCTTCGAGCGTCAAAACCTCTCCCACCATCAACTCTGTGCGACGTTTATCAGCAAATTTACGCTTCACTTCATCAAGTTCTTCTTTGATAATTTGCGCAACACGTTCTGGTTTTGCAAGAATATCTGCTAAGTCGGCAATCAAAGCAATGAGGTCATCATATTCAGATTGAATCTTATCACGCTCCAAACCTGTCAAACGACGGAGACGCATGTCAAGAATTGCTTGACTTTGACGTTCAGAAAGCTTGAACTTGCTCATCAATTCTGCTTGAGCTTCTTCATCAGTCTCGCTTGCACGAATGATACGAATAACTTCATCAATATGATCCAGAGCAATTAGCAAACCTTCCAAGATATGCGCGCGTGCCTCAGCTTTTTCTTTATCAAATTGAGTGCGACGAGTCACAACTTCTTTTTGGTGCTCAATGTATGCATCCAAGATTTGGCGAAGCGATAAAATCTTTGGAACACCATTTTGGATAGCAAGCATGTTAAAACCAAAGCTAGTCTGCATCTGAGTCATCTTGAATAAGTTGTTCAAAATAACATTAGCTGATGCGTCGCGTCTAACTTCAATAACAAAGCGAACACCCTCACGGTTAGATTCATCACGAACAGCTGTAATTCCTTCAATACGTTTCTCTTGAACAAGACGCACAATATGTTCATGTACTTTGGTTTTGTTGACCATATATGGGAATTCAGTAACAACGATACGTTCGCGACCTGTTTTAGTTTCTTCAATTTCCGTACGAGAACGAAGAACAATAGATCCCTTACCAGTCTCATACGCCTTATGAATACCTGATTTACCCATAACTAGGGCACCAGTTGGGAAGTCTGGACCAGGTAAAACTTCCATCAAATCTTTAGTTGTAACTTCAGGATTATCCATGACGAGTTTAACAGCATCAATGGTTTCACCTAAATTATGAGGTGGAATATTGGTCGCCATACCAACGGCGATACCTGTAGCACCATTGACCAATAGATTTGGGAAACGAGCTGGTAAAACAACCGGTTCGCGCTCATTGGCATCATAGTTATCAACAAAATCAACAGTATTTTTATTGATGTCTCGAAGCATTTCAAGAGCAATCTTGCTCATACGTGCTTCGGTATAACGTTGCGCGGCAGCACCATCACCGTCCATAGAACCAAAGTTACCATGCCCATCTACAAGCATGTAGCGGTAACTCCACCATTGTGCCATACGAACCATAGCCTCGTAAATAGATGAGTCTCCGTGTGGGTGGTATTTACCCATTACGTCCCCTGTAATACGGGCAGATTTTTTATGAGGTTTATCAGGCGTAACTCCTAATTCGTTCATTCCGTACAAAATACGACGATGAACAGGTTTCAACCCATCACGAACATCAGGAAGAGCACGCGATACGATTACACTCATGGCGTAGTCGATAAAGCTAGTCTTCATCTCCTTGGTCAGATTGACATTCACTAGATTTTTATCTTGCATTAAAAAATGCCTCATTTCCCTATTAGTAACTAGATATATTATACCATAGTTTAGCTTATATTTCAGTCTCTGGACACACCTAAAACGTTTACATTGATAACTGGATGTTATATCCGTGACAAAGCTATTTAAAAGTGATAGAATGAAATCAGACAGGGTATTACCCTTAAAAAAACAAAGGAGATGTTTAGACTAATGACAGCAACTAAACAACACAAAAAAGTTATCCTCGTTGGTGATGGTGCCGTAGGTTCATCTTACGCTTTCGCTCTTGTTAACCAAGGAATTGCCCAAGAACTTGGTATCATTGAAATTCCTCAATTACACGAAAAAGCTGTTGGTGACGCTCTTGACCTTAGCCATGCCCTTGCTTTCACTTCACCTAAAAAAATCTATGCTGCTGAATACGCTGACTGTGCGGACGCTGACCTTGTAGTTATCACTGCTGGTGCTCCTCAAAAACCAGGTGAAACTCGTCTTGATCTTGTTGGTAAAAACCTTGCAATCAACAAATCAATCGTAACACAAGTTGTTGAATCAGGATTTAACGGTATCTTCCTTGTAGCTGCTAACCCAGTTGACGTTTTGACATACTCTACATGGAAATTCTCAGGATTCCCTAAAGAACGTGTTATCGGTTCAGGTACTTCTCTTGACTCAGCTCGTTTCCGTCAAGCCCTTGCTGAAAAATTGGATGTAGACGCTCGTTCAGTTCACGCCTACATCATGGGTGAACACGGTGACTCAGAATTTGCCGTTTGGTCACACGCTAACATTGCTGGTGTTAACCTTGAAGAATTCCTTAAGGACACTCAAAACGTTCAAGAAACTGAATTGATCGAATTGTTCGAAGGTGTTCGTGACGCTGCTTACACAATCATCAACAAAAAAGGTGCTACATACTATGGTATCGCCGTTGCCCTTGCTCGTATCACTAAAGCAATCCTTGATGATGAAAATGCAGTACTTCCACTTTCTGTATTCCAAGAAGGCCAATACGGAATCAAAGACGTCTTCATCGGTCAACCAGCTGTTGTTGGAGCACACGGTATTGTACGTCCAGTGAACATCCCATTGAACGACGCTGAAACTCAAAAAATGCAAGCTTCTGCTAAAGAATTGAAAGCTATCATTGATGAAGCTTGGAAAAACCCTGAATTCCAAGAAGCTTCTAAAAACTAATTATATTCAATTTTAAAAAAAGAAATGTCTAGACAAAACAGTCTAGACATTTTTTATAACTCTAATCCATTTGAGCAAAAGCTGCTTCCGCGTCTGCATTGCTAATCGCACCTAACTGAATCTTAGCAATTTTACCGTTTGAATCAATTAGATATTCTGTTGGGATACTTCGAATCTGATAAGCTTGGAAGGTTGTTCCCTGGGTGTCATACAAGACAGGTATATCCTTATATCCTTGTTCCTCAAACCATTTTGGAAATTGGTCTATGGTTTTTTCACCTTGAAGGCCTGGTGCAATAACAGATAATATTTCAAAATCACGATCTTCTTTTGCAGCAAGTTCCATTAGTTCTGGCATACTTTTTTTACATGGTCCGCACCAAGAAGCCCAGAATTTTAGATAAACTTTTTTACCTTTATAATCAGATAATTTGACTTCTTTTCCATCCATCGATTGGAGGGTAAAATCTGGTGCTTCGAATCCTACAGCTATTTGCTTAACCGTTGCTTGTTGCTGTGTTTGAGTCTTTTGATTTTCCTGACTTGATTCCTTCTCTTCCTTGCCACAAGCAATCAAAAGAAAGATAGATAAGAAACTAAGTCCAAAATAGATTGTTTTTTTCATAGATAACTCCTTTTATCCTAATATTCCAGATAAGACATTTAACTGTCCCAACATTAATAAAATTCCCATGAGAATAATTAGTAAACCACCAATTCTTTTCAGTAAGAGTAGGTGAGATTTAATTCTACTAAAATAAGGCATGATCAGACCTGATGCCAAAGCCAATACTAAAAATGGAAGCGCCATTCCAAGAGTATAAACTAGGGTTAATAAAGCACCTTGAAGAGCTCCATTTCCTCCTGAGGCAGCTAATGCTAAAACTGAACTTAAAACTGGACCAATACATGGAGTCCAACCAAAGCTGAAGCTGATACCTAATAGAAAGGCTGATAGATATTTACTCGGCTGTTTTTGATCAAATCTTACTGTTTTTTGGAACTCTAATTTTCGTAAATGAAGAATTTCCATCTGATGTAAGCCTAGTATGATAATAATACCACCCATAACATAACGAAACCAATCAGCATAGAGTAAGTTCCCGAGAAATCCTGCTCCAAACCCTAGAATAAAGAAAATCAGAGAGATACCTGCGATAAAACAGAATGTCCGAATTAATCCTGACCAGGCAACATTTTTACCTAAAAACCGAAATGTCTTTGACTGCTCTTGATCATCTAACAAAACACCTGCATAGACTGGTAACAAAGGAAATATGCAGGGAGAAAAAAATGACAAGATACCAGCTAAAAATACAGAGATAAAAAATATAATACTTTCCAATTAAGAACCTTCTTTCATATAGTCATCTTTTATTTTACTATAAAAGAAAACGTTTGTAAGATATCTGCTACGCAAATTTGATTTCAACTTTAACGAATAAAAAAAGGAGCTCAGCTCCCTTTTTGATTAATAAGTTCCCTCTTCACCTTGACTTGTCAAGATTACAGGTCCATCCTTGGTAATAACAAACTGGTGTTCATACTGACATGATAGACCACCGTCGATAGTTTTGTGAGCCCAGCCTGTTTTCATGTCTGTATCGATTTCCCAATCACCTGTATTAATCATAGGTTCGATTGTCAAAACCATACCTTCACGAAGGCGAAGGCCACGACCTGCGATACCATAGTTTGGAACCATTGGTTCTTCATGCATGGTTGGTCCAACACCGTGTCCTACAAGCTCACGAACAACGCCATATCCACGACTTTCAGCATATTCCTGAATAGCTGCACCAATATCACCAATACGGTTTCCTACAACAGCTTTTTCAATACCGATGTACATAGCTTCTTTGGTCACGTCCATCAAGTTTTTAACTTCTTCTGATGGTTTACCAACTGCGTATGCCCAACAAGAATCGGCTAATCCACCCGTAAAGTTTTGAGTATATTTTTTCATCTGCTCAACGTTGTTAAAATTGAGTTTAGAAACATTGAGGTCAGACTTCGCGATTGGCCCACCAAGGACCATATCAACCTTGAGAAGGTCACCCTCTTTGAGGATATAATGACGAGGGAAGGCGTGTGCTACTTCGTCATTGAGCGAGCAGCAGGTTGCATATGGATAGTCCATCATTGCCCCATCAACACCAATCTGTAGTGGAAGGAAATTCTCTTCTTTACAACGACGGCGAACATACTCTTCTACTTCCCACATATCAACACCTGGCTTGATGATATCACGCAAGCCAATGTGGATGCTTGCAAGAAAATCACCAGCCTTATCCATAGCTTCGATTTCTCTAGCTGATTTTAATGTAATCATGTTTACTCCTAGATTCTAATTAATTTTTACAGTTACATTTGCTTTTGATACAATTTGATGATTGAGATAAATGTCATAATCAATAATAGCCGATCGTCTCGTATGATGAATAATTCTAGCTTGAATCCGTAGAACATCATCAATCTGAACAGCCTGTAAGAAGTAAATCAACATTTGTTCAATGATGAGGTTACGCCCGCTATTAACGACCAAGTCTTGCGTCATATGAGTCAAGATTTCTGAAAGAACTCCATTAGCCAGAACACCATTTTTTTCTAACATAAAGGGTTCGACTGTAATAACAACTTCATCATGATGATAAGATAACTTCTGTCCAATCTGTTCTGAAAAGGTTGGTAAAGTTGAGACCTGAGAACGACTCATTTTTTCCATGACATCACGTCTAGTAATGACACCAAGCAAGGTTTGGTTGCTCCGTACAACAGGTACCATTTCAAAATCTTCAGCAATCATTCTCTGGCTCACGTTAGCAATATTTGTGGCTAAACCGGTCATGTAGACAGTTCTTGTCATGACCTTATCTATGGTAGTCCCTGGTGATTTATCTCCAGCATCACGCATGGTCACGACACCCACAACAACCTTATGCTGATTGATAACAGGGAATCGACTACTTCTATTCTTACGAACTAAATCTAAATAATCTTTTACAGTATCCGTTTCTTGTAAAAAACCATATTCATGACAAGTGCGATAGATTTTTTCAACTGTTAAAATATCTGTCTTTATTTGGACATTTGACAAAGCTCGGTTAATCATGGTCGCAACGGTAAATGTGTCATGTTTACTGCGTAACACTGGGATATTTTTCTTATTAGCAGCATCCAAAACATCTTTATGAACTTCAAATCCACCTGTTACCAAGACAGCATTTTCATTTTCAAGTGCCAATAATTGGATCCGTGTTCTATCTCCGACAATAAGTAGACCGCCATCATGAAGATAAGAAAGAATATTCTTTTCTGTCATGGCTCCAATGGAGAATTTACTGAATTCTCTCTCCAAACCAGCTTGGCCAGCTAAAACTTCTGAACCAGTGACTTCTGCAATTTCTGCAAAGGTTAATCTCTCAATGGCAACTTTTTTGGACTTGACACGGACAGTTCCACTTCGAGGACGTGTTTCAACTAAGCCTCTATTTTCAGCTTCTTTGATAGCACGATAGGCTGTCCCATCGCTTACTCCCAGCCGATTTGAAATACTTCGAACGCTAACCCGTTTTCCGACCGGTAATTCTTCTAAATAAGCTAAAATTTCTTGGTGTTTACTCATTTAGCTCTCCTTTTGTATAGCGAAATTCTAGATAATCCCGCATCTTACGAGTATAGCGGTCACTACCTTTAAACCTACGATATAGAACGAAGCCTGATTTTTGTGCAACCTTTTGACTAGCACTATTTTCTAAATGCGTCACAATAGAAAGTTGCTTTAATTCAAACTGATCCATAGACAAATCGCGTAATTTGGTAACTGCTTCCGTCATATATCCCTGAGACCAATAGTCTTTCCTTAAAAAATAGCCAATTTCTGCTTCTTTACGGATTTCATCCAACTTTTCAAACTTGATGGCTCCAATCATTTTTTGATCATTACGATCGCAAATGGCCCAAATTCCCAAGGGTGATTTCATAAAGTAGTTAGCAAGAGCATATTGGCTTTCCTCAATGCCGGCTTGCGTAGGAAAAATAAATTGGAGATTTTCAGGGTCTGATGCTAGAGCATGAAAGTCATCTACATCCGTAAAAAAGAATGGACGGAAATACAAACGTTCCGTCTCATAGAAAGAATACATTGCTAATTTCGTCCAGATATTCATTGTGTTCCTCAAAATGGCTAATCTTCGATTAGCTCAATATCTGCTCCAAGCTTACGTAATTTCTCAATAATATTTGAGTAGCCTCGTAGGATGAACTCGACACTAGTAATTTCTGTTCTACCTTCAGCCATTAATCCAGCAATAACCAAGGCTGCACCTGCACGTAAGTCAGTCGCTCTTACACTTGCACCGTGTAAAGAATTACCACCCTTATATATAATGTGATCATTAGTCGTTGTAATATCTGCGTTCATTTTAGCTAATTCAAAGACATGGTTCACACGTTTTTCATAAATGGTATCAATCAGTGTCCCTCGTCCTTCTGCTTTCAACAAAAGTGGTGTAATCGGTTGTTGAAGGTCTGTAGCAAATCCTGGATATGGAGCAGTCTTAATATTAACAGCTTTTAGATTTTTCTGCTCTTCAACAAAGATACTATCTTCAGAAACAGTCATATGAACACCCATTTCTTCAAGTTTCGCAATGAAACCTTCTAAATGTTCATAAAGTACATTGTTAATAAGAATTCCTTGTCCCACAGCAGCAGCTAAAGAAATATAAGTACCAGCTTCGATACGATCTGGAATAACTTGATGACGTGTGCCGTGTAGAGATTCAACACCATCGATAGTAATCATATCCGTACCTGCACCACGAATATGAGCTCCCATATTATTTAACAAAGTAGCTACATCAATAATTTCAGGCTCTCGAGCAGCATTTTCAATGACTGTACGTCCTTGAGCTTTTACCGCTGCAAGCATTGTGTTAATAGTAGCTCCTACACTTACAGTATCCATATAAATACTAGCACCCTGTAACTTAGAACCATTAGTTGAGAGATTCATATTGTCTCCCTCATAGGTTGTCTTAGCACCCATAGCTTCAAAAGCTTTCAAGTGCAAGTCAATAGGACGAGGGCCCAAGTCACATCCACCAGGCAAACCTACTGTTGCTTCACCGAAGCGTCCAAGAAGACTACCGTAGAAATAATAGGATGCGCGAAGACTGTTAATCTTACCGTATGGCATTGGTTTATTTTGAACACCACGAGGATCAATTTCTAGAACGTCATCATAGCGCTTAACACTCGCACCCATAATTTCCATAATATCAACCAAACTAGCGACATCGGAGATATCTGGAACACAATCCAAAATAACTACATCATCTGATAAAATAATAGCAGGAATCAGAGCAACTACACTATTTTTTGCTCCGCTAATGGTTATCTCACCCTTTAATGGACGTCCACCGTTAATGACTATTTTTTTCATTATTTTTTATATACTCTTTCACTATTTATTCATAAGGTCTCACCCTATATTATACCATATTTCTTTCTTATTATCTATCATAATAAATCAAATAAGCTCCTTAAGATTTTATTGATTTAAAACAGTTTCTGAAGTAAACTTAAAAAATTTCTGATACTAATATTGTTCAAGAAAAAAAGCTCTCCAAAAATCTTGGAAAGCCTTATTTAATGGTGTATAGAGCGATTATTTAGCGATTGGGTAAACAGAAACTTGTTTCTTATCGCGACCTTTACGTTCGAAACGTACTACGCCTTCAACTTTAGCAAACAAAGTATCGTCTCCACCACGTCCAACGTTTACACCTGGATAGATGTGTGTACCACGTTGACGGTAAAGGATTGATCCACCTGTTACAGTTTGTCCATCAGCTGCTTTAGCTCCAAGACGTTTCGCTTGTGAATCACGTCCGTTTGATGTAGAACCTCCACCTTTTTTGTGGGCGAAAAGTTGCAAGTTGTTAAGAGTCATTTTTAACATAATGTTTTCCTCCGTGTTAGTTTTCTGTGATAACTCTGGTTTGGACGAACTCAGAAGAGTTCTCCGACAAGTTTGCCATACCTAAGAAAAATGATTCAAAGAATAATTGTGTCATTTCTCTCTGGTGAGAAGGAAGATCTTTTGGAATTTCAACCATCAGATAGCCACCTTCATCTTCGTTTAATTCTAAGATTGGTTCATAGCCTGCAAATTTTTCAATGGAATTGATAAAGTTAATGGCAAGCGTAGAAACCGATGCACACACGACATCTAGGCCGTATTCGCCACTCTCGGCGTGTCCAGTAATCTCCGCACTCCTCAGCTCGCCATCTTCGGCTCTCTCAAAGACTGCTTGTATCATGTGTTCTCCTTAAAATTAAGCGTTGATTGCGTTGATGACAACTTTAGTATATGGTTGACGGTGACCTTGTTTACGGTGGCTACCTTTTTTAGGTTTGTACTTGTAAGTAACAACTTTCTTTTGTTTTCCTTGTTTTTCAACAGTTCCAACAACAGTAGCTCCAGCAACAAGTGGAGTTCCGACAACAGTGTTTTCACCACCAACAAGAACAACTTCGTTAAAAGTAACTTCTTGACCAGCTTCAACGTTCAATTTTTCAACGTAAACTGCTTGACCAACTTCAACTTTAACTTGTTTTCCGCCAGTTTTGATAATTGCGTATGTGCTCATTATGCACCTCCTATGATTTTTTGGGTTTCCCCGAATTTTTGTGAAGACTCGCCTAGCATCGTGGGACGAACCACTTAAACTTGAAGAATCAAGCAACGATGTTCGTGCGGTTGCACAGGACTGTGCATAGTCAACTCTACAAGTATAGCATGATTCCGATTTTTTGACAAGTATTTTCACTCAAAATGATGTGTTTTCTGGTACTTTTTTTGCAGAGAAGATAAAAGCATACTTAGATAAAAAATGCTCATCATGATTGGAACACCTAAAATCGTTTTTTCATTGAAAATAATGGTTAGGTAAGCTGAAAATACTACTCCTAGAATAAAGCTAATAAGTAGACTCACAAAAATCAAGCCCTCCATCAAAAAGGCTGTATGCTTGGTTCGAACATATTCACCAAAAGCCAACATAGTTCGTTTAATATTTCCCGTCATAAAGGCATTGTTATAGGCAATACCTGAAACCTCTCCAAAAGCCGTTGTCACCAATCCCATACAAAAAGCCAGCGGTGGAACAATAAAGATATTATCAACAGTCAAAGGCACAAATCCAATTATCAATGATAAAATGGCTAATGGTATAAGTGAGAAAATCGGTTTTTTAACAATTCGAAGTTTCTCCTTGTATATTGTCAGCAAGAATACCCCCAACATGAAAGATAAAAGTGTCAATATCTTTATTTCGGCATCAGCTAAATTTCTCTGAACGATTCCGACTGATAAAAACACCACATTCCCCGTCTGCCCGGCAACTAATGTATTCCCTCTTACAATAAATGTATAGGCATCTACATAGCCTGCACAAAAAGTCAAAAAAAGCGCCAATCTTTTTGAATGACGAGAAATTTTTCTCATAGGTAATAATCTCATACTAAACTCCTAAATTTACTGTAGCTATTGTACCATTTTTTCTAGAAATTTCGAAGTATCAAAGCAAAAGAATCATCTCAAGGTAACGAGTTGGCTCTTTCTATGATATAATGAAATCAATCATTACTTGTGGAAAAGGAGTAACTATGCTAAAACTTGGTATCATAGGAACTAGTTCAATCAGCCATCATTTTCTAGATGCTGCCCATACTAGCGGGAAATTTCAACTGAGTGCAGTCTATTCTAGAAAAATAGAAACCGCAGAAAAGTTTGTTGAACAGTATCAAGGCGTTAAGCTATTTGATCAGCTAAATGATTTCTTTAATGATTCATTCGAAGTGGTTTATATCGCTAGTCCGAACTCATTGCATTATAGTCAGGCAAAGATGGCTTTATCTACTGGAAAACATGTCATCCTTGAAAAACCAGCTGTTACCCAACCACATGAATGGCAGGATTTAGTTCAAACAGCCAAAGAGCATCAATGTTTTATCTTTGAAGCGGCACGTAACTACCATGAAGATGCTTTTGCCACAATTAAAGACTTTCTTGCAGACAAACAAATTCTTGGTGCAGACTTTAACTTCGCTAAATATTCTTCTAAGATGCCTAACCTACTTGCTGGCGATACTCCTAACGTTTTTTCAGACCGTTTTGCTGGTGGTGCACTTATGGATCTTGGTATTTATTCTATTTATGCAGCTGTTCGCTTATTTGGAAAACCGACTCATGCAACCTATCAAGCTCAGAAACTAGATAATAGCATTGATTTAAATGGGGATGGCATGCTCTACTATCCTGACTATCAAGTGCATATCAAAGCAGGAAAGAATATCACTTCTAATCTTCCTTGTGAGATTTATACTACTGATGGAACCTTGACACTTAATACAATCGAGCATGTCCAATCAGCTACTTTTACAGACCATCAAGGAAATGAAGTTCAACTTCCTATCCATCAGGCTCCTCACACTATGACGGAGGAAGTTGCTGCTTTTGCACATATGATTAACCAACCAGACCAGACTCTCTATCAGCAATGGCTTACTGATGCAACAGATGTTCATCAAGTTCTTTATACCATGCGCCAAGATGCTGGCATTAGATTTGAGGCAGAAAAATGAAAACCAAACTACCTACCGAATGGCAAGAATTGATTGACCAACTCGGTTTCCAAGAATTCACCCCCATTCAAATTCAACTTTTTGAACCGATAACAGAAGGTGAAAACCTACTTGGAGTCAGTCCAACTGGTACAGGGAAGACTTTAGCCTATCTCCTACCTAGTCTTCTCAAACTGCAAAAGAAAAAAGCCCAACAATTATTGATTTTAGCACCTAATACTGAGCTTGCTGGACAAATTTTTGAAGTCACTAAAACCTGGGGGGAGGCCATTGGATTAACAGCTCAGCTATTTCTATCCGGTTCGAGCCAGAAACGCCAAATTGAACGACTTAAAAAAGGACCAGAAATTCTAATTGGAACACCTGGTCGTATCTTTGAACTCATTAAATTGAAAAAAATCAAGATGATGAATGTGGAAACAATCATTCTTGATGAATTCGACCAACTCCTTGATGATTCTCAAATTCATTTTGTTGAGAAGATTACCCACTACGCACCTCGTGACCATCAACTCGTTTACATGAGTGCCACTACCAAATTTGACCAAGAAAAGATTGCACCTAACACGCGCGTCATTGATCTATCAGACCAAAAGTTAGACAATATTCAACACTTCTACATGCAAGTAGACCAACGTCACAGAGTAGATATGCTTCGTAAACTGGCACAGGTTGAAGATTTCCGTGGTCTTGTCTTCTTTAATAGCTTGTCAGACCTTGGAAGCGCCGAGGAAAAATTACAATATCGTGATGTTTTAGCAGTTTCGCTAGCTAGCGATGTCAACGTTAAATTTAGAAAAGTTATTCTAGAAAAATTCAAAGATAATCAACTGACACTACTTCTTGCCACAGACCTTCTCGCTCGTGGTATCGACATTGATAGCTTGGAATGCGTGATTAACTTTGATGTCCCTAGAGACACGGAAACTTACACTCACCGTGCGGGTCGGACAGGACGCATGGGTAAAGAGGGTTATGTCATCACTCTTGTAACACATCCAGAAGAACTAAAAAAACTTAAGAAATTTGCAAGCGTACGTGAAATCGTCTTGAAAAATCAGGAACTGTATATCAAATGAGAGTGGGGCAGAAATCGGTAATTCGTTAGAATTCGATTTCGTCGTCCCACCTCCGCACAGTTGAGTAGGGCTGTAAAAGCTGATGAAATCAGCGTAGTAGAGCCCACTCAACCACTGCGTCTTGCTCGACAATCCAAAGCCAATTGAGAGGCTAGGACTTTTGTCCCAGCCTCTTTTTCTTATCCCCAAGTAATTTCTAAACGGTAGTTGGCAAATGGAACACCTTCTTTGTTTTGTAGTTGATAGGCTAGTTCAATCTTCTCTTCACCAACTTCGTAGTGGCTTGTTTGGATGATAAACTCCTGCATGCCTATAGGTGTCGGAATATAGGCTAAACTATCAGAATCCTTCAGAAAACGCATGATTGTCTTGGGATTTGAGAAACGTGTCATGACAAGCTCTTCTTCCTGAAACTTAATCACAACCTTTTCTTGTTCCTCATTGTAAAACAAAAGATAGGAAAAATCGCCCTTTTCCCGTAATTCAACATCATAAAGTTGGTCGATTACTTCCAATTGTTCATCGAACTTGATGGTATTTCTCATTCTAATCTTCACAACTATTCCTCTTTCTTCTCACTTATCCCTACTATTTTACCAAAAAGGCAAGGAATTTGCTATAATGGTCTTATGAATGAAAAAGTATTTCGTGACCCAGTTCACAACTATATCCACGTTAATAATCAGGTTATTTATGACCTGATTAATACCAAAGAATTTCAACGGCTCCGTCGCATCAAACAGCTTGGGACATCTAGCTATACTTTCCACGGTGGAGAGCATAGTCGCTTTTCTCACTGCCTAGGAGTCTATGAAATTGCTAGGCAAATTACGGAGATTTTTGAGGAGAAATATCCTGAGGAATGGGATTCTAACGAGTCACTACTAACCATGACTGCTGCTCTTCTACATGATCTCGGACACGGTGCCTACTCTCATACTTTTGAAAATCTCTTTGACACCGACCACGAGGCAATTACCCAGGAAATTATCCAAAGCCCTGATACAGAGATTCATCAGGTTCTTTTGCAGGTTGCACCGGACTTTCCAAAAAAAGTAGCCAGCGTTATCGATCACACTTATCCCAACAAACAAGTGGTTCAGCTCATTTCGAGTCAGATTGATGCAGACCGTATGGACTATCTCCTACGCGACTCCTACTTCACCGGTGCTTTTTATGGCCAGTTTGATCTGACACGTATTCTTCGTGTCATTCGTCCTGTTGAAAATGGCATCGCCTTTCAGCGTAATGGGATGCATGCCATCGAGGATTATGTCCTCAGTCGTTACCAGATGTACATGCAGGTTTATTTCCACCCAGCCACACGTGCCATGGAAGTCCTTCTGCAAAATCTTCTCAAACGTGCTAAGGAGCTCTATCCTGAAAATAAGGACTTCTTTGCCCTTACATCCCCACATCTACTACCATTTTTTGAGAAGAAGGTAACCTTATCTGACTATCTTGCACTTGACGACGGGGTAATGAATACCTATTTCCAACTCTGGATGACTAGTACAGATAAAATTCTAGCCGACCTTTCCCAACGATTTATCAACCGTAAGGTCTTCAAATCTATTACTTTTTCTGAGGACGACCAAGACAAACTTGAGATCATGCGGAATTTAGTAGAAGAAATTGGTTTTGACCCCAACTATTACACAGCTATCCACAAGAATTTCGACCTTCCTTATGATATTTATCGTCCAGAGTCTGAAAATCCAAGAACTCAAATTGAGATTGTCCAAAAAAATGGTGAACTAGCTGAGCTTTCTAGCCTATCGCCTATCGTTCAATCTCTTGCAGGAAGCCGTCATGGTGACAACCGTTTCTACTTCCCTAAAGAAATGCTTAAGCAAAACAGTATTTTCACGAATATCATTCAACAATTTTCCCATTTAATTGAGAATGATCATTTTAATCCAGATAAGAAATAACAGAGGAAATTTATGAGTATAAAACTAATCGCCGTCGATATAGATGGTACCCTGGTTAATAGCAAAAAAGAAATTACTCCCGAAGTTTTTGTAGCTATCCAAGATGCCAAAGCAGCTGGAGTCAAGGTTGTCATTGCAACAGGACGCCCCATCGCTGGTGTTGCTAAACTCCTTGACGACTTGCAGTTGAGAGATGAAGGTGACTATGTTGTAACCTTCAACGGTGCCCTTGTCCAAGAAACCACTAATGGCCATGAGATTATCAGCGAATCCTTAACTTACGAGGACTATCTGGACATGGAATTTCTCAGCCGTAAACTGGGAGTCCACATGCATGCTATTACCAAGAACGGCATCTACACTGCCAATCGCAATATCGGAAAATACACCGTACACGAGTCAACTCTCGTCAGCATGCCAATTTTTTACCGTACACCTGAAGAGATGGCTGATAAAGAAATCGTCAAATGTATGTTTATCGACGAACCTGAGATTCTCGATGCTGCTATTGAAAAGATTCCAGCAGAATTTTACGAGCGATACTCTATCAACAAATCTGCACCATTTTACCTAGAACTCCTTAAAAAGGATGTAGACAAGGGTTCAGCCATTACGCACCTAGCTGAGAAACTTGGACTAAGCAAAGATGAAACCATGGCGATTGGGGATGAAGAAAATGACCGTGCCATGCTCGAAGTCGTTGGAAACCCCGTAGTTATGGAAAACGGAAACCCAGAACTCAAAAAAATCGCCAAATACATCACCAAAACAAATGATGAATCAGGTGTTGCCCATGCCATTCGAACTTGGGTCTTGTAACATTAAAAACCACTCTCTTGAGTGGTTTTTTTCTATATTTTCCTTTGTAGGATGGGGCAATAGTTTTGTCAATCATGTGTCAATAATAGTTTAAAAGAAAAACAATTTTTTCATTCGAATGAGTCCCAAATATCTTAACAAAATGTACAGTTACTTAAATCTTGAGAGTACAAAAACCGTGAAAGTCTGTTTATGGCAAGCCCCACAGTTGTACAGTTACTTAAATCTTGAGAGTACAAAAACTAGCGTGTAAGGACTTGTTCCCGCTATACAGTTGTACAGTTACTTAAATCTTGAGAGTACAAAAACGTCAAGAGGATTTTGACCAGTCAAACGTAGTTGTACAGTTACTTAAATCTTGAGAGTACAAAAACGACAGCACACAACAATATCAAAAACTAAAAGTTGTACAGTTACTTAAATCTTGAGAGTACAAAAACTAGTTCAGTCTATTATGCATTAAGAAGCGCGTTGTACAGTTACTTAAATCTTGAGAGTACAAAAACGAGCGCGAAAAGGGGAAATTTTAGCTCTTGAGTTGTACAGTTACTTAAATCTTGAGAGTACAAAAACCTGGAAACACTCCACAACCACAACCACTATGTTGTACAGTTACTTAAATCTTGAGAGTACAAAAACCGGCATTCCTGGTCGTTTCTGTTGCAGAAGGTTGTACAGTTACTTAAATCTTGAGAGTACAAAAACAGAAGCCACAATAGCCCCGAGCTCATCGATGTTGTACAGTTACTTAAATCTTGAGAGTACAAAAACGTAGCAATGTTTCGACCTTCTTTAAAGTTGTTGTACAGTTACTTAAATCTTGAGAGTACAAAAACCACTTGACAAGGTGAAAGACAAAGATGGGCGTTGTACAGTTACTTAAATCTTGAGAGTACAAAAACTATCCATGTTAGGCTTATTATCACGATTCAGTTGTACAGTTACTTAAATCTTGAGAGTACAAAAACCGGCTGTGTTACCCATAACAACATTTTCGCGTTGTACAGTTACTTAAATCTTGAGAGTACAAAAACAATAGGTTGATTTCATCAAATCCCATTAGAGTTGTACAGTTACTTAAATCTTGAGAGTACAAAAACGAACGCAAAGACGGGATTTCTGATTATGACGTTGTACAGTTACTTAAATCTTGAGAGTACAAAAACTGACCTTACAGGAACAACTAAGAACATCACGTTGTACAGTTACTTAAATCTTGAGAGTACAAAAACTGTTTGAAGAAACCGCTTTGACGGTTCAAGGTTGTACAGTTACTTAAATCTTGAGAGTACAAAAACGATAGCGTACAAGGTTTCCAAGCTGGAACAGTTGTACAGTTACTTAAATCTTGAGAGTACAAAAACAAATTGAATTGTATGATATCTACGGGAATTGTTGTACAGTTACTTAAATCTTGAGAGTACAAAAACCTCAAATTCGTCAATTTTGGTTTTTGTAGCTCAAAACCATTATAAGGTCTTAGACCTAACTCGTCAATACTATTCTTCTAAATACTTTAATAACATTGGATTGACTGGCTTAATATGGAAATCTATTTTCATCTCATACTGATATAAATCGTTTAATATCCTCAATGCTACTTGATCTTCAATTGATAAACTCATATGGAGAATATCAGAACTAAATAAATAAGGTCCGATTTTTCTTATAGAGGATAAAAAATTTTGCTCATCAGGTATTTGATTTATTGGATATTGATTGGTAAATCGCTCATACATAAATTCTAAAGAATAAAAATGTTCAACGTAATCTGAAATAATGTTAATCTCCTCTAGTACTTCTTTCGTTACATGAAGATAACCTTCATTTGAAGGAAATGAAATAGTGAATAACATGCTACTATGATTGGTTAATCGCTCTAAGTGTTCACAGCACTCAACGAATTCCTTATAGGATAAATAATCATTCATATTTCGGAGCACAAGCAATACCTTTTCAGATTGATCCGTAATCACTACTTCCAACATCGAAAGAAATAATAAAAATTTTGTCTTATTGTCAACAAATTCAAAGGATATATTTTTATCGTTTTGTCCAAAATAGGGCAGAAAATTTTTTTGAATCAGTTGATCTGTATTAAAATATTTCGCTTCTGTATGATAGTTTATTTCATCTATTTGTAAATTCAAATTCTGATTTAATAGCAATGAAATCCTATCGAGATGATCATTGATATTTTCAATTTGCTCCATCATCTCCACTGTATTAATCTTTTTCTTTATATAATCATAAGCTACCGTACCTTTTTTATACACCATCTGTTCAATTAAATCATTAATATTCGATAATTGAATTATCCTGAATTCTGAACGGGAAACCACCGTATTGTCTATTAAGATTATAGGTTCATTTTGTTCGAAAAGAACTAAATCTTCCTCACTATATTTTTTTCCTCCAAAATACCATAACAGGATTTGCCAAATATAGTACTTTAATTGTTGATCTTGACCCACAACTTGAGTAAATTGTCCAAAACTCAATGTAATATTATCCTTGTATGGATGACTGACGTTCATTTTCATATAACTACCAACTTTTTATCACTGACTATTTCCTCTTGTTTTGTTTTCCCACCAATGATCAAAACCATTTCAGAAAACTGTTTCTCAGTAACCGCTAGTAAACGGACATTCCCACTAGGCAAATTACTTTGACTTAATTTTTTATAGAATTTACTAGCAAAACTTCGATTTGGACACGTTCTATAATAAACTGAAAACTGCAACATTTCAAAACCATTAGCAATCAGATCTTTCCGAAAATTACGATAGATTCTTTTTTCTTGATTCGTATCCATAGGAAGATCAAAAAAACACAATAATCTCAATGCTTCATACCTCATTTCTTTAGCTCCATTCTACACTCGAAACAATAGGACAGTAGAATTTACTAGTATCCTTATCTGATATACATTTTAGAAAACCTTTGACATATTTATCCATTGCTACTGTTACAGAACAAGTTTCTTTTCCATAAAGAATTTTTGCATTCAATGTATCTGTTAAGGCCAATCTGAACTCATATTTTAAATATTCTTCATCCCGTAAGTTTTGATAAACCCAAACATCAATAATCTGTCTAAAAGGTTCCATTAAGTCATCTACCAAATTAAATTGATTGTATTCGTTTTTATGAAAAATTCCGATTAAGGGATTTAACCCATAACCAGCAATAATACGCGCCATCTGCGCTCTCATAATTGCATAACCATAATTTAGACCTGCATTTATAACATCAGTTTCCTGTTGGGTAAGACGAACGAATTTCTTTCCAAATAATTCATTGAAATAAACTTTTGCCGCGTGTCCTTCGCGATTGGTTCTATCTCCAAATTCAATATGATCTTTATAATCTGCTAATAGCTGAATACAATCAATATTTTTCTCAAACATCGAGAGTACATCTTGCTGATTGTTTATTTTGAAGTAGGTCACTATTTGCCATAATTTATCTTTTTGATCCTGCGTCCACAACAATTGTTCCTGTAACTTTTTATAGGCTCTAAAATGGCCATTTTGCGAATGGTAAATACCTGTTGGCAAATGCTCGTTATCACAGACAATCAAAGCAATATTATACTTACTTAAGGCGCTTAACAATCTTAGGGTTACAACCGTTTCTCCTCCTTCTGCTACAATGATAGAAATATCGCTCAAGGGTATAATATAATCTTCGCCCATCTTCTTAATCAAAAGATTATCCAATTTTAATTGCATCTTTTCACTCTGACAAACATGTACAATTCTCCAAGTCATTATTTTTATCCTCTTTACAAAACGAAAACACCCCGCCATAAATGACAGGGTGTTGAATTCGGCATGAAGCCTTATCTTTGTAGCTTCTGCAAGATTTAAGTAACTGTGTAAGGCGTCCCTTACAGTTAATATTATAATACATTGTAAAAGCGTTTGCAACTCTTTTTTAAAAATATTTTTTAAAATTTGAGTTTTGGTTCTTCACCCTCTTTTTTAATGAAATGTTTATTTCCCAAAACATCTGTTTTAATTTTATAGATGGATAGATTACTTTTACCTAATCCTTTTAAACAGCGACCATTAGATGTAGTATCAAACACTTTGATTATTTCTTTACCTTCAAAATTCCCTTTGTCATAAGGCTTTAATTCTACATAATTTTTTTGATTAGGCATTGTTCTCGATAAAAACCTAAATATTTGTTCTTCATTTTTTGGGGTATCCTTAATCAGAAGTAAGTCATTTTTGTATAATGTAAATTTGAATTCTGATTGCTTGCTAACTCCTTCTTTTTCTTTAATTTCATTATATTTATCAATAGTTATAGAATAATTACCAGTCCTCTTTTCAAATTGCAGATCTGCATATTTTAATCCAAGTAACTCATACTTCTCTGTCTGATGATTAAAATAGACATCTGTTCTCCAAGGATTTAATTGACGTAGGATTACTTTATTTTTACTATTAGAAGGAGTTATGTTAATAAATGATTCTGGAATATTCTTATCATAGTATTTCAGACTTTTAATTTCCGGACCATTACCTTTTCTGCTATATTTTCTGATTGGTCCATTTTCGTGTCTATATTTCTCAAAAGGATTGCAAGGAACTTCTTTATTCTTATCGTTCAATTCTTTAGAAGGATAAGTTCTTAAAATTTCTTCAATTACCTTCTCAAATGTTTGTGGATCTTTGTGATACATTAAGAATCTACTTTTATCTTTATTGTAAATTTTAATGAATGCATCATATCCTGCTTGACTATAAATATCTTTAATCTTACCTAGAACATAAGTTTCTTCAGATTTATCTTTATCTAATTTCGCTTTTCTTGTTGCATAAATGGTTGCATCTGAAATTTTACGGTTATATTTTGAATCTACTTGATAAGAAAATAGAATGCTATCCTCAAATTTTTTGGACTTCAATGTATCAACAAAATGATCATATGGAGCTTTAAATACTAACTCTTTGTATTCATCGTCACTCAATGAAATAATTTCGCCAGTTACTTGATCCACGAATTGACCTTCTTTGTAAGAGATCAAAGGATTATTTTGTTTTTTCCATAATCTTAATTGACTAGATGCAGCAATGATCAAAGCATCTACAGCATGATGGTGATAGGTCTCACGAGATTTTTCAAGTCCCCACTTTCTTCTAAGCTGTGAAGTAAATTGTCCACGTACCACTGAAATAGTTGTATCGAATTGATGCTCCTTATAAAAATCTTGTAGTGCATTTAAAACAACGCGAGAAGAATAACGAGTATCTACTAAATTTCGTTCAATAAATTTCTGTTTCACCTCAATCTTACTAATGTCTTCTTCCGTTAAAAGATATTCCTTCTTTTTATTACCTAATAATTTTGAATCTTTTACATATGATTTGAACTCTCTGTAGGACCAAGCATCATCCATACTATCTAAAGCTTGAAATGGTGTCCGTTGCCCTTTTTCTTGATTCGCTGTAGCAAGTACTAAGACTTTATTAGATAAACTATCATCGAACGATAAAGATAGAGGTAGAATATGATCAATTTCATACTTGTACCGATTTTGAATCAAATCTGAAATTGGAATATTCTTTCCAGTGTAAAGACACTTTTCACCCTGTTGATGCCACAAACGAATCTTAGTTGCTAATTCTTTATGTCCATGAAAAACGTTATCCGGTAATTCTTTTTTCCCATTGTATTGGAAAGCCGCTTTTTCCATAGCAGCATTTTTCTCGTCTAGATTTGCTTTTTGACGCTTGATATACTCTTTCTTTGCATCATCCTCATTATTATCACGTGCCATTTCAATAACGATATTATCAAAGATCCCATATCTTTTTGTTGCTTCATTGATAATCTTTATAGCTTGTCTGACAGATTTTGCCACGACAGGATTATAGATTTCTTCTGTTAATTCTTTTTCATCTATGTACTTGGTTCGTTTTGATGTCTCTTTAGATTTTTGTTTGCCTAATCGAGTAAGAATTGTCATTTGCTCTTCCGAAGTCTCATACAATTCTGGAATCAACTCCATCATAAGTTTTAGAGAAAAATTATGCCATCCCTTACTAAATAGACTGCTGTTATTTTTTCTAAATTGAACCAATTCAAGTACTTGATCCTGACTAAATGTATCTTTTAGCTTAGCGTTAATCGCTTCTTCTATCCCCTCCCTCTCCGTATTTAAAGTTAGAATATGAGCGAGCTCATCTATGACCTTTCTCGGTAACTCTTCCACCTTGATTGTTTCTAATGATTGCATTTTTCGATAGACTTCAAAAGTGTGCATCTCAGGTTTTTTATTGGGATCAATACGGTATCCATGTATCTGATCAACTGAAGCACCAATCAATTTAGCGATGTACTTCAATAGTGTTGAAGCACCTAATGTTTTAGCTGTCTTAACATACTCGATAATTGTCTTCTTTTGTTCCTCACTTAGTTTCTTGGTTTCTGTTGGAACGGTTAAATTATTTAAATCATTTAGTAAGTTGAACTCTTGTGCAGTATAGGAAGCTTTTGAAGCTCTATATTCATCAGGATAAAATGTACATTTACCAATTAAAACACCAAAAATATTATCTAATGTTATGTACTTACCTTCAGAATCTTTTTTAGTAGTATACCTTCCATAATCAGTCCGTGATTTTTCATTTCCTGGCCCATGGTAGTATTTTCTTTTATCCGTAAGGATAGTTAAATAATCTTCTATAAACTCATCAGTAATCTTATTATTGAACTCTTGCTGTTTTCTAAGAATTCTTTCAGCTTCTTTTCTATAAGCAGATGTTGAAAAAACATTGATTAACCGGCGTTTTTCACTATTTTCTAATACAGTGAAATCTCCTCTAAGCTGACCGTATTTTTCGAAACGATCTAGTTGGATTTGACCAGGGGTTTGTTCAGAAAGCAATTTTCTATTTTCTTCAACTGCCTTACCATAATCAGATGATACTGTACTGCCATCTTCAGAAGCATCATCTAAGTAGCTAATACCACGTCTCTTAACAATATTCTTTAAGGCTATAAACAATTCTTCGTTAGTTAATTGATTATCCAAGCCTTGTACACGCAGTCGATAAGGATTTAAATTAATTGAAACCTTAGAAAAATCAGTTAATAAACCATATTCTTCAAATAGATCATGAAGGCGAACACTACGATGTTTTTTGCGGCGAGTTAATCTTCGTCCACCTCTAAATCCCCTTCTCTCAACATTATTGTCAGCTGTTGCAGCTGGAAAAAGACGAGAATTCGTATGAACAATCTCACCAGTAACCTTGTTTAGAATACCTACTCCAACTGAAGCAATACCAATATCCAAACCCAAAACTAAACCATTCATAATAAAACTCCTCACCAGTCATTATATTAATTTTATTTTACTCTTTCCCCCCTCAAAAATCAAATCATTATAAAATATTTTTAGCAAAAATAGAATATAATTTTTTTAAAACATGTTTCTTCATTTTATAAAACTAAAAAAGCGTAACTTACGCTTTATTCTATCAACTTCTTCTCAATACAAGAATATAAATATACTTGAGAAAAACTTATTAATGGGAATTTTGTTAACTTAGTACAATATTTGATTGAACTTTTATTTTCTTTTATATTTAGATGATTTTGTTTATCGAAAATTTATCAAGTAATTAATTCCTCTTATTTGTATAAATGTCAGTTATTGATAAAGCAACTCCTGCTGTAAATCTTTGATAAAGGCAACAACTTGACGGTTTTCAATCCTAACATGGTATCCACCGCTATTATTGACAAGTTTATCCCCTTCATATCTATCAATCTTTACAGCATAAAGACCGCTTGGAAGGGGTTGATTGTTAAAAAACTCTTTCATTTGCGATTCAAGGTCTTCAAGATAGGCATCATATAACTGATCCTTCTTGTCTTCTGGAGTGTAGTATCGAAATTGAAATTCTGGTATAAAAATATCTTTTTGGAAAAGATATTGAGCATCCATGGGATACATCCCTTGTAATGCTTGTCCTTTTCTTTGATTTTCCTCTAATATTTTATCATAAAGATACATGTTGCCAGATTTACTATTAAATTGAAAATCAATCCCTTCGTACTTCAAAGCAGTCATTTTAGGATCTGTTATTGAAGTGTCCAATGTTTTTAAAAACTCACTGGTGCCTGGACTTATTTCAATCCCTAGATAGGCTAATTCTGGAAAAGCCTGGTAAATTTTTTTGTTTTGTTCATAATCTACTTCTGCATCCGTCTTTTTATACTTTTTGTTTTCCGAAGGACGAGTATAGTATTCAAAGCGAGAATTAGCCTGATAGGTTTTACCATCTATATTTTCAGTGTAAGTACCATGGATTACAAATCCTCCTACACTTGTATAGTTTTTTTCGTATTTTTCTAACTCAAACTGACCTTTAAGACCGTAGTTCTTATAAGAACGATGTACAGCTTGCTCAAGTTCATTCCAACTTGCATGGGCAAATAGACCCCACATATCCATCATTGCAAGAATAGGACTAAGTATTATGAATATTGCAAATAGTATAGCCATGGATAAGCAACCAATTAATAAGCCTTTTTTCATCTCTTTCTCCTAAACATTCTACGCCTATTATACCACACCATGGATATCTTATGAATGGGTCAATATCTGGTCAAAGAAAAAACACTGGTTATCCAGTGTTTTTGTGACTAGTTTCGCTCCCTGCAGGAATCGAACCTGCAACTACTCCTTAGGAGGGAGTTGTTATATCCATTGAACTAAGGGAGCTAGAGAAAAACCCTGCCGTATGAGCAGAGTTTTTGTTCATCGAATTAACGACGGATTTCTTTGATACGAGCTGCCTTACCTTGAAGAGCACGCAAGTAGTACAATTTCGCACGACGTACTTTACCGTAACGAACAACTTCGATCTTTTCAACACGTGGAGTGTGAATTGGGAAGATACGTTCAACACCTACACCGTTAGATATTTTACGAACTGTGTAGTTTTCTGAGATGCCAGCACCTTTACGTGCAATAACAACACCTTCAAAAATCTGGATACGTTCACGGTTACCTTCGACAACTTTCGCGTGTACACGAACAGTGTCACCAGGACGGAATGAAGGGATATCTGTACGAAGTTGACCTTCAGTCAAGCTTTGGATTAATGGATTCATTTTATTCTCCTATCTTTGTCAATCTTGAGGAAACTTCCTCAGCGGATAAACTGTATTTTTGTGCGTCCATTACACACAAGATACAGTTTATCAAAATTCCTAGAAAAAGTAAAGAAATTTAAAGCAAAATTCCCAAAAAAATTGCAAGAAAACCAAGCAAGTAGGTTAATAATAAATAACTATAAAATGCCTTCTTGTCATTGATCAGTCTTTGGAGTTCATCATTCAAAGTTGAGAAAGTAGTCAAGCCACCACAAAAACCTGTCGCAAGGATAAGATAGATTTCTTTTGATTCCACATGATTATAAAATAAGCCAATCAGAAAACAGCCAAGAATATTGGCTATGAGAGTTCCTAGAGGCAGTACTGAACCCTGATTATAACGGGAAAAAAAATAACGAACAAGAGCACCCAGTCCACAAGCAAGCGCTAGATAAAATACTACCATTTCTTCCTCCCTAGACAATAAGCTAATAATAGTCCGCCACCGATGCTCAAAATTAAATACGTCACCAAACTAAGGTACCGTCCTGTGTCCAGTAATTTCACAGCATCTAATAGGAGACTAGAAAATGTCGTTAAGCCGCCACAGAATCCTGTTCCAAGCGCTAGAATGGTGCCTTTACTACTTCCCTTATAAACCAGATAACCTTTTACAAGGTAGACAAGGAAAAAAATTCCTAAATAGTTGACTACTAGTGTTCCCCAAGGGAAGTCTGGACTAGATGGCAACCATCTCGAAATCTGAAAACGCACAATTCCTCCCAGCATACCAGCTAGAAAGATTCCTAGAGGGTAAAATTTTTCTTTTTTCATTTGATTGTTTTATCCTGATAATCACGTGAACGTTTGAGAATATCTGAAAAAGTCTCAACAATTGTATCTTCGTATTTTTTATTGCCTACACGACTTTTGACTTTCTCAAAGATAACTTCTTCTCTTTTAGTATCTAGAATAGGTTTTCCTGAAGCTTTTTTATAGGCAACTACTCCCTCAACTAAATGCATCCTCTCTTCTAAAAGTTGAACGATTTGGTCATCGATTTTATCGATTTCTTGTCGAATATTATCTAAATCCATAGAGTCTCCTTTTTAATTGAACTATTGTACCAAAAAAGCACTAAATAGGCTAGTAAAGTCCTAATCCTGCTTAATAAAAACTGCACTGACAATTTTCATCAGTGCACTTCATGCTTATCCTACTTTAGCAGCTAATTCTTCTGCGAATTGCTCCAAGCGTTCAATATCTTCTTCCTCGGCAGAAAGGTCAACTTTAACGCACTCTGAACCCTTTTCAGCTCCAGTAGCGATAAATACTCGGTCGAAGTCATCAACAGCTTTACAGAATTCATCGTAGAAAGTATCACCTGATCCGACTACACCATAGATTTTACCGCTCAAGTTGAGGTCTGCTAGATCTTCGTAGAAGTCCATCATCTCATCTGGTAATTCTCCATCTCCGTAGGTATAGGTTGCGACAATGGCGATGTCTGCTTCTAAAAAGTCAGAAGCGTCAACGGTTGTACACTCATCAACTTCCACTTCTAAACCACATTCTCTTAATTTATCTGCTACAATATCAGCGATTTCTTCAGTATTACCGGTCATACTGGCAAATACAATTTTTGCTAATGCCATAAGGTCCTCCTCAATTAATCTTTCTCCATTATATCATATCTTTTTCATTTTAAAAATAAAAACTCTTGTGCTACAATGAAATGAGAAAGAATTGAGGTTATTTATGGAAATTTGCCATCAAATTTTAGAAAAAATCAAAGCATACAATACTATTATCATCCACCGTCATATGAAACCAGATCCTGACGCTCTGGGGAGTCAGGTAGGTTTAAAAGCCTTGCTTGAGCATCATTTTCCAGAAAAAACGATAAAAGTAGTTGGTTTTAATGAACCAACCTTAACTTGGCTTGCTAAAATGGATCAGGTAGAGGACACAGACTATCATGGTGCACTTGCCATTATCTGTGATACAGCAAACACAGCACGTATTGATGATAAACGTTATCTTAATGCTGAGACAATTATCAAAATTGACCATCATCCAAATGACGAAGTCTACGGCGATCTTGTTTGGGTAGATACTAATTCAAGCAGTGCGAGTGAGATGATTGCTCTTTTTGCTGAAGCAACTAACTTAGAATTATCCGACTACGCTGCTAAAATGCTCAGCGCTGGAATTATTGGTGATACCGGCCGTTTTCTCTACCCTTCTACTTCTGCACGTACGCTTCGTATCGCAAGTCAACTCAGAGAACATAACTTTGACTACGCTGAATTAACTCGTAAAATGGATACTATGAGCTTTAAGATTGCCAAACTCCAGGGTTATGTCTATGACCACTTAGAAGTTGATGAAAATGGTGCTGCGCGTGTTATTCTCACCCAAGAAATCTTGAAGAAATACGACGTTACTGATGCGGAAACGGCAGCCATCGTTGGAGCTCCAGGCCGTATTGATACTGTTAGCCTTTGGGGAATCTTTGTGGAGCAAGCAGATGGTCACTACCGCGTACGTCTTCGCAGTAAATTTGTCCCAATCAATGAAGTTGCAAAAGAACATGATGGCGGTGGCCATCCTCTTGCTAGTGGAGCAAATTCGTATAGTTTAGAAGAGAATGAGCTCATCTACCAAAAATTAAAAAACTTGCTGAAAAATAGATAAAAAGCTTGCCAAACTTTTCAGAATCTGATAGACTAGTATGGTAACAATCTATGGCTCGCAAAGAGACCATGGCAGAAAGGAAATATTGCAAAATGAAAAAAGATATCCATCCAGAATATCGCCCAGTTGTCTTCATGGACACAACTACTGGTTACCAATTCCTTAGCGGTTCAACAAAACGCTCTAGCGAAACTGTTGAGTTCGAAGGCGAAACTTACCCATTGATCCGTGTGGAAATTTCATCAGACTCACACCCATTCTACACTGGACGTCAAAAGTTCACTCAAGCAGATGGACGCGTGGATCGTTTCAACAAAAAATACGGTCTCAAATAATCAACCGCATCACTTGTATACGGTTAAACGAAAACAACTTCGATTCGGAGTTGTTTTTTTGTTTCTTTTATTTTTTCAAGCTTTAATTTTTTTATAGCTTATAATGGTCCTAATTCTTATTTCTACTTCTACTTTCGTAACAAGTCCTCTATAAAACAAAAAAACCTACTAACCAAGCTTGACGCTTGATTAATAGGTTTTTTATAAAATCATTATTTAACTGCTTCTTTAAGAGCTTTACCAGCTTTGAATGCTGGAACTTTAGAAGCTTTGATTTTGATTTCTTTACCAGTTTGTGGGTTGCGACCTTTACGAGCTGCACGTTTACGAACTTCGAAGTTACCAAAACCGATCAATTGAACTTTTTCACCAGCTGAAAGGAATTCAGTTACAGCTGCGAATACAGCGTCAACTGCTGCTGCTGAATCTTTCTTAGTCAATTCTGTAGCTTCTGCTACTTTAGCGATCAAATCTTGTTTGTTTGCCATGTTAATGAATCCTCCAAAATTATTTCTAATTAACACTTATAATCATAACCTAAAATTCCTTTTAGGTCAAGTCAAAAACACGTTTTTATTGATTTTTCTTCATTTTTTTAGGAATTATAGCGAATTAAGATCGCCCAGGCGTTTTCTCCGGTGTGAGTTTGGATAATTGAGCCCGTTTCTAGGACTGAAATCGGTTTTTCAACGTAAGGTTGTAGAACAGCTTTCATCTCGTTTGCAAATTCATTTGTACCTGCATAAGAAATACCAATCTCAGCTACTGAACGATTTGAAAGACTGGCTACTAACTCATCCAACCATTTCTTAAAGGTTTTTGAACCACGTCCTTTGACAATCGGTTGAAGCTCATGGTCTTTCATTTGCATAACTACTCGAATATTTAGTAAAGAGCTCAGCAAACCAGTAACACGGCCAATGCGACCACCTTTTACTAGATTTTCTAAAGTTGAAACACCGATGTAGAGTTCAGTGTGATTTTTTACGTCCTCTACATGGGTTAGAATAGTTTCAAGATCTTTTCCTTCTTGAGCTAGTTTAGCAGCTTCCACAACTTGGAACTTCAAGGCCTGATCTGTGAATGAACTATCCAAAACAGTGACATCTGCTGTTGACAAACTTGCTCCTTGACGAGCCGCTTCAACAGTTCCTGATAAAGCATGGGACATGTGAATAGCTAGAATCTGACTACCATCCTTACCCAAATCATCAAAAATTTCTGCAAAGAGTCCCACTGGTGGTTGACTAGTCTTAGGAAGATTTTTACTAGCTTGCATCAAGCGAAGAAATTCTCCTTCTTCAAGATCTGCATCTGAATAAAGGACACTATCAATCATGACAGATAGTGGAACAACAGTAATATCAAATTCTTTAACCACTTCCGGTTCAATAGTAACCGAAGAATCCGTTACAATTTTTACTTTTGTCATTTTGCCAATCTTTCTATTTTTACTATTGTTGATTATTCAACTTATAACTATAACAATTATATCAAAAAAATACTAAAAGTTCATACTCAATCCACCTAAATTTAAATCAATTTATACTTCTTTTTAATAAAAAAAGAAAATCACCTATGCTTGGTGATTATCTTTTGTATTTAAGATAAATAATCATACAAATCTTGCATTTGTAAATCATCTGGTACTAATTGTAGATAGAATTGAATGAAGTCTTTTGCTTCTTCTAGCTTACCTAACTCTCTTAACAAATAAATATACTGTTCCAAAAACTCTGGATTATCTTTGAGTTCAGTAGCAAGTTCCTTATAGAGATCATAGGCTGCATCTAATTCTTCAGTCTCTTGATAGCTTCGAGCAATCATCCATTTAGTCAAGAGGTTTTCAGGTTCATAGACTGCTAAAGCTAGAATATCTTCGTATCTTTCTTGTTCTTGGTAGATGGTAGCTAAGCGTAGCAAGATTTCTTCCTGGTCATCAGCATTTTCTTGTGCTTGAATCAGATAAGCTTCTGCTTGCTCAGTTTGATGCAACTCATAAGATAGCTGAGACGCAAGGAGTAAGAGCCGAGTTTCAAAAGGATTTTTTGACAAGCCCTGTTGAGCTATTTTAAGAGCCTCTTCTGTCTGATGCTCCTTATGCAGTGCTTGACTATAACCATATTCATAACCCTCAAAATCTGGAGAAATAGTGTCAAGTTGTTTAAAGTATAGTACGGCTTTCTGGTAGTCCTCTTGATCAAAATAGAGACTTGCAAGCTCAAAAGCTGTTTGGTCATCATATTCTAATTCTAAGGCTTTTTCTAAAAATTCTATTGCAGATTCAAACTTACCTAAACGTGCATAAGCAAGACCAATTCTCTGATAGGTCGAAATGCCTGTTTGATCATAGATAGCACGATTATCTAGTTGAGCATAGCCCTTAATGGCTTCTAAATCGTTTCCTAGCTCACTATCTAGTTCAGCTAGTCCAAATATCAGGAGAGGGTCATCAGAGTAGCTACGAGCTTCTAGAAGCTTCTCACGCGCAACATCTGTCAATCCTTCCATCTGATATAAATCTGCTTTTAAGGCAAGAGCTGATACGTACCATTCACTTTCTGGACCAATCTTCTCTAAATAATCAAAAGCTTCCTCGATAAGTCCATCCTCACCAGCTATTGCAGCTAGATTGATGTAGACTTCTGGAAATTTCGGTGCTAGTTTCTCATAGATTTGTGCAGCTTGTGGGAAGAAACCAATCCCTTCCAAATATGCAGCAAGTTCAAGAAGAACTTCATCTGAATCTTCTTCTAGGGCTTTTTGGAAAAAAGATTCTGCTTTTGATAAATCTTGTTGTTCTAAAGCTTCGAGCATTTGTTGACTATTGTTCACTATCAGTCTCCTCTACCGGTTCATAAAGTCCACTAATTTCTTTGTACCAATCAAAAATTTCTGAGATGACTACTTTTGCGGAAGCGTAGATTGGAATACCTAGCAATACACCCCAAATACCAAACATGGATCCTGAAGTTAATAGTACAAAAAGAATGGTAATTGGGTGAATATTTAATTGACTACCCAAAATCAGTGGAGAAACAAAACGTCCTTCAATAGTTTGCTCTACAATGAAAACGATAATAACTTTTAAGAGCATAACAGGACCAGCAATCAAACCCAAAACAAGGGCTGGAATCATTGCAAGAAAACTACCTAGATAAGGAACTAAATTGAGAATACCTGCAGTAACACCAAGCGCTACTGCATATCGAAGCCCAATTATCTTAAAGAAGATAATAAACATGATAGCTACGATTACAGCGACCGTAATTTGTCCTCTAACGTAGTTAGCAAGTTGTTGGTTCACATCTGATAGAACCTTACCTACTGGTTCTCTCAATTTATTTGGTAGGAATTGAGTAATATAGTCTCTAAGTCCTTTTCCATCTCGAAGGAGATAAAAGAGCATAAATGGCATGATGATCAGAGCGACAATGACCTGTGACGTTCCACTGATAAGAGCACTTACCCAGTTAACAGCTTTAGAAGAAATATTACTTGCCCAAGCAGTTGCTTGTGTTGAAAAATTAGCTAAAACTTGCTCCAGTTGGGGTCTAAAGTCATCTGGCAAACGCTTGGTTACAAGGTCATTAATGACTCTATCAGCATCTTCGAGATAACTTGGGACATTTTGCGCAAAAATTACTACTTGACGTTGAAGGTTTGGAATTGCAACGGCTAGTCCAATAATCAAGAGAATGGCAATAATGATAAAGATAACACTGATGGCTAAGACACGGTTAATCTTGTACTTCTCCATCAGATCTACTAGTGGATTTAAGAGGTAAAAAAGTAGACCCGATAAGATAACCGGCAACATCACTACTGATAAAAAGTCTATAACTGGGAAAAATAAAAAGCTAATTTTACTGAGAATAAAAATATTGAGACCTAATAACAAGGTCACCAAGAAAACAGTAATCGCTTTATTGTCTAAAAACCATTTAAAAAACCAAGATAAGGTAAAGTGTTTCTCTTTTTGTTCCATTTTTTCTTCCTTTCCTTTGTCCTAACATTATACCATGTTTTAAGAAAAATAAGGTTTTTTTATAGTCTTTTAGCAAGGGATAAATTTGTCTTCTTGACAAGGGAAGAGCTATTTTTTCTGACTTAGATTTTTCATCTAGCAGGCCTTTTTATGATATAATTGAATTATCTTTTTCTAGAGGTATGAATATGAAAGAAATAGTATATTTTGGAACCTATACACGACGTATTTCTCAAGGGATTTACAGGGCTGATTTTGATACTGAGACTGGCAAACTCTCAAATCTAGAACTCTTTGCAACCGAGCCAAGTCCAACCTACCTAGCCTTTGATCAGCATCAGCATCTCTATACTGTCGGAAGCCATGATGACAAAGGTGGAATCGCAGCATATAAAACTGATGGTGTCCTCCTGAATCACGTCGTTGAAGAAGGTGCTCCTCACTGCTATGTTGCAGTCGATGAGACACGGAGTCTAGTCTATGGCGCTAACTATCATAAAGGTCAAGTTCTAGTCTATAAACGTAAAGAAGATGGCAGTCTTGAATTGGCAGACAAAGTTCAACACACTGGCCATGGTCCACATGAAAACCAAGCTTCTCCCCACGTACACTACACAGATTTAACACCAGACCAATATTTGGTAACTTGTGACTTAGGTACTGACGAGGTCATTACCTATGATATCAATCTAGAAGGAAAGTTGACTAGACTAGCAACTTATAATTGTAATCCTGGTGCTGGTGCTCGTCACCTTGTTTTCCACCACCACTACAAGATTGCTTATCTCATCTGTGAACTCAATAGTACAATTGAAGTATTGATTTACGATGGTGTTGGAGAATTTGAACAAATGCAGGTCATCTCAACCCTACCAGACGACTATAATGGATTCAATGGTACTGCTGCTATTCGTCTTTCTAAAGATGGTAAATTCCTCTACGCTTCGAACCGAGGCCATGATTCTATCGCTGTTTATAGCATTTTAGCAGATGGAAGCTTGGAATTATTAGAGATTGTTCCAACCAATGGGAATAATCCACGTGATTTTGATTTGTCACCTGACCAAGAATTCCTTATCGCTGTTCACCAGGATTCTGATAATGCGACTGTCTTTAAGCGCAATCCTGAGACTGGTAGACTGGCAGAACTCTCTAATGAATTTCAGGTTCCTGAAGCAGTCTGCATAAGTTTCACTAAATAAGAAATAATAAAAAATGAACTTGATTTAACAAGTTCATTTTTTATTTTATAATTTATTTCCGACATTGATACGGTTAATAGCACGTTGCAATGCAATTTTAGCACGGCGCTCTTGGTCGATTAAGTGTTTGTCTTGTGCTTCTTCGATTTCACGTTCTGCACGAAGTTTAGCACGTTCTGCACGACTAACATCAATATCGCGCGCACGTTCAGCTGAGTCAGCAATAATGGTAATGACATTATTAGCAATCTCAATGATTCCTCCGTTTACTGCAATCCAGTTCACATGAGTATCATCATCGATGCGTTTAACCTTTACTTCATCAACTGCTAGAACCGCAATCATATTTTCATGTCGTGGCAAGATCCCCATCTCACCATCCAGAGTTCGTACCGATACAAAGCTGGCATGGTGATCATAGACGAGGCCATCTGGTGTCACGATCTGGACAGTTAAATGTGCCATAGATCACCTCTTAAAATCCCATTTTTTCAGCCTTAGCAATAACATCTTCGATTGAACCTACTCCACGGAAGGCATCTTCTGGAAGGTGATCGTATTTACCGTCGAGAATTTCCTTGAAGCCACGAACAGTTTCAGCTACTGGAACATAAGATCCTGGTTGACCTGTAAATTGTTCCGCAACGTTGAAGTTTTGTGACAAGAAGAACTGAATACGACGTGCACGAGCAACCAAAGTCTTTTCTTCGTCAGAAAGTTCATCCATACCAAGGATGGCAATAATATCTTGCAACTCATGGTAACGTTGAAGCACACGTTTCACTTCAGCAGCTACTGCATAGTGCTCTTCTCCAACAATTTCAGGTGCCAAGGCACGTGAGCTTGAAGCAAGTGGGTCAACGGCTGGGTAAATCCCCAATTGAACCAATTTACGTTCCAAGTTAGTTGTTGAATCCAAGTGAGCGAAGGCTGTTGCTGGCGCTGGGTCAGTATAGTCATCCGCTGGCACGTAGATGGCCTGGATTGAGGTTACAGAACCCTTCTTGGTTGACGTGATACGTTCTTGCAATTGACCCATTTCTGTTGCGAGGGTTGGTTGGTAACCAACGGCTGATGGCATACGACCCAAAAGGGCAGATACTTCTGAACCAGCTTGTGTGAAACGGAAAATGTTGTCAATGAAGAGAAGAACGTCTTGACCTTCTACATCACGGAAGTATTCAGCGATTGTCAAACCAGTAAGAGCAACACGCATACGTGCTCCTGGTGGCTCATTCATCTGACCAAATACCATGGCTGTTTTTTCGATAACGCCTGATTCTTTCATTTCCCAGTAAAGGTCATTCCCTTCACGAGTACGTTCCCCAACACCAGTAAATACTGAGATCCCACCGTGTTCTTGGGCAATGTTGTGAATCAATTCTTGGATCAATACGGTCTTACCAACTCCGGCACCACCGAAGAGTCCGACCTTACCACCTTTAAGGTAAGGGGCAAGAAGGTCGATAACCTTGATCCCAGTTTCTAGAATTTCTGAAGAGGTAGACAATTCATCAAAAGTTGGTGCTTTTTTATGAATTGGCTGACGCTCTGCATCTTCACCAAAAGGAGCTTCCAAGTCAATGGTATCTCCCAAAACGTTGAAGACACGTCCTAGAGTTTCTTTCCCAACTGGTACTGAGATTGGACGGCCTGTGTCCAATACTTCCAAACCACGGGTCAAGCCATCAGTTGATTCCATAGCGATGGTACGAATCATACCATCTCCCAACTCCAAGGCTACTTCAAGGACGATTTTTGTTTTTCTTTCGTCATTTTTGTAGACGACAAGTGCATTATTAATCTCTGGTAGTTTCTCACCTGCTGCAAACATGACGTCTACAACGGGACCGATAACCTGAGCAATTTTACCTGAACTCATCTACTTCTCCTATTCTGTATAAGATACTGTCGGTTCCTAGCTCAACTAGGTCCTAATACTCTTCGAAAATCAAATTCAAACCACGTCAGCGTCGCCTTACCGTACTTTAGTACAGCCTGCGGCTAGCTTCCTAGTTTACTCTTTGATTTTCATTGAGTATAAGTTCATTTTCATACGAGCTGGACTAGAGCCTATTCTAAAGCACTAGCTCCTGCTACGATTTCTGTAATTTCTTGTGTAATCGCCGCCTGTCTGGCACGGTTATACTGGATAGTCAAATCATTGATAACTTTTTTAGCATTATCTGTAGCTGTTTGCATAGCCGTCATCCCTGCCGCATTTTCAGCTGTCTTGGCATCAATTATAGCACCGTAAATCATACTTTCTGCAAACTGTGGCAATAGTTGATCCAAGATTTCTTCACGACTTGTTTCAAGCTCAAAGGTCAAGCTATAGTTATCATCTGCTTCATTTGGGTCTAAGTCGACAATTGGAAGCATCTGCTCCACACGCATTTGACTTGTCAGTGTATTCACGTGGTGGTTGTAGCAAACATAGAGCTCATCGAAAAGTTCATTTTGATACATTTCAATGGTTTTTGAAATAATCTTATGAACTTCATCGAAGCTTGGTTGACTGGCTAGACCACGCAATTCATAAATTGGCTGAATACCACGAGCTTTAAAGAAGTCTGCTCCCATACCACCGATACAGATGACTTCGAAATCATCACCTGAAGGATGGTATTCTTGTTGCAGCTCCATGACTGCCTTCAAGATTGAAGAGTTATATCCTCCAACAAGACCTCGGTCAGATGTAATGACGATATAGCCTGTTTTCTTGACCGGACGGCTAATCAACATTGGATTTGTTGATCCGCCAGCACCATCTCCGTGAAGGATGTCTGTAAGGAGTTTACGGACTTTTTGAGCATAAATCTGGAAGTTGCGTGCAGCTTCTTCAGAACGACCTAACTTAGCTGCAGAAACCATCTGCATGGCATTAGTAATTTGACTAGTATTTTTCGTTGAGGCGATTTTTGTTTTAATATCATTTAGAGATACTGCCATCTGACACCTCTATTCTTATTGGAAGCTGGATTGGTTGAGAAACTCAGTAATCGCAGCATCCAAGACTGCTTCTTCTGGCAAGTCTTTTGTTTCACGAATAGTTTCCAAAATCTCTGGATGTTGCGCATCAAAGAAGGCATGGAATTCTTCCTCAAAACGAACAATATCGTCAACTGATATAGTATCCAAGAATCCATGAGTCAAGGCATACAGAATGGTCACTTGTTTCTCAACAGGTAGTGGTTTATGAACTGGTTGTTTCAATACTTCTACGGTACGACGACCACGGTTCAATTTAGCCTGAGTAGCAGCATCCAAGTCTGAACCAAATTTAGTGAAGGCTTCTAACTCACGGTATGAAGCAAGGTCGATACGAAGAGTACCCGCAACCTTCTTCATCGCTTTAATCTGAGCTGAACCACCTACACGAGATACAGAAGAACCCGCATCAATAGCTGGACGGATACCCGCATTAAAGAGACTATCACTTAGGAAGATTTGTCCATCCGTAATAGAGATTACGTTTGTAGCGATATAAGCTGAGATATCTCCAGCTTGGGTCTCGATAAATGGAAGAGCTGTGATAGATCCACCCCCAAGTTCATCCGAAACTTTAGCAGAACGCTCAAGTAGACGGCTGTGAAGGTAGAAGACATCTCCTGGGAAAGCTTCACGTCCTGGTGGACGACGGAGCAAGAGAGAAAGTTCACGATAAGCTACCGCTTGTTTAGATAAGTCATCATAAACGATCAAAACATGCTTACCTTGATACATGAACTCTTCTGCCATAGCAACCCCTGCATAAGGTGCAAGGAAAAGCAATGGTGAAGGCTGTGAAGCCGAAGCTGTCACAACGATTGTGTAATCCAAGGCTCCGTACTGACGAAGTGTTTCCACTTGTGTACGAACTGTTGATTCTTTTTGTCCAATCGCAACATAGATACAAATCATATCTTGACCTTTTTGGTTCAAGATAGTGTCAATTGCAATCGTTGTTTTCCCTGTTTGACGGTCACCGATAATCAACTCACGTTGACCACGACCGATTGGAACAAGGGCGTCAATAGCTTTCAAACCTGTTTGCAATGGTTCTGAGACAGACTTACGTTGCATAACACCAGGAGCTGGTGCTTCTACTGGACGAGTTTTATCAGTGTGGATTTCTCCAAGACCGTCAACTGGACGACCGAGTGGATCCACAACACGACCAATGAGACTTTCACCTACTGGTACTTCCATGATTTTACCCGTGCGACGAATGGTGTCGCCTTCACGAATATCTGTAAAGTCACCAAGAATGATGATACCAACATCCGTTGACTCTAAGTTTTGCGCCATACCATAAGAGCCATTTTCAAAAATCAACAGCTCACCACTCATGGCATTTTCAAGGCCATGAGCACGCGCAATCCCGTCACCAATGTAGGTTACAACACCAGTTTCACTCACATCAAAATTAGGTTTGAAATTTTCAATTTGTTGCTTAATTAAAGCGCTGATTTCTTGTGCGTTAATTGCCAAAAGAACACCACTTTCTATTTCAAATTTTCCTTAACAACTTTAAGTTGTTGTTTAATACTCACATCAATTGTCTTGTGATTGGCAATAATAACAAAACCACCGATTAAACTATCGTCGATTTTTTCCTTAATACTGCGAACCTTTAAAGACATCTTCTTCTCGATTAGAGGAAGGAGGCGTTCTTTCTGTTCGTCAGTCAAAGGATGTGCAGACAAAATAGTCACTTCAAAACGATTGGTTTCTTTTTCAAGACGATTCAAGCAATCTACAATCACATCATAAAAAAGATTGGATCGATGATTGTAAAGTATAACCTCGATAAAGTTTTGCATTAAAGGTGACACAGAACCTTGGAAAAAACGAACTGTTTTTTCTTTATCCAACTCATCTACTTCCACTTGCGCTAAAAAAGTAGGTAAGCCAGTTTCTTCAGCAACTTGCTTGATTTGAGTCAAGTCTGAAAAAATAGAGTCTTCTTCTCCTTTTTCAATCACCAATTGGACAAAAGGCATGCTGTATTTTTCAATTACCTTTAAAGTCTTTTTGTCCATTAAGCTTCTCCTAGCTGATCGATATACTGATCAATGAGTTCTTTATGTGCCTGACTGTCAAGGTTTTTAGAGAGAATTTTCTCAGCTAGACTGATTGTTAAGTCAGCTACATCTCCCTTAACACTTTGTAAAGCTTCAGCTTTATTTTGAGCAATTTCTTGGTTGGCTTTTTCTTTTAAGCGCCCTGCTTCAAGTTTAGCTTCGGCTAAAATATCGGCTCTACTTTTCTCAGCAGTTCCCTTTGCATTCTCGATAATCGTTTTAGCTTCGGTACGGCTACCTGCTAACTCAGCTTCACGTTTGCTAGCTAGTTCCTCAGCCTTTTTACGGGCTCCCTCGGCACCATCAATATCTGAAGAAATCTTTTCAGCACGTTCATCTAAGATGCTGGAAATATTTCCCCAAGCATATTTCTTCACTAAAAAGATCAATAAAAGGAAGGAACCAGCGATAAGAATAAAGTCACCGATAATGGTACTAATAGTTAAATCCATCTTCTAATCCTCCTCTACTTACTCTTCCCCTTCATTTATTTTTTTACCAATGTACATTGATGACAACATGGTAAATACATAAGCCTGAATACATGAAATGAAAATTGAAAAAGCTGTCCATAACATGTTTGCGATAAAGGCGAAAGGATACCAATACAAAGCATTTTGTGACAAGGTCAATAGCAATCCAGCTAAGACCTCACCGGCAAAAATATTTCCGTAGATCCGAATCGCCAAGGAAGCAAAATTGGTGAACTCTTCTAAAATGTTCATCGGAGTCATAAAGCCAGGTGTAACAAATGCTCTCAAATATTCTTTAACGCCTCTACGACGAACTCCTTCTACATGGGCGATCAAAGTGATCAATAATGAGAGGGATAAATCGTATCCAAGGTTAGCTGTTGGGGAAGTCCACAAGTTATAACCGTTTGTTGTTTGTACTTTTGCCATTAAGCCAATATTGTTGGCAACCAAGATAAACAGAAATAGAGAAAACAGAAACAAGGAATAATCCTTAATATATGATTCTCCAATGTTTGGTTTGGTAAAACCAATCACAAAGTCATAAATCATCTCAAGAGCATTTTGTTTGCCCTTTGGACGGATGGTCATTTCACGACTTGCCCAGTAGACAAAGGCAAAAACCATCAAAACAGTTACAAGAGACATGGCAAGCAGGGTCAAATCAAAGGATATTGGTCCAATATTAACGGTTGGATTCAAACTTTCTTCCATGGTTTGACACCTCCATTTCTAAATAGAGTTGTCTATTTAATGACAAATGACATCGCCAAGGTTACAAAGAATGTTCCTTCGATAAAGGCAATCCCCATGATCATCAAACTACGCAATTGTGGGATGATATCTGGTTGGCGTGCTGCAGATTTGAACAAACCGTTCATCAAAAATCCTTCTGCAAGAGATACACCCATACAGGCAAGACAAAGTCCGAAAAATGTTAAATTCATGACGAATTCTCCTTTTTTAAATTAAATTTACCTCCCTAGTTTAGTCCTAAAATTTGCTTTTGTCAACTTTTTACTAGGAATGGAAGCGTTTTGAATCATTTATTTCCAATTTTACGATTTTCAAGACAATTATATAGAAAATTTTATTCCCTTTTCACGACCCTTTCACTATCTTTCTATGTTTTCTGAAAACAAAAATCCGAGTTTTACAACTCGGATTTGCTATTTCTTATTTAAAATAATATGAGTGATGATTTTGACAAGCTGGATTAAAGAGAGCTTCACAGTATGGACAAGTGCCCGTCTCTGTATACTCCTCATACGTTAGTGTTTCCCCACAGGATCCACATAAGATAGGTCTATCCTTTTTCAGATTTAAAGGATAGGGAGAAAATATGTGCGACTCCAGTTCATTATGACACTGATAACAGGCATAGTATTTCTTACACTCATAGCACTGTAAGGCTACGATATCCTTATCACTATGGTAATGAACACATCTGCTTTCATGATCTACTAGTAAGCCCTGAGCTTGAACCATTCTTTTTCCTTATCTAGGCACGAACTGTGACGCTTGTTCCATCTTCTTTGTAAAGATTGATGAGGCCTTCTTTCAAAGCACGTACCATGTCACCAGCTTCTACTGGTTGAGGAACCTTGATAGTCAAAAGTTCCATTGGATTTGGGGCGCGATCGATTTTATTTCCTTTAGCATCGTGAAGGTCTTCAATATAAGTCTCAAAATGACGGAAACCTGGACCGTAGAACTCAACTTGGTCACCTTCATTGATAACGTTACGTTGGCGAATAGTTGCTGTCTGAGTCGCATCATCATAAGCTACTACTTCAGCAACAAACTTGTATTCTGGAATCTTACGACGAGCTCCGAAAAGTTGCTCATTTTCAGATGGTGTTCCGTAGTAGAAACCTGTAGCCAACTCCCGTTGGGCAACCTTCCACATTTCATCAATCAAGTCTTGTTTAATAGCTTCAAACTTTTCAGGGCTCTCAAGATAGGCATCAACAGCAGCCTTGTAGCAGTTTGTCACTGTTGAAACATAGTGGATAGACTTCATACGGCCCTCAATCTTCAAACTATCCACACCATTTTCAATCATATCAGGGATATGGTCAATCATAGACATATCAACGGCTGACATGGAGAATTCTTCAGGAATTTCTCCCTTGAGACTCTTACGTTCTTTGCCAAACGGCATATCGTAAAGGTCGTATTTCCAACGGCAAGATTGTGAACATCCACCACGGTTGGCATCACGCATGCTCATATGGTTTGATAGAGTACAACGACCAGAGTATGAGATACACATAGCTCCATGGACAAAGGCTTCAATCTCAACGTCTGTACGTTTGCGAATCTCTGCCAATTCTTCCATAGAAACCTCACGCGCCAAAACGACACGCGTCAAACCAAGTTCTTTCCAGAATTCTAGAGTTTCATAGTTGGTAGCACTTGCTTGAGTTGAAAGGTGAATTTCAAGTCCTGGTGCTTCTGTTGCTGCAATCATGATCAAGGCTGGATCTGATACGATAACTGCTGCAATCCCAATATCACGCAACTTACGGAACCATTCGCCGGCCCCTTCTTCGTTTCCTTCGTGCATAACCATATTGGCAGCAACATATACCTTAGCTCCATACTTAGCAGCGAACTGTACTCCTTCTTCCATTTGTTCGAAAGTAAAGTTCCCTGCACGGCTACGAAGACCATAGGCCTGACCACCGATAAAGACAGCATCTGCTCCATATTGAACAGCTACTTTTAGTTTTTCAAGTGTTCCTGCAGGTGATAGAACCTCAGGACGTTTCAAAGTTTTTGTCATGTTTTCTCCTATTTGCAATATAAAAGTTTGACACTAATCTTTACCATTTTATAGCAAAAAGGTTCTAAAATCAAGTTTTGATTGATTGTTTAGACAATTTTAATTTTCTTGAAAAGCTAAGCTCAGCGAACTGTTTCTATTTGCCAAGCACTCCAACCTTTAAAACGAACGGCCCCCTTTTGATCCGTTTTGTAAATCGAATTCCCATATTCATGGTTGTTCTCCCCATTTTTTTCTTTAAATTTTTTCTTCTTGTCTACAGAAACGACAGTGATTTTAGGCTGAAAGATTTCGAAGACTTCGACATCTGTCTTTTTCTTCGATGCTTGCTGATGAGTTAGCACTACATCTGCTTGGATTTTTGGATAAGACTTGTTTAAGAACTTCTCCTCTATATTTCCAGTGACTAGAAAAGTTTGATTTAGTAGTTTTCCATACATGGCTATTGAGGTTTTACTATCACTGTTTTGATTTTCGATTACTTCTAAACTACTCCCAAAAATATATAACTGCTCCCCTGTTTTAATAGGACGTACTTTCAAGTTACTTTCCTTTAATTTATCCATAAATTCTCTTTTAGATAGAGTTTCTTCAGTTACTAGAATCTCTCCAAGATTGAAGGCTTTACTAATTTCTAGTAGATGGTCTAGCTGCTTAGGTTCACTATCCGTTAAAACAAGCTGATCAATCTTTGCCACTCCTCGACTTTTCAGATAGGGAATTAAACTCCGTTTGGCAATGCTCGAGGTGACTTTCTCCTGCCAAGCTTCTTTTTTCTCAACTGCTAACTTTTCACCGACATCCAGTAATATTGTCTTTCCTGTCATGTCTCTTAGGAAAATGCTCCGTCCCTGCTCCATGTCTAGGACTGTGATTTCATTTTCCAGGGGATGTTTGCTTACTAAGAAAAGTAAAATGATAAATAGGATAAGTATAGGTGCTTTCTTCAAATTTTTACGATAATCATAAATCAGCGCCAAAGAGACTAATAGACATACCAAAACCCAGAGATTAGGTTGACCAAAAATAAAGGGTCTAGTAGATAGCTGAGAAACATAGCGTATGATGTCCTCTAACCATTCAAAGAGAAAGTTAAACTGGGTAATAGGATATATCCATGACAGACAGAAGAGTATTGATAAAAGTGGTAGCAAGACCATATCAAATAAAAAAGAAAAAACAAAGGTTAAGAGTATGGACCAAGGTTGAAATTCAGAAAAATAGAATGATAAAATCGGCAGAATTCCTAAGGAAATAATGAAACTTTCTCTCACCAGACCTTTTATCCCTGCTACTTCTTCACCAGTCATGATCAGGATAAAGGCATAGGCACAGGAGAGCACTCCTCCAGCAGTTAGGAAGAAATTCGGCATCACGATAAACAAGACAAGGACCGTCAAAGCAAAATTATCCAGTCCCATGAAGCCATGCTGAGCCAAAAGTTTTTGTAAGAGACTACGAATAACAGAAGCTGAGAACCCTGTCAAACCTGCATAGACCAAAGAAAAGGGATAGGCAAGCCATTTGAACTTCTCTTGCGTCAAACCCAATCGTAAGAGTGACTTTTTAAAAGCATTCATGAAGAAACCAACCTGCATCCCTGACAAAGCAAAAAGGTGTATAATTCCTAGACTGGAATAGAGTTCATTCATTTCCTCAAAGTCGGTGTCCAAATGACCCAATAAGAGTCCCGTCATATAATTACGAATGGGGTCAGGAAAATTCCTTTTTATCCAGACAACTGCTTTTCTCCGCAGGCTGGATAGATTTTCTCCTATATCCCAGCTGGATGCTTTCTTTAATTCGACAATTTCCGATATAGTTAAGGTCTGATAAATCCCCTGTGTTTTGAGATAGTTTCGATAATCAAATCCAGCAAAATTATTTGCTCCTTGAGGAATAGCTAGCTTTCCTTTTACTACTATCTCATGCAGTTCTGATAACTCTTGAAATCTTTCCTTTTCAGCCTCTGACTGGAATTTATAATAAACCTGAAAGTGTCTCCCATCAGCCTTCCCACGAAAGGATAAACTATCTCCATTAACCTTGATAGTATCAGGCAAGATTCGTACCGTATTAACGGAGTCAACAAGATGTTGACTCGCTTCTTCTTGTTGCAATTTTTGAAATATAAACCAACTTCCAAATAGTCCACAAACAAAGAGAACCTTGACCACAGTCTTCCATGGAAATTGAAAAAAGAGGCAGAGCAGTAAAAAGACAAAGCCCAAGAGTGCTAAAAAGCTTGCTGAAAAGATAGCATAGTAGAGCCAAAGCAGGAGAAAACTAAGATAGATTTTGGGGATGGGAAATCGACTAATCCACTGTGACATACTCTTTTAACTTTTCTATCGTTTTTGCACCAATACCAGAAACCTTTTTGAGCTCATCAACTGACTTAAACTTACCGTTGGACTCACGATGGTCGATGATATCCTGAGCACGTTTGGCTCCCAACCCCTTGACTTGTTTCAGCTCCTCTAAACTGGCTTTATTGAGATTGACTTTCTTGTTTTCTTTGGTGTTGGAAGCATTTGAATGTGCCTCTTGGTTGGTAGCTTCTTCCTTAGTCGGAACATAAACAAGTGCTTCGTCACTAATTCTCTGGGCAAGATTGATAGACTTACTATCAGCATTATCTGTCAAGCCACCAGCTTTTTGGACAGCATCGTTGATACGACTTCCAACTGGCAAATCATAAATTCCAGGTGATTTGACCGCACCTTTTACATCAACAGTAATCAGATCTTGCTCCACCACTTCTTCCTTCTGATTTTTATCTTCCTTTTCCTCCGTCAAATCCTTTGAAACAGTTGTAACTTCTGTTTGTAAATTGCTTTCCTTAGCCGGTGTTTGAGCGACTGGCTTTAAGAGGAAAAATCCGCCTAAGACCAAGCCCAAACTAGCACAGATAACAATGATTTTATATTCTTTGATTTTCTCAATAAGTTCTTCCATATTTTCTCCTCTCTTAGCTTATTCGTAAGAGAAAGAAAAAACAGCTGAAAAATCTTTTTCAACTGCTTACTTATTTGCAAAATAATCTTCCTTATTCAAGACATATCTTAAGTAGAGAAATAAGTTTTTCTTGCAATTTATAGCGGTTTCATATAAAATAAAAACATCACAAGAAAAGACCGGGTTCTTCCTGTGATGATTTCGTATAAGAACCTAGATGTTAAATAAGGAGCTAATCTCTATGTTAATTGGAATTCCAAAGGAAATTAAAAACAATGAAAATCGTGTTGCTTTGACACCTGCTGGTGTACAGAGTCTTGTCGGTCGTGGTCACCGAGTCCTCATTGAAACAAATGCAGGACTTGGATCTGGTTTTGCTGATGCTGACTATGAAAAGCAAGGAGCTGAGATTGTCGCAACTGCTGCTGAAGCCTGGGCTGCAGAGTTAGTTGTTAAAGTCAAGGAACCCCTTGCTAGTGAGTACCAGTTCTTGCGTGAAGACTTGCTTCTCTTCACCTACTTGCACATGGCCGCAGCCCCAGAATTAGCGGATGCTATGCTTGTAGCGAAAACAACTGGTGTTGCTTATGAAACTGTACGCAATACTGAAGGTCAACTTCCTCTATTGGTTCCAATGAGTGAGGTTGCAGGTCGTATGGCTGTCCAAATCGGAGCTCACTTCTTGACGAAACAAGCTGGTGGTTCTGGAGTTCTTTTAGGTGGTGTCCCAGGTGTACCAAAAGGAAAAGTAACCATTATCGGTGGTGGTGTCGTTGGTACACACGCAGCACGTATCGCTCTTGGTCTAGGAGCTCAAGTAACTATTCTTGATATCAGTGCTAAACGTCTCTCTGAACTTGAAGATGTCTTTGGTCACCAAATCCAAACACTCATGTCTAACCCATTTAATATCGAAGCAAGTGTGCGTGAAGCAGACGTTGTTATCGGTGCAGTATTGATTCCTGGTGCTAAAGCTCCAAAATTAGTGACAGATGACATGGTTCAACAAATGCGTCCTGGTTCTGTCATCGTAGACGTTGCAGTAGACCAAGGTGGTGTTATTGCAACAGCAGACCGTGTGACAACCCATGATGAGCCTGTCTATGAAAAACACGGTGTTCTCCACTATGCAGTTGCTAACATTCCTGGAGCAGTTGCACGTACTTCTACTATCGCCCTTACAAATGTGACCCTTCCTTATATCGAAGCCTTGGCAGGAAAAGGATTTAAGAAAGCAATCCTTGAAGACGCAGGCTTGCTTGAAGGTGTAACAACTTACCAAGGTCAACTCACAAGTCAACCAGTTGCTGAAGGTTTAGAACGTGACTTCACACCTATCAGTGAACTTGTCTAATAAGAAATTCAAAAAAAAATTAAGAGCAGTTTTTCAACTGCTCTTTTTCTTTATTCTGTTTCTTCTTGATTTTCTTCAGCTTTGACAGGTCGAGGTTCATAGGCTCTGATAATCTGAGCAACAACTGGATGGCGAACCACATCCTTGGCTGAGAAGTGTACAAAGTCGATCTGGTGAATGTTCTTAAGTTTTTCCTGGGCATCAATCAGACCTGATTTAACATTACGCGGCAGGTCTATCTGGCTAATATCGCCATTGACAATCATTTTTGAATTGAATCCAAGACGTGTCAAGAACATCTTCATCTGCATGATAGTTGTATTTTGAGCTTCATCCAAAATGACAAAGGCATCATCCAAGGTACGTCCACGCATGTAGGCCAAAGGCGCAATCTCAATAATTTCTCGCTCCATGAGACGAGTTGTTTGGTCTTTCCCTAAGATCTGATATAAAGCATCATAGACTGGTCGAAGATAAGGATCTACTTTTTCTTTCAAATCACCAGGTAGAAATCCCAAGCTTTCCCCAGCTTCTACTGCTGGACGAGTCAAGATAATACGCTTTACTTGGCCACGTTTGAGGGCTGTAACAGCCAAGGTCACTGCTAGGAAAGTTTTTCCTGTCCCCGCTGGCCCAATCCCAAAGGTAACATCATGGTTCTTAACACTATCTACATAAAGTTTTTGACCCAGTGTCTTTACACGTATCGGCTTACCAGTATTGTCTTTGATAATCTCTTCTTCATAGAGGGCAACAAACTTATCGATTTCATTGTTTCTAACCATATTGATGGCAGTCACCACATCCGGAGTTCCTACTGTCATGCCACGATTGACCAAGACCATCAAGGCTTGAATTACTTGTCGTGCTTCTTCACAAGAAGACTCCTCTCCCAAGACTTGTACAATCTCTGTACGAGCATGGATGATAACATCTAACTCATCCTCCATCAAGCGAAGATGGCGTTCATTGGAACCAAAAAGATGAAATAGGTCATCTGGATGACTTAACTGAATGTCTATTGAATGTTCCTTCAAATAAAGAACCTCTCTAACTCTTTAATTTCTTTTTATTATAGCAAAGGCATTTAGAAATTGCTATCCCTAACACCTATGGTATCTTTAATGTTCTAAATATTCTTGCCAGATACGATCGAAGTCTCCCATATTAAAGGAAAAACTAGCATGTTCTTCTAAAAATCGACTCACCTGATCGAAATCATCCGTATGTTTTGGGAAGGCTGACTCCTCAAAGGCAAGATCCGCTAAAATTGCTTTGGGACTATGACTTTTAGGATTACGCTCAGTCATAAGCCATGTATAAAATGATTTTCGCATAAGCCTCCCTAAATTAACTCTGTACCAAATTGGTCTTGTTTAATCTTTCCAGCTTTCATTAAACCACCAAGCGCTTTTTTAAACTGACCTTTAGAAATACCAAAGGTAGCCTTGATGTCATCTGGTGATGATTTGTCATTTAAGGTCATAAATCCACCATTACTTTCCAAGTAAGTCAGAATCATTTGTGCATCATTTTCTAACATCTCAAAAGAGCGAGGTTTTAGTGATAGATTAAGAGTTCGGTCAACTTCACGGAAACCAATGACACGCACATCTAACACTTGCCCCAAACGTGGCTCTGCATAGCGCTCACTTGGGTGGATAAATCCAAGCATGTTGTTTTCTGGTAGATAGACAAAAGTTCCTGATAACTTAAGACGATAAACGATTGCAGGCCAGTTCTGATTTTGCATGTTGTTGTAGGCTGGACGAGCCAAACGTTGGAAGTCTTCCTGATAAGCCAAAACTCCCCAGATACGGTCTTTCTTATCTACTTCTAGACGAATATAAAGTTTATCGCCCTTCTTAGGCCAGAGCTCTTTCAGTTCAGGTAGGATATCAAGTGACACTACGATTTCCTTGTCAGGAAGCCCTGTATCAACAAAGACACCCAAATCCTTTCGAACCTCTGTTACTGTTCCCCAACCAAATTGTTCCTGAGTCGCAGTCACTTCTAAGGTAGTCAAGCGAAGTTTTTGCTTCATATCCGTGTAGGCAAATCCTTTAACAGTATCACCTATTGCATGCTGGCCTTCTTTCTTATCAAGAGCATAGGTCTGACCATCCTTTTGAACAAAGTAAAAACGGTCATTTTCATCGATGATAAGTCCAACGATAAAACTTGCAAGATTTGTATTCATGTTTCCTTCTTTCGAATAAAACTCAGCCAGCAATGCCAACTGAGTTTTTCTGTTTATTTCTTAGACTTCCAAGATTTCTTTTTCTTTATTGGCAGTCATGTCGTCGATGTGTTTAACAGCATCGTCTGTCGCTTTTTGAATATCTTTTTCAAGAGTCTTCAATTCATCTTCAGTGATTTCTTTAGCTTTTTCTTGTTTTTTAGCTTCATCCATAGCATCACGACGAATATTACGGATCGCTACTTTAGCATTTTCACCAACTTTTTTCACTTCTTTAGCGAGGTCGCGACGAGTTTCTTCTGTAAGAGCTGGGATTACCAAGCGAATAACAGAACCATCGTTAGCTGGTGTAATACCAAGATCTGAAGCGTTCAAAGCACGCTCGATATCCTTCAATGAAGATTTATCAAATGGTGTTACCAACAAGACACGCGCTTCAGGAATTGTGATAGAAGCGATTTGGTTAAGAGGTGTTTCGACACCATAGTATTCAACAGTAATACGGTCAAGCAAGCTAGCGTTAGCACGACCTGCACGGATACCACCAAACTCACGCGCAAGTGAGTGGTGAGATTGAGTCATTCTCTCTTTAGCTTTTTCTACAATTGCGTTAGCCATAATTTTTTTTATTCCTTTTCTTCGATATTGTTTGAAACAGTTGTTCCGATATTTTCACCAAATACAACACGTTTGATATTGCCAGGTTGGTTCATATTAAAGACGACCAAGTCAATATCGTTATCCATAGATAGAGTTGAAGCTGTTGAATCCATGATACGGAGTCCTTTATTAATAACATCACGGTGAGTCAATTCTTCAAATTTAACAGCCGTTTTATCTTTCTTAGGATCAGCATTGTAGACACCGTCTACACCATTCTTAGCCATCAAAATAGCGTCCGCTTCAATCTCAGCTGCACGAAGAGCCGCTGTTGTATCTGTAGAGAAGTAAGGTGAACCGATTCCCGCGCCAAAGATAACGATACGTCCTTTTTCAAGGTGGCGAAGGGCACGTCCACGAATATAAGGCTCTGCTACTTGTTGCATGGCAATAGCTGTTTGTACACGAGTATCAACACCAGCTTGTTGCAATGAATCTGCCATCACAAGAGCATTCATGACTGTCCCAAGCATTCCAGTGTAATCCGCTTGAACACGATCCATACCAGCTTCTGCTGCAGGTTCTCCACGCCAAAGGTTTCCACCACCGATAACCAAGGCAATTTCAATTCCTAGCTCGTGAACTTCCTTGATTTCTTGGGCCATACTTTGGACGGTTTTGATATCAATACCGACACCACGTTCGCCAGCAAGGGCTTCACCAGATAGCTTGATTAAGATACGTTTATACTTAGGTTCTACCATTTTCTCTCTCCTTTTTTCATCCTACCTATTTTATCACAATTTCAAGGATTTTTATAGTATCATGAACAATTCTTTCAAAAAAATTAGACAGATAAAAATTTCTCTAAATCAGACAAGGCACGTTCTGCAATTTTCTCATAACGAGCCTTTTTATCACGAATACGCTCACCTTCTAACTCCTTGATAATCCCGAAGTTAACATTCATGGGTTGGAAATGCTTGCTATCAGCATGGGTGATATAATGAGCTAAACTACCGATAGCTGTAGTTTCTGGGAAAATAGCCTCGCTTTCTCCTTTAAAAAGACGAGCAGCATTGATTCCAGCAACTAATCCTGAAGCAGCCGACTCAACATACCCTTCCACACCTGTCATCTGACCAGCAAAGAAGAGATTTGGCTGTTTCTTAGAACGGTATGTTTGCTCAAGAAGATTTGGCGAATCCATATAGGAATTACGATGCATGACACCATAACGGACAAACTCAGCATTTTCTAGTCCTGGAATCATTTGGAAGACACGCTTCTGCTCTCCCCATTTGAGGTGAGTTTGGAAACCAACGATGTTATAGAGACTACCTGCCGCATTGTCCTGACGAAGCTGAACAACTGCGTATGGCGTTTTAAAGTCACCATCACGAGGTCCCTTATAGTCTTCTGGATATTCTAGACCAACTGGTTTCATAGGGCCATAAAGCATGGTTTTAATGCCACGTTTAGCCATAACTTCAATTGGCATACACCCTTCAAAGTACTTTTCTTTTTCAAAAGAATTAAGGGGTGCTTCTTCTGCATTGATCAAAGCTTCATGGAAATCCATAAACTCTTGCTTGGTCATCGGAGCATTGAGGTAGGCAGCTTCTCCCTTGTCATACCTAGACTTGAGATAGACCTTGCTCATATCGATGGTGTTGACGTCGATAATAGGCGCTGCCGCGTCGTAGAAATAAAAGCCATCGCCGTCATTAAGGGCATGAATTTTCTCAGCCAGGGCATCGCTAGTCAAGGGACCAGTAGCGACAACCGTAATAACATCTGTCGGCAATTCTGTAATTTCATCACGAACCACTTCAATTAAAGGATGATTGGCAATTTTTTCAGTAACCATTTGAGAAAAACCGTCACGATCAACCGCAAGCGCTCCACCTGCAGGAACACGTGTAGCTTCTGCTGATTCTAAAATCACAGAACCAAGACGACGCATTTCTTCCTTGAGGAGCCCGACAGCATTTGTAAGAGCATCCCCTCGTAATGAGTTGGAACACACTAATTCTGCAAAATTATCTGTTTTATGCTGAGGTGTTGATTTGACACCACGCATTTCATAGAGTTTAACTGGAATACCACGCTCTGCGATTTGGTAAGCTGCTTCCGAACCTGCTAAACCCGCACCGATAACATTGATATAAGATTGAGACATGACACTAATACCTCTTTGGGTGGAACCTAAGTTCATATCAAAACAAGCTACTGGACTGTTTGACACCCACAAATCTTTCTAATTTTTCTTTTACTAGTATAACAAAAAAAGGGAAGAAGGCAAACTTCCCTGTTTAGTCATTTTCTTGATTCTCTTCCCATTCATGATAAGATGCATAGAGCTGGCTTTTGTTCCACTGATATATTTTTGCGACTTCCTTAATGGCTTGATTTTTCTTAACACCTTCTTGGATGCGCTCTTGGATTTCAGAGAATAAATCCTCTTCATCCTTATCTTCAACTTCTAGACTAGCACCTTCTACAATCAGAAGACACTCCCCCTTAAGTGGGGTTTCAGAGATACTTTCCAATAACTCAGTGATTTTCCCCCGTTGGTATTCTTCATAAATCTTAGTCAATTCTCGAACTAAGACAACTGAACGATCACCGTAAACCTCTAGCATATTTTCTAGGGTATCAGCTACACGGTGAGGCGATTCATAGAAAATCTGGGTCTCAGGATAATCTTTTTTTGATTCGAAAAATTGCTTTTGTTGTCCCGATTTTCGAGGTAAGAATCCATAAAAAATATGGGGTTGTGGAGCTAAACCACTGGCAATCAAGGCAGAAATTCCTGCGCTAGCACCTGGAACTGTGACCACTGCTATATCTTCTTCAATTGCCGCCTTGACCAAATCATGACCTGGGTCAGAAATGCTAGGTAGGCCTGCATCCGATACCTGAGCGATATTTTGTCCTTGTTTCAACAAATCAATCAAATCAGGAATCTTTTCCTTGGCATTGTGCTCATGAAAACTGATTTGTTTGGTTAAAATATTGAAATGCTTAAGCAATAGACCGGTATTACGAGTATCCTCGGCAGCAATCCAATCCACCTCTTTCAAAGTCTGAATGGCACGAAAGGTCATATCTTCTAGATTCCCAATTGGAGTTGCGACAAGAAATAACTTACCATAAGGTGACTGACCTTTAAAACTTTTTTGAATCTGCATGCTTACTCCCTAAACAACAATTCATCACAAAACATACATTCTGCATCTTGTTCACGACGTTGACCGTAAAAATCGCGACACACATGAAAACCATCGTCATAGATTCGGCTCACGTTTTCTCTAACATGCTTGGTCTTAGTAGGAGCTGTTTCTTCTTCCTCATTCAAGCGCTCTCTCAATTTATCGTTCTCTAAACGAAGAGCTGTATTCTCTTCTACAACACTCTTGAGATTTTTTTTGATAGCTTCGACATCTGCCAAGGTTGCCAACAACTGTTGAGAAAAATCATCTAAGGCATCAAATAGTTCTTTCTTGTTCATGAACAGCCCTTTCTTTTTCTGTTTTCATGTTCATATTATTGTAAAACTAGGTATTCTAAAGAATTTTGGAAAGACACATTTGCTTTCCACATTTTTCTGGCTTCGAGAAGGTTTTGCAAGATTGTACGTGCTGCATTTTTTTGAATCTCTTGACCTGCTAATACTTCTAGAATTCTAAAGACTTGGTCTTGTTTTTCTTTGTCATCAGCTAAACTAGCTAATTTTGAGACCTGTAAATAAGATTCCTTTTTCCCAGCATCTAACCAAGAATAGAAACGTTCACTTTCTTCAACTAAAGTCCAAAAACTTGTTTGATTTGTCAGTTTTTCGGCTTCTGCTTGCGATTGACTAAACTCAGCTAAAAGCCTTGCTTTATTTTTGACCAATCCTGCTTGTTCAAGTTGATTCCTAAGGCTTTCGACTTGTTTCTTAAACTGGAAAATTTGTGTCCGGCTTCGAATAGTTGGTAAAATCTGCTCTTGATCATTGGTTAAAAAGAAAATATAGATTTCACTCTGCGGTTCTTCAATGACCTTTAGTAGTGAATTGGCGGCATTGGCATGCATTTTTTCTGCTTGTTCAATAATAAAAACCTGCCGTTGATTTTCAATCCCTGATTGCGAAAATTGTCCAACTAGTTCTCTAATTCTTTCTGTTTTTATAATCTGATTAATGGGACGAATAATTGTGACATCATGAAATTCTTCTTGATTAATCAACTTACAGTTTCGACAAGACTCGCAAGGCAAGACACCCTTTTTTTCTGTACAGAACAAACTCTTAGACAGAAATAAGGCCATCTCCATGCTTCCGAAATAACCTGAAAAGAGATAGGCATGATTCAGCTGTCTTTGCTCTAAAATGTGAACAAAACGCTCAAATTGCTGAGGTTGACAAGCTTTTAATTGCTCTTGATTCATTCTGTCAGCCCCATTCTGTCAAACAAGACTTGCTTAGTATTTTCAATCACTTGATCTAGTGGTAAACTGGCATCGATTTTTGCAATGCGTTCACCTTCTTTTTCAAGAAGGGAAAGATATCCTTGACGAACTTTTCTGTGCAAGTCTAAGCCTTCCAAGTCCAAACGGTTGACTTCACGATTACTGTTTGCCGCGATTCGTTCAAGCCCCTTCTCCACTTCAATATCAAAATAAAGTGTCAAATCTGGTTTAAGACCATCTGTCGCAAATTGATTGAGCCAATCAATAGCTTCAATATCTAAACCACGACCAAAACCTTGATAAGCAACGGAACTATCAATAAAACGATCCATGATGACCAGTTTCCCTGCTGCAAGTGCTGGTAAGACCTTTTCCACTAGGTGTTGTCTACGACTAGCAATATAGAGTAGAAGCTCTGTCTTGGCATCCATTTGAGTATGACTAGGATCTAAAATAACTTCTCGAATCTTCTCACCAATCAATACTCCACCTGGTTCACGTGTTGTTAAAACCTCAATATTTTTTTCTTCTAACACAGGAAGGATAGCTTCAAGCACACTCGTTTTCCCAGCTCCCTCTGGCCCCTCTAGAGAGACTAAAAATCCTTTTGACATGACAAACTCATTTCTTTTTTTCTTCCTTCTATTTTATCAAAAAAAGAGGCATTTGTGAAAAGCTTTTTAACCTAATAAAAATTTATTCTGAAAAACTAGGATATACATTCGTTAATAAAGTAGATAATTATTTAATTAAGTTTCTATATTCGTAATCAACTACCATACTGTCTTATTTTGCCTTCGTATAGCTAGAAAAAAGAACCTTGCATAGCAAGATTCTTTTAATGTCTGACTTAAATAATTGTTCTTCTGGGAACTAAATCGAATTAAGCTTCGATTTCTGTAACCATACCTGAACCAACAGTACGTCCACCCTCACGGATAGAGAATGTAGTACCTTGTTCTACGGCGATTGGGTGGATCAACTCAACGTCGATTGTCACGTTATCACCTGGCATTACCATTTCAGTACCTGCTGGAAGTTCGATTGAACCTGTAACGTCAGTAGTACGGAAGTAGAATTGTGGGCGGTAGTTGTTGAAGAATGGAGTGTGACGTCCACCTTCTTCTTTAGTAAGGATGTAAACTTCACCTTTGAATTTTCTGTGTGGGTTGATTGAACCTGGTTTAGCGATAACTTGTCCACGTTCGATTTCGTCACGTTGAACACCACGAAGAAGGACACCTACGTTATCTCCTGCAAGACCTTCGTCAAGTTGTTTACGGAACATTTCAACACCAGTAACAACTGCTTTTGAAGTTTCTTCTTTGATACCAACGATTTCGATTTCGTCGTTGACACGAACAGTACCACGGTCGATACGTCCTGAAGCAACTGTACCACGTCCAGTGATTGAGAATACGTCCTCGACTGGAAGAAGCAATGGTTTGTCAGTGTCACGTTCTGGTTCTGGAATGTACTCATCAACAGTGTTCATCAATTCCATGATGATATCTTCGTATTTAGAGTCACCTTCAAGAGCTTTAAGAGCTGAACCTTGGATAACTGGAAGATCGTCACCTGGGAAGTCGTATTCTGAAAGAAGGTCACGGATTTCCATTTCAACCAATTCAAGCAATTCTTCGTCGTCAACCAAGTCGATCTTGTTCATGAAGACGATAAGGTGTTTAACACCAACCTGACGTGAAAGAAGGATGTGCTCACGAGTTTGTGGCATTGGTCCGTCAGTTGAAGCTACTACAAGGATAGCTCCGTCCATTTGAGCGGCACCAGTGATCATGTTTTTAACGTAGTCCGCGTGTCCTGGAGCGTCGATGTGAGCATAGTGACGTTTTTCAGTTTCGTACTCAACGTGCGCAGTGTTGATTGTGATACCGCGTTCGCGTTCTTCTGGAGCAGCATCGATAGACGCATAGTCTTTAGGTTGGTTAACTGCTGAAGGCAAGCGACGTGCCAAAACAGTTGTGATAGCTGCAGTTAGGGTAGTTTTACCGTGGTCAACGTGTCCGATAGTACCAATGTTAACGTGTGGTTTACTACGATCGTATTTTTCTTTTGCCATTTGAGTAAAAGCCTCCAATAAAATATATTTTATAGATAGACAGTAGGCAATACAGTCTAACTTTCCTTACTATTTTATCAAATTTTAGCTAAATTGCAAGTGTTTTACAAAGATTTTGTGAATTATTCTTATTCTTCTTCTCGGTACTCGATTTATTGATAAAAGATAAAAAAAGAAACAGATGAATCTGTTTCTTTTTGAAAATCTTTATTTTTCTTGTACTTCTTTATGTTTTTCATAAAGTCGAACTAGGAATTTGGATATTTCTTTGAGAATCGAGTAGGTAGGAACGGCAACAATCATACCAACGACACCGTAGATATTACTTGACAACAATAATAGGACGAGAATTGTAATCGGATGAACCTTCATGACTCCACCAACAATACGAGGGTATAGGATATTCCCATCTACTTGTTGGATAATCAGCATATAGATAACTGCTATTATCATCTTTTGAGGATCCGTAAACAGATTTGAAATAATCATCGGGATTAATCCAATACTCGGTCCAACATAAGGAATCAGATTCGCTAAACCTGAGAAAATAGCAAAAACTAATGCATATTTTAAGCCAATCACACTATAACCGATAAAAGCCAAACACCCGATAATGAATGCATCGATTGATACTCCACTTATGTAACGGGAAATCGTCGCATTCAAGTTTGTTATTAAACCAGATATATTAAGTTTGTCTCGTTTTAAAATAGTTCTTTCTAGCATCGGCAAAAATTTATGCCCATCTAGAAGGAAGTAAATCAAGAAAACTGGTGTCATAATAATAATTAAAACAGTGCTTACTAGAGCTGAAAGAACACTTCCTACACTATTTGTCACACTATTTAAGATATTTTGTAAAATATCAACGTAAGAAAGATTTAATTGTTGAATTGTTTGTTGAATATCAAGTTCTTGGAAAGCAGGGTATTTTGATAATTCTATCACCAAATCTTGGAGTCGACCATAGATGCCTTGGCTGGAATTGATCAAACTACTCAACTGATTGATTAAAATCGGTAAGAGATATACGACAGCTATCACTATGGACCCGAAGAGAGCACAAAGTGTTAACAAAATCCCAATAATTCGGTTGATTTTACACTCTTTCTCTAAAAAGATAACGATTGGATTTGTTAAGTAGTAGAGAAATCCTCCTAATAAAAAGGGAATCATGATTGTATTTACGACACTTACAAATGGTGTAATAATAGCACCCATTTCTCTCCATAAGTAGAAGATTAAGGTTATTAATAATATCTCAGTGGTCCAGAAGAATAATTTATTTCTCCGAAACATAAGCCACCTCCTCTTTTTCCTATTTTACCATATTTCGAAAAAGATTGATAACCTACATTATAAAAACAAGAATATTTTTTGTCTTTATGATAGAATACAATTACTATGAAGAAAATATTTTTAACAATACTAACACTTATTTCATTTGGTTCGACTACAACTGTATTTGCTCAGGATTTTGATGTTGCTGCAAAACACGCCATCGCTGTTGAAGCTAATACTGGTAAGATTTTATATGAAAAAGATGCTACTCAACCTGTAGAGATTGCCTCTATCAGTAAGTTGCTAACTGTTTACTTGGTATATGAGGCCCTAGAACAAGGTAAAATCACTCTTTCCACTCCGGTAGAAATATCTGATTATCCTTACCAGCTCACGACTAACTCCGAAGCAAGTAACGTTCCTATGGAAGCTCGTAACTATACTGTTGAAGAATTGCTTGAAGCAACATTGGTATCTAGTGCCAATAGTGCAGCTATCGCTTTATCAGAAAAGATTGCTGGATCCGAAAAAGACTTTGTTGACATGATGAAGGCTAAACTGCTTGAATGGGGAATCCAAGATGCGACCCTAGTCAATACAACTGGTCTAAATAATGAAACTCTTGGGAATAATATCTATCCTGGTTCTAAGAAAGATGACGAAAACAAGATGAGTGCCTATGATGTGGCTGTCGTTGCACGTAATCTTATCCTCAAGTATCCTCAGGTTCTAGAAATCACTAAGAAACCTTCTTCTACTTTCGCTGGGGTGACCATTCATTCTACAAACTATATGTTAGATGGAATGCCTGCCTATCGTGGTGGTATAGATGGTCTTAAGACTGGAACAACTGATAAAGCAGGAGCTTCTTTTGTCGGTACGACTGTAGAAAAAGGAATGCGTATCATCACAGTCGTTCTGAATGCTGACAACCAAGATAGTAATCCTTATGCTCGTTTCACTGCAACTTCAGCTCTTCTAGATTATATCTCATCAAATTTCGCTCTTCAAACAATCGTCAATCAAGGGGAAAGCTATCAAGATAGCAAATCTCCAGTTTATGACGGGAAGCAAGATACTGTTACAGCAGTCGCTAAAGAAGATATAAAAATCGTTCAACGTCTCGGCAGTAGAGCACAGTCATCTGTTACTTATACACCTGATAGTACTGAGCATACTGCACCACTTGAGGCAGGTACAGTGGTTGGTCATCTGACTTATGAAGACAAAGACTTAGTTGGTCAAGGTTATATTACTACTGATAATCCAACCTTTGATATGGTTGCTGAAAAAAATGTTGAAAAAGCCTTTTTCTTAAAAGTATGGTGGAATCGTTTTGTTCGATTTGTAAATGAAAAATTATAAAAAAATCGCGAGAAATCGCGATTTTTTCTTTATTGATTTTTTGATAGTGTAGAGTTTTTATAGCCATAAGTAAAGTAAATAATAACTCCTACTGCTAAGGCTAATACAAATGCTATCCAAGTTTCAAGAGTATATTGAAGCATGAAGGACAGACAAATCAGAATAGACAAGATTGGTAAAAAAGGTACCAGAGGAGTTTTAAATTCTCCCTCTTTAGGTTCTCCCTTGTCTTTTCTTAATTTGATAATTCCATAAGCTAGGAGAATGAGATAAGCTAAAGTACAGATGTTTAGAAAGGCTGCGATACTTGATAGAGGGAAGATCCCAGCTGCAATTGCTGAAACAAGACCTGTTAAAATGGTCGCATTCTTTGGAACACGACTTGTCTTAGTCACTTCTTTAAAAGTCTTAGGCAACAACCCATCACGAGCCAAACTATAAATCATTCGAGACAAGGCGTATGTCATTGAAATACATACTGTAATCAAAGTAAAAATAGCAACCAGAGAAACATAATTAGCCGCCCAACCAATACCAATGCTTCTAAGAGCAAAAGCCACAGCATCATCAACATTGAGCTTGCTATAGTGAACAACACCAGTCAATACTAGGGTAACCAAAGCATAGAGAATGGTTACAATCATCAAGGATAAAACAATTCCACGTGGAATATTTTTCTGAGGATTTTGAATTTCATCAACTGCCATAGAAATGGACTCAAAACCTAAGAATCCAAAGAACATGAGCGAAGCACCTGCCATAATCCCAGTGCTTCCACCATAAATCTGCCCAAAACCAAATGGAGCAAAGTCTAACCAATTTTCAGGTTTAATGTACCAGACTCCAACTAAGATGAATAAAGCAAGAGCAGAAAATTTCAAGACTACTAGAATGGAATTAAAGCGCAAAGCTGTTTTTGAATTTAATAAGACAAGACCAGTAACAAGAAGAATGACTAAAATTGGCAGGAGATCAATATAGCTACCTTGTGCTTGGTTAAATGTCCCATTTAGAGCTTGAGGCAGAGAAATTCCATAATGACTAAGCAAACCTTTAAAGTAAGCAGCCCAACCTGAAGCCACACCAGAAACAGCTGTCATAAATTCCATAATGGTTAGCCAACCAGCTATCCAAGCTGGAAATTCTCCCAAAACCACATATAAATAACTATACGCCCCACCAGTTGCTGGTACACGAGATGCAAACTCTGCAAAAAAGAGAGCAGATAAGGAAACACAGATAGCTGAGATAACGATAGATACAACAAGGGCTGGACCTGCTAATGTAGCTGCAGCTGTTCCTGTAATGGTAAAAATACCTGTTCCCACCATGGCCCCAATTCCCAAGAGAATTAAATCCCATAATTTCAGATGACGATGCATCTCTGTTTTACCTAGACTTACGTCTTTGGTTCTAAAAATATTCATAATTCATCTCCACTAACAATAATTGTTTTATTTTACCATAAAAAATGGAATTTGTGAATATTTATAAAATTGTATATAAAAAACTGAACAAATTTGTATTTGTTCAGTTTTTATTTATAATGTTTATCCGACAGATCCTTCCATTTCATAGCTAATCAAGCGGTTAAGCTCAACTGCATATTCCATTGGTAGTTCTTTGGTGAAGGGCTCTACAAATCCCATGACAATCATCTCGGTTGCCTCAGATTCTGACAAGCCACGACTCATGAGATAATAGAGTTGTTCTTCTGAAATCTTAGAAACCTTAGCTTCGTGTTCCAAAGCTACTTGTGAGTTGTGGATTTCATTAAATGGAATGGTATCTGATGCTGACAAGTCATCCATGATAATGGTATCACACTCAATGTGAGAAACAGATTTCTTAGAGTTCTTGTTAAAGGTTACTTGTCCACGATAGTCAACCTTTCCTCCACCTTTAGCGATGGATTTAGACACGATTGACGAGCTTGTATGTGGTGCATTGTGGATCATCTTGGCACCAGTATCTTGGTGTTGCCCTGCATTGGCAAAGGCAATCGAAAGCATGGTACCACGCGCTCCTTCTCCATCTAGGTAAACAGATGGATACTTCATAGTCGTTTTTGCACCCAAGTTTCCATCAATCCACTCAACAGTCGCATCTTTCAAGGCTTTGGCACGTTTGGTTACCAAGTTATAAACGTTGTCAGACCAGTTTTGAATAGTCGTATAACGCATATAAGCTCCGTCCAAAGCAAAGATTTCTACAATAGCAGCGTGCAAGCTGTTGCTTGAATATGTTGGCGCTGTACATCCTTCTACGTAGTGGACGCTTGCTCCCTCATCAACGATAATCAAGGTACGTTCGAACTGACCTGTATTTTCGTTATTGATACGGAAGTAGGTTTGAAGTGGAATGTCTACTTTCACACCTTTTGGCACGTAGATAAAGGTTCCTCCAGACCATACTGCTGAGTTGAGGGCAGCCAACTTGTTATCTGTTGGCGGTACTAACTTCGCAAAGTATTGTTTAAACAAGTCTGGGTATTCCTTGAGGGCAGAATCTGTATCTGTAAAGATAATTCCTAACTTCTCAAATTCTTCCTTCATGTTATGGTAAACCACTTCTGACTCATACTGGGCTGAAGCTCCAGCTAGATAGGCACGCTCAGCTTCAGGAATCCCGATCCGTTCAAAGGTTTCTTTGATTTTTTCAGGAACGTCATCCCAAGAACGGGCTGGTTTATCAGATGGTTTTTGGTAGTAGATCAAGTCATCAAAGTCAATCTCTGACAAGTCTGCTCCCCAAGTTTGCATGGGCATTTTTTTGAAGGTTTCATAAGATTTCAAACGGAATTCCAACATCCACTCAGGTTCTCCCTTAGCAGCTGATAGTTCACGAATGACATTTTCATTCAATCCTTTTCCTGTTGATAGGACAGGCTCTACATCGTCATGGAAACCAAATTTATATTCACCAAGATCAATTGGTTTTGGTTCTACTCTTTCTTCAGCCATAATATCCTTTCTTTCATTCTTTATTTCTAATGATTTATAAGACAAAGAAAGCTTGTCTTATTTGTTTTCTTGGTCTTCAATTGTTTTTTTAAGGGCATTCCAAGCTAGGGTTGCGCATTTAATTCGTTGAGGGAATTTGGCAACTCCTGATAAGAAAGCTGCATCTCCAAGTTGATCTTGACGCTCATTCTTTTGACCTTGAACCATTTCAGAAAAAATGGTCGCAAGCTCTAGGATTTCTTGCTTGGTCTTTCCTAAAACTGCATCTGTCATCATACTAGCAGAGGCAGTTGAAATGGTACAGCCTGAGTTTAGAAAAGCAATATCTTCCAAACGGTCCTCTGCATCAAACTTAACAGAGAGATTAATCACATCACCACAGGTTGGATTGTTAAGACTGATTTGTTCAGCATCTACTAACTTTCCTTGGTGATGGGGATTTTTCGAATGATCTGCTACCACTGCCATATAAAGGCTATCTAGTTTAGAAAGTGCCATTGAAAAACTCCTTTGTCTTTTGTAGGGCATCGACCAACTTGTCGCAATCAGCCTTGGTGTTGTAGATATAAAAACTAGCGCGAGCTGTCGCAGGGACTTCCAAATACTGGAGCAAGGGTTGGGCACAATGGTGACCGGCACGAACTGCTACACCTTCATAATCCAGAGCTGTCGCAAGGTCGTGAGGATGAAGGTCACCTAGGTTAAAGGCAATGACACCTGAACGTTGAGCCAAATCTTGCGAACCGTAAATGGTCAATCCTTCAATTGCCTGTAATTTTGGATAGACATATGCAATCAGTTCTTGTTCATGAGCTTCAATGGCATCCATACCAATCTTTTCAAGATAATCCACGGCAGCTGCAAGTCCAATAGCACCTGCCATATTGGGAGTTCCAGCCTCGAATTTCCAAGGCAATTCCTTCCAGCTAGCAGATTGCTCATAGACGAAATCAATCATCTCGCCACCAAATTCAACTGGTGACATTTGCTCCAGATATTTTTCTTTACCGTAAAGGACACCAATACCAGTCGGACCAGCCATCTTGTGACCTGAAAAGGCGAAGAAGTCCACATCCAAGTCCTGGACATCAATCTTCATATGTGGTGTAGACTGAGCACCATCCACCACCATAATAGCTCCAACTTCATGAACCATTTGCGTGATTTCTTTGATAGGATTAACTACTCCAAGAACGTTTGATGCGTGAGCTAGGGAAACGAACTTGACCTTGTCCGTCAATCTAGAACGCAAGTCATCCATATCCAGAGCTCCATCTTTGAGATAGACATAAACAAGCTCTGCCCCAGTCTTTCGGCAAGCTTCCTGCCATGGAATAATATTGGAATGGTGTTCCATGATAGAAATCAAGACTTGGTCTCCCTCAGTCAAGACTTCCTCAGCGAAACGTGCCACCCAGTTGAGACTAGTCGTCGTTCCTCTGGTAAAGAGAAGTTCCTTTGTAGAGCCTGCATTGATAAATTTACGAATGGTTTCACGAGCAGCTTCGTAAGAAGCTGTCGCACGCTCTGCCAAGGTGTGAACACCTCGGTGGACATTGGCATTGTCCTGCTCATAGTAGCGGTTAATGGCTTCCAGAACAGCTAGTGGTTTTTGTGTCGTCGCAGCATTATCCAAATAAACCAGAGGTTCGTCATTAACAATCTGGTTTAAAATTGGAAAATCCTTACGAATCACTTCTACATCTAACATAGGCTTCCCCTTAGCGTTTTGACAATTTTTCTTCGATCGTCGCAATCATTTCATCACGAACTTCCTTGACTGGGATCTCAACGATAACGGATCCAAGGAAACCACGTACAACCAAGCGTTCTGCAGTTGCTTGATCTAAGCCACGACTCATAAGGTAGTACATATCTTCTGGATCTACTTGACCGATAGAGGCTGCGTGTCCTGCAGTGACATCATTTTCATCAATCAAAAGAATTGGGTTAGCATCTGAACGAGCTTGGTCAGAAAGCATGAGAACACGACTTTCTTGTTGAGCATCTGCTCCCTTAGCACCCTTGATGATGTGTCCGATACCGTTAAATGTCAAGGTTGCTTTTTCAAGGATAACTCCATGTTGAAGGATATTACCGATAGAGTTGCAACCATAGTTAGTCACTCGAGTATCAATCCCTTGAACCTGACGGCCACTTGAAAGAGCAACAACCTTAAGGTCTGCATGGCTACCATTACCAATCAAGTCACTATCAAAGTCAGCAACGACATTTCCTTCGTTCATGACACCGATAGCCCAGTCAATACTTGCATCGTTGCCCAATTTCCCACGGCGGCTAATGTAGGCAGTAACATTTTCACCTAGACGGTCAATCGCTGCAAACTTCACTTGTGCGCCTGAACGTGCAATGACTTCTACCGTGATATTAGCAGTTGCTTTAGCACTTCCTTCACCACGTGACTCTAAGCGTTCAAGGTAACTAATCTTACTGTTCTTACCAGCGATAATGAGGATATGCTTGTTAAATGGTACATCGCTATCGCTGTCTTGGTAGAAAATACCTTCAATTGGTTCTGTGATTTCTACGTTATCTGGAATGTAGAGAACAGCACCACTGTTAAAATATGCTGTATGGTAGGCTGCCAACTTATCATCATCGTATTTCACTGATGACATGAAGAATTCTTCTACAAGTTCTGGGATTTCTTCTAAAGCTGAATGGAAGTCTGTAAAGACCACTCCTTGTTCAGCCAACTCAACTGGAATTTGTTCGAAAATAGTTTGAGTTCCAACCTGCACCAATTTCAAGTGATTATCTAAAGCAGTGAAATCAGGAACATTTGCTGACGGTTCACTTTCTGTAATAGTTCCATCACCAAGATTCCAACGGTGAAATTTTACACGCTCAATGACTGGCAATTCCAAACTCTCAATCTTATCAAAAGCTTTTTGACGGAGGTCTGACAACCAGCTTGGTTCAGCGTGCATTTCTGAAAAAAGTTTAATAGTTTCTTTAGTCATTTACTTCTCCTAAAAGATACGAAGGAATTACAATTCTTCCTTGTAGTCATAGCCAAGTTCTTCAGCTAGTTTCGCGTATCCTTCACGTTCCAAGCGTGCAGCTAATTCTGGACCACCAGAAAGAACAACACGACCTTCCATCATAACGTGTACCACATCTGGTGTGATATAGTTCAAAAGACGTTGGTAGTGAGTAATGATCATAGCACCAAAACCTTCACCACGCATAGCATTCACACCTTTTGAGACAACTTTAAGGGCATCAATGTCAAGACCAGAGTCAATCTCATCTAAGAGGGCAAAAGTTGGTTCCAACATCAAGAGTTGAAGAATTTCGTTACGTTTTTTCTCACCACCTGAGAAACCTTCGTTGAGGTAACGCTCTGCCATTTCTTCTTTCATGTTGAGCAATTCCATTTTTTCGTCTAACTTAGTGATAAATTCACGAACTGAAATCTTCTCATCATCTTCTTTACCAGCATTCATAGCTGCACGAAGAAACTCAGCATTTGTAATCCCAGGAATTTCTGATGGATATTGCATGGCAAGGAAAAGTCCCATACGCGCACGTTCATCCACTTCCAATTCAAGAATGTTTACACCGTCAAACAAGACTTCACCTTTAGTGACTTCATAGTTTGGGTTCCCCATAATAGCAGCTGAAAGAGTAGACTTACCGGTACCATTTGGTCCCATGATAGCTGCAATTTCTCCTGTTTTAAGAGTCAGATTGACCCCTTTTAAAATTTCTTTTCCTTCAATTTCAACGTGAAGATCTTTGATCTCTAATACTGACATGATTGTTCCTTTCTTTTCATCCTTTTTACTGTATTTACCAGAAATTTAACCTTTTTAAATCTCTAGAAAAACACGGTAAAATGTCAATAAATATACCTTAATAGTATAACAAAAAAAAGCCTAAAAGGCTTTGATTTTGTCTAGAAGCTAGGAGCTACTTCTTCCCTTGAAAATGATCATCTATAGCGCTCACAATTTTACCCATGATATAACTCACGCGAAAATTTCTCAGGATCAAAATAGCCCAAAGCAAGGCCACGATATACCGTTGCTCCATGATGGATTCATTAAAGAAATAAGTCTCAGCAGCAGTAAAGAAGGCCATGATAATAAATTGTTGTCTGTTCATAGTCTTTTACCACCAATTCCTTTTAATCTTCAGCTATAGTCACTTTATCTGCTAAAAATTCAAATCCTTGAGGAAGTATGGACTCTTCAGTCTCTTCCTTCACGACTTGTTCTTGAGAACCTTTAGCTCTGCTTGAAAATGCAGCTCGAACTTCCTTCCATTCTTCCATAGAAATAGCAAGAATCTCTGGAGAAAATCCAGCGGCACGACTAAGAATATTGCCAAACATGGTGTTAAGATTGTCTCGTTTCATGGTTTGACCAGCATTGAAATTCGATTCAAAAGCCAAAATCGCATGATGTTCATTAGCCGCAACTGGTTTAGAACCAGCTAAGAGTGCCTTATCTGGACCAGATAAGCTTTCAATGACTTCTCCCCAAGCATTCTGAAGACGGATTAAGTTTTGACGGGCTAAGTCTGGATTTTCTACTGCTTCTTGAAGAATAGACTGCACCTTATTTCGGTCTACACGATAGATTGACTTACTGTTAGTCGGACGACTTGGTGTAGAAACAGTTTGTTTGGGATTAGAACCAACATTGGCAAGAGCTTGTTTTAATCGTGCAACTTCTTCTCGAAGAGAAGACAATTCCTCAGCCACTTCACCTGAAAGTTCTGGTTGAGAATCAATTTCTGCTAAACGAATAGTCATCATTTCTGCATAAATTTTAGGTTGTAGGCTAGCCTTAATATCAGCTAGACTTTTAGTAGCAAGACTGATCATCTCAAACAAGACATCCTGCGGAAGAGCTAAGTTTCTCTCAAATACATCACTATGATGTGTATTTTCTCCGCCTGCTTGAACAATTAAGATATCACGTAGATATTGCAGCAAATCGACTACAAAACGCGTCATGCTCTTTCCATTCTCAAAAATCAAATCAAGATTTTGAAGGGCTCCCGGTACATCCTTTTGAGCTAAAGCAGCTACGTAATGATCCAAGGCACTTAAACTAATGGTACCAGTGATTTCTTCTGAGACTGCAGTTGTCAGTGTAGCTTCTTGGGTTAAGCTTAACGCCTGGTCTAGAATTGACAAGGCATCCCGCATCCCACCTTCAGCTCGTCGAGCAATAATTTCAACAGCTTCTGTTTCGTAATCAATCCCTTCTTTTTCTAAAATCTGGAAGATATGATCTCGAATATCCTGAGTCTTAATGGACTTGAACTCAAATCGTTGAACACGAGACAAAATAGTTGCAGGAATTTTATGAAGCTCAGTCGTTGCCAAAATAAAGACTACATTTGGAGTTGGTTCTTCCAGTGTTTTCAAAAGGGCATTAAAGGCACCTGTCGAAAGCATATGAACCTCATCAATGATATAAACCTTATACTGAGCTATACTTGGAGCATAAGTTGATTTATCACGAATATCACGAATTTCATCAACCCCATTATTAGAAGCAGCATCCATTTCGATAACGTCTTCTAAACTTCCATCCGTAACAGCTTGACAGATATAACAGTTATTACAAGGTTCTCCCCCTACTTGATTAGGGCAGTTCATAGCCTTAGCAAAAATCTTAGCTACACTAGTCTTACCAGTTCCACGAGGCCCTGAAAATAGGTAGGCGTGACTAATCTTATCCTGTTCCACAGCCTGTTTAAGAGTTCTAGCAACAACTTCCTGGCCTACTAACTGTGAAAAATTTTGACTTCTATATTTTCGATAAAGCGCCTGATACATTATGCTTTCTCCTCAAACATTGAAAATTTCCATTCTGTCTTATCTAGTAAAATGGACACAAACTCTTCTAAATAGCGTTGATCAATTTCATCATAATCATCAATATGAGATGAGTCCAAATCTAATACACCCAGAAGCTGTCCATTTTTTACCATTGGAAGTACGATCTCGCTACGAGCACTACTATCACAAGAAATATAATTTGGATAAGTCTTGACATCACCAACGATAACTGTTTGACGGCTAGCCGCTGACTCACCGCAAACTCCTTTTCCGAGAGCGATTCTAACACATGAGACTCCACCCTGAAAAGGGCCTAAAATAAGCTCATTTCCGTCATATAAATAGAAACCTGCAAAGACAGTACGAGGAAAGTTCATTTTTAAGAGAGCACTAGCATTTGATAGATTAGCCAACACATTGGTCTCACCTTCTAAAAGACTAGAGAGTTGTTCATTTACAATTTGGTAAATTGATTCTTTTTCGGAATGTAACATAAATCCATTATATCAAAAAATACTAGTTGAAAAAAGAAAAATCCCTTGTTTTACAACAAAGGATTTATAATTAGTTCTGATTGATTAAAGTTCGATGTCTCCGAACAAGTCAGCCATTGAGAATCCTGTTTGAGTTTCAGGAAGCTCAAAGTCACGTTTTTCTTGACGTTTTGGACGACGTGGACGTGGAGCACGTTTTTCTTCGTTTTGTCCTTCTTCTTGAGCTGGACGTTCTTCAAGAGCTTTGATAGAAAGTGATACACGTTCTGCATCAGCATTAACATCAAGAACTTTAACAGTAACTTCTTGACCAACTGTAAGAGCTTCTTTTGGATTTTCAATACGTTTGTGTGAAATTTGTGATACGTGAACAAGTCCATCGATACCTGGCAATACTTCAACAAATGCACCGAAGTCAGTCAAACGTTTAACTGTACCTTCTACAACGTCACCTTTAGCCAATTTTTGCTCAACGCCATCCCATGGTCCAGGTGTTGTTGCTTTAAGTGAAAGTGATACACGTCCTTCTTCTTCGTTAAGGTCAAGGATCTTCACTTCAACTTCTTCACCAACAGTTACAACTGATTTTGGTGAAACGTTACGTTCGTGTGACAATTCAGTCAAGTGAACCAATCCATCAACACCACCAAGGTCGATGAACGCACCGAAGCTTGTGATACGAGCAACTTTACCAGTTACTACATCACCAACAGCCAATTTACCGAAAACTTCAGCACGAGCTGCTGCAGTAGCTGCTTCTACAACTTCACGACGTGAAAGGATGAAGCGGTTTTCTTTAGGGTCAACTTCTTTGATTTTAGCTTCAAATTCTTGACCTACAAAACGCTCAGTGTTACGTACGAAACGAGTATCCAACATTGAAGCTGGGATAAATCCACGCAAACCTTCAAATTCTACTGAAAGTCCACCTTTAACAGCGCGAGTTCCTTTAACTGTAACAACTTCTTCTTCGCGTCCTACAAGTTTGTCCCATGCTTTGCGAGCTTCAAGGCGTTTTTTAGATACAAGGTATGTTACTGTATCAGTATCTTTACCAACTACTTGACGAAGTACAAGAACATCAAATACTTCACCTACTTTTACAAAGTCATTGATATCAGCATCGCGATCGTTTGTCAATTCGCGAAGAGTCAAGACACCTTCAACACCAGTTCCAGAGATTGCAACGTTAGCTTGATTAGCATCAACTGTCAATACTTCAGCACTAACAACATCACCAGGTTCAACTTGGCTAACGCTATTTAGCAAATCTTCAAATTCATTCATCTAAAAAATCCTCCAACAATCAAGTCTTTTTAACTTGACATACTTATAATTTTTTTCCTAAGCACCCGCAACGACATGAACATCTCGAACGTCCTTCAATTATAAAAATAAAATACCCTAAGATATTTTTCTTTTTATCTTGAATTTATTACCTAAGAACTGGGGTAGCTGGATTCGAACCAACGCATGAGGGAGTCAAAGTCCCTTGCCTTACCGCTTGGCTATACCCCATTGATGATATGGAGAGAGAGGGATTCGAACCCCCGAACCCGAAGGAGCGGATTTACAGTCCGCCGCGTTTAGCCTCTTCGCTATCTCTCCGACAATCAACGAAAACTATTATATCATGAAAATTTGCAAAAAACAAGCATTATTTTGCTAAATTATAGTTCTCAATCAATATTTCCACAGCTTTTTCAAGATTTTTGTAAAAACTATCGACATTTCCATTCTTTATGATTGCAAATTGGTCATCTAGTTCGGCAATTTCACCGATTAACTTTTTACCAATCATTAAAGTATAACCATCGTACTTATCTTTTCCAACTACTACTTTAGCATCTGATAATTGAATCTCAATTTTTTTATCTTTTTTGCTCATACCATACCTCTTTTCACTTTTTCTATTTTACAAGAAATTCCCTAATCTAGCAAGAAAAAACTCTCTATCATGCTTATCTTGACAGAGAGTTTAAGGAATATTTTTTAATTTGAAAATTGAATCATTAGTGAGTCGTCCCTCCGACCAATTTCAAATCTTTATCTTTATGGTCTACGATAGCACCAATCGCAGCTTCGATACCTCGGACAATATCTCTTAAGCACATGGATGCAGTATTAGGCTTATTTACCACTTGTTCTGTCATATAGGGAATATGCATAAAGCCTGCTCTCATATTAGGAAATTTCTTATCCGCTAAATAGAGTGCCTGATACATCAAATGGTTGCAAACAAAGGTTCCAGCTGTATTGGATACTGAAGCAGGTAACCCTTCTTCTTTTATGGCTTGTACCATTGCTTTGATAGGAAGTGTGCTAAAGTAGGCAGCTTCTCCATCAAGGCGAATGGGAGTGTCAATCGGTTGATTTCCTTGGTTATCTGGAATTCTAGCATCATCTTGATTAATAGCAACTCTCTCAGGAGTTAAACTTGCTCTTCCTCCTGCTTGTCCGATGCAAAGCACCACATCTGGGTGGTATCGATTTATTTCTGCTTCTAAAACCTCTGCTGATTTATAAAAGATTGTTGGGATTTCTACCCAATGGAGCTCTGCACCATTGATTTCAGACGGTAATGATTTAACAGCTTCTAGAGCTGGATTGACCTTTTCACCACCAAAAGGATCAAATCCTGTAACTAATATTTTCATTTTATTTCCTTTACTAAAATGCCAAAAAGTACATCAGAAATACATGTATGATAATCATGACAATAGCTACTCCTACTTGCGCTTTGATAACGCCATTTGGATCTTTCATATCCAAAAGGGCCACAGGTAGAGTATTAAAATTGGCAGCCATTGGGGTTAATAAAGTTCCACAACAACCTGCTGTCATAGCAAGAGCACCCGCCATGATTGGATCTGCTCCCAAGGAAAATACAAAGGGAACACCAATTCCAGCAGTAATGACAGTAAAGGCCGCAAAGGCATTTCCCATAATCATAGAAAATAGAACCATCCCCAACACATAAGCCACTACACCCATCAACCGACTCCCTGAAGGCACAAAACCACTTATCAGATGTGACATTAAATCTCCAACTCCAGCTACAGTAAAAATAGCCCCCAAAGCTCCTAAAAGTTGGGGAACAATCCCACTAGTTGAGACTTGCTGAACCATGCGATTGTTTTCTGATAATAAGCTTTTAGGAGAACTCTTAGTAATCAATAAAAGAGAGATGGTTGCAAAAAATGCTGCAAGGCTGATAGCAATCTTACTAAAGTCAGGAATCATTTTTGCTAATACCAAAGCAATCAAAGCCATCAACATGACTGGAATAAAAATTTTATTCTTCAACCGTTTAGCTTCAATATTTGCCTTGACTTCATTCAGAGACGGTAAGGTTCCGATACGAACCTGTTTAAAGAGTGTTAGTAGGGCTAAGAGCACTACGATAATTCCAATACAGATAGATGGTAGATAGGAACCACCAATAAAACTGATTCCCAATAAAGCCCAAAACCCAGCTGTTCCATATCGAACTGGGTTTGTTTTGTCTTTATAGCTACAATAGGCCGTGTGAAGAAATTGACAACCAATCACAATATAGGTTAACTCTAATAACTGTCTTGCTAGATTGGTCATTCTTCTTTTCCTTTACTAAGCTTATTCGCTAGCAATTTTCTATCAAATAAGTAATTGTACAGCCCTACCACAAGCAAGGCAACTCCTGCAACAATAAGAGAAGCCGAAGCGATCCCTGTATAATTACTTTCGTAACCTAATTGGTCCAGAGTGCCCCCAACTAAGAGGACACCACCTGCACCAACGAAAGTGTTCTGAGCAAAGAAATTTGCAAAATTATCATTTGCTGCTGCACGCGCTTTTAGCGCTTCGCTCTCCTGCTCCGTTAATTTTCTACCTAATTGTGACTCTGCCGCTGCTTGTCCCATGGGTTGAACCAGAGGCCTTACAAACTGCGGCTGCCCTCCGATACGAATGGCAAAGAACCCGTCGAGTTCCCGAAAAAAGAAATAAACGGTATAAAAACTTCCTACGGTCAGCCCCTTTATCCTTTGAATCAAGTCAATCGAACGTTGCTTGAGGCCAAAAGTTTCAGATAAACCAACCAAGGGCAAGGTTACCATAAAAATCGTCAGAACTCGTTGATTACTAAATTCTCTTCCTAAAATTTCCAAGAACTCAACAAGAGATACTCCAGAAACTAGAGCTGTAACTAAACTAGCTAAGACTACCGTTGCGATGGTATCTAATTTATAGATAAAACCAACCACAATGATAACTATCCCTATTAGTTTAATCCATTCCATATAGGCCCCTTTATTCCAAAAATACTAGTCTGTTTTATTTGACATGACTTTCTAGTTCTTTTTGGTATTTACTGTTTGATTCCAATTTTTCTTTTTGCCATTTTTCAAGAGCTGCTTGATATTCTTTAGCAGATACAATCTCTTTTTGCAATTTCATTCCCTTGAAGATATATGGATCACCCTTAATACCTACTTGTGAGTATGGTTTAGAGAAAGGAACAACGTTGCTGACAACTGGTGAACCACCTGATGAAGCGGTTGGCATTAGGAGAGAGCTATCAGTGAGCCATGCTTGAGCTTTAGCATATTTTTCATATCTCTTGTCCAAATCGTTTGTTTCAGAAACTGCATCATCCAAGAGTTTCTTATATTCGTCCAGACCAAGTTGAGCTACTACTTCCTTGTCTTTACCTTTCGTAATACCAAGGTGTTTCATAGCAGAACCAGTCTTAGGATCCATGATATTAAGATAACTTGCTGGGTCTTGGTAGCTTGGAGCCCATCCAGTACTGTTCAAGTCATAGTCTTTTTGAGCTGGAACACGCGCTTGCGATGTAATACTTTCCTTTTCGTTATCGGTCATCTGAAGGACATCAATCACGACATTTTCAGAACCAAGAGTTGACTCGATTGATTGTTTGAAGGAATTGCTTTGTTGAACGGCAATTGTATCTGTCTGTTCAACCGGCACATCCAAATGAATTGGGAAGGTTACACCTTTTGCTTCCAATTCTTTTTTAGCTTTCTCGAATGAAGCCTTAGCTTTGTCAGGATTGTAGATAGTATCTTTTCCGTCTACAAGCTCAACGCCTTTCCATTGGTCTCCATAGTTGACCAATTCTGCTTGAGCGATATCACCAAAGTTTTTACCGCCAGATTGTACAAAGTTATCTGGGACTAGACTGTTACGAATAATCTTGTCCGCACCATCTTCACCATTAAGCTGAGCAGCATAAGAATGACGGTTGAAAGCAAAGTTAATTGCCTGGCGGAAGTCCTTGTTCAACATCGCTTCTTTTGTAGAAGTTTTTTCTTCTTCACTTGTTTTCGCAGTCTTATTGTATGATTGACGGTTTACGTTAAAGGTAAAGTAATAACTCGTTGAATCTTGTGGACTGTATGTGATTTTATCTCCGTATTGTTCTAAAGTCGAAGCAAAGTTTGAGCTACTTGGGAAGATACGAGCTGTTGTATAAACACCTGATGAGAAACTACGAATCAAGGATTCTTGGTCTGATCCATCATAGTAGGTCAATTTAACTTTCTCAATTTTAACCTTCTCTTTATCCCAATAATTTGGATTCTTTTCGTATTCGATTAAAGATTTTGAAGTCAATGTCTTCAGGATATACGGACCGTTATAAAGAATACCAGATGGACTTACTGCTCCGTAATTCTTACCTGAAGCTTTGAGGAATTCCTCGTTTACCGGCAACATGGTTGCTGAAGTCACTTTTGAATTCCAGAAACTTTCAGGTGCATTAAGAGTATACTGGACTGTGTAGTCATCCAATGCCTTAACCCCAACTGTAGAGAAGTCATTAGTCTCACCAGTCATATATTCATTCAAGCCCTTAATGGAGTTTTGAATAAGAGTGACACCGTCTGATTTACCATCTGCTACGTGTTTTAATCCAGTAACAAAGTCATGCGCAGTTACTTCAGCGTATTCTTCACCCTCTGAGGTATACCATTTAACTCCTTTACGAAGTTTATAAGTATAAGTCAAACCGTCTTGTGAGACACTCCAGTCTTCTGCTAGTGAAGGAACCAAATTTCCATATTCATCGTTTTCCAACAATCCATCAACAACGTTACCAATAATATCCGTTGTTGAAGTACGAGTTGCAATACTGTAGTCCAAAGATGATGGGTCTACTCCATATACATAAGAGAAAGTTGTAGGAGCATCTGCTTCCTTGTCAGCTTTACCACAAGCCACAAGAAGAACTGCTGTACTCAGGACAACTCCTGCTGTTAACATCCACTTTTTCGTTTTCATAAAGATCTCCTATAATAATTTTTAATCTACTTTTACAATCCAGCCTTCTGGTGCTTCAATATCACCAAACTGGATACCTGTCAATTCATCGTATAGTTTACGAGTCACTGGACCAACCTCTGTTTCACTGTAGAAAACATGGAAATCATCACCGTGTTGGATTCCCCCAATAGGTGAGATTACTGCTGCTGTTCCACAGGCACCTGCTTCTACAAATCGATCAAGGCTGTCAATTGGTACATCTCCCTCAACAGGCTTCAAGCCCAAACGATGCTCTGCCAAGTAAAGTAATGAGTACTTGGTAATAGATGGTAAGATTGATGGACTCAATGGCGTTACAAACTCATTATCAGCTGTAATTCCAAAGAAGTTTGCTGAACCAACTTCTTCAATCTTGGTGTGGGTTGATGGGTCTAGATAAATAACATCTGAAAAATGACGGGATTTAGCCATTTTTCCTGGCAAAAGACTAGCGGCATAGTTACCACCGACCTTGGCAGCTCCTGTTCCATTTGGCGCAGCACGGTCATACTCATCTTGAATCAAGAAGTTTGTTGGAACCAACCCACCCTTGAAATAGTTTCCAACTGGCATAGCAAAGATAGTGAAAATATACTCCTCGGCTGGTTTTACCCCGATGATATCTCCGACACCAATCAAGAGCGGACGAAGGTAAAGGGTTCCACCAGTTCCATAAGGTGGTACGTATTCTTCATTAGCACGAACAACTGCTTTACAAGCCTCTACAAACATTTCTGTTGGCACTTGAGGCATCAAGAGACGATCACAGGTACGTTGGAGACGTTTAGCATTTTCATCTGGACGGAAGAGTTGAATACTGCCATCCTTTGTACGATAAGCTTTCAATCCTTCAAATGCTTGCTGTCCATAGTGAAGACTTGGAGATGATTCTGAAATATGCAAGGTTGCATCTTCTGTTAATTCTCCTTGAGTCCATTGTCCATTTTTAAAATAAGCGATATAACGATAAGGTAGTTTCATATAGGAAAAACCGAGATTTTCCCAATCGATCGTAACTGTCATGACAATCTCCTTTATTCTAATCAAGCTTTGTGTTCTATTCTACACTATTCTCCTAAAAATTCAAGCATTATTTGTAATTTTCTGAAAATTTTGCTTATAAAAAATCAGTCACTAGGACTGATTTTCTTCTTAATTTTCTTTATCTTCTTTAAAGACTTCTTTGAGGTAGGCATCGAAAACTTCCTCGTCTGAAATAGTATCTGAGATAAAGCTTCCATTACTTGTGCGCTCTGATAGATTCAAATCTTGCAGAATTGCTTCGTAAATTGTTCCATTATTTGATTGAATAACAAGAGTTTGTTCGCCATCTTCTACTTCTGTACTAAAAAGATCTCCGATAAATCCTTGTTCTGAGACAGAACCGGCCAAGAAGACGCGATGTGGTTTACTCTTCAATTCTCTCAGAACTTGAAGGCCACGCTTAGCACGACTGGTTGCTGGAATCTCCTCTGTTGAAACACGTTTCAAGCTTCCACGTTGCGTTAACAGATAGAAGGATGAAGTATTGCAGATAAAGGCGGCTTGAAGCTCATCATCTGCTTTCAGATTCATAGCTTTAACACCTGCAGCCTTGGCTCCAACAACTGGAACCTCTTCGATATTAAAGCGAAGGGCATATCCATTTTTACTAATCAACAAAACATTATCCAATTTAATCGGAGCAACTGCTACAATCTGGTCACTATCGTCTTTCAACTTGGCATATTTGACCGATTTAGAACGATAGGTTCTCCATGGAGAGAATTCTTTGCGTTCGACACGCTTGATTTGTCCAAGGCGAGTCGCTGCAAAGTAGGTCGTCGCATCATCAAACTGATCCACAACTTCTACGTATAGCACTTCTTCATTGGTTTCAAAGTTTGTAATCGTTTGGCTCAAGTGCTCCCCGATATCTTTCCAACGAATATCTGCTAATTCATGGACAGGACGGTAGATAACATTTCCTAGTGTCGTAAAGATTAAGAGATGTTGAGTTGTCTTAACAGATTTGATAAATAGCAATCGGTCATCATCCCGTTTACCAATTTCCTCTAACGTTGAAGCTGAGAAAGAACGAGGGCTAGTACGCTTGATATAGCCAGCCTTCGTCACGCTGACGTATGTATCTTCTTCAGCGATAAGGCTAGCTGTATCAATCTCGATCACTTTTGCTGTATCTTCTAAAGAACTCAAACGAGGAGTCGCAAACTGTTTCTTGACCTCACGAAGTTCTTTCTTCATGAGATTGTACATAGTCCGTTCGTCACCAATGATAGCCGCCAGCATAGCAATTTTTTCGCGAAGTTCTGCTTCTTCTTCCTGCAAGACAACCACGTCTGTATTGGTCAAACGATACAGTTGCAAGGTAACAATAGCTTCAGCCTGCTCTTCAGTAAAATCATAACTGACCTTGAGGTTTTCCTTGGCATCAGCCTTGTTCTCAGAAGCACGGATAAGAGCAATGACTTCATCTAAGATAGAGATAACACGAATCAAACCTTCCATGATATGGAGACGTTTTTCAGCCTTTTCCTTGTCAAAGCGAGAACGTGCTAAGATGACCTCACGACGGTGGGCAATATAGCTAGATAAGATAGGCACAATCCCAACCTGACGAGGAGTGAAATTGTCAATCGCCACCATGTTAAAGTTGTAATTGATTTGTAGGTCAGTATATTTGAAGAGATAGTTAAGAACGAGCTCGGTATTAGCGTCTTTCTTGAGTTCGATAGCGATACGAAGACCGTCACGGTCAGACTCATCACGAACCTCAGCAATACCAGCCACCTTGTTATTGACGCGAACATCATCGATTTTCTTGACTAGATTAGCCTTATTGATTTCATAAGGAATCTCAGTGATAACGATTTGTTCCTTACCACCTTTAAGCTTTTCAATCTCTGTTTTGGAACGAACGACCACGCGCCCTTTACCAGTTTCATAGGCCTTCTTAATTTCGTCACGTCCTTGAATAATCGCTCCTGTAGGGAAGTCTGGCCCAGGCAAGAATTCCATGAGCTTTTCAACCTTAGCAGTCGGGTGATCAATCATGTAGACTGTCGCATCGATAACTTCAGCCAAATTATGCGGTGGAATATCTGTCGCATAACCAGCTGAAATACCTGTCGAACCATTGACTAAAAGGTTTGGAAAGGCTGCTGGTAAGACAGTTGGTTCTTTCTCGGTATCGTCAAAGTTCCAAGCAAAGGGAACTGTCTTTTTCTCGATATCTTGAAGAAGGTAACCTGCAATCTCTGACAAACGGGCCTCGGTATAACGCATAGCTGCAGGCGGATCTCCGTCCATAGAACCATTGTTACCGTGCATTTCAACCAGAATCTCACGGTTCTTCCAGTCCTGAGACATACGAACCATAGCATCATAAATAGAACTATCTCCATGTGGGTGGAAATTACCCATGATGTTCCCGACTGACTTGGCAGACTTACGGTAGCTCTTATCAAAAGTATTGCCATCCTTATTCATCGAATAAAGAATACGGCGTTGAACCGGCTTCAATCCATCCCTAATGTCTGGTAAAGCCCGGTCTTGAATGATGTACTTGGAGTAGCGACCAAAGCGCTCTCCCATGATGTCCTCTAAGGACATATTTTGGATATTACTCATATAAGATACAAAGGGACGTTTCGGCTTGCCGAAAATTTCTATAGAAAAATAGGAAATCGATGCAGGGTTCGATGAACCCAAGGCGATTTATCTTTTTTCATAAGAAATTAGTCCCGTGTTCAGTTACCTCTAGTAACCAAACTATCCTTTCTGTAGTTTAAAGTTTTGAATTGTGTTCTGTATTTTCTTAGTGATTTAGAAGGTTTTCCTCAGCATACTCAATCATCTTCTCAGCTACTTCTTTTTCATACTTAAATCCCATCTTTTGAGCAAGACTTTGAGCTTCTTGGTGGAAAAGTTGTATAGTTGCTAATAAAGACTGAGTGATTTTGTCTAAACTTGAGAAATCAAGAAGAGCAGAGAATTCCTTCTCCTTCTCAGCAGGCAAGTAGTTAAAGAGGTACTTGTAGTTCTTACCGATGTCGACTACTCCTCTATCTCTTGCGACCTTCCAAGCTAAGATTTTCAAGAGTTCTTGCTGACAAATACCGTAGAGATGGTCAGTAGCATAAATGATTTGCTTACGACAAATTCCTTTGACCACGTAAGTTGACACCCACCAAAATTCATTGCAAGATTTGTCAAAGTCAGTCGCACTGGCTGGTGCCGTCCAATAGCGCTTAGGCGTCGGTGCATAAGGGACAAAGAGCCCCTGCGGGTCATTCAGCACCGTGAAATCTGCTTCACTATCCACCCACTCTTTGATGTGCTCTTTGGGGCAGAGGGTCAAATCGATCCGATTGCCATCCTCAAAGAGCATGAGATAAAGGCGACGGTGTTCCAGTACATTATACTGTTCAATCAAGCGTTTGCCAAACCGATTCAACCAAGCAAGGTCGGCTATCAGACCATCCAAATCCTCCATGATATAAACTACATCATAGTCTTGGAACTCGTCCTTGGGAGCCTTTGGGTTTGTCCGCGAGCCGGACATGGCGACTGCATCGACCTGTAGCACTTTTGCGGTTTGCAAAATCACATCAAACATCTCGGTTTCAGTTCTCATGGGAATACCTACCTTTTTAGTGGAAACTCTTGATTCTGTAGAGGACATGTCTATAAAGCGGACTATCTGCTGGAACTTTTTCATTATCAAATTCTTTGGCAAATTCCATGCTCAGTTTTTGCATGACTTTTTGCGAAAGTTGATTGAGTAAGGATGTAAAAGAGTAAACTTCTGACAAGCCAGCTTGCTGAAAAGCAAAGTCTAGACAAGCTTGGGCAGCCTCCGTCGCATAACCATCTTGGCTAGTTCAAGCGAATCTGTCAGACCCAGTTTGTTGTCAAGCGTCATTGGCTGTCTCCTTTCATTCAGATTTTCTAAATCCTGTACCAACAGGCTTAAAACTTATTGACCGATAAAATCCATCTGCTTCTGATATTAATTCAATCCGTGTCAAAGGATATTTTTTGTGGATTTCCTCAATCAGCTGCTGTCCCAGTCTTTTTCTACGGTGGGATTTATCAATAATTATTTCAGCTAAAAAGGTTGTCATCACTTCATCTGTCAAGTAGCGGGCAAAACCAAGGATTTTCTGGTTCTCTTCAACTACCAAGTAATGGGACAGGTTTGTTGAAAATAATGATATCACTTTTTCCTCTGTAAAAGAAATCCATTTTTCATTTTGATAAAGGGCATAAATAGCTTGACAATCTTTTGTGCTTGCAGGTCTGATTATCATTCTCTACTCCTTTCAAATCCGATGCGACCACTAACAATTTTTCAACTCAAATTTAGTTATATTCTAGTTGCTCTCCCTCGTCTTCTTAGGTGGCTTGCGTTTTTTATAGTGGTTGCGGATGGTGTTGAGGTGGTCGCGAAGATTGACCATGTGAGTTCTTTCGGGATAAGCATAAGCACCGATGGCAGTAAAGTCCACAAGGAAATCATAGATTTCCTACAGCTTGAGGCGGACGGTCTTATTCTGGCTGGGAGCCTTGCCCTTGAGCTCAGTCAGTCGCATAGATGACTTGCTTACGACAAATTCCTTTGACCACGTAGGCTGACACCCACCAAAATTCATTACAAGATTTTTCAAAATCCGTCTTACTAGCTGGGCTTATCCAGAAACGCTGAGGACTGGGAGAATAAGATTCAAACAAACCCTTCTCATCTACTAAAACTGTGAATCCTGCCTCACTATCCACCCACTCGTTGATATGTTCTTTAGGACAGAGGGCTAGATCAATGCGATTCCCATCTTCAAAAAGCATGAGATAAAGACGGCGATGTCCTAGAATATTATGTTGCTCAATGTTACGTGTACCAAACTGGTGCAACCAAGCAAGATCTCTTATTAGAGTGTCTAAGTCGTCCACAACATAGACTACGTCGTAATCCTGAAACTCATCTTTTGGTGCTTTTGTATCAGTACGTGAACCAGATAGTGCCACAGCATCAATCTGTAACTTTTTAGCTGTTTCTAAAATCAGTTCAAGTATTTCCTGGTCAGTTCTCATGTGGTTCTTCCTCAGTGGTCTCTATGTTCTGAATAACAGCATCTTCATTTCTTTGCTGAAGAAGCTTCTGAACTCTTTTTCTTTCAAGCTCTCCGACTATAAATTGAATGATAGAACTAATTCCAAAAAATGGTAGCAGCAACATAATTCCCATTTCTTCCGTCAGCATTAAAAATAGGAAATTAATAACTGAAAATATTTCTAAAAACCAGGCATTTAGCCTAAGAAGTTTTGAGTAACTACTAGGATAATGTTTGAGATGTTTATTGCTCTTATAAATAGCTGTGAATCCAAAAGCTAAGCTAGCTGGTGTGAAAATAAAAATGTCAAAAGTATAGAATAGCAAACCTGCATAAGGATTGGATCTAAAAGGATTATCAAATAAAAAGACACAGGCGGTTACTATAGCTAATAGTAAGAATTCAAGAAAGCGAATTTTCTCAGGTTTTCCTTGTTTAGCTGTTATAAACATAACTGCACCTATAGCTATAACTATCGCAAGAAAAGGAGTATGATACAATAAACTTATCATGATGTATACCTCTTTTAAAGAGCCAAGATTATTAAGAAGGAAAATCTACTTAAAACACAGTCGCTTCTTCCAGCGTAAACTTGACATTGTCTTCGATCCACTTGCGACGTGGTTCGACCTTGTCTCCCATGAGGACGTTTACGCGGCGTTCAGCGCGTGCTAGATCTTCGATTGTAACACGGATAAGAGTGCGAGTTTCTGGATTCATGGTTGTCTCCCAGAGTTGGTCCGCATTCATCTCACCAAGACCTTTATAGCGTTGGAGGGTGGCTCCTTTGCCAAACTGCTTACGAAGTTCTTCTAGCTCTCCGTCCGTCCAAGCGTAGGCCACTTCTTCTTTCTTTCCTTTCCCTTTGGACATCTTGTACAGAGGCGGAAGAGCGATATAGACATGTCCTGCCTCGACTAGTGGCCGCATGTAGCGATAAAAGAAGGTTAAGAGAAGGGTTTGAATGTGGGCACCATCGGTGTCCGCATCGGTCATGATAATGATCTTGTCATAGTTAGCATCTTCAAGGGAGAAATCTGCCCCAACACCAGCACCGATGGTATAAATCATGGTATTGATTTCTTCATTTTTGAGGATATCTGCCATCTTGGCCTTGGCTGTATTGATGACCTTACCACGAAGAGGCAAAATAGCCTGAAACTTGCGGTCACGACCTTGTTTGGCAGAGCCACCGGCAGAGTCCCCCTCGACCAGATAGAGTTCGTTCTTAGCTGGATTCTTAGACTGGGCTGGGGTTAATTTACCAGAAAGCAATCCCTTATCTTTTTTGTTTTTCTTGCCATTTCGGCTCTCATCACGCGCTTTTCGTGCTGCTTCACGGGCATCACGAGCCTTGATAGCTTTACGAATCAGATTTGAAGCTAATTCCCCATTTTCCATAAGGAAGAAAGTCAGTTTTTCAGCAACAATACTATCAACGATTGGACGAGCTAGTGGACTTCCAAGTTTATCCTTAGTCTGTCCTTCAAACTGAAGATGTTCCTCAGGAACCAAGATAGAAAGAACAGCTGCCAATCCTTCACGGTAATCTGAACCTTCAAGATTTTTATCTTTTTCTTTGAGAAGGCCTGTCTTACGGGCATAGTCATTCATAACCTTGGTGATGGCTGACTTAAGTCCTGTCTCATGCGTCCCACCGTCTTTTGTACGGACGTTATTGACAAAGGATAAGATGTTATCTGAAAAGCCATCATTATACTGTAGGGCTACTTCTACTTGAAAACCATTGTCTTCCCCTTCAAAGTATAGAACTGGCGTCAAGGTTTCCTTGTCTTCGTTGAGGTAGGAAACAAAGTCTTGTACCCCGTTCTCATAATGGAACTCGATTGCTTCATCTGTTCGCTTGTCCGTTAATGACAAGGTTACATTCTTCAAGAGAAAGGCTGACTCATTGAGACGCTCTGAAATAGTATTGTACTTGAAGTCTGTCGTAGAAAAGATACTGGCATCTGGCATGAAGGTAACTTTAGTACCTGTCTTAGACTTAGGTGCCGTTCCAACCTTTTCAAGAGTTGTTACTGGCTTCCCACCATTTTCAAAACGTTGTCTATAAACTGCGCCATCACGAGTAATTTCTACCTCTAACCAACTAGAGAGGGCATTGACGACAGAAGATCCAACCCCGTGGAGACCTCCTGATGTCTTATATCCACCCTGACCGAATTTTCCTCCGGCGTGAAGGATGGTAAAGATAACCTCGACTGTTGGAATGCCCATAGCATGCATTCCAGTCGGCATTCCACGTCCGTGGTCTTGAACCGTTAAACTTCCGTCTTTATTAATGGTCACATCGATCCGATCACCAAATCCAGACAAGGCCTCATCGACAGCATTATCGACGATTTCCCAGACAAGGTGGTGGAGACCAGCACCATCGGTCGAACCGATATACATCCCTGGACGTTTCCGGACCGCATCCAACCCTTCTAACACCTGGATGGCATCATCATTATAATTGTTAATATTGATTTCCTTTTTTGACACAAGGAACCTCCTATTTGTTCATCTTTACTATTTTACAGGTTTTCTAGGGATTTTGCAAAATTTTCAAGTTAAAAAGCCTATTCACAAGTCCTTTTTAGTAAAAAAAGCACTCATTTCCACCCTAAAAAAAGAAACCAAGACAAAATCTTAGTTTTCTTTTCCTTTAATTTGGTTTGTAGCCACATCTTCACCAAACCATTTCTTGCTTATTTCTTGGAATTTACCTTCTTGATAAAGGTCTACAAAAGCTTTATTCAAATTTGCTAACAAGGTCTTATCAGCTGGTCTCACACCAACTGCAAAAGACTCACTCTCAAAACCAGCAGGAAAAATCTCATACTGGTCTAAAATTCCTTCAGTTTCAAGATAATAATTGGCGTAAACACGGTCAATTAAAAGGGCATCAATCCGATCATTTTGCAAGTCAATCAAGGCTTCGTTAAAACTCTGATATTGGTTGGCTTTTTTATCTTTTACGATATTTTTTAAGAGTTCTGGTTGGGCTTCGAAATCTATATAACCAGAAGATCCTGCCTGGGCACCCAAAACCTTGCCTGTCATATCTGACACTGATTGTATATTCTGAGATTTCTTAGAGACTAGAACCTGCTGATTCTCCATGTAAGGAATGGTAAAAGCAACCTTCTCACGGCGTTCATCAGTCGCTGAATATCCATTCCAGATAGCATCAATGGTGCCGTTTTGAAGTTCGGTTTCCTTCATGTCCCAATCAATGGGTTGAAACTGTACCTTGAAACCAAGTTTCTCAGAAACAGCCTGTGCTAAATCAATATCAAATCCAGCATATTGCCCATTCTTTTCTTCAAAACCCATGGGAACAAAGGTATTGTCAAACCCGATGGTAATGGTTCCCTGTTCTTGGTATTTGTCCCAATTATCGACTTTGGGATCACTAGCTTTTTGTGTGCATCCTACCAGGAAAAAAGCCAGAAAGAATACCAAAACAAGGCTGATTTTCTTTCGATTCATCGATACCTCCTACTTAGGCTCTACTTTGAGAATCTGGTCAGCTATATTCTCTGCAAACTGGAGATCGTGAGTCACGACAATCTGAGTCATGCCTAATTCTCGATTTTGTAGAATCAGTTTTTCAATCTCAAGACGCAACTCAGGGTCAAGGGCTGAAGTTGGTTCGTCATACCCAATCACTTCAGGATCTATCATCATAGCGCGTGCTAAGGCAACCCGTTGCTTTTGACCACCAGATAATGAGAATGGATAGGCATCTGCATGAGCTTCGAGACCCAGACGAGCGAGTAAGTCGGTTGCCTTCTTCTTGGCATCTGCTTCAGACATCCCCATAGTTTTGATGGGTGACAAAATCAAGTTCTCCATAACGGATAAGTGAGGAAAAAGCTGAAAATCTTGAAACACAAAACCTAACAAGTGACGTTTTTCAAGTTCATCCAAAGGTAGGGATTCTCCATTATAAAAAATCTCACCTGAATCAATGGTTTCAAGTCCAGCCAACATTCTAAGCAAGGTTGTCTTCCCACCACCAGAAGGTCCAACAATAGCCAAAATCTGCTTTTCAGGAATTGTTAAATTGAAATTGGATAAAATTTCTTTTTTTCCAAATTTTTTGCTGATATTTTTTAACTCTAACATGGATAACCCTCCTATCTATAGTAGCTAAACTTTTTCTCAAGTTTCTTAGCTATAATCGTAACAATACCAATCATGAGAAGATAGATAGCTCCTGCTAGAAACATTGGAATCAAGCTCGCATCACGATTGGCTGCAGTACGACTAGCAAGGATTAAATCTGAAATACCGAGTGCATAGACCAAAGAAGTATCCTTAACCAAACTCATAACCTCGTTAAATACACTTGGTAAAACAATCTTGGTTACTTGTGGCAAGATAATATAGCGGACGGTATCAAAAGGTTTAAATTTCAAGACCTTAGCTGCTTCATATTGTCCTTGAGGAATCGTTGCAATCCCTCCACGGAATATTTCTGCAAAATAGGCTGCATAATTAAGCGTGAAGGCAATAATCGCTGCTGGTACCCGATCAAGTCGAATCCCGATACTTGGAAGGACATAATAGATAAAGATTAACTGCAAGAGCAAGGGTGTCCCACGCATCACCCAGATATAAACATCAATCATGTAATGGAGGGGTTTCCAATGGACCTGTAAGCAAAAGGCAACCAAAATACCTAAAGGAATTGAAAAGAGTAAGACCAGTGTAAATACTTGTAAAGTCATTGTCGCACCACTCAATAAACTAGGTAATATCTCAAATAAGTAAGACATATTCCACCTCCTAAAAATAATTGTTCCTATTATAGCATAAATAAACATAAAATCAAGTTTTTCAGAAAATTTCATGAATTTTTAAAACTTTAGCCTTTATTTTTGAATAAAAATGGTACTCATGATAAACTTATCAACTTTGATAAAGTATCAGACTTCACAGCTAGTAAACAGATTCAGTTTCGATTCTCTCCTATTTCATGGTATAATAGAAACATGATGACAATAGTATTATTAATTTTAGCTTATTTATTGGGTTCAATTCCTTCTGGCTTGTGGATTGGACAAATATTTTTTAACATCAATCTAAGAGAACATGGATCTGGGAATACTGGAACGACCAATACCTTCCGAATCTTAGGCAAAAAAGCTGGAATGGCAACCTTTGTAATTGATTTCTTTAAAGGTACTTTGGCCACTTTACTCCCACTAATCTTCCATGTGCAGGGAGTTTCACCAATCGTCTTTGGGCTTTTAGCAGTCATTGGCCACACCTTCCCTATCTTTGCAAAATTCAAGGGTGGTAAGGCTGTTGCAACCAGTGCTGGAGTTATTTTTGGTTTTGCTCCTCTCTTTTGCCTTTACCTTGCAGTCATTTTCTTTGGAATCCTATATCTGGGAAGTATGATCTCCCTCTCTAGTATTTCAGCTGCTATTGCTGCTATTATTGGAGTCCTTCTGTTTCCTCCCTTTGGATTTATTTTAACTAGTTATGACCTACTTTTTACTGTGATTATTATTGGTCTTGCAAGCCTAGTAATTGTACGCCACAAGGACAATATCAAACGTATCCAAAATAAAACAGAAAATCTCATTCCTTGGGGACTTAACCTAACGCACCAAGAACCAAAAAAATAAAACGTCAGTTGAAACTGACGTTTTATTATGTTATTTAGACTTGATATAGTTGATACCATCTGCCTTCGGCGCAACAGCTTTACCAAAGAAGGCCGCTAGAACGACAATGGTCAAGAGATATGGTGCGATTTGCAAGTAAACGGCTGGAACTCCTTGCAAGAAAGGAAGCTGAGAACCGATAACTGCCAAACTTTGTGATAGCCCAAAGAAAAGACTTGAAAGCATAGCACCAACAGGATTCCATTTACCAAAGATCATGGCTGCAAGAGCGATAAATCCAGGTCCTACGATAGTTGTAACTGAGAAGTTGACGGAGATTGACTGAGCGTAAATAGCTCCACCGATTCCTCCAAGGAAGCCTGAAATCACAACTCCAAGATATCTCATCTTGTAGACATTGATACCCAAAGTATCTGCTGCTTGTGGGTGTTCACCAACTGAACGAAGGCGAAGTCCAAAGCGAGTCTTAAAGAGGATAAACCAAGCTAGGAATGAGAAAGCAATTGCTAGGTAACCTAGTAGACTAGTTGACTTGAAGAAGATATCTCCGATAACAGGGATATTAGCTAATACCGGGAAGTCAAAACGACCAAAAGTTTGTGTTAAGTTATCCGTTTGTCCCTTATTATAAAGTACCTTCACCAAGAAAACTGCCAAGGCTGGCGCCATCAAGTTAAGTACAGTACCACTGACAACATGGTCTGCACGGAAATGAACTGTAGCTACTGCATGAATGAGCGAGAAGATAGCTCCGACTAATCCACCAACTAGAAGAGCTAACCAAGGAGTTAATGCTCCCAAATCTTGAGCAAATTCAAGGTTAAAAACAACTCCAGAAAAGGCACCCATGACCATGATTCCTTCAAGACCAACGTTAACAACTCCAGCACGTTCTGAGAAAACTCCTCCGATACTTGTGAAAATAAGTGGTGCTGCATAAATCAACATCGAAGAAACCATAAGGGTTAACATTGTTGTAATCGACATCCTTATTTACCTCCTTTAAGTTGTTTTCTTGGTTTGACAAAGCGTTCGATGATGTAGTGAACGCTGACAAAGAAGATAATTGAGGCTGTAACGATACTTACAAGCTCAGATGGTACTTGTGCAGCATTCATACCAGGGGCTCCAACTTGAAGAACACTGAAAAGGAAGGCTGCAAATAGAATTCCAACTGGTGAGTTTGAAGCGAGTAGGCTTACTGCCATACCGTTAAATCCGATTGCCAATGATGAACCTTGAACATAAACGTTTTGGAAGGTACCAAGTCCTTCTACTGCGCCACCAAGTCCTGCAAGAGCACCTGAGATAATCATCGATAGGATAATAGTACGTTTTGCAGAAATACCTGCATATTCAGAAGCATTTGGATTGAGACCAACAGCACGGATTTCAAAACCAAGAGTTGTTTTCTTGAGCAAGAACCAGATAACCGCTACTGCTATGATAGCAAAGAAAATCCCAATGTTCATACGAGAGTTTCCAGTTAACTCAGCAAGCCATGGTGTCTGATAAGTTGCATTTGCACTTACTCGAATGGATGAGTCAGTACTTTGCATGATTTCTTTAGGGAAGTGATGAATAAAGGCATTTCCCACATAAAGAACAATGTAGTTCATCATGATGGTTACAATAACTTCAGATGTCCCAAGGTAGGCTCTTAAAATACCAGGAATAGCACCAACGATCCCTCCTGCAACTAAGGCAATTACAATCGTCGCAAGAATCATTAATGGTCGTGGCAAATCTGGGAAAGAGAGAGCGAACCAGCCACTCATAACCCAACCTGCGAGAGCTTGTCCTGGAAGACCAACGTTAAAGAAACCAGCACGGCTTGCAACTGCAAATCCGAGGGCAATCAGAATTAAAGGTCCCATAGCACGGAAGATTTCACCGATTCCACGAACACTACCAAATGCTGTGTAGAATAGTTCTTCATAGCCCCAGATAGCATCGTAGCCAAAAATCCACATGACGATGGCTCCGAGTAGAATTCCTAAAATAACAGAAATCAAAGGAACCGAAATTTGTTGTAATTTTTTAGACATCACTCTTCTCCTTTTCCAATTCACCACCAGCCATCAAGACACCAAGCTCTTGCTTGTTGGTTGTTTCTGGTGTTACAATCCCTTGAATCTTACCATCGTGGATAACGGCAATTCTATCAGAGATATTTAGAATCTCATCCAGTTCAAAGCTGACTACAAGGACAGCTTTACCATTATCACGTTCTTGAATCAAGCGTTTGTGAATGTACTCAATAGCACCGACATCCAGACCACGAGTAGGTTGGCTGACGATTAGGAGATCAGGATTTCGATCGACTTCTCGAGCGATAATTGCTTTTTGTTGATTTCCTCCAGAAAGAGCTGATGCTGGAACAATCTCACTAGCAGCACGCACATCGAATTCTTGCATTAACTGTTTAGCGTACCCGATGATATTGGTGTAATTTAAGATTCCCTTCTTGCTAAGAGGTTCCTTATAGTAGGTTTGAAGAGCGATATTTTCAGAAATCATCATTTCTAAAACTAAACCATCACGGTGGCGGTCTTCTGGAACGTGTCCTACACTCATTTCTGTAATTTGACGAGGGTGTAAACCTACGATAGACTGGCCTTTCAACTCCACGCTACCAGACTCAATCTTACGAAGACCAGTGATAGCTTGGATTAATTCAGATTGACCATTTCCATCAATACCGGCAATTCCGACAATCTCACCAGCTCGAACATCGAGTGAGAGATTTTTAACAGCAGGGACACCACGGTTTTCGTTTACTACTAGGTCTTTAATAGACAGAATAACTTCTTTAGGTTGAGCTTCCTGTTTCTCAGTTTTAAAGGAAACAGAACGTCCTACCATCATCTCAGCTAAGTCAGCATTAGTTGCACCAGCAATCTCTACTGTTTCAATAGATTTACCACGACGGATAACTGTAACACGGTCAGATACAGCACGAATCTCATCCAACTTATGGGTAATCAAGATAATTGATTTACCTTCTTTAACCAAGTTCTTCATAATAGCCATCAATTCATCAATTTCTGATGGCGTCAAAACAGCAGTAGGTTCGTCAAAGATAAGAATATCTGCTCCACGATAAAGTGTCTTCAAGATTTCAACACGTTGTTGAGCCCCAACAGAGATGTCTGCAACTTTGGCAGAAGGATTCACAGCAAGGCCATAACGTTCAGACAACTCATTGATTTCTCGAGTTGCACGAGCAATATCTAGCACACCATTTTTGGTCAATTCACTCCCCAAAATGATATTTTCAGCAACGGTGAAAGCTTCTACCAACATAAAGTGTTGGTGGACCATCCCAATCCCTAAGCTAGCTGCTTTTGATGGCGAATCTAGTTTTACAACTTGACCGTTGACCACAATTTCACCACTAGTTGGTTCTAAAAGCCCCGCTAGCATGTTCATAAGAGTGGACTTACCAGCTCCATTTTCTCCTAAAAGTGCATGAATTTCACCTTTACGAAGTTCAAGGTTAATCTTGTCGTTAGCGACAAATTCACCAAAAACTTTGGTAATTTCACGCATTTCAATGACATTTTCGTGTGCCATGTGCTCTTCCTTTCAGAATTTTATTTTGTTTCAATAAAACCTGCTAAAGAAACTTAGCAAGCTCTATTGAGACAAAACCATTTGTCTCAATTCTTAAAGAAGCGGCCACTGGCCGCTTCCTAAGAAATGACTTCCATCAATTATTTTTCAGGAACTTTGATGCTACCATCAAGGATTTTAGCTTTTGCATCTTCAACAGCTTTTTTACCTTCTTCAGAAAGGTTTGTCACTGCCAAATCAACACCTTTATCCTTCAATGAGTAAACGATAACTTGACCACCAGGAAATTCCCCTTTTTCAGCCTTGTTGGCAAGGTCTTTTACGGCTGTACCAACTTGTTTCAAAGAAGAAGCAAGTACGAAGTTTGATTCTTTACCGTCTTTAGAAGTGTATTTACCTTCTTCTGCTTGGTCACGGTCTACACCGATAACCCAAACTTTTTCGTCTTCATTTTTGCTTTCATTCAAAGATTTAGCTTCTGAGAAGACACCTGCACCAGTACCACCAGCTACTTGGTAAACTACGTCTGCACCAGCTGCGTATTGAGCAGCAGCGATAGTTTTACCTTTAGCAGCATCACCAAATGATCCAGCATAGTCTACTTGAACCTTGATTGATGAGTCAACAGAGGCAACACCTGCTTTGAAACCAGCTTCAAAACGTGAGATAACTTCAGATTCCATACCACCTACAAAACCAATTTGTTTAGTTTTTGTAGTTTTAGCTGCAGCCACACCTGCAAGGTAAGCTGCTTCGTTATCAGCAAAAGTAGCACTTACAACATTCTTTTGATCTTTAATGACATCGTCAATCAAAACATAGTTTAAGTCTGTATGTTCTTTTGCAGCATCTGCAACTGCATTTTTAAGTGCAAAACCAATACCATAGATCAAGTTATAGTTTCCAGCTGCTTGTTGCAAGTTGTTTGCATAGTCAGCTTCACTTGTTGATTGGAAGTAAGTGTAACCTTTATCTTTTTCAAGGTTGTGTTCTTTACCCCAAGCTTGAAGACCTTCCCAAGCTGATTGGTTAAATGATTTATCATCAACACCACCAGTATCTGTAACGATAGCTGCTTTAGTCTTCACATCAGAAGAAGATGAAGCTGCGTTACGAGAAGAGCGATTACCACATGCAGCAAGTCCAAATGCTGCTACTGCAACTAGACCAAGGCCTAGCCATTGTTTCTTGTTCATTACTGAACCTCCTAAATAAGATGCGCAACTAAGTTGCAAGTATGGATTGATTGGTCACAAGGACCCTTGCCACTCAGAGAGTGACACAGACTATTGCAAGTCTGTAAAAGAATATGGAAGTAATTCCCCGACCGTCATCTCGACCGTCGATTTATCTTTGGCAACTAGAGTCACCTTTAGATCTGGTTTAAAAAATTCGACCATAACTTGGCGACAAGCACCGCAAGGCGAAATTGGTTTTTCAGTTTGACCATAAACAATCAATTCTGAAAAATCTCGTTGTCCTTCAGAAACTGCCTTAAAGATTGCAGTTCTTTCGCCACAGTTGGTCAAGGGGTAGCTAGCATTTTCAATGTTAACCCCTGTATAGATACTTCCGTCCTTGGCTACCAAAACAGCGCCAATCGGAAAATGTGAGTAGGGAACATAAGCTTTCTTACTAGTTTCAATCGCTAAATCAATCAACTCAGTAGTCGCCATCAGCCAACTCTCCTTTTAAGATTGCTACACCAGAAGATGTCCCGATACGTGTAGCTCCCGCTTCAACAAAGGCAACTGCATCTGCATAAGAACGAGCTCCACCAGCAGCCTTAACACCCATATCAGGTCCAACTGTCTGACGCATTAACTGAACATCTGGCAAAGTCGCTCCACCTGTTGAAAAGCCTGTAGAAGTCTTAACAAAGTCTGCACCAGCTTTTTGAGCAAGTTGGCAAGCCAGAACTTTTTCTTCATCCGTTAACAAACAAGCTTCAATAATAACCTTAACAAGTTTGTCTCCGCTTGCTTCAACAACAGCACGAATATCTGAATCAACTAATGCAGCATTTCCTGATTTGAGTGCGCCAACATTGATAACCATATCAATTTCGTCAGCACCATTTTGGATGGCTTCTTTGGTTTCATAGGCTTTGACAGCTGAAGTTGTAGCTCCAAGAGGAAAACCTACAACTGTACAAACCTTGACATCAGTATCTGTTAGACCAGCTTTTGCATGAGAAACCCAGCAAGGATTCACACAAACACTGGCAAAATCGTACTCTCTTGCTTCAGATAGCAAACGATCGATTTGTTGCTCGGTCGCATCTTGCTTCAAAAGTGTATGATCAATGTATTTATTTAATTTCATTTCGGATTTTCCTTAAATTAGGAGATAATTTCAATGATTTCACGCGTTTTTATCGCTTCATCACTTATTTTAATTTTAACATATTTTTGGAAATCTGTAACTAGTTCCGGAGAAATTTTGCCATTTGCATATACTTTTGCGACAATTTCACCCTTTTTAACTGATTCTCCAACTTTCTTCACAAAAACAATCCCTGTCTCATAGTCAAGAGCATCGGTTTTGACTGCACGACCAGCACCTAATCTCATGGCGAAAAGACCAAACTCCATGGCTGGTAGCGCCTCAATAACACCATCTTCCTGAGCGGGAATCTCAACTACGTGGTCAACTTTTACTGGTCGATAAAGATCGTCTAAATCCCCACCTTGAGCGAGGACCATCTCTTCAAACTTCTTAAGTGCCTGACCATTTTCAAGATGTTGCCTTACCTCCTCGACTGTTTTTTCAACATTTGCCAAAGATAGCATAATCTGGGCTAACTCACAGATAAAGTGGCTGATATCCTCGCGTCCTTTACCTTGAAGAATTTCTAGTGCTTCTAGAATTTCCAAGCGGTTCCCAATGGCACGTCCTAAAGGTTGACTCATATCCGTAATGACTGCTACTGTCTTACGGCCAACAGCCTTACCAAGGTTTACCATGGTTTGAGCCAATTCACGCGCCTCATCAACTGTCTTCATAAAGGCACCTTCACCGACTGTTACATCCAGCAAAATAGCATCGGCTCCAGCTGCAATTTTTTTACTCATGACAGAACTAGCAATCAAGGGAATCGTATCAACTGTCGCAGTGACATCTCGTAGTGCATAGAGAAGTTTATCCGCTTTAACTAATTGATCAGACTGGCCAATAACTGAAACCCCAATATCCTGAACCTGTTTGATAAAGTCATCCTGACTGCGTTCAACTTGAAAACCTTTGATAGATTCTAATTTATCGATTGTTCCGCCAGTATGTCCTAGACCTCTACCACTCATTTTGGCAACTGGAACATCAAAACTAGCTACCAAGGGTGCTAGTATTAAAGTTACCTTGTCACCAACACCACCCGTAGAGTGTTTATCAACCTTCACACCATTTATAGCAGACAAATCAAACTCCTGACCTGTCTTGACCATGTTCATAGTCAAATCGGAAATCTCTCGTGTTGTCATTCCTCGGAAGTAAACTGCCATGGCAAAAGCTGACATCTGGTAATCAGGAACAGTTCCTGCAACATAACCTTCAATCAGCCATTGGATTTCACTTGAAGTTAGTTCTTGACCGTCTCTTTTTTTCTGGATTAGATCTACTGCTCTCATTCTTTCACACTTCTAAGGATATAATATCCCTTGTCTTTCTTCACGACCTCACAATTACCAAAGACTTCTTCCATCTTGTTTTTGGCACTTGGAGCTCCTTGTTTTTTCTGGATAACAATGGTTAAATCTCCACCGTCTACAAGATAATCAATGCTTTTCTCGATGATTTCATGAACGACTTGCTTGCCTGCACGAATGGGTGGATTCGAAATGACATGGTCAAATTGCCCTTCTACCTGCTCATAAATATTGGACTGAAAGATAGTCGCTTGAACTTTGTTTTTCACTGCATTTTGCTGGGCCAAATCCAGGGCACGATTATTGATATCAACCATAGTTGCTTGGGCACCATAAGCTTTGACTAAAGACAAGCCGATGGGACCATAGCCACAACCAACATCAAGGATTTTTTCACCTTTTTCGACATCTAGACATCTTAACAACAACTGACTTCCGAAATCAATCATTTTTTTACTAAAGACACCTGCATCCGTCAAAAAAGTCATCTTTTCTCCAAGTAGTTCCACTCTTAGTTCATGAACATCATGGGCAGCATCTGGATTTTCTGCATAATACATTTTACTCATAGTTTCATTTTACCACATAAATAAGTTAATTGTAAATCGTCTACATGACAACAAAGGCTTTTCTTTGGCATCGATTTATTAAAAAATAGTATAAGTTACCTAATCCCTTAGGGGCCAAGCAAGTAAGAACCCAATGCCATAGTGATAGCAAAGGAAAAAATACAGGCTAGACCAAACAAGAAAAGCCACCATTTTCTTGTTAAAATGGCGAGAATCAAGTAAATAAAACCAATAATTGGTAGCAAGAATAACAAGACAAAGGCAGACCAACTATAGGTTTGACTTCCTAAACTCACAGTAAACTCAATCAAAGTCGGAGATAACCACAGAATCACAACCAGTAAGCTAGTCAGTTTTATAAATTTATCACTCACTACTAGTCTCATAACATCACCTCTTTTGATTGCTATACTACTTATATTTTAACAAAGAAAGCGCTTTTTCTCAAATGATTCAGATGTCTTTCTCTGTAAATTATGGTATACTGAGATATCAAACGAGGAAATTTTATGACCAACGAATTTTTACATTATGAAAAAATCAGCCGAGGAACTTGGCAATCATTACATCGTAAGACAACACCTCCTTTAACCGAGGAGGAATTAGATTCTATTAAGAGTTTCAATGACCAGATCAGTCTCCAAGATGTAACAGATATTTATCTACCGCTGGCTCACCTGATTCAAATCTACAAACGTTCCAAGGAAGATCTGGCCTTTTCAAAAGGAATTTTTCTCCAAAGAGAGAGTAAAAATCAGCCTTTTATTATCGGGATTTCAGGTAGTGTAGCAGTCGGAAAGTCAACTACTAGTCGACTCTTACAAATTCTGCTTTCTCGTATTTTTCCAGAAGCAAGTGTTGAATTAGTTACGACTGATGGTTTTTTGTATCCTAACAGTATCTTAAATGAACGAAATATCCTAAACCGAAAAGGTTTCCCCGAGAGCTATGATATGGAAGCTCTACTTAATTTTCTTGACCAACTTAAAAACGGGCAAGATGTTGACATTCCTGTTTATTCTCACGAAATCTATGATATCGTACCTGATAAAACACAAAGAGTTCAAGCAGCGGATTTTGTCATCGTAGAGGGTATCAACGTCTTTCAAACCCCTCATAACAGCCGTCTTTACATTACAGACTTCTTTGATTTTTCAATCTACGTAGACGCTGCAGTTGAGGATATCGAGAGTTGGTATTTGGACCGTTTCTTAAAACTCCTTAGTTTTGCACAAGATGATCCAAGCAACTATTACTATCGCTTCACCCAACAACCAATCAGTGAAGTCAAAGATTTTGCTCATCAGGTTTGGACTAGTATTAATTTGACCAATCTACAAAACTATATTGAACCGACTAGAAATCGGGCAGAAGTCATTCTTCATAAATCTAAAAATCATGAAATTGATGAAATTTATTTAAAAAAGTGATTTCCCCTTGTCAAAATAATAGTTTTCAGATATAATGGTATAGTTAGTAAATATGGAGGTAAGAACATTGGCAAACATTAAATCAGCTATCAAACGCGCTGAATTGAACGTTAAACAAAACGAAAAGAACTCAGCTCAAAAATCAGCTATGCGTACTGCTATCAAAGCTTTTGAAGCAAACCCATCTGAAGAACTTTACCGTGCTGCTAGCTCAGCCATCGATAAAGCAGAAACTAAAGGTTTGATCCACAAGAATAAAGCTAACCGTGATAAAGCACGTCTTGCAGCTAAACTTGGTTAATCTTTAACTGCATACAAAATGAGCTCTTCGGAGCTTTTTTTGTACACATTTTTCTGGAGGTTATCATGAAAATTGCTATTATAGGATATTCAGGATCAGGTAAATCTACTTTGGCTGAAAAACTTTCCAGCCACTACTCCATTCCCAAACTTCATATGGACCGATTGCAATTTCAGCCTGGTTGGGTAGACAGTGATCGCGATTGGATGTTAAAGGAGATGGCGACATTCCTTACTGAAAATGAGGATTGGGTTATTGACGGTAACTATAGCTGGTGTTACTATGAGGAAAGAATGGAGCAAGCTGACCAGATTATCTTTCTAAACTTTTCAGCTTGGAATTGTTTAGCAAGAGCCTTAAAACGCTATCTACAATACAGAGGAAAAGTTAGAGAAAGTATGGCAGACGGTTGTCCTGAACAGTTTAACTGGGAATTTATCCGCTGGATTCTTTGGGATGGACGTAACTCTTCTCATAAAGACCATTATCAACAGATCTGTTCAGACTATGCTGACAAGGTAACCATAATCACTAATCAAAAAGAACTAGATAGCTTTCTTCATAAAAAAGAGGTTTCCTGTTAAGGAAACCTTTTTTCTTATTCTGCAATTAAAGTCTCTAGACCAACCTTCATCATATCAGTGAAGGTGTTTTGACGTTCTTCTGCTGTAGTGTCCTCTTCTGGATTAACCAAGCTATCAGAAATGGTCATAATAGCTAAAGCATCGACGTGGTGTTGAGCAGCAAGATAGTAAAGAGCTGCTGCTTCCATTTCTACAGCTTTCACACCCCATTTACCAAGCTCGATATTCTTTTCACCATAGTTTGAATAGAAAACGTCTGATGACAAGACATTTCCGACGTGAGTAGTCATACCAAGGTCTTTGGCAATATGATAAGCCTTATCTAGCAAGTCAAAACTTGCGATTTGTGGGAAATCGTATTGAGGCCAATCGTTGCGGATGATGTTTGAGTTGGTTGCAGCTGCTTGAGCCAAGACCAATTCACGGACGTGAACATCCTCATTCAAAGATCCAGCCGTTCCCACACGGATCAATTTCTTTACTCCGTAGTCGACAATCAACTCGCGCGCATAAATAGAGATAGATGGCATTCCCATCCCAGTTCCCATGACTGATACACGGTGACCTTTGTAAGTACCTGTGTACCCATACATGTTACGAACTTCGTTAAAGCAAACAGCATCTTCAAGAAAATTCTCAGCGATAAATTTCGCACGAAGAGGATCTCCTGGAAGAAGAATTTTATCAGCAATTTCACCCTGCTTAGCAGCAATATGGATAGACATAATATAAGATACCAAACCCGTCAAAAAGCGAAGGGAGAATAGGAGTTGGGCGCAGTGAGCGATGCTCGCTAGACCAACTATCTTTTTCCCACTACTTTTAGGGTGGGTTCAATTCCTTTCTTTCTTAAATTTTATGATTTAGAGGAGAGTAAACAGTATTCAGTTCAGCGAATACGGCTTACCCATCCTTTCATTTTTTGTTTGTAGAAAAGCTTTCCGCTCGTGTTCAAATCTGAACACATGCTCTACCTTTCTTTATTAAATGATATTGATTATAAGTCAAAAATATATTTTGGATTAGAAAAACTAGAGTATTCTTATTAATTTTCTATTATCCTTGTCTTTGGTCGTAAGTATTTCTCCCAAGGGATTCGGTCCAGCATTTTAGCAAAAACAAATGCCAAGTAAGCAGTCACCATAAGAAAAGGTATAGCCTCTAATGATTGACCAGTGAAACCCATTACTAATCCAGTTGCAGACAAGGGTGCCTTCAAGGTCACAGCTAAAAAGCAAACCGAACCTAATAGTAAGACTGCTGGCTGGTTGCCACCTCCGAGAATCATAGTCAAGAGTGCAGCTCCTGCCATCCCCAAGGCAAAAGATGGGGTCAAGGTACCGCCATAGGCACCTGCCCAAAGGGTAACTAAAACGACCAAAGCTTTCAAGACAAACAAGAGGATTACCGTCTTGGCATTACTGCCATTTAAAATCTCCTGAGCCATCATACGCCCATTACCAAGTAGATGAGGCAAATGGCTAGCCAATCCAAGAAGGAAAAGGAATGTTACAGGCAGAGTATAGAGTATCCGCTTGTCCTTTATTCTCTTTGAAGAAGCTTGTTTGTTGAAGCGACTAAAAAGCCAAGCGAGTGGAGTCAGGAAAAGAACTAATAGGGGAACAAGCCACATATCACCTAGTGACCAAGTCATGGCTAGAATCTGGTAGAGAGCATGATCTGAAACAACAAAGCCTGCTGTAAAGGCTGATACATATGTAGTCAGACCGACCAAGAAAAAACGTTTGACAGATAAAGCAATTCCCAAGGTTTCAAAAACGAAAAACACACTCGTTAATGGAACCTGATAGACAGCCGCTAAACCCGCACCAGCTCCACAGGCAATGAGAAAAGATTGGTCCTTCACGGAGAGAGAAAAAATATTGGCAATAGGTCTTGCAAATAAAGCTCCAATCTCTCGAGGCGCAGCTTCCTTACCCATAGGCGCTCCTCCTCCAACTGCAACAATCTGCCAAATTGAATGAACTAGCTGTTTTAAAAAATGAAGTTTGTATTGTGATGTTTCATCTTTCATCTGCGCTTTGATGGAAAAAATCTTTGCTTTTCTTTGCAAGAAATACCAGACCAAGGCAGAACTGACTCCCACGATGATTAAACTGAAGCCTATTCGTGATGAGGCAACACCATCTGTCAAGAATCCAGCGGTATGCTCTGTCTGACCAAAAGCAATCCCTTCAATCAGCTCTAAAAGATAATGGAGCAGAATTCCGAATATGCCTGAAACTAGCCCTAGCATGATGACCGCTAGAACTAATTTGAGGTTATATGGGATTTTCTGAACACTACTCCTCAACTCTTGTAACATGATTACAATTCAGCAAGAATAGCTTTTAGCAAGCCTTTGAAGTCGTCTTTGACGCGCTCCGTCACTTCCACTACTTCTTCGTGGTTAAGCTCTTCTTGGAAACCAGCCGCAAAGTTGGTAATACATGAAATACCAAGAACTTTCAAACCAGAGTGAGCCGCAATGATGACTTCAGGAACAGTTGACATACCGACAGCATCTGCACCAAGAGTCTTATACGCACGGATTTCAGCTGGAGTTTCATAAGTTGGACCTGTCACACCGATATAAACCCCATCATCCAGTTTAATGCCCAATCTGTCTGCTACTTGATGAGCAGTCTCACGGTATTCTGGAGTGTAAGCTTTCGACATATCAGGGAAACGAGGACCAAAGTCATCCAAGTTTTCACCGATTAATGGGTTTTGACCTGTCATATTGATGTGGTCAGTAATAGCCATCAAGGTACCAGGACCGAAGCCGATACCTCCAGCAGCGTTGGTGACAAGCACTCCTTCACATCCCAACACTTTCATGACACGAACTGGGAAAGTCACCACTTCCAATGGGTTTCCTTCGTAGAAGTGGAAACGACCTTGAAGAGCCAAGACTTTACGACCAGCAAGATCACCATAAACCAATTTACCAGCGTGTCCGACTACTGTGGATTGACCCCAGTTTGGAATGTCAGAGTAGTCTACTACGACTGCATTTTCAATTTCTTCAGCTAATTCTCCTAGACCTGAACCAAGGATCAAACCGAACTCAGGAGCTTCCATTCCTTTGCCCTTCAAAAATGCTGCTGTTTCATTGATTTTTGCTAATAATGTCATTGTGTTTCTCCTTTTATTTCTTAAGTAATCTACCAATTTTGTCAAAGGTGTTAGCGTTGCGAATAGTGATCTGACGATAGAAAGGCATCTTCATCAGATGTTTGTGGTAGGCGGTTTTAGCGTAGCTTTCTTCGGAGAACTTTCCCCAGAAAACCGCTGTTTTGCCAAGGTGAAGTACTTCATCGCCTAGCTTCAAAGCAAGCAACTTCTCTTCCACGGATTCCCTATCCAAGCCCTCGGTGTAAAAGAGCACATCCTTACGAGCCATCTCTTCTGTCCACCATTGCGGTAGGTTTGCATATTCTGCTTCATAGTCTTCACGACTCAAAAGAGAAAAGTGCTGAATGAAGGGATAGTGATTCTCAAAGAAGGTAGACAGGCACTCTACTAACTGAGATCGAGAAAGACCTGTCGTAAAGAAGATATTACCACTGTTGATGTAGGTTTCCACTTGTTCCAATCCCAGCTCCGTCAATTCTTGACGAAGTTGAGCCATGACTACTTTGTTTTTACCGCCAACATTGATTCCTCTTACGAGGAGAGCAAAGCGCATCATCTTAGACCAATTTATCTAAGAAGCTTTCTCCGATCATGGCTTTCTCAACACCAAAGTTGTCCGCCACAGTAGCTGAGATATCCGCAAAGTGGCCAACCGGAATCACGCCGCTACCTTTGAAAGATGGGCTATAAGCCAAGAATGGGATGTATTCACGCGTATGGTCAGTACCAGCGTAGGTTGGGTCGTTACCATGGTCAGCAGTGATCATCAAGAGATCGTCTTCACGCATGGCTGCAATGATTTCTGGCAAACGCTCATCGAACTCATGCAAGCAATCGCGGTAGCCGTGCGCATTGCGACGGTGTCCGTAAAGAGCATCAAAGTCTACCAAGTTGGTAAATGAGAAGCCTTCTTGGAACTCAGGAAGTCCCATGGTCTTAATCAAGGTATCTATACCGTGGCTATTTGATTTGTTATGACCCATATCATGGTTGATACCAGCACCGTTAAAGATATCGTTAATCTTGCCAACCGCATAAGTATCAATACCAGCTTCATTCAATTTATCCAAAACAGTTGGGGCAAATGGTAAAACAGCCAAGTCACGACGGTTAGCCGTACGAGTGAAGTTTCCAGGCTCACCAACATAAGGACGAGCAATGATACGTCCTAGAAGAGCTGGGCGCTCAAGAGTAATAGAACGAGCGTATTCACAGATACGGTACAATTCATCCAAAGGAATGATGTCTTCGTGGGCTGCGATTTGAAGAACCGGGTCAGCAGATGTATAGATAATCAACTCGCCAGTTTCCATTTGGCGTGGTCCAAAGTCATCGATGACAGCTGTCCCTGAGTATGGTTTGTTTGCTTCCCGGATAACCTTGCGGCCTGAAAATTCTTCGATTTTAGCCAATATTTCTTCTGGGAATCCATTCCAGAAAGTATCAAAAGGTTCGGTAATGTTGAGTCCCATGATTTCCCAGTGACCGGTCATGGTATCTTTCCCGAGAGAAACTTCTTCTAACTTAGTCGCGTAACCAGTAGGGTTGCTTTCAGCTGGAACAGTCTTCAATGGTGTTTCGCGAGGGATGTTTCCAAGACCAAGTTTTGCCATGTTTGGTACATCCAAACCTACAGCTTTTGAAATGTGCCCAAGTGTGTCTGATGCACCATCAGGAACACCCGCATTTACAAAGTTATTAGCATCTGGTGCTGCACCGATTCCTACAGAATCTAGTACCACCAAGTGAATACGATTAAATTTTGGCATAGTGTGTCTCCTTTTTACTTTGATTATTTCGCTTTTGTTGAAGTTAAAACCTGAACGCCCTTTTGTCCAGCAACGATGACCTTATCGACCATTCGGTTAAACAAGCCGTGCTCAACGACACCAACGACGTGATCTAATTCTTGTCCCAGAGCAATTGGATCTTCAATCACTTCCAAGGCGAGGTCAATGATAAAGTTCTGCATATCCGTCACAAAACGTTGGCCATCCTTTTCACGGAAGTTCGGTTTATAGCCAGCTCGTTCAAATCGACGGAAGACCTGTTCGGCACCATATTGAACTACCTCTACAGGCAATTTAAAAGCACCCAGTTTCTCAACTAGTTTGCTCTCATCAACAACCCAGATATATTCTTTAGATGGAGTTGCGACAACCTTCTCCATTAGAAGAGCTCCTCCACCACCTTTGATTCCGTTAAACTGACTGTCTACTTCATCTGCACCATCGACTGTCAGGTCAACAAAGTCCACTTGGTCAATAGACTTAAGAGGAATATTGAGTCCTTCTGCCTGCTTGCTGGTCACACTAGAAGTCGTTACAGCTGTAATCTGCAAGCCTTCTTCCTTGATGCGACGACCTATCTCTTCTACGAAATAGTAGGCAGTTGAGCCTGTTCCAAGTCCGACAACCATACCATCTTTGACGAACTCAGCAGCCTTAATTCCTGCCATTTTTTTCAGATTTTCCACTTATACACCTCCAAATAGAGCTACTTCCATTATATCATGAATACGCTTCAAATTCATCCTTGCACTAGAAAAACCCGAACATTTTATTTCGGGTTTTGTGATATTTATTTAACCATATCAGGGTCATAGTCGTAAAATCCAGTATCCAAGAAACGATTTTTAGGATGAAGCTTACGAACTTCTTCATCTAGCAAGAAGGCTTGGTCATGTGTAAAGTTCCCTTCTTGAATTAAGCTGCGTGCTTGGATAAAAAGTTTTGCGATTTCAACAAAGTTTTGGCCAGGTGTATAGAGACCTTCAAGCTTCCAATGAGTGAAGCCATGTTCTACCAACTCAGTCAACTTGGTCATCAAATCTAGGTCATTGTTAGCAAAGATATGAGTTCCATGATTGTCTTCAAAAATAGAGTAATGACTCTCTGGATCACTAGGCTCGGCCAAGAACAAGTCACGTTGACGAGATTTTTCATCATCAATCTGTGTGAAATTGTAGTAGTTTTGCAAGAGCGGACGCTTCGAATGGTGGATAACACTAGCACCGTATACCAAGACTTCAGCAGGAATTTCTAAAATTTCAGGCATTTTGAAAAGTTCTGCAGATGGGATTTCACGCGCCAAAACAGCTTCTGACGCTCCTGCTTTTTGTCCCCAGAAATTAATCTGACGACTGCTAGTGACCATGGTTGACGCATCATAAATAGTTTTGAAAGAATAGCCGTCACGGTTGACCACATAAAAGACACCTGCGTCTCCAACAGTGATATAGTCAGCTTTAATTTCCTCTAGAAAGTCCAAGAAGGGCTTGATACGGTCCATCATGTCTTGGTGCATAAGAGCATTAACCGCAACGATTAATTCCTTACCTGCATCATGAACGATTTTTGCGATTTCGCGCAATTCTTCATGACTAAAGGTAGTTGGCAAACGAAGACCAAAATCTTTCTCACCGACATAAATGCGGTCGACACCAGCCTCGAGTAGCTGTTTTACTTGTTCAATACTTTCAGCAGTTGCTGTAATTATAATCTTTTCCATAGAGAAAATTATACCACATTTCCAAAAAATCAGCTATATAGAAAAGTGGGTCTTGTTAGTCCAAATTTTAAAAAAAGTGAACCGTATCAATAACAGTTCACTTTTTCGTTTTATGCTTGTGTCTTTTCGACAAGCCGTCCGTCATTCATAACATAAATACGGTCAACCTTATCTAGCAAGCGAGTATCATGTGTAATCATGACAACACCCCTGCCTTGCTCATGGGCAATTGAAGCCAACATATCTGTAACTTGATAAGCTCTTTGGGTATCAAGACTGGCTGTCGGTTCGTCTGCAAGCACGATGCTCGGATTATTGTATAGGGCTCTAGCAATTGCAGCTCGTTGGCGTTCTCCACCAGAGAGAGCTTTGGGATAGTGATTTTGAACCTTATCCAAGTCCAACAAACTGAACAACTCTTGTCGGTTACTTTTTATAGATTTCTTTTTATCCAAACGGTCAATTAAATCTAATTGCTCCTTAACCGTTAAAAAGGGAATCAGATTTGAAGCCTGGAGAATAAAGCCAAATTCACTAAAGCGCAAATCCGTTTTTTCTTTTTCGGTTAGGTTTCCAGTCTCTTTTCCCTTTACCAGAATCTTGCCACTTGAAGCTTCCTGAAGTTGGCCTAGAGTCGTTAAAAAGGTTGTTTTACCTGACCCAGAAGGCCCTACAATGGCTACAAACTCACCAGCGTTTAGCTGAAAATTGGTCTCATGAAGAGCTGTAACTTTCATATTACCTTGGCCATAAGTTTTTGTCACTTGAATCATCTCAATTAATCTAGTCATGTCATTCTCCTTATCATTCTGCAATGGCCGTAATTGGATCTACTTTTAGCAGACGAGGAAGCGAAATAACACCACCTAGAAGAGCCATTAAGCAGATGACCAGGCTTAAGACAACGTATGCCAGCCAACTAGGATAGAAAAAGAAGGTTGCAGGTAAGACTAAAATGACTGCCCAAATGGCTACTAAGGCCATTCCAATACCTAAACCAGATAAGAGAAAGATTTGACAGAAAAGGGACCATACGATAGATTTTATCTGAATTCCTTGCGCTCGCATAATTCCATAGAGGCCTAATTTTTGAATAGTAATGATGTAGATAAAAATTCCTACAATCAGACCTGTAATGACAATCATAGCTAGAATCATTCCTGAGAATACATTGACCTGAGGGGTATAGCCAGGAATTTTCGAAATCAATTTTTGAATAGAAATCTGCTTCAAACCATCGCCAGTCACTTCTACATCATTTTGCAATACCAATGCAGAGATCGAACGATTGCCTTTTATTATTCCTTGTAAATCCCAATACGTTGTTAAACTTGTAAAGACAACAGGTTCCGTGAAAAATTTATTTTCTCTGGTCAAACCTACAACCTTAAAACTTGTCTCACTTCCGTTGAGTTGAATAGCGTCCCCGAGTTTGATGCCGTAATTTTCAAAAGACTGATCCACTACCACTTCTTGGTCATTTTCTGGGTAACGCCCTTCAATCAGGGTTGGCGAGATAAAACTGTCCCACTCTTGACCAAAAATAGAGACATTCATCTTGTCACTACTATCTACAAGGTTTGTCACCGCAAACATGTAGCTTAGGGGAACAGCATCCTCAGACACTTTATCTTTGTAGTCTTTTTCTGGTATAAAGGATGCAGTTAAATTATCATTTGCATAATCGGATAGCACAACTCCTGTTGCTTGCCAATTATCAATAGCAGCCCTGTTATTTCGAACAAGCCCGAGAGCCAAACTGGTCATAAAAAAGACCATAAAAGCAATGAGAAAAATGGTAGTTAGAATTAAACTGTAACGCAGTTTATTCTGTAAAATTTCTTTGATAGCAAGATACATGCCAATCTCCTTTAAGTATTCTGTTGTCGGGAAAATACATCTTCCCTCTACCATAGCACTAAAGATAGAAAACCATCTTGTCATGAACAACTAGAATCAATTTAAAAGAATCCTGTCCTTACTTCGAAATTGAATTTATTTGCATCTGTGTATGATTTTTATTCGTTTCAACTATCAAACTTCCCCTCATTTGAAATAAGAGAAAAATAATAAAGTTTAAACGGTTCACCCATCCTATCATTTTCCCTAAGGCATGTCAAGAAAACCGACTTTGTCCTTGAAAACAGATTTTATGCAATTTGTAACCATCCTGTAATAATTCTCTCTTTAAAAAGTGATAAAATAGTAATGTATTGGTAAGGAGAGAAATATGCCCGCTAGAAAATTACACCCGTATGAGTTAGAACAAGAAAGTGTAAAAACTGCTCAGTTTCAAGATTATGTTCCAGAAAATGCTTCTGTCGCTAGTGTAAAGGAAGTCCTATTTTTTGTGAACATTGCTTGCTTCTGCGTCTTTTTAGCGATTTTTAGCTTTTTGTTCTTATCACTAAAAGTCAATACTGTTTTATCATTTGCTTTAGCTATCGGTCTTAGTCTTGTAGCATTGCAATTTCAGCGTACTTTTATCAAGAAAAAATTCAAATAAAAACCTTCGATGAATCGAAGGTTTTTTTTTATTTATTCTTTCGTTTTGATGGTGTTGAGATAGCTATCTTGACTTCAAAAATTGTTCCGTTAGGTTTATTATCTTTAACACTGATGCTCCCCTTGAGGGCATCAACGATTTGCTTAGCTAAAGACAAACCTAAACCGAAACCACCCTTTTGACGTGTCCGAGCCTTATCAACACGATAAAATCGATCAAAAATTTTCTTTTTATCTGCTGCAGAAATACCAATTCCATTATCTGCTACCTTTAGATAAAGACTACGTTCTGTCGTTGAAATCTCAAAATAAATATCTCCCTCTTCTTCTGTATATTTGACCGCATTGTCAAACAAAATGGTCATCAATTGCTTGAGGAGAAGTTTATCTGTGATGATGGTGCGATGAACACGATTCGAGAAACGAAAAACACGATTATTCTCGGATGCAATCATTTCATAGTTGGTAAAGGTCGTATTAAAGAAAGCAGGTTCTACTTCGCCAAGCTCTGGCTTAATACCATCATCTCTACGTGCTAGATTGAGAAGATTTGTCGTTAGAAACTTCATATTTCGAACTTCTTCCAAACTGGAAGCGATGCTCTCACTTGATTCCATAATGGTCGCTTCTGGTTTTCTAAAAAGAGTTTCCAGGCGATTCTGAAGAACTGCTAAGGGAGTACGCAATTCATGACTGGCATTTTCCACAAAGCTCTTCTGCTTTTGCATACTTTCAAGCAAGGGTTTAACACTGACACGAGCAAGATAGAGACTGGCTAAGATAGATAGAATCCAAAAACTTGCCATGACCACCACAATTAACTGCTCGTGATTTTGACTGATCTGCTCTAGTTGGCTCGTGTTAATCAGGACAGCAGCATACTTAATATTGGTCGAAACCGAATCAATATTTATTTCCGTCAAGACAACACGGTAAATCTCATCCTGACCGTAGCTATTGACAACATGAAGTTGGCGAATATGGTTTAAATCCTTTTTATTGAAGGTGATTCTATCTAATCCCAAAAAGCGATTGCCAGTCACCAATTGATTGAGATTCGAATCCAGCAAAATCACTTCAGTATTGGAACTCACATTTGGTTTTTTATCAGAAGCTGGAGCTACATTCCCACCATCTAAATCCTTTACGTCTTCAGTCGCACGATTGACCGCTAATTGAATAATGTCCTGGGGATTTTTGCTCAATGATAAGAGTTTTTCATCCACTGACGTATAGAGACTGGAGTGCATAACCTGCAGGATAATCAAGGTCATGGCAGAGAAAATCAGCGTGAATACTCCAAAATTACGGATAAAGTAGCTGAAATCTTCTGCATACCAATTCTTTTTTAGTTTATTAAACATGTTTTAAAATATACCCAACACTACGCAAGGTTTGAAGGTTCTCAGCAAAGACTGAACCTTTCAATTTCTTACGAACTTTTGATACATAGACTTCTACAACGGAAATAGTTGTGTCACTATCAAATCCCCATAATCGATCAAAGATTTGAGTTTTAGGTAAGATGACATTTTGGTTTTGGAGGAAATAAACCAAGAGTTCAAATTCTTTACCAAGCAACTCCACAACAGCATCATGTACCTTAACTTCATTGGTAGATAGATTGACTGTCAAATCACCGTACGTTAAGGTATTTTCGTTAAATTTCCCTGAGCGTTTGAGGAGGGCCTGAATACGCATCTTGAGTTCTTCAAGGTAGAAAGGTTTGGTTAGATAATCATCTGCTCCCAGCTCAAACCCATGTCCTTTGTCATCAAGACTTTCCTTGGCTGTCATGATGAGAACAGGAGTCGAAACACCTTTTTCACGTAGTTCTTTTAAGACTTGAAAACCATTTTTTTCTGGTAACATCAAGTCCAATAGAATCAGGTCATAGACGCCACTTTCAGCCTCATAGAGACCTTCTTCGCCATCAAATACCTGCATGACATCTGCAAAATCATCCAAAAAATCAAAGACTGAATTTGACAGGCCTAGGTCATCTTCCACTAATAGAATTTTAATCATCAAAAATTCCTCCTTATTATATCCATTATAGCAAAAATATCTTAAAAAAAACTCAACTTTCCTTGTTTTTCTAAGAGAAAGTTGAGTTTTTATATTCTATTTAGTCAAGAAGTTTTTAAGCCTTGCCATATTGTGCAACAACTGCTTCAACTGCTGCTTTCTCACGTTTAATCAATTCAACGCGTGCTGCGATTTCCTTGATTCCCATACCGATGTTACGGCTAAGAGCTAGGTCAGAGAGTTGTGGTTCAAAAAATTCCTTGTATTCTCCCAAGCGTCGCTCTGTCTTAAATACATGAGCAGGAAGGATAACAAAGCTATCAAAGCTCATATCTCCACCGAGGGCTGCCTTGATCCAATCCCAGTTTTCACGCGCCCATACCCAAACAGTTTCTTGAGTTGTTTGATGAGCTAGGAACTGGTAATACCAAGCAGACAAGTCTTGTGGTTTCACCACAAATTTATCCTTCCATGAACTAATCAAAGTTTGGATATTTTCTGCATCTGTACTGTATGCTAGAGCAGCTGCCAACTGGCGTTTAAAGACCGCATCTGTTGCATGAGTGTATAAGTCCAGATAAGTCGCTACCAACTCCTTAGTCTCATGATGTTTGATCTCATTGATGAGGACTTGAGAGCGAATAGCCGCTGGAAGTCCTGCAAGATTTTCTTTATGAGCTGCAAAGATTTGACTAGCAACTTGACTAGCTTCTTCATCATTTGAACGAATCATCATAGAAATGGTTAATTGACGAACCAATTCATCTTCATCAGATTCACCCTCTTTTGCTTCAAAACCAAGTCGTTCATAGTTGTGACGAGCCAATTTAGCAATGAGGTTATTAAAGTCTTTCTCAACTTCTGTTCCTTCATCGATAAAGCGCTCAAGGGCAGAAATCACTTGAGAAACTGCAGCAACAACAAGGTAAGACTCTTCCTTAGCAAGTTTATCAAGGACTGGAAGTAAGTCTGCAAATGAAATGTGTCCTGCCTCAGCAAGCAAGCGACGTTCTTGGACGATTTGAAGCTTACTTGTATTATCAAGTTCTACTAATTCTGAAAGGATAGCATCCAGTAATTCACCTTGATAGTCAGTAATGTAGTGGGCAGTATTTTCAGTGTTAAGACGAAGAGCTGTTTTGTTTTCAGCAAGAAGAGCGGCGTAGCCAGGGATTTCGATGCTTTCAGTTTCGAGTGTATCTGGCAAACCTTTCCAATTACTGTTAAGGGGTACTACCCAAAGACGGTTCTTGTCTTCGTGTTCACCGATGAAGAATTGTTTTTGTGAAATCTTCAAAACATCATTTTCAACTGTAGCAGTCAAAACTGGATAACCAGGTTGCTCCAACCAAGAATCCATAAAGGCTGCTACATCACGGCCTGATGCTTGAGCAAGGGCATTCCAAAGGTCACGACCAATGGTATTTCCGTATTGGTGTTTTTCAAAGTAAGCACGCAAACCTTTAGCAAAATCAGCATCTCCTAGCCAACGACGAAGCATGTGCATGAGACGGCTTCCTTTAGCATAAACGATAGCAGAGTCAAAGAGTGTATTGATTTCATCTGGATGTTTAACTTCAACGTGAACAGACTGAACACCATCAGTCGCATCACGTTTAAGTGCGGCTGGCACTCCACTTGTTTGGAAGTCTTCAAAGATATTCCAGCTTGGCTCAATCGCATCCACACAGACGTATTCCATCATGTTGGCGAAGCTTTCGTTGAGCCAGAGGTCATCCCACCATTTCATAGTTACGAGGTTACCGAACCATTGGTGAGCAAGCTCGTGGGCAATGACAAGAGCTACTTGTTGACGGCTGGCAAAAGTAGAGTTCTCATTTACAACCAAGTAGACTTCACGGTAGGTTACGAGACCCCAGTTTTCCATAGCACCTGCTGAGAAGTCAGGAAGGGCGATGTGAAGAGATTGAGGAATTGGATACTTAACTCCGTAATAGTCTTCGTAAAATTCGATAGAACGAACAGCGATGTCTAGTGAAAACTCCAGGTTTGAAAGTGGGTGTGCCTTGGTTGAGTAAACACCAACGAGAGTACCGTTTTTAGTTGTAGCAGTTACCCCTTGCAAATCACCAGCTACAAAGGCTAGCAAGTATGAGGACATTCGAGGTGTAGTTTCAAACTTCCAGATGCCAGTTTCCTTGCGATTTTCAACATCAATCTCAGGCATGTTTGACAAGGCAAGTTCGCCTTCTGCTTGGTCAAAGCGAAGTGCTAGATCAAAGGTTGCTTTAGCTTCTGGCTCATCCACACATGGGAAGGCTTCACGGGCAAAGTGGCTCTCAAACTGAGTCGACAAAACTTCCTTCTTAACTCCATCAACTGTGTAGTATGATGGATAGATTCCTGTCATGTTGTCTGTGATTTTACCTGAAAAAGCGATAACCAATTCAACTGAACCTGCTTCTGCAAGTTCGATATGAAGGGCTTCATTTTCGTTATCAACTGTAAATGGACGAGCTTGTTCTCCTACTTCAACTGAAGAAATCTCCAAATCCTTTTGGTGAAGGGAAATACGGTCACTTTTAGCTTGACCAGTAATAGTTACTTTTCCTGAAAAAGTCTTGGTCTCACGACTCAAGTCTAAAAACAAATCATAATGTTCAGGAACAAATGTTTCAATATAATGTTCTACTGCTTGCATCATATTCTCCTATTCTAAATTTCTGAGCGAATGCTCTAGTTCAAACATACCTATTTTATCATATTTTTAAATAGAAAGAAGGATTGAAATGATTTTTACAATATTTTCATCTCACGTAACTCTATAGATGTTTTATAAAAATTGTTAAGTCGTATTATTTGACCGCTTAATATGTTAGTGCTAAAATTGTCTTGTTTGGTAAATCAACTATAAAAAGGAGGAACAATGAAAAAGTTATTTTTTGCTGTTATTTCTGCGTTTGCGGCCCTAGCACTTCTAATTTCTATTGGTGCATATAGTACCCAAGCAAAAGAATTAACCAGCCAAGTGAAGATTTCTCAAGTGAAAACTGAAGGCGAAAAGATTTCATATCACTGGGAAATTGATTCAGGTGTGGAAGTCGGAGATACATTCAAGATTTCTATGCCAGAGGACGTTAAGTTTGCTTCTTCTGCTTTTAGCTCAATGAAAAACGCTAGTGGCGAAGAAATTGCAACAGGAAAAGTATCAGATGATGGTAAGACTCTGACTATCACCTTTGTAAAAGGAGGAAATAAAGGGGCCGAAGGAAACGTATCATTCTGGTATAAATGGGATGGAGATAATACCACTGGTCAAGACCAAGAACGCTCCATTAAAATCGGTTCAGAATCTGCAATTGTCAAACGTTCTGGACAAGGTCCAGTACCAGTCCTACTTCCGATTAAGAAGTATAATTCTGGTGGTACAGATAACACTAACTTGCAACATGCTCAAAAAATTTGGGGACCTACAGGAATTCCAGACTGGAGAGATACCCTAGAAGTAACTGATAAGACTACTGATGGTTTCTTGTTCTGGCACATATCAGTAAACAATGCTGTTGACAAGAAAGAAGCTGCTTCAAGCATCATCTTTACTGACCAAATGCCCAACCTTCCTGCACTTGACTATAGTCGTATTAAATCTGCCAAAGGTCAAGATGTGTCTCAATACTTCAAAGGTGGAACTTACCTTCCAGCATCATTTGACTTGAAAGTCAATGGTAAAACTCTAGTTGTCAACGGAGTATCAATGTCTGGTCTTGCATTAGAACCATACATTGAGTGGACAGAACATGGATTTAAACTTGATTTGACTAAGGTCAGCGACCAATTTAAAGTTACATCTACAGACGAAATTACCCTATCATATCAAACACTTCTACAACATGCTGATCAAATCAAGAGCGTAACAAACGTTGCTTCTCTTACAAGCGATCAACACAAAACAGCTGTAACCAAAGAAAACACTTGGGTTAACAAAGCTGCTTCAGCAGATGCACAAGTCTACAATAGTGATGTAACAACTACAACAACGACTACATCTACTACCACAACAACTTCAACAACTTCAACAACGACTACGACATCTACTACTACAACTACTGAGTCTACGACTTCATCCACTACAACTACGACTCCTGAGTCTACAACTTCATCCACTACAACTACGACTGAAGAGCCTAAGACTTCAACTTCAACTACTACAACTACGACTGAAGAGCCTAAGACTTCAACTTCAACTACTACAACTACGACTCCTGAGTCTACAACTTCATCCACTACAACTACGACTGAAGAGCCTAAGACTTCAACTTCAACTACTACAACTACGACTCCTGAGTCTACAACTTCATCCACTACAACTACGACTGAAGAGCCTAAGACTTCAACTTCAACTACTACAA